>DIHK01000056.1:66945-68631 GCA_002420115.1 Nitrospira sp. UBA5698
ATCGTGAAGCTGTTTCCCGGTGTCTCGATGTATTTCGACCCTGGGGGAATCGTCAAACGTGTCACCAGCTTCGGATCTCAAAAGGCCGTCGATGTGGAAATCTATGGGTATGACTTTGACAAAGCCAGAGAGGTTATCGCGCAAGTGAAGGAGATCATGGAGCAGACTCCCGGCCTGGCCGACATCGAACCGAGTCGGGAAGAAAACTACCCGGAAATCAACGTCACGGTCGATCGAGAGAAAGCCGCACTGCTCGGTATCAGTGAAGCGGATGTCGCCAGTACCGTCCTCTTTTCTTTGAATGGGAATGGTCAAACCGACCCCATCATTTACACGGACCCGCACAACGGTAACGAGTACTTCATTAATGCTTGGTTAGCCGAGGAGCATCGATCCTCTCTCACCGATCTGGAACATATCCTCCTCACGACCAAGACCGGTGAGCCTGTGTTGCTGAAAAATGTGGCGTCGCTCAAACTGAACGCAGGCCCGGTCAAGATCGATCGTAAATATTTCCAGCGCGTGATTCACCTGACGGCCAATCCCACTACGCGCACTCTCGGCGAGATTGCGAGCGATCTGGAGTCAGCCTTTTCTGAACTGCAGCTACCGGCAGGATTCAGCATCAGACTAGCCGGACAAATTCAACAACAACGTGAAACCTTTCAGGGAATGCAGTTTGCTATCGTACTGTCACTCCTGCTGGTCTATATGGTGATGGCCACCCAGTTTAAATCGCTCATCGATCCGTTCATCATCATGTTTGCAGTGCCGATGGGTCTCCCTGGTGTCATCTTGATCTTGTTCCTCACCGACACGACGCTTTCGACCGCATCGCTGATGGGCATCATCATGATGTTTGGGATTGTTGTCTCGAACGGGGTGTTACTGGTGGATTACACCAACGTCTTGCGGCGCCGAGGCACTCTTCTTCAGAACGCCGTGGTGACCGCCGCACGTACGAGGTTGCGGCCGATTCTCATGACCTCACTCGCAACGATCTTTGGACTCCTGCCCATGGCGATCGGGCTGGGTACCGGCGGTGAAACGAACGCACCGCTCGCACGAGCAGTGGTTGGAGGCCTGACGGTTTCCACCCTCCTCACCGTGTTTCTCATCCCGACGTTGTATATGATTTTAGAAGAATGGGTACCGAGAGACCTGGAAGAAGAGCGGCACCATTCCACGCCAGCAACCCCAAATGCCGTTACAACGACAGAATGGCGGCCTTAACTCTCGGTGATGTTGGGGAACAACGACTTCAGCTGCATGGCCAGTCCAATATCTCCGGTAACCTGTAACCGTCCTGACATGGCCATCATCATCCCGCTCACTTGTCCGTTCAACACCTTGATGCAGTCTTCACCGGTCATCGACAATGTCACGTGTGGATCAGCATGAGCCCCGTCTTTCATCAGACAGGTCCCATTCTGTACCACCAAATGATACTGCCCCCCTTGATCCCCCTGGAGATCGAACTGATAGACCGCATCGAGATTTTCTGCCGCCTCCTTGTCAAACTTGTCCGGCAAAGAACGGAGCACATCTTGGATAGTCGTCACTTTCATAGTTGGACATCATGCTCAGGATAAGAGAGTTTATAAAACACGTCGGGGGCGCCAACTGTGCGCCCCCGACAAGATCTCAACGCGGATGAAAGTCTAGTTACGCAGCGTGGCCCTCGCA
>DIHK01000022.1:0-17259 GCA_002420115.1 Nitrospira sp. UBA5698
TAGATGACGAAATGATGGGATTACGGTAAACGGCGAAACATAACGTTAGTAAATAGTGTTCCTTATGACTAAGGACCTCGCTGAGGTTCTCGGTATATTTTGGTTCATGGCCTGCCACTGTCGGATGCTCGATTCACGGGCATGTTTCACGACGGTTCGTGCCCATTCGGGTTATTCGACGTCCAGAGCATGCCCCCAGGGGGCAGACCGACTCTCCTCGGCCGGCCTTGACGCAGGAGCGTATCGGCGGTTGGTATAGAACCGGTCATGAATCATGCAGGTTAAGATTCGGTTAACGCCGCAGATCGCGATTGACCGTGAGGAAGCGTCTGCCCACAATACGCTCCACTGCCTGGGACGGAAAGGCGTGCACAGGAAACGCTCAGAATAAAAGGATGTTGGCCCGACGTGCTTCAACGCGCTGTCGACAGTATCGGTGTAGGGGACATATCATCAGGGCCGATCATGCTGGTGCTGTTGCCGGGGCTTGACGGTACGGATGTGTTCTTTCGCCCGTTATTGGCGGTCCTGTCTGAACGGATCACGCCACTGGTTGTGCAATTTCCATCATCTACAGCGAACGGTTACCAGGACTTACTCGGGTTGACCCGTCACGCGCTGGTCGCGGTTCAGCGTTGCTATGTGCTCGGCTGGTCGTTTTCCGGTCCGCTGGCGCTCATGTTGGCAGCCGCGGAGCCGGAAAAAGTGCGAGGAGTGATTCTCGCTTCAAGCTTCGTGCGTCCGCCCAGGCGCCTGTTTGCGCTGTTGCGCTGGGCTTCCGTGACGCCGCTGATCTGGTTGTTTCGAGCGATCAAGAGGATTCCTGTCTGGCTTTCACGAGCCTCAAACGACCGGCTTCGACGAGACAAGACGGAAACGTGGGAGCGGGTGAGCGCGAAGATGATTGCGTCACGGATCAGGACGCTCCTGGCGGTAGACGCGCGGCCACTTCTGAGGACTTGCCCCTGCCCCGTCCTCTGTGTAGCCGGGCAGGATGATCAGGTCGTGCCGCACCATAATGTCGAGGAAATGGCAAATGTACGTGCGTCGCTTCACGTGCTGACCATTGCAGGTGGACATTTCGCCATTTATACAAACCCGTCCGAAATTGCGGCGGCGATCGAGCAATTCATGCTCGATAAGGAGTGATGAAACGGAACTGTCGGAATGGTGTGCCCCTCTCTCATTCTGCTCCTCTTCATCAAATGATCCTTCTTGATTATTGTTTGGCCTCGCGCATCGGAGGTGCCTTCCCTCCTGGGGCCAATACGGAAAAGGTATGAACGAGCGCTCCAAGGGCAGTAGCCGTCTAGGTGTGACGCACCATGCTCCCCAGGCTCACCTCCCGACTCAGGCAAAGATAAACCGGAAGTTGAGGTGATCTTGAGATGGTTGTTACAAGAGAGCGCTACCATACCTGGGACTATTTTTAACCTCATGGACTGTTCCGTGGCACGACTCATCACGTTCAGTCAAACGGCGTCACCAACCAGGATTGTCAAGCACACCTTCGTGTTCCCTCGTGCAGGAGAATGGGGACGGAGCGTGTTACTCTGCCATCAATCAACTGGTGATCGGATCGATTGAGTCTCACACCCACCCATACGCTCCTGGTGATGCAGACACATCGTGGCGACCTGCCTTATGGTATTCGCTGGCGACGAGCGTACGCTCTGTGCGTCGGCCTGCTCGGTCTCGTCGTGTTCTTGAACGGATGTTCCGGCAAGCGCCTGGCCGCCAACGTCTTAGGGGATCTGCTGACAGGAGACGCCGAGATTTTCGCGTCCGACGATGATCCGGAATTCATTCGTGAGGCCCTTCCGTTCGGATTGAAGACCCTGGAAGGCCTCTTGACAAGTTCCCCAAACCACCGAGGCCTGCTCCTTTCCGCCGCAAAGGGTTTTACCACCTATGCCTATCTCCTTCAGGAAGAAGCTGATCGATGGGAAGCACAGGACCGCAGTCGGGCCCGGTTGTTGCGGACTCGAGTCAAACGGCTGTATCTGCGCGCTCGGGGGTATTCATTCCGGGGATTAGAGCTTGCGCATCCTCAATTCGAAGCGACGCTCCGGCGCGATCAGGATTCAGCCGTCGCCCAGACCACGAAGGATGATGCCCCCTTTCTCTATTGGGCCGGAGTGTCCTGGGGCGGTGTTCTCTCCTCCGCGCCGGACGATCTTGCGTTGGTCTCCGAAGCGCCACTATTTGCCGCCTTGGTACGCCGGGTCCTGGACGTCAACGAACGATACGAAGCGGGAGCCGCTCACGAATTTCTCATTACATACGAGTCAAGCCGCCCAGGCGGTAGCGCTGGTCTGGCGCGTGAACATTTTCGTCGTGCACTGACCCTCACGGACACCCCGCGTGCGTCCCTGTTCGTGGCGTTAGCGGAAGGTCTCTCAATCAAGGAGCAGAATCTCGACGAATTTAGAAATCTGCTGGCGCGTGCATTGGCCGTCAACCCCGACCGCGAGCCGCAAACGCGACTCATCAATGCGACGGCTCAGCGGCGGGCGCGGTGGCTGCTTGGGCAGGTTCCTGAGCTCTTTTTAGACACTGACAACAAGGAGGTCATTCCATGAAACAGACTACCCTCGCAGGGTTGATTCTTGCTGCCTGCCTCCTCGTTGGTCAGGTGGTCTCTGCCGAAACTATCAAATTGGGGACATTGGCGCCGAACAATTCACCCTACTACGACATCCTGCGAGATCTCGGGGAGAGTTGGGCAAAGATCTCAAATGGGTCTATTCAGTTACGCATTTACGCCGGCGGTGTGGCCGGTGATGATCCCGACATGGTCCGTAAGATGCGAATCGGGCAGCTCGATGCCGCGCTCGTGGCTGGCTCGGGTCTCTATGAGATCGCTCATGAGACCAAGGCGATCCAAATGCCTATGATGTTCAGCGACGACAACGAGTGGGATCACGTGCGGACCCAGATCGCTGCCAAACTGGAAAAGATCTATGCCGCGAAGGGATTTAGAGTTCTTCTCTGGGGAGACGGCGGCTGGGTCTACTTATTCACGCAAAAACCTGTCGTGCATCCCGATGATCTAAAGCCTCTCCGGTTATTCGTGTGGGCCGGTGATCAGGACAACTTGCAGGCGTGGAAGAATATGGGCTACCGCGCAGTTCCGCTCGCTGTGAATGAAATCCACTCTGCGCTCCACTCAGGACTGATCAATGCGTACATCACCACGCCACTCGCTGCGCTCTCCTTTCAATGGTTCGGTTTGAGCAAGGAAATGACCAACGTGAAGTTGGTCCCGCTGGTAGGCGCCCTCGTGATCGCGGAGAGAAAATGGCAAGCGATTCCCCCTGAAATCAGGGAGCGCCTGGCTCAATCCTCACAGGAGGCCGGAAAGCGGTTCCTCCTTCAAATGAGGCAGCATAGTGCTGAAGCTGTTGGAGTGATGCAGCAACATGGGCTCAAGATCCACGCCGTACCACCCGACGTGCTCACCGAATGGAATAAGCGGTTTCGAGCCAATTATCCCACGATCATGGGTGGAAACGTTCCTCCGGAACTTGTCGCCGAAGTAGAACGGCTTCGCGATGAGTACCGAGCCGCAAAGCCTGCTCCCTGAATAGAGGAGGGTGGGCCTTTTCAATCCAGCGACGCATCTTCTGTATACGCACTGATCGAGAGCGGATAAGAGAGAGATTGGCACATGACAACGGATCACAGGACTCAATTCAGAGGGCTCACTCTGGCGACAGATCTATTTCGCTGGGGTGAAAACAGTCTGGCCGGGCTCACCTTGCTGCTGATGGCCGGTCTGCCTGTGGTAGAAATCGTGCTCCGGGTCTTGTTTAATACTGGGATTCCTGCATCGTCAACCTATGTTCAGAATCTGACCCTGTGGGTTGGATTTTCTGGGGCTGTGCTTGCCGCGAGAGACGATGGTCACCTGACCTTCTTCCTCGGGCGTGACCTCTTCCCTCAGGGAACTCACAACTACTGTGTCGCATTGATCGCGATGGTCTCAACGACTGTTGCCGCCAGCCTGAGCTGGGCCGCACTAGATTTTGTGCGCGCCGATATGCAATCGCCCGTCGTCGTCGCCGGGTGGTTGCCAACCTGGGCCGTGGAAGCGATTCTCCCGGCGAGTTTCGCCGTTATTGCGCTCCATTTTGCCACGAAGCCGGAAACTGCCCTGACTCGATTGTTTGCTTTTCTCGGCATCCCTGTCGCTGCAGGCATAGGGCTCTTCTTGCCCATGCACAGCCCTGAATTCCTGTGGATCGCGCTCTTCATCTTGTTTCTCGCTGCGGTTCTCGGAACGCCCATTTTCATTATCTTAGGGGGAGGTACGCTTCTGCTTTTCCAGGTGGAAGGAACAACCGCAGCGGCAATTCCGGTGGAAGCCTACCGTCTCGTCGTCTCTCCATCGATTCCGGCTATTCCCCTGTTCACGCTGGCTGGATATATTCTTGCAGAAGGTGGTGCAAGCCGTCGCCTCGTTCGTGTGTTTCGCGCCTGGTTCGGCTGGCTTCCCGGCGGCCTCGCGGTCGTTGTGACCATGTTGTGTGCGTTTCTGACGACATTTACCGGCGCCTCGGGAGTCACGATCTTGGCCGTCGGGGGGCTCTTACTTCCCGTCTTGATCGAGAGCGGCTATCGCAAAAGTTTCTCGATCGGATTGCTCACCAGCACAGGATCTGTCGGACTGCTGTTCCCGCCGAGCCTTGCGGTCATTCTGTACGGCGTCATGGCGCATGTGTCCATACTGGACCTGTTCAAGGCCGGTATCCTGCCCGGCCTGCTTCTGGTGACGGCGGTGTGTGTGTTGGGGATTCGTGAAGCATGGAGCAAGACCGGGCCGCGGGTCCCCTTTTCGATGGGCGAAGGCATGAGTGCGCTGTGGGAAGCCAAATGGGAGCTGATAACCCCTGTTCTTGTTCTCGGCAGTTTGTTCGGCGGCTACGGAACGCTCATCGAGACGGCGGCCATCACGGCCGTCTACACCATGGTGGTGGAGGTGTTCATACACAGGGAGTTGGATATCCGCCGGGATTTTCCCGCGGTCTTGATCAAGTGTCTCACACTCATCGGCGGCGTCTTCGCCATCCTCGGTGTGGCGATGGGGCTCGCGAATTATCTCGTTGACGCTGAAGTTCCTATGCGCGCGGCAAACTGGTTTCAAACCCACATCGAGTCGAAATTCGTCTTTTTGCTGGCGCTGAACCTGTTTCTGATTCTGGTCGGCTGCGTGTTGGATATTTTCTCGGCCATCACGATCGTGGTTCCGCTCATACAGCCGATCAGCCAGGTGTTCGGCATCGATCCCTTGCATCTCGGCATGATCTTTTTGCTCAATATGCAACTGGGATATTTGACTCCACCGGTCGGCCTCGATTTGTTTTTTGCCTCCTACCGGTTTCGTGTGCCGCTGGCGCAGGTATTTCGGTACACCTTTCCATTTTTCCTGGCCATGCTCATCGTGCTGTTGCTGGTGACGTACGTGCCATGGCTGTCGCTGGCGTTTATGTAGATTGAGAAAACGCAGGGCAGACTGTTTACGATTATTTTACGTCGTTCTGAATAGGGCGTAACGAACGTCGTGCTTGATGTTGAGTGCGAGCGTACGAGGTTCCTGTCAGGAATCCATATTGCAAGGAGACCTCATGCACGTCCATGCGGCCACGACACTGTCTGCCGAAACGATCAAAGCGCGATTTAATCAGATTGGCTTGGCAGGTTCTGCATCAACGACTCCCCTGAGATACGCAGGTGAGCGCCAGCCACCTAAGTTCTTCTTGCCAGGAATGCCGGTGACGCCTCCAGCTGCGGCGGAAGTCTCGATCACGGAGAAATCCGGTGGAGCCGACGTGGTGCTGCGCTTGATGTGGGGATCGTTTCCCGCTCCATTTCCACGTGCTCTTGCTGGGATCGGCCTGGTGCTCGGCCTGCTGATCCTGGTCTTCTCAGATCATACCGTGAGCTCGTGGCTTCTGGCTGCGATCTTCATCGTGGCGCCCGTAACGGCCTTGTTCTGTCAACGACAAGGGGAGCGGGTACTGCAATCCTCTCTGAGCAACATGCTCGACGGTGCCGTCTTCCGGCCGATATCACACTAAAGCCATTTCCATAGGCGAGTAGGCCGATCCTGATTGTGTCGGCCTCTGGGTAAGGCGCATCAGAGTCTTGTCCGGGGAAGCCGCCCCCGAGAGGAAGGGGCGGCCAGCGCGGTCATGAAGGCGAGCAAAATGATTCTCTGACCACTCGCGTCTTCATGAAAGTCGTCTACGTTGTCAGGTGAACAGGCATTCGAGCGGCCTTAGTTCAATCTGACGATCCGTCCTTCGAGAGTAGCTGAGAACGGCTGCGGCAGACTCTGGATGTAGGCGATCAAGGCATCCAGATCCAGCGGCCCTCCCACTTGGTTTCTCCCTTGCAACAAGACGGTGAAATTGTCTCCGCCTGCCGCCATGAAACTATTGACGGTGACGGAATAGGTTGCGTGCCTGTCGATCGGCGTCCCTTGGCGGTGCACCTCGATAATCCGATCGCCGACCGGTCGGTTATTGTCCCACGTATAGGTCAGACCGGAGGTCTTGAGAATACGCGGAAACGGTTGATTGGCCCACTGTTGGTTCAGTACGTCGTAGATCTGCTGGCCGGTGAGTTCCATCCGGACCAGGCTATTGCCGAACGGCTGAATGGTAAAGAGCTCACCGTAGGTGACCGGTCCGGTGGAGAGGTCGGCGCGGATGCCGCCCGGATTCATGAACGCGAAGTCGGTGCCGAGCGCCGCCCGTTGCGCGTCGGCGATCAGGTTCCCCAGCGAGGATTCGCCGGAAGGGCTTTCCGTGCGGGACAGGTCTACGGCCGCTTCGCCGATCACCCGATTGACGAGCGGCGCAACCTTGGCTTGGGCCTGGGTCACGAGCTCGGCTACCTCGGTCTTCGGGGTAAGACCGGGTCCGGCGTCGGCAAAGGTGGTGACGATGGAGGCACTCTTCGCGACCACATCCCGAGTGTGTGTATTGATCAGAAGGTCGATGTCCCCGTAGGCCGTGCTGGAAGAAAAAGCCTGCGTGATCAGAATGTCGACACCATTTTGGTTCTTGAGGAGGGTATTGGTGAAGGCATGAGCATGGCCTGACACGACGACATCGACGTCGTTGTCCAGTCGAGAGACGATGTCGACGACCTCCTGGCCGTTGATGAGGCCTCCTGGTTGGGTCGGACCTTCGTACGTGGTTTGGCGACCACCCTGATGAATCAGCACAACAAATGTCCGAATGCCTTCCGCTTTCCGCAACCAGCGGACGTAGCGATTGATACTCTCGGCCTCATCCAGAAATTTCAGTCCCGCGACGCCGCTCGGTGTGACGATGGTCGGCGTCTCTTTCAGGACTGCCCCGATAAACGCAATGCGAACGCCTTTGACCTGTTTGATGACGAATGGGGGCAGCACCGGTTTCCCCGTTCTCTCATCAACGACATTGGAAGAGACGGTCGGATAGCGTGCACCACGATACGGGGTCTCCAGAAACGGGCCGGTGGCATGGTTGCCGCCGTCCAGCAAACGAAAGAGTTCGTCTTTGCCTTCGTCGAATTCGTGGTTGCCCGGGGTGCCGACGAGGTTGCACTTGGGATGCAGTCGGCGGTCTCGTCGGTCTTCTCTGGCGTCCTCATCGTCCCAGCCTCTCCTGTGACGACGGTCCTCCCGGCGATCCTCATAGCGGCAATGTCGGTTGGCGAGGAGATTCAGGAAGCCGATTGACGGTTCGTCCTGGAGAAGCGCCGATTCGGGAGGTGTGGCCCCGACATGGTCCCCTGCATGGACGATAAAGGTTCGTTCGGGTAAATCCGGATCGTTGGGATCGTGTTGTGCGGCATGGAGATAGGCTGCCAGGACCGCAGCCCCTCCGACGGGACGATTGGCCACGCGCCGACCTTCCGAGAGCTGTCCGTGAAAGTCATTGATACCGAGGAGTTGAACATGGAGGAGGGCGTCTTTCTCCTCCCGTTGAAAGTCGGGGCTGCGCCACTCCAGCTTGCGGCCTGCGTCCAGACGGACCTCAATGGTATCGTCGGCCTCGTCGTCGCGGTCCCACTCGTGGGAACGATGCTCGACCGAAGCCTCGGCGAACGAGGGCGATGGAACGTATCCGGCACCTATGCACAGGAAAGCGACCATGAACAAACGAGTCAGGCATCTTGGGACCATACCATCGATCGTCATACGCAAACTCCTTTCGTCCAAGTCGTGCCATATCAAGACTCGGCGGTTGGTTGGGTGACACCATGGACAGGCTTGCTGTCCATCCTCAAGATCGTACGACGTAAGGATAGAGGGAGCGTGTTACGAACGAGTGGGGAAATCATCCACGATCGGTAAATTCGTGATCAAGCTTGCGATGGTTCCTCGTATTCCGATCTTGAGGTGCGGCTACCCGATCGTGGGATGATACGCGTGGGCATTGGGACGAACGGAATAGAGACGATGCGTGTGAACCATGAGCATCTGTCGAGTGGGCACACCGACCTTGTCAAAGATGTTCGTCATGTGATGCCGAACGGTACTGTCACTGATCGACAATGCATGGGCGATGTCCTTATTCGACAGTCCCTGCCCCACGAGCTGGACGATCTCTTGTTCTCTTTTTGTCAGCGTTTGTGGCCAGTCCAGCGGCAGGGGCTCGATGTCGACGGTGTCGTCGATCAGGCCCGTCCTCACCGCCTCGGCTGGTAGGCATTCCGGTCGACGAGTTGCCGGAGCAAACAAGGCCTCGATGGCAGCAAGTATGACGGGAGGCGGTTGAACGATGAGGATGACGCCATCGACGCCGAAGGCAAACGCCTCCCGTGTGCGATCATTGTCCTCGAATCCGCACAGCAGCACGATCTTACTGGTCGGGGCCGACTCCCGAATCTGTTTGATCGTGCCGAGGGCGTCTCGTTCAGTTTCCAGATCAAGAATGAAGACATCGGCCTGCATTTCCGTCAGGGGCGTACCCCGCGTCCTCCGATGGTGGGGGTGCACGATCAGTGGGAGAGTCAGGCTGCTCTCCAAGATTTTCTGTAGGCCACACCACACGACGCTCTGACTGGTCAGAATCTCAATCGTGAGGGGTGGGGTGTTGATGCTCGTGGCGGTCATAAACGCTCCTCAATCGTGGCGGACAGCCCGATCGATGGCTTGTCCGCCGATACGAGTTATCACTGATGGGTTAGTCGTCTTCTCCTTCGTCGCTCTCGTCCAGGTCATGCTGTTTTGTGCGCTCGATCTCGAAGATCGTGACCGTGTTGCTGACCTCGTGAGACACGACCAGGAGAGGTTTGCCGTTGGGACTGTCTTTCCTTCTGATGAAGAGGAGACCTTCGGGTGAAAGATCCGTCGGGGCGGTGGTGGCATACGTCGCAAACTGTGGGGATTGTGGGTCGGAGATATCATAGACCATAATCCCGCCGGTTCGCTCAAGGCCGATAAAGGCGTAGGTTCGCCCGCCGATCTTTCCCAGAGCCAGTCCCTCTGGCTCCGGACCTTTGTTGTCGCTTCTGGTGTCGAACGTGTCGGCGGTGCCGTTGGAATTGAAGCTCGAGGGGACTAGGGCGGCCGTACGTTGCTCGAGTTCGGCGCCGCTGTCGTAGACCAATTCGCCCTCTGCGTTCCGAATGCTGAATGAGCGGGCTCCGAAGACATAAAGCTTTTCGAATTCCGGGTCGCCGTCCGTGTTGCCGAGCGTCGTCGTGACGGTGAGGCGCCCGAGATGGTCGTTATTGCGCAGCCCGTCGTTCCCGGTGGTCACGTCGGGGAATCCCTGGGAGCCAAAACTGGCAGCGTCGAGTGTGAGCGAGCCCACTCTGGCCTCTTCCGAGAAGCCCGTATAATCCCGGGCGTCACCCTCGTTGGCGGTGACCAAGTAGGTCTTTCCTTTCACCCGATAGGCGGCGATGCTGTCCGGCTGGTACATGCCGAGCACCGGCCAGTTCCGAATATTGATGGTGCCGTTGTTGCTTGAACCAGGCACATCGCGGTCGCTTGCGTCCAGCTGGTTGGCCGGCTCAAGATGATTTTTGAAGCCCAGGCCGATGATCTTGGTGAACATCGCGGAAGAGATGTCCAGGACGGCTACGGCGTTGTTTTCCTGCAATGTCACCCAGGCGGTTCTGGAGTCGCGTGACACGGCGATGTATTCCGGTTCCAAATCCTTCGCGAGGCTCGCGTTCGGCCCGAAGACGCGAATGCTGGAGGCGTTCTCCTGAGGAATCGCGACAGTGAATCCGGCGGTCCGAACGTCACCTTGTGTCAAGCCCGTGACGTCCCCGCGCATGTCGATGACGCTCACCGAGCCTTCGGGATCGACGGAATCTGGTTGGTTATAACTATTCGGTTCACCTTCGTTGGCGACGAGCAGCCAGCGGCCGTTCGGCGAAAAAGTGACCATATCAGGTAAAGCACCCACAGTCAGTTGATTAAGCAACATCCCGGTCGTACTGAACAACTTCACGCTGCCCGGATCGGTTTTTACGGCTCCTTCGAGCGCCACAGCCACTACCCCTCTGCTTACCGCCACACTGTTCGGTTTCCCTCCAAGTGGGACGGATTGGACCAGTACAGGCGTTTCCGGTGCACCAAGATCAAGCACGTCGAGCTGACGAAGATTCAGATTAATGCTGAACAACCGCTTCGAAGTAGGATCAAAGGCTGAAATCTCCGTCCGAGGTTCGTCCGGATTGGTGCTGACACCGGCGCTATATCGGCCGATCTGTTTCAGTGTAATGCTGGTCGAGTCAGATGCTTCAACCGAGACAGAAACCCCCAAGAGAGTCACCAACCCGACTCCTACGAACAGTCGCTCCATCCCCATGTGCTGGTCCTCCTAATCGTTCACGCGCTGGATATATGTCGTTTCCAAATGCGCCCGCATCATGCCTGGGACAGGTTAGGTGCCGGTTAGGCACGTGTTAAATGCGAGTAACATCGAAGGTGAGACCTACAGGGGAAGGTGAATGGGAAATAAATCAATGAGTTATCATCGGTGGTCTCCACCGGTCGGCTCTTACCGGTGACCCGAGGAAGTCGCCTAAGATGGACCAGAGGTGATTTGCGGTTGCAAAATTAAACAAACGAAGTATAGATAGGGGATAGGGACGAAAGGATCTATGAAGGACCTGATTGGCCAGCCGATTCACCCTGGGGAAGTGTTGGGTGAGGTCTATATGAAATCCGCGCAACCTCCGCTCAGCGTCCGTGATGTAGCAGAATCCATCGATGTCTCACCGAGGGAACTTGTGAATTTTCTGGAAGGACAACGGCCTGCCACCATGCCGCTCGCGGCGAGACTGGCCATGCGATTCAGGACGACCCCTGCGTATTGGCTCGGATTACAAGCATTGTATGACACCCGATCCCATGCATCCAAGCTCGCGACGGTTCGACCTCTGACCACAAAGCAACCCCGCCGGTAAGCAATTCGGTCTGGCGCAACACCGAAACTTGTGAGAATCCCTGGATGTGGGGTCGACTCCTGTTACGAGTGTGGGGCCATAAGCTCCGAAATGGTTCTCGGTCAAGCTCTCGATCATTCCCTCGTTGTTCCCTACGTCAGTAGGTGCCATTTCCCATCTCCACTCCTATCAGCGCTCGGGCACGGTTAGGTCCTGTCTATATCTCTCGTCGAATCCTACTCGATGCCGCGTCAAGCTGGTCGGTGACCGGTACCATGCTTCCGGTATGGGTCGTTCTTTGGTCAAATTGCCGGCCGTATGGTCTCTTCAGCCCAGTTCGTTACGAATTCTTAAGGAGCATGAGACCGAGTTGTAACGGCGAACTGCGAAGGTAGGTGTGTGTGAAGATTATGCAAGCGGATTGAAAGAAGACTGCAGCTTCATTCAATGACGGCTCGTTCTTCACCAAGCAGGGTCAGTGTACGGATTCTTTCATCAATGTCATGGGGCCACAGGGTGGTAGCTCAACGAAACGGAGCGAACAACTGTTCTCAAACCGCCGCGCCGGTGGGCCGGACGACGCCGTCGATCCTCCTGGTGTCATCCGGTGTGGTGCGGTCATGCATAAGGGAGACGCTCATGGGAAAACTCAAGAAGCGGATCATGAAGTGGAGCTTATCGGCAGTGAAGATGTCATTAGCTGCCACAGTCTTGGCGACCCCAGCATTGCCGGTTCTGGCCGACGATGAGGACAGCCACGATTATGGGGCTCGTGTGGAGGAGCGGTTGAAGAGAAGTTCCATGCACTGGTTCGGCGTTCGGGGACCCCTAGAGGCGTCTGCGCCCGCGACCACAGGGGCGTATCGGACAGCTGCTCAGCCAGCCGATGATCAGGTCTTATTAGCCGATGGATTGAAGGCCGAGTACGTTTCACGCACTGCAGGCAATGCTGCGGACATGTTCGCGTTCTGGCCGAATGATGAAAGGCCAACACACTTAATTTTTTGTATCGAGGGTGGGCGGCAGGATCTTGGTACGTTCTTGCCAGGCGGCCTGGTCAAGAAATTCAATCCGAGTGTCCAGAGCGTCAAGATCTCCGATGGGTCCGTCCAAACAATTTTGCGCGGGATGACGGCTTGTGATGGTATCCGTCGGACGCCGTGGCGAACGATTGTTGCCACTGAGGAAACATCCACGGGCGGGGTGTATGAGATCATCAACCCACTGCAGCAGACAAACCATACCATTACCGACCGCGCCCTAGGTACCATCGTCGATGAAAATGGTGCTCCCTCCGCGTCGATCGTCAAGCGTACTGCATTGCCCACAATGGCGTGGGAAGGTTTGGCGGTCTTGCCATCCGGCGTCATCATCGCGGGGGACGAGTTGCGACCGGGAACTGGCACGGCGGATGTCGATGGAGGAGCCATCTTCAAATTCATTCCGGCTGCACCACGCACGACATCAGAGCCGATCTCGAATTTGACAGAATCTCCGTTGGTCGCTGGTAATGTCTATGCGCTTCGGATAAGTTGTACCACCGGGGTACAGTACGGCCAGGGCTGCGAAATAGGCAGCGGGGCATGGGTGGCCGTAGGTGCCGCGACCGCTCGTGGGGACGCTGACAGGGTTGGAGCAACCGGATATTATCGTCCCGAGGATCTTGAGCAGGACGAGGAGTATGCCGGTGAAGGTGTGCGCTTCTGCTGGACCAACACGGGCGAGAGCGACATTGCCAATTATGGGGAAGTCCTCTGCGGCGTTGACCGCGCACCATTGATTGCCGACCCCAGTCAACAGACGGTGACGGCGAATCGCTTCGTCGAAGGCGATGCCGATTTCAATCAGCCTGATAACTTTGCGTTCCAACCAAAGACAGGGAATCATTATGTGATTGAAGACAATCCAAACGGCGACATTTTCGCCTGCCTGCCGGATGGTAAGGACCGTGACATCAAGACGGACGGCTGCGTCAAGATCCTCTCTGTGAAGGACTCTTCCGCCGAGCCGACCGGTTTTAAGTTCACGGCTGATGGGAAAACAGCGTATCTTGCAATCCAACATAGCAACGATACCAACATGCCGAAGGTCGATGACTACGCGACTGACGACATTATCAAGATAACCGGGTTTAAGATTCCTCATCGCTTCGAGCGGTAACCGCTCTGAGCAACGTGCGAGTGCTGCACGATCTCAATGGGGCCTGTGCACCTACAGCGAATGCACAGGCCCCATCCTCCCGCTTCTGGATCATGGCTTAGTCGGTTATCCGGTCGATGCTAAACCGGTCCTTGGGCGGTCTCCGCCGCAACTGCCGAGACGCCGCTTGGTGCCCCAACAGACTGTTTCGCGCATGCCTTGGGCCCTCACGGTTAGAAACACCCGCCCTTCGACTTAGGACGATGACCCTGTCGAGCCGCCTGGTTCGCGTCTCCAAAGTTTCGTCACGCCCCCGCCTTGCATGTGCAGGCTAGAAGCTGGACAAAGGGAAAGAGCGGAAGAAGGGGTGTCTTCAAATACGCCCCTTCCAGAGGGCAAGGTTGGCGATCGCTGATGCTGCGATTGCGTCGAATGGATGGGGGATGCGCGATGCGGACTATGGCTGATCGATTGAAAACGGCCTCGAACCGGCTCTGTCCCATTTGCGGTTTCCGTACACCGGTGTCCGAGCGCGGCGGTCATGCCCATAGTATCGTGGACGTCGACGATTTCGCGTTATCACTTGGTCGGTAACATCTCCGCAGCAGACACAGCGCAGAGCCCAGGCTCTGATTCCTCCTTCACTGATGAGTTCAGGTACCTGTATGCCGGTACAGCGGGTACATCGCATAGTGTCCTCCATGATATGACTCTGCCAAACTCTGATCGTGTGCGTTGTTCTCAAGAGGTGGTAGGTCGAGAAAGTCGTAAAACTGCAAGACAGAAGAAGGCTGTGCGACAGCAAGCCGACTCTCGATCAGTCGGCGGATTCGAGTCGCTTCTATGGTACGAGATGCGGTTGATCGGGCCGGATTCATACCCATGAGCAGTACGCCCAGCACGAGATCTTGCACCACCCAACCCATCTCATCTGCCGTGTCGAGGGAATCTCTGACGGCTGAGAGGAGTGTCCGTTTGACGGAGGCACTCATGGGGAACCGCATCCCATCCTGCGTGGACAGACGACAGAGCAGCACATGAAAGCCCTGTCCGGATCGCCGGCATCGCTGATGTTCCAGCTCCAGCAATGAACGAAACGTGTGTTCGTTGTGTTCCGGGCGGAGGCATTGTGGTGCGGACAATGTCCTGTGCATGCTTCGATGATCTCCGCTCAACCTGAATCTAAGAGGTGCTCGATTCATCGGTGTTGTTAATTTCGCCCAGCTCGATTCTCCATCCATGCCAGGCAGGGCACGCAAAACCTTGCATCCGGCTGAACCGCCAACCGTTCATCCGGAATCGCCTTGTGACAGCGGCGACAGGTTCCATAGTGTTTGGTTCGTAAGAGCAGCAGCGCGTGCTCAATACGCTTGAGTTTTGTGACCAAGCGTGTCCGCACCTGAAAAAACAGATTCTGCTCGAAATCGTTCGATGCTTGATCGGCAGGGTCGGCGAAAGGAGTTCGATCGGTGAGCGGAAGGAACCCCAACTTCCAGTCGGCCAGCAGCAGTGCACGTTGACGAATCAGTGCTTCCCGCAATTGTGCGCGTCTGGCTTCTTGAGACCATCCGTGTGTGTCGGGGAGGCTGACTTTTGCTTGTCGGGATCGAGATTTTGGTGGCGTCGTGAGTGCCATAGCCATACTCCTTTTGTCTCCATTGATACAGCATGGAAGGCAACAGATGCTCAGGAGGAGTTCAAGTCTGTGTAACAGTTTCGTGGATGGATCGGACTATTTGAAGGACAACCGGGCTGCGGGGGGCATCGTGGTACCCCTCGGCAATGGTGATGGTGCCTAGCGGCATGCGATGGATTCCCATCGCGTGGATTGCCGGTCCTCATCAAAGAAGACTCGGTAGGCAACGCAGCGGGAATGGCCGGAGAGGAATTCATAGTCCCATACCTCCGTTCCTGACTTGAGACGCTTGAGGCGCTGCGGATATCCGAACTGGCGGATCAGTTCGTCTTGGTGCAAGTGGCCGATGCTGGTTTCGAACGCTTCAACGCGCGGATGATGCTGGCATGAAGCCGTGAGCATTGAGAGAAACACGAAGGCCAGCCTGAGTGTGGTGCCGGATTGGGACACGGGCTGTGAGCCGCGATTAGAGTATCGGCTGGTCTGACAGTTTGTAGCCAAGTGATTTCACGGACACGATGGATTCATTGAGGAACGGGATTTTCACTTTGAGACGCCGAACATGAACGTCGACGGTTCGCGTCGTTCCGTAATAGTCGTATCCCCAGACGGCGTTGAGCAGCATGTCTCGCGTGAGCACCCGGCCGGGGTGGCGTAGGAGGTGTTCCAGGAGCCCGAATTCCTTCGCCGTCAGCGGAACCTCTTTGCTCTTCACTGTCACTTCATGGCGAATGAGGTCCATCTGGAGCGGACCGTAGGTCAAGGAGGTCGGTTTGTGATCGTTTGTCCGATCAAGCCGGCGGAAGAGGGCCTTCACTCGGGCCACCAAGGTTCTGGGGCTGAAGGGTTTGGTCACATAATCATCGGCTCCGAGCTCCAGGCCCACGATGGTATCGGACTCTTCATTTTTGGCCGTCAGCATGAGGATCGGCAATAATGCTGTTTCCGGTTTCTGCCGGATGGATTTGCACACTTCCAATCCATCCATTTCAGGGAGCATCAAGTCGAGGATCACGAGATCCGGGTGTTCGCTCGCCACCATTTTCAACGCCTCGATGCCGGTTTCCGCAATGCAAGGATGAAAGCCGTCTTTTTCGAGGTAGTGTTTGACCAACTGAGCGATTTCCGGCTCGTCTTCGACGATCAGAATCGTTTTGGGGCGTTGTGATGCCATGCACGGTCCTCCGGCCACAACCGCTCGGTACACACCAGCGGTGAGAGCATCATACGCTTTCCATGTTACAGATATATTAAGCGTTGGGAGGTCGAAAGGTACGTCGAGAGCCGCAGGGTAAGGCCACAAAGCCCTAGGAGGTGTGGGATTCTCATCCGCCAATGCGGTGGTCATGAGATCATCTGAGGGCACAATTCAGCAGATATCGTTGAATTCTTTATGGAGCGGGGCCTAGGAGGACCCGCATTTCTTCCGCCGCGAGCTCTATAGCTCCGCGAGGGGTGTAGTGGACATCGTCCAGGAGCACTTCGGATAATCGGGTCGGTTGATCTGCTTTCCATCCCTGGTCATGCATCAAACGCCGTGAATTGATCACTAGCACGGCCGGATCCGAAGCAGCGATGGCACGCAACGCCCCAGGGTAGCGGGCATATTCCGTTTCCTGTGCCGGGGTTAACCCCTTTCGATAGGGATCGCTCATCAGGATGATGGGCAAATCTGGCTTGCCGCTCCAGGAACGGATGCGAGCGATCAATCGTTCCGTATTGGCCCGGAAGCTCTCCGCCGTCGAGCCTTCGCCGATGTCGTTGGCGCCGAAATGAAGCACGGCCGCGTCGAAACCCATGGCTCGAAACAGGTCGCCGGCTTCTCCGTAGGTATCGAGAAACTCCTTGGTGGACAGTCCGCCGGCACTGAGGTCCTGGATGACGAGCCCCTGGGGACATTGATCGCTCATAAAGCGGGCGCCGATGATATCCGTAAGGGCCGAATTCATATTCCCGAGAAGTTCCAGCTGCAGGAAGCGTTTTCCATTGAGCGGCAGCGGGGCTGTCATGACGGATTTCACCTTGAAAGCCGATTCGGTCAATGACACGGCTGCGGTGTCCTGGAGCGACGGCGTGGCAAA
>DIHK01000022.1:17559-71837 GCA_002420115.1 Nitrospira sp. UBA5698
GGATGTGTTGCAGCAAAGATCTCTGCTCGCACCGAACCCTGAGTACAGAAGTAGGACGTGTTGGTGGGCACCTCCGCACGTGGGTTGAGGCTCCGGGCATCCGGTTCAAGGACCATGAGCTGACCATACCATTGTCCATTGACCGACTGAGGTCCTGCCGGTGCGGCATGCGCGGCGGCAGGGATTCCTGGTAAGAGCCGCTCAGAGGCAATACGGGTGGGAGAGGCTCCGGGGCGCGCCGTCGCCCCTCTCAGCAGCCAATTGCCATATGGAGAATTGCCGTATGCGTGATAGCCAGCCACGACGGTTTCAGGCACGTTACGGTATCGCTTCCAAACTTCATATTGGAGGCGTGGCACGTACACCGCTCCTTTTCCTTCCGGAGCTGTTTCCTGGGAATCCCCTAAGAGAGCGATGCGCACCGTCTCTGACCTGGCCTGAGACCATAAGCCGGAGAAACGAGCCGGTGCTGTAGTATAGCTGTATTCGACCTGTTCAAATAAGAGCAGCGGTGACGGGCCTCCCGTCGTTTGCCCTTTTTTTATCCCATAGCGTTTCATCAGTTCTTCAACCGTCGCAATCTCCACTTTCCCGGCTGCTCGAAGCTGCACGAGATAGTCCGCGACAAAGTCGAAGTCCTGATCGTACCGCTGCCACTCCAGTCCGAGTTGCTCCCCGTACTTCACGGCATGATTGATGGCTTCAATGATTTCATTCAACGAGCGAGCGTCTCCCGACACTGCCCAGAGGTTGTAGGGGTTGATGAGGCCGCCGTACAGGGAGCGTCCGGTATTGTCCGAAAAGAGGTTTCCGCTAAATGCGGCCAGCACGTTTCGCTTGGCCAGTTCGGCATCGAGGGCGGCATTGTGCTTGGCATCTTCGTAGCACCAGAAGCTTGGGCGTGGGTAGCCGAGCCGCTGCAGGTCGGCGAGGTGTTTGTCCATGTCCGCAGCAGCACCTTGAAGCGTGTAAAAATCCGTGTAGTTGAGCCCTTCTGTCGATTCACCCCCGATCGTCCATCCGGCCGCCACCATTTCTTGCAACTGACTGTTGGTGAACCCTCCTTCCAACACCACCCGCTTCGGATCCTTGAGCATTTCGGTGACCGGGCAGTAAGAACCGACCATATTCCGCTTCTTGGCCTCGGGGAACAGATGGGTGTAGACGCTCGCAAAATTGTTCTCGCCCCAGATGGTGATGAGCGGCTTCGTATAATATCCATGGATAAAATCACTGAAATAATACGTTCCTGAGCTGTTCGGAAGCAGGTCCAGTATGATTCGAAACGTCGTGAAACGGTCGTTCATCGATGCAGAGCCGATATTGGCCACATGGTCGCCGGCTTGCCAGGTGATGGGGTTCCATCCATCGATCATCCGTCGCCCGATCCCTCCTGTCGCCCAATTCCATCTGAGGTATTGGGCGAAACTGGAGGACGTCGCGATGTCAAGCGTCATTGCTGTGGAAGTGCGGACAGAGGGTTGATACCAGAAGAATCCGAAATTTCCGAGACCGCTCAACGTACGATCGCCCATATCAACGATGATTTGGATTCTTCCGCCATTGGAGCCGCCGGTACACTTGGCTTGAATGTAATGGAGTGTCGCGCTGCCGCCAAAAGGTGTATGGGGAGGGAGGGTACTGTTGTCGCTGACCTGGGCTAAGTCACACGCTGCAGTTCCACCCGAGAGTCTCGGCCAGTTGTAAATCGAGGCTTGTCCTCGAGTCGGGCTGGATCCGTCGGCCTGCCACAGGAATTGATGGGAGGTGACCGGAGCGGTGGCTGAGAGGGAAGTAGAAAGCTCACCGAGCGACGTGTCTACGTTGTCCTGTGAGCCGCAGGACAACAAGTTCATCGTTGCCACGAAACACAGCGCGAGCCTCAGATCTGCCCATGGGGGTCGAGTCGTTGTCAATTTGGGAGCATCAAACATGGGATCACCTCGGGCGATATAACTACCACCATCTCCACCGGGCTAATGGGGGAGCGACTTATAGATGCGTTCTGTGTGTTACCGAGTTGCTCTTTTCGAGTTCCCGGCGGAGAAGGTCATTATGAGCACTATTGTGTTCATCTCGATATGGACGAAGTTGGATTGTCAAAAGCTGCGAACACAGTTGAGCGTTCCGCTGACTATTTCGGCAACGGACCTAGGAGAGCCTCCATTTCATTTTCCGCGAGTTTGATCGCACCGCGAGGCGTATAGTGCACATCATCGAGGAGCCATTCGGATAACGTGGTGGGTTGATCCGCCTTCCATCCCAGCTCATCCATCAACCGCCGTGAATTGATCACCAGCACCTTCGGATCCGAAGTGGCGATGGCACGCAGTGCGCCAGGATAGCGAGCATATTCTGCTTCCTGTGCCGGATTTAACCCCTTTCGGTACGGATCGCTCATCAGGATGATAGGAAAATCGGGCTTGCCGACCCATGAACGGATGCGAGCAATCAGTCGTTCCGTATCCGCCCGGAAGCTCTCGGCTGTCGAGCCTTCACCGATGTCGTTGGTACCGAAGTGAAGAATGGCCGCGTCGAAACCCATGGACCGAAATAAGAGTACGGGGTTTCGGTAGGTGTCCAAAAATTCCTTGGTGGAGAGTCCACCGGCGCTGAGATCCTGGATGACAAGACCCTTTGGACATTGCTCACTCTTGAATCGGGCGCCGATGATATCCGTGAGGGTTGATGTGAGCGTGCCGAGCAGTTCCAGCTGGAGGTACCGTTTCCCGCTGAGCTCCAGCGGGACCGTCGTAAACGATTTGACGATAAATGTTGAATCAACCAGCGAGAGTGGGGCGGTTTCTTCTTGCGTCGCCGTCGCTGAGTAACTGGGTACTACGTCGGATGGCCGTGCCTTATAGAGAATGCCTCCGGATTGTGGATGGGTTGCGGCAAAGATCTCGGCCCGCACCGAACCTTGGGTGCAGAAGTATTGGGTGGTGGTCGGAATTTCCGCTGCCGGGTTGACGCTCAGGGCATCCTGCTCGAGCACCATGAGCTGACCAAACGATTGCTCATTCACGGACTGCGGGCCGCCAGGTGCGGCATGAGCTGCGGCCGGGATACCGGGCAAGAGACTGGCCGCCATGATACGGCTCGGCGAGCCTCCAGGTTTGGCCGCTCCGCCTCTCAGCAGCCAGTCTCCGAATGGAGCACCGCCGCCGTACGAATGGTAGCCGGCTACGACGGTTTCAGGCACATTCCCGTATCGTTTCCACGCTTCGTATTGGAGGCGAGGCACATACACGTCGCCCTTCCCCTCCGGCGAGGTTTCCTGTGAATCGCCGAGCAACGCAAGACGGACGGTGCGCGTTCTCGCCTGGGTCCACAAGCCAGAAAATAGCTCTGGGGATTGAGTAAAAGAGGCTTCGACTTGATCAAAGGGCAACAGTTCAGCCGGCGGCGGTGGCGGTGGTGGTGGATCAATCGGTGGAGGGTTAGCTGAACCCTTCGTGATCCCATGACGGGCAATCATCTCTTCAACGGTCGCGATTTCGATCTTTCCCTCCGTTCGCAGCCTGACGAGATAGTCGGCGATCGCGTCAAAGTCCTGATCGTACCGTTGCCACTCTAAACCGAGTTGTTCGCCGTACTTCACGGCATGGTCGATCGCTGCGATCACTTCATCCTTTGAACGAGCGTCGCCCGATACCGCCCACAGGTTATAGGGATTCGTGAGGCCACCATATAAGGATCGTCCCGTATTGTCGGAAAACACGTTGCCGCTGTAGGCCGCCACCACTCCGCGTTCGGCTAGCTTGGTATCCAACGCGGCATTGTGCTTGGCATCTTCGTAGCACCAGAAGATTGGGCGTTTGTAACCGAGGCGTTGCAGGTCAACTAGGTGTTTGTCCATATCAGCGCCGGCACTCTCAGTCGTGTGGAAATCGATATAATTGAGTCCTTCCGTCGATTCCCCCCCGATGGTCCAGCCCGCGGCCACCATTTCCCTCAGTTGGTCGTTCGTGAATCCTCCTTCGAGCACCACCCGACCGGGATCCTTGAGCATCTCCGTGACCGGGCAGTAGGAGCCGACCACGTTCCGTTTTTTGGCCTCAGGAAAGAGAGCGGTGTAGACACTCGCGAAGTTATTTTCGCCCCAGATATTAACGTGGGGTTTTGCATAATATCCGTGGATAAAGTCGCTGAAGTAGAACGTGCCCGAGCTATTGGGCTGCAGGTCGACGAGAATGCGGAAGCTCGTAAAGGTCTGGTTCATGTCAGCTCCGCCGACATTCCCGACCTGATCGCCTGCTTGCCAGGTGATAGGATTCCATCCGTCGATCATCCGTCGCCCGATGGCTCCCGTCGCCCAATTGAAGAGAAGATATTGAGAGAAGCTTGGGGAGGTTGCGATCTCGAGGGTCATGGCCGTTGAAACGGCTACGGATGGTTGATACCAAAAGAATCCAAAATTGCCGAGTCCGTCCAGATTGCGGTCCTCCATATCGACAACAATCTGGATTCTTCCGCCGCTAGCACCGCCCGTGCAGACGGCTTTGATGTAGTGGATGCTCGTGTTTCCGCCAAACGGCGCATGGGGAGGCAATGTGCGGTGGTCGTCTACTTGGCTGAGCTCACAGCTGGCTGTGCCGCCCGTGAGTGTCGGCCAATTACTGATCGATTCACGCCCCGGGGTTGGACCTAGTCCATCGGTCTGCCAGAGGAACTTGTGAGGGGTTGTGAGTGAAGCGCCCGGCGGATTCGTAGAGTTTGAGGCCTGTGGTTGTTGGCTGTCCTGAGCGCTACAAGACAGCATACTCGTTGCCATCAGAACGGCAATGACTATTCGGTGGCTGGTACGACTCATCGTTTCTACAAGGCGTCCGAATGAACGCACACGGCTACCTCTTTTGACTGAGCGGATACAGCGGATACTTTGAGCTCCGCCTAACTAGCCAATCACTATCCCGTATCACAGTGCCTTCCACAAAATCGCCCTAAACTGTCCGTATTTACGATTTGTTAACAAACATTTGAGCTAGTTGTGTTCTTTGCTCATATAGATGAGCAGTACACTCATTTTCTTCTGAAACTCGTCACTTTTAAAAATGGATGGTCTGTAGATGTGCGGTATCGCCGGTATCATCGGCGCAGAGCCTTTGAACTCAACCCATCACGAGCAAGTGCTGGGTATGAGCGGCAGCTTGATTCATCGAGGACCCGATGGGGAAGGGACGTTTCTTCGTCCTCACGCCATGTTGGCCATGCGGCGCTTGAGCATCATCGATCTCTCCACCGGTTGGCAGCCGCTCTACAACGAAGACAAATCGCTCGTGTTGATCGCCAATGGAGAAATCTATAACTTCGTGGAGCTGCGGCGCCAGCTGCAGTCGAACGGACATCGCTTCATGTCCGGAAGCGATGTCGAAGTCATTCTCCACCTTTACGAGGAGTATGGCGCAGACTGCGTCCACCATCTTCGTGGCATGTTTGCCTTTGCGCTATGGGATGATTCACGGCAGTGTCTCTTCTTGGCCCGCGACCGTATGGGGGAGAAGCCCCTCTATCTCTACGAGAGGGATGGACTGCTCTACTTTGCATCGGAGCTTAAGGCGCTGCTTCGTACCGGCGCCGTCGATTTTCGTCTGAATCCCTCCGCTATCTATCAGTACTTTCATTTCCAGTATGTGCCGGAGCCCATGACACCGATCAAAGGAATCCGCAAGCTCCCCGCCGCCACTCGTATGACGATCCACTCTCGCCCCTGGTCCGTGACAGAGTCCGTCTATTGGCGAATGGAAAACGCACCGCCCTTAGAAAGCGAGCCGATATCCACAATCCGAAATGAACTCGAGCGCGTCAGCGAACTCATCGTTCGATCGGATGTGCCGGTCGGGGTTGCGCTCAGCGGCGGACTGGATTCGGGGGCCACGGCAGCGTTGGCGGCACGAGCCTATCCCGGGCGGTTGACCGCCTTCTCGGTGGGGTATGAAGGCCGCCCGCGATATGACGAACGCCGTAATGCCCAAGCGATCGCGAATCATCTTGCCATCCCTCTCCATGAAGTCGAGATCACCACGGGGGATATGGTCACGGCATTTCCCTCGTTGGTGTTCCGCACCGACGATCCGATCGCCGACATCGCCAGCTATGGATACGACGCCGTCATGCGGGCTGCCCGGAAGCGAAATGTCCCAGTTATGCTCATGGGACAGGGTGGAGACGAACTCTTCTGGGGATACCCATGGATGGTTGAAGCGCTGCATCAAACGATGAGAAAACAACGCTGGCAGGTTGATGGCCATCCGGACTTGTTGGATTACCTTGGTTTCAACCCTCCTCCGATCACGTCGCGATGGGGCTTGTTTGATTGGTGTCGATCGATGGGAGGACTTCGATCCTCCTATCACCAGTTTCAGCGCGATCGCCGGAATCCCAGGGATCGAATCATATTTTTTGAGCACTCTCCTTTGTTCAGAACTACGCTTGATTCTATCCCCGGTATCCTGACGGATGCTTTCCGAGATCCAGTCTACGAGTCGGAATCGTGGCAACCCTTCTCGGTTGCACCTCCGTGGTCGGGCTTGGACGTCCATTTCACCAGATTGATTTGCGAGACCTACCTTCTTGAAAACAGTATCGCTCAAGGAGATCGACTGAGCATGGCGTCCTCGGTCGAGCTGAGACTGCCCTTGGTCGATTATCGATTGGTAGAAACGGTCATCGGTTTGCGTAAGGCGCGGTCTGATTACGCGCTTCCTGCGAAGGCCTGGCTTAAGAGCGCAGTAAAAGATCTGTTGCCGTCTTGGCTTTTTCATCAGCCGAAACGCGGGTTTCAACCGCCGGCAAATGAATGGATACAAGGTGTCAGAGCGCGATACGGTCATGCCCTTGAAGACGGATTGCTGGTTCAGTTGTCCATATTGAAGCCAGAAGTCGCTCGTGCGATGTCGAGGAGTACTCAGCGAGGACCCCTGGCGCTGTTGGCGTTCACGGCGCTGGTGCTCGAATACTGGTGTGCCGCCCATATCGGACAGCTCTCCCAATCGGAACTGGGCTCTGTCCATTCTTCCGAGTCGGTGCGGCAGTGTTAACCGCGTCTCTCCTGCGTCCGTGGTGGATCAGTCTGAAGTCCAGTGCCAAGGAAATGGGAGTTCTCCGTCGGGTTCCCATCTACTCAGTGGCGTCCGGGATTGTCATTCTGGCAGGCTTAGCTCGTGAGGTGGTCGTCGCCTCGACATATGGCCTGAGCAGTGAACTCGATGTACTGGTGGCGGTGATGGGATTTCATTTGTTGTTCGGCGTGCAAGTGGGGAACGCGATCGAACATGTGTTTGTCTCGAAAATGGCCTCGCAACATGCCGGGAGCGTCAGGCCTTTGATCAAACGTGCCTCGATTCTCATCATCGTCATCAATGTGATCGCTCTCACGGTCCTCGTGTTCGGGTCGAGGTCGGTGCTCCAGATGATCTTTCCCCAGTTCAGCCTCGATCAATGTGATACCGGAGTCCGACTCATCCGACTCTTATTGTTTCCGATCGCCTGTGCCGGATTGGCCGGCCTCATGAGGGCCGGGCTTTCAGTGGTCGGGAGCTTTGCACCGGTGTTTCTCAGTGGGGCGGTCGTTTCGCTCTCGACCATCGTCGCGGTAGTGGCATTTTCCGATCGCTGGGGTATTGATGCCTTGGTCTGGGGTTTCGCAGCGGGGCACTTCCTCGTGCTTCTATGGCTTGTCGTTGTGCTCTCCAGGGCCCCTGTTCCATCTTCGACGACCGATACGCAGGATCAGAGAGTACCCATGAAGGAGTTCTGGCGACCAGTGCTCGTTGTGTTGATCGGAGAGTTTCTCTTCCAGGCGGTTGTCATGACGGAACGAAGCTTTGCGTCCGGTCTGGGGACCGGCAAGATCGCCGCGTTTTTCTATGCCGGATCCATGGTGGCTGTCCCGCTGGCGCTGTTCACGGCTCCGGTCAATACGACGCTTTTCCCAAAATTGGCGCGTGCGTTTCACGCCGGATACCGTGATGGGCAGGCATTGCTGGTTCGGTATGGAGCGGTTCTGTTCGGCGGCGCGCTTCTGTTCAGTATAGGTTTGGCGATCGGAGCGAAACCGCTGGTTGAGATCGCGCTGGTCAGAGGTAAATTCTCATCGACCGATGCCCAGACCACGGCCCATATCTTGGCGCTACTCGTGTGGGGACTGCCGTTCGCCAGTCTGTATGGGGTCATACGAAATTCGTTCTACTCTCTCGCCGATTATCGCACACCGGTCCTCGGGTATGGGATTAAGTGGATGACATTGTTGTTGTGCGGCAGTTGGCTCGTGCCGTCACTCGGCGCCGATGGGCTGGCGTTCGCGTCCATTGCAGCTCAAGCCACCGATACGGGTGTGATGGGCTATCTCCTACAGCGTCGACTTGCGAGACGGCCGGACTCGCGATGATACCGATGATTGACCATGATGATGAGTCGATGACCGTGGAGGATCGAACCTGGATTGGGCTCGTTCTGGGGCTGTGGCTGACGGGCGTGTTTGCCGGATCGCTCTTCGGCAGAATGGAAGGGCGAAAGAGCCACCTCTATGAAATAATCATGCTGGGATCACTCCTCTGGCCGGTCGGATATTTTCTCCTGAGCCGGTGCCGTTTTATTCCTGCCGGTTTCAGCCCGGGCACCATCGCGGGGTTGGCGGTGTTCGGAATCTTCTGTGGCTTCAGTGCGCTGGTCAGCAGGGCTCCGCTCGAATCAACCCAATACACGGCCTTGACGATTCTGGCGATTCTGATCGCGCTGCAGTTCAATACCAACCTGGACGCAGTGCAGTATGAGAGAGGGATGAAGGTGTATGCCGTGCTCATGGCCGTGCTTGTTTCGGGGTTTGCTCTCTACGACTATGTTCCCGGACGCCGGCTCGGCGGTGGAAAGGAGATCCTGAATCCAGCCAGCTTCGCCTTGGTGACCATGTCCGTGTTCATTACCGCCATGGCCGTCCGACGCGCCCTCATCCGGATTCCGATACTCATCACCATGGGGATCGTGATCTATCTCACCGGGGCCCGTGCGTCGGCCCTTGCAGCGATGTTCGGCCTGGCGATCACCCTATTCCTTCGCCGGCGGTCCGCCGGGACCAGCGGATATCTGTTGCTCGTGGGATGCTTCGTGATCGGAGTGACCCTGGCGGCCTGGTACAGTGAGGCGGTCATGCGTGGGGCCACGGACTTTTTCGCAGTGCAGGATCGTCATCGCGGTCTGGACTCGGGCGGATCGGGGCGATTGGAAACCTGGAAAGCAACGTGGAACCTGTTCCTCGCCCATCCGATCTTCGGGGTCGGGTTTCGGGCGCACGAAGTCGTGTTGAAAGTCGCGAGTTCCGCACACAACGGCTACCTGGCATTGCTCGCAGAGATCGGGGTGATTGGATTTGGAGCGGTGTTGTTCGTCGCCCTTTCCGGCTTGTGGAGAACATGGCGTCGGAATCAGGATCCCTCTCACACATTCAGCTACAGCGTGCTGATCGGGCTGGCTTGTGGATATTTCGTCCTTGCGATATTCGAACGGTACTTTATCAATGCGGGCAATCCAACCTCACTCTTGTTTCTACTGGGTATTCTTGTCCCGTCTCTTTCTCACGACGAATCGGAGATTGCAGGGCACACGTATGCCTCTCACGAGAGCGAGACAGAGGAGTTCATTGGGGATTCCGTGGACGACGACCTGCGTGAGGTGCGGCCGGAGATGTGGGGTGTTCGATCATGAAACCAAGGACCGCGAACCCTCCTCTTGTTGTGCTGCAGCAAGTCTGCATCCCCCATTACCGGCAGCGTTTATTGGAAACGCTGGGAATGGATTCACGATTCCGCTTTCTTGTGCTCGCGGATCCGGAGGCTGACGTGCCGTTCCTTCCGTTATCCGGACCTCCCAACCGGTGCGAATTCGAAGCGGCTTCACAACGGGTAATCCGACTGCCTTTTGGATGGACCTTGTCCTGGCAACCGGCGGCCGTGAAGGCAGTGATCCGAGACCGTCCGAATGTTGTGATCGCACAGGGGAGTCCCTATGAGCTGACCGCGTGGATGTTGACGATTCTCGGGCGGATCTACGGGATACCGGTTCTGTTGTGGACCCATGGGCTTCAGGGTGCAGAGGCCGGAGTCAAATGGAGGGTTCGCTCGTGGCTGTTTCGACTGTCCAGGGGGTTGTTACTCTACGGGGATCATGCCAAACGCCTGTTGATCGCAAAGGGCTTTGCCGAGGATCGACTGCATGTCATTTATAACTCGCTCGATGACCGACAGCAGGTTGCCGTGTCCGAACGGATCACGCCCGCTGCTTGTGAGACGTTCCGCCGATCGCTCGGCATTATTGAATCCGAGCGGCTGATCTGTTTTACGGGTCGTCTTCAGCCGGTGAAACGCTTGCCCTGGCTGTTGCATGCGATACACCTCGTCGTGCAACAGGGACGGAGTGTTCATCTCGCCTTGGTCGGTGACGGCAGTGAACGACCGATGTTGACGTCACTGGCGGTCGAACTCGGACTCACCAGGTTCGTTCATTTTCTCGGCGCAACCTATGACGAATCACGCCTTGGCCTTGTTCTTTCTGCCAGTGATCTTGCCGTGGTGCCGTCGGGAGCCGGGCTTTCCGTCATGCATGCGCTCGGGTACGGGACGCCGGTTCTCTTGCACGACAAGGTTGAAGAACACTTTCCAGAGTGGGAAGCCGTAAAGGAAGGGGAGACCGGATGGTTTTATCGATACGATGACTTGTCGGACTGTGCGGAGAAAGTCATCGACGCCCTGTTCCCCATTTCTTGTAAGCCGGCGATGGCGACGGCATGCCGATCGGTAATTAGAAGTCGATACAACACGAGCACTCATGCCGATCTGTTCGTCAAGTCCATCGCACAACACTGTGTCTTTCCAGCGCGTGGCGTCACAACCCCGGGGCACTCGGATAGCGCCGTGCCTTGTGGACCGCTTGAGGACTCGGGCTCGGTTAAGGAGGGGCGATGAACATCCTCATGAAGCACACGCGGGCGCTGTATAAAAAAGTCCGGCAACGTGTGGCACAGGACAAGCTGAATCGGCTTCGGGATCCGTTGTCAGTGTTTCACCAAAAGATCGGAACTGGGTATGGAGGATGGTTTGTCCCGACGAGCCTGCTGTCGAGTCGATCGCTCTGTTATGGGGTGGGAGCCGGTGAGGACATCAGCTTTGAGATTGAACTCATCAACCAGTACGGGTGTGAAGTCCATTGCTTCGACCCGACTCCGCGGGCGCAACGGCATGTGGACCAGTTACACAGGAATGCGAGCAACGGTATCCCGACGTCGATCAATGATGCCGTCGATGTGTGGTACACCCTCTCCCCGGGGTGCCTGACCCAACTTCATTTTCATGCCATTGGCCTGTGGAGCCACGACAGAACCATGCGATTCTATGCGCCGGCCAACCCGGCTCATGTGTCGCACTCGATCGTCAACCTCCAGCAGACCGCTGATTACTTCGAAGCGGACTGTCAGACGCTCGGGACCGTAATGGCGACGTTGGGTCACTCGGACGTGTCGTTGCTCAAGCTCGATGTGGAGGGGGCCGAGTACGAGATCCTCTCCTCGATCCTGGTCAGCGATATCCGACCGGCTATTCTCTGTGTGGAGTTCGATGAAGGGTATCACCCGTTGGATGACGACTACCTGCCTCGTATTGTGGATATGGTCTCTCGCGTCAAGGCCGGCGGCTATTATCTGACCTCTGTCGATGGGTGGAACGCCACGTTCGTTCACCGGCGTGCGATGGCAGCATCCAAGAGGGACATATGAAAGTCGGGATGGTCACGGCTTCGGTGTCTCGAAAGGGCGGAGGGATTCACGAGGTTGTGCGAAGGGGCGCGCTCGAGTTGCATCGTCGTGGCTCGAACATCAGCGTGTTCGGACTCAGTGATGAGCATACCGGGGAAGATTGTGAGTCGTGGCAGCCCGTTGCGGTCAATATTTTTCAGCAGCGAGGGTACAAGCCGTTCGGCTACGCGCCGGATCTCTTGCCGGCACTTCGTTCAGCGGCACCGGATGTGCTGCACAATCATGGGTTATGGATGTATCCCTCGGTGGCCTCGGTGCAATGGTCGAAACTGATGCGCCGACCGTACATCGTCAGCGTGCACGGCATGTTGGATCCCTGGGCCGTCACCCATTCCTATTGGAAGAAGAAGCTCGCCGGTATGATCTATGAGCACCGCCACCTGACACAGGCGGCGTGTCTTCACGCGTTATGCCCTGCGGAAGTCGACGCGATCCGTCGCTATGGACTTACCAATCCGATCTGCGTCATCCCATTCGGGATCGATCTTCCTCTTCTGCCTCTTGGAGGGTCGACGCGGCATGACAAGACGCTTCTATTTCTTGGCCGTCTGCATCCCAAAAAAGGCCTTCTGAACCTCTTGAAGGCATGGCAACAGCTTCAACAGGAGCGTAGACCTGAAATTGCGGGTTGGCAGCTCATGATTGCGGGATGGGATCAGGGAAACCATGAGCAGACCCTTCGAGCGTATTCCCGTGAGCATGGCCTTCAGTCGACAATCAAGTTTGTTGGACCGAAGTTCGGAGGCGACAAAGACCTGCTGCTTCGTTCGGCGGGGGCGTTTGTTCTTCCGTCGTTCAGCGAGGGATTACCGGTCAGCATTTTGGAGGCATGGGCCTATGGGTTGCCGGTGCTTATGACGAACGAATGCAATCTTCCGCAAGGATTTTCATCCGGCTCAGCCATATCCATTGACTGCACGGCCGCAGGGATCGCGCGCGGCCTGGTGGATTTGATGTCCATGCCGCACCACGAACGTGCGGCGATGGGTCTGCGTGGGCGGCATCTGGTGGAAGAGCAATTTTCATGGACGTCCTATGCTGAGCAGATGTCGTCGGTATATGCCTGGATGAGCGGGGCAGGTCCGCAACCTGGATGTGTGAGTAACCATGACACAGTATGTTCGGGTGGAAGGTAGTTCGTGAAGAGCGGTTTTCAGAGGGACTTCCAAACCACCGAGAATCGAGTCCGTCGGCTCTTGTGGGCTGCGGTCTGGTGGATCGCGTATCGCCCAAGCCCGCGCCGGTTGCACGGCTGGAGAAGGTGCTTGCTCAGGTTGTTTGGAGCCATCATCGAAGAAGGGGCGCATCCCTATCCTTCCGTCAGGATCTGGGCGCCTTGGAACCTCACGATGAGAGCAGGCAGTTGCCTGGGCGACTATGTCCGGTGCTATTCGGTTGATCGCGTGATACTCGAACCCCACGCAACAGTGAGTCAATACTCGTATCTCTGCACCGCAAGCCATGATTATCGTATCAATGGGATGCCCTTGATCACAGCTCCGATTACGATCGGGCGGCATGCATGGGTCGCAGCGGATGCCTTCATCGGACCCGGGGTAAGGGTTGGAGAGCGAGCCGTCGTTGGTGCACGCGCAAGCGTCTTTCGCAACGTAGATCCTTGGACCGTGGTAGGCGGGAATCCTGCCCGTGTTATCAGAAAGTATCACCCTGAAGGGGAGGAATCATGACGGAGACGGTGGTCGATATCTCGGGGTATGCGTACGGAGACGGGGAACTCAATGACTCGCACAACTATCTCGTCCCGTCCTTGCTGACTATCTTGGCCTCGCTCCCCATTGCACCGGACGATCGACGCGTGTTCGATCTGGGCTGTGGGAACGGAGCCGTTGCTTCGGTACTGGAACAAAAGGGCTATCAGGTAACCGGCGTTGAGGTCTCAACTCAGGCACTGGAACATGCGCGAGGTCGGTATCCACACCTTCGGCTCTCCCATGGGTCAGCGTACGAAGCACTTGCCGAGACCTATGGGCGGTTCCCGGTCGTGGTCAGTCTCGAAGTTGTTGAACATTTGTATGCTCCTCGTGTCTTCGCCAAGACGCTCTATGATCTGGTTGCGTCGTCCGGTACCGCCGTTGTGTCCACGCCGTATCATGGGTATTGGAAAAACTTGGCGTTAGCGCTCACCGGACGGCTGGATGCTCACTTTACGGCTCTCTGGGACCACGGCCACATCAAGTTTTGGTCCATGCGGACGCTCCGCGCGTTATTGGTCGAGGCGGGGTTTCAGCACGTCACCTTTATGCGGGTTGGGCGGTTCCCGGCATTAGCCAAATCGATGATTGCCATCGCCCAGAAACCATAAGCGCCTGTCGACCACTGCTTCCTGTCTATTGGGGCCTCATCCACATGTTCCACCTCGGGTGGCCCTCGATCCCTCCTTTCCGTTTTTAACATTGAGGTAACACAAACTTGACGTAGGTGTGGTTCCCCTGGTCTCGGCACAGCGTACACTTCACGACCATCCGGCAGGCACTCGTAAATCAGCAACCGCGTGGCGACGGACATGGGTCTCTCCATTCTCATCTTGACATTGAATGAAGAAAGCAATTTACCCGACTGCATCAGGTCGGTCGCGTGGTCGGACGATATCGTCGTGCTCGATTCTTTCAGCAGCGACCGGACCGTCAAGATTGCTGAGGAAATGGGGGCCCGTGTGATCCAACGCCGTTTTGATAACTGGTCGGCGCACCAGAATTGGGCGCTCGACCAGATTGCATTTAAACATCCCTGGGTGTTCTACCTCGATGCGGATGAGCGCATGACTGAGGAATTGAAAGTGGAACTGCTCGGCGTCGTCGGGGACCCATTGCGCGCACCGGTGGCCTACTACTGTGGGCGTCGGAATATGTTCATGGGACGTTGGATCAAACATGCAATGCCGCCCGGCTTGATCATGCGATTCTTTCGTCCCCAATTCCTTCGGTTTCAGCGGCTGGTGAATCCGGTGCCCGTGATCAATGGACCGCACGGGTATTTGGTCGGTATGTTGACTCATTACAATTTCAGCAAAGGGATATCGGAGTGGATTGAGAAACATAATCGCTACTCTCAGTTGGAGGCGCAGGAAGGGATGAAGTTGAGGCACCAACAGTCGGCTGATGAGCCGGGACTTCTGGCCTCAGACCCTGCGCTCCGGCGTCGAGCACTCAAGAACCTCTCCTTCCGGCTTCCCTGGAGACCCTTGATCAAGTTCCTCTATTTGTATGTGTGGCAGCGGGGCTGGCTCGATGGACGGGCGGGGTTCACCTATTGTGTGCTCCAAGCATTTTACGAGTACATGATCGTCCTCAAAATGCGCGAGCTTGAACGGCACCAGCAGGGGCTTCCGACATGAAAAGGACTGAAGCGGCGATGCCCACCGTCACTCACTCGAGGCCGAAGACGATTTTCGTCAACCGCTATTTCTATCCGGATCATTCGGCAACAAGTCAGCTCCTCAGTGATCTGGCTTTTGATCTGGCATCGCGTGGGCAGGACATCCATATCATTACTGGTTGTCAGCTCTACGGGGACGCCCAAGCCGCCTTGCCTGCTGATGAGGCTGTTCGCGGTGTGCACGTTCATCGGGTCCAAACGTCACGTTTCGGACGTGCCAAGTTGTGGGGGCGAACGATCGACTATCTGACTTTTTATATAGGTGCCACGTGGCGTCTGTTGCGGTTGATCAGACAGGGGGATGTCGTGGTTGCGAAAACGGATCCGCCTATGATGTCGGTTCCGGCTGCATGGGCGGTCAGACTCAGGGGCGGTGTATTGGTCAATTGGGTGCAGGATCTGTTTCCTGAAGTGGCCACATCTATGGAAGTCTCCGGCGTGCGTTTTGCCGCTCCCATGCTCAAGTGGTTGCGTAATCAGTCGTTGCACCAGGGCCGTTCCAATGTGGTGTTGGGCGAGATCATGGCCGAGCGCCTTCGTGGCGAAGGAATCCCGTCCGATCAAATCACGATCATTGCAAATTGGGCGGACGGTGAGACGATCACGCCTATGGAGAGAGAGAATAATCCGCTCGTCCGAGAATGGCGACTCGAAGGAAAATTTGTGCTGGGATATTCGGGAAACATGGGACGTGTTCATGAGTTCAAGACCATCCTTGATGCGGCGGAGCAGGTACGGATGATCGATGAGATTGTCTTTGTGTTCATCGGCGATGGGATTGCACGCCCATGGCTGGTGTCCGAAGTGGCTCGGCGAGGCTTGGCGAATGTCCGGTTCCATCCGTATCAGTCTGCCGATCGTTTGCGGTGGAGTTTGAGCGTCCCCGATGTCCACTTCGTATCACTACGGCCGACGCTTGAGGGCGTGATTGTGCCGAGTAAGTTCTACGGAATCGCGGCGGCTGGCCGACCGATCATTCATATCGGCGACCCTGACGGTGAGATCGCCCGTATCCTCCAACGTGATCGATGTGGATGGAGCTTCTGCATCGGTGAAGCGGATGCCTTGGCGACCTGTATTCGGCGACTTTCTTGCCGAGGACAGGAGGTCGTCGATGCGGGACTATGCGCACGGCGTGCGTTCGACCGGTACTATTCGCGCAGTCACGCGCTCGACAGCTGGCGCCAGCTGTTGTACCCCACGCCGCAGGGAGCGGCTGCGCCCGACATCCTGGCCCACGAAGTGCAACCGGTGGGGGTTGGAGGAGAATGATGCAACAGTTCAACCTGAGAAAGTTCCAGGCCGTAGTCATGGGATTGGTATTGGTCGGAACGCTCAACGGATCGACTCCAGTCGAGGCTCAAGCCGTTGCTGCCGCCGAAGGCCAGCGCTCCTTTCTCGTCTTCGATGCGACACTGTACAAGAACAAGCCTGCTTTGAGCGGATATTCACTGAAGCCGATCAAGTTGCTCTATGAGTCTCGCCTATTTCCTAAAGGCCATCAACCGCAGGTTCTGCCGCCGGAACAAGCCGTGCGCTCCATTGCGAAGGAATTACGCGGCACATCGGAGCCGGTCATCGTCGACATTGAACGGTGGCCGTTGAAGGGGGATGCAACCGTTGTAAAGGAGAGTGTCGGCAAATTGTCCTCGATCCTGTCGTGGATCAAAGCCGAGGCACCGGACATCCACCTCGGAGCCTATGGAACCGTGCCGGTGCGGGACTACTGGCGTGCGGTTCGCGGGCCGGGTAGTAAGGAGTATCAGGCCTGGCAGCGTGATAACGACCGACTGGAAGAGTTAGCCACGTGGCAGGATGCCTTATATCCATCACTGTATACCTTCTATCCGGACCGGCAGGGATGGGTAGCCTATGCGATTGCGCAATTGGCGGAGGCCAAACGGAAATCGAATGGAAAGCCGGTCTATGCGTTTCTCTGGCCACAGTACCACGAGTCTAACGCTACCCTGCGGTTGAAACCCATTGAAGCGGACTACTGGGAACTCCAGCTGAATACCGTTCGCCAACATGCCGACGGCCTCATCATTTGGGGAGGGTGGGGAGATCATGGGCCGGAGCCATGGAACGAAGAGGCTCCCTGGTGGCAAGTGACGAAACGGTTCATGCAGGGGCTCAGTTCCGGCCAACTTAAAGGGCCCAGTCAACTCGCGATTCAGTAAGTGCCTCTCGCCGAGTGCGTTCGTTTTTTAACAATCAGTTAACACAAACTTAAGACTGACGTGGCCACCTGGTCACTGCGCAACGCTACACTGCTCCTCCGACTAATCAGCAGGAGCTGGCATGACGACTCGCCCGACGACTCTCGGTACATCACCTGCTTCTTCAGAACTGCCGTTGAGCTCCTCTGTATTGAACGGAGGCCACCCGTTGTTCTGGGTGCTTCTGGCGGCTGTGGCCACGATCCTCGGCTATCTCTATGCCGACAGTTTACGGTTCCTGGTCGACGCCTGGCTTGAGGATAACAACAGTCATGGTCCGTTCATCCCGCTGATCTCCCTGTACATGATATGGATGCGGCGGCATGGGCTTCAATCGGTCGACACATCCGGAACGTGGTGGGGGGTGCCGATTGTCGGGATCGGTTTGTTTGTGTACGTGGTGGGACAGTTTGCCGCGATGCATGCGATTGTCCATGTCTCGCTCTGGTTGGTCATCGTCGGGCTGCTGACGTGTGCGATCGGGCTCTCCGGGATACGCCAAATCGCCTTTCCGCTTTGCTACTTACTCGCGGCTATTCCACCACCCACCTTTCTCCAGTATGAACTGTCGAGCCGACTCCAGTTATGGTCCTCGGCCCTTGGAATCGGATTTCTTCAATCGATCGGGATCATGGCGCTTCGGGATGGGAATGTCATTGATCTGGGAAGGATTCAGCTACAAGTGGTGGAGGCGTGCAGTGGGCTCCGATATTTATTTCCGCTCACGACGCTGACGATTCTGGGAGCCTATCTCTATCGCGATACGCTCTGGAAACGGATCCTGCTTGTTCTCTCGAGTATCCCCATCTCGATCTTACTGAACGGCGTTCGAATCGGCGTCATCGGCGTTTTGGTCGAACACTACGGCTCAGGCGCAGCTGAGGGATTTACGCATTTCTTCGAGGGCTGGGTCATCTTTGTCGCGAGCCTGGGCTTGCTCTGTTTGGAAATGTGGCTGCTCGGAAAGGTCGGGTCCGGTCTCCCATCGCGTCCATTTTGGGAACTCATCGGATTGCCGGAGCCAAGGCCGGTATCCGGGCCATCGGTCAAGCGCCACACGCCAGTCGCATCGTTTGCCGTGGGGGTTGCTCTTCTGGTCCTCACGGTGCCCGTTGCGCCCTTGCTTGTCCAAGACGAGTTTCCCCAGCCGGTACGACAATCACTCCTGGAATTTCCGTTGAGACTTGATGCCTGGGAGGGGGTCTCCGCTCCCATCGAGCGACAATATCTCGACGCACTGCAATTGGACGACTATCTCTTGGCTGATTACACGGCGACCGGTCAGCCGACCGTCAACGTGTATGTCGCCTACTACCTGTCTCCCAAGAAAGGGCGGTCTTCCCACTCGCCGAAGCAATGCATTCCGGGAGGGGGATGGGAGATCACATCGTTCGCGCCTGTGGAGATGGATCGCGTAGCCGGCGGGGCACCCGGACGGGAAATCAATCGTGTGGTGATTCAAAAAGGCGGGCAGAAGCAGATCGTGTATTACTGGTTCAAGCAGCGTGATCGATGGATCACGAGTGAATACTTGGTGAAGTTTTTCCTGTTCTGGGATTCGCTCACGCGACACCGTGCGGATGGGGCGCTCATTCGTCTGACATCGTCCGTCCATGCGGGAGAAAGCGAGGCGGTGGCGGATCAGCGATTGCAGACGCTGGTCGGCCTCGTGACACCGTTATTAGACCGGTATGTTCCGGACTGAGAGGCCGAGCAGTGGGCTCAACCTTGTTTTTTAGCTTCATGGGGTCCTTGATCATCTGTATCGCGTTGATCCCGACCTTGTCGGCATCGGCCTGGCGGCTCCAGTTTATCGATGTGCCGCGTGAGCGACATGCCCACCGTGAGCCCGTCGCGAAGATCGGTGGAATCGCCTTTGCCATCGCCACGTTCGGCGCGGTTCTCATGTGGGCTCCGAAGAATCAACTCATTGTATCCAGCTTGCTTGGCGGAGCCGTGATCTTAGGCTTCGGGATCTGGGATGATCGGGTTGGGCTGAGTTACCAGATGAAGTTTGTGGGACAAATCATGGCCGCGGTCGTGGCCGTTTGGTTTGCCGGCGTGCGTGTCAATTCTCTGCCGTTCTTGGACGACGTGCTCCTCCCCGGCTGGATCTCCGTGCCCCTCACCTTGATGGTGATCGTCGGGGTTACGAATGCCGTGAATCTCTCCGATGGGCTCGACGGTTTGGCGGGTGGGTTGTCGCTGCTCAGTTTTGCGGGGATTGCTTATTTGGCGTTCCAAGCCAACGAATCCTTATTGGCTCTCCTCATGGTATCGATCCTGGGAGGCCTGTTGGGGTTTCTCAGGTTCAATACCTATCCAGCTAGAATTTTTATGGGCGACGCCGGTAGTCAATTCCTTGGGCACTACTTGGCCGTGGCTGCCATTCTCTTGACCGACGCCACCCGAACGGCCTATAGCCCGTTGTTGGCCCTCTTTCTATGGGGCGTCCCGTTATTGGACACGGCCGGTGTCATGATTCATCGATATCTTCAGGGGCGATCGCCGTTCATCGGTGATCGAAGTCATGTTCATCACAGATTGCTTGCCTCCGGACTGTCGCATGGACAGGCTGTCACCCTAATCTATGCCGTTCATGCCCTCATGGTAGGCTGCGCCTATGTGCTGCGCTGGCAGCCGGAATGGCTGTTAGTCGCCGTCTACCTTGTGTTTGTCCTGGGACTACTCAGCGTGTTTATGCGAATCCCAAAGCTCCCGTCCGTGCTCCAACCCCAGGTGTCGTCCGTTCCTCGACCGGCAGTTCAAGGAGGAGGCGATCGCTGGATGATCGGCGAGGTCTCACTCACCGTTTTGTATCTTGCCATTCCCTTGTATCTGGTCGGGGCCATTGCGGCGCCACGTGAGATTCCAGTCGATGCTGGAATGATCGCCGGTGCACTGACGGTGGCGGTGATCGGTTCATTCTTTCTGCCCTCGGCAGCGCCCTGGGCCGTACGCGCTGCGCTGTATATCGGCAGCACATGCCTGATGTACTACAGCGATGTCTTCCCGCGAGACATGATGATTCGAGATCTGAGTCTCATCAATATCGGCGTCGCGTTGCTCGCATTGCTGGTCATTCTTGCGATTCACGTAGTCGGGGAGGAGCAGTTTCAGACTACCCCGCTTGATTACCTCATCATCCTGGTCGCCGGGGTCATGCCGTTTCTTCCCGGGATGACGGTCGGCGATGTTCCGATGGGTCTGTTGACGGCGAAGTTAATCGTACTGTTTTTTTCGTTCGAATTGCTGCTCAACCTACGGTCTTCGGCCGTCGTGCGACTCGGCGTGGTCTCGCTCGTGATGCTGGCGGGGGTGATGGTTCGTGCGTGGTGGTTGTAGGGGGAAAGAGGAGAACGGAAATGAAGTCATTGAGTGTATTCGGACTGGTCCTTGTTTTGGCGGTCGGGTTAGTCGCTTGTGGTGGTGCGGAAGATCGCAAAGCCAAATATCTGCTGAAGGCGCAGGAATACTTCCACGAAGGCAATTTTCCTAAAGCCAGAATTGCGCTGAGAAATGTCCTCCAGATCGATCCCAAGGATGCCGACGCCTACTTTCTCTATGCGCAAGTGGAAGAGAAGGAGCAAAACTGGCGCAATGCGTTTGCCGCCTATCAACAGGTCGTCGAGCTCAGCCCTGATCACGACCGTGGCCAGGTGAAGTTGGCGAAGTACTACCTCGAGGTGCGGGAGTTGGAGCAAGCCAAGAAGATCACGGATCGATTATTGGCACGACATCCGGATCATGTTCCGGCGCAAGCCATCAAGATTGCCACGCTGGCGCTTTCCGACCATGCGAAAGAGGCGATCAACCAGGCGGAGAAGCTGATCGCCGATGCGCCTACCGAGGTGGATGCGGCACTGCTCATCGCCGGGCTCTACAGCTCGGTCCAAAGAACAGGAGAGGCGACGCCGTTTCTGCGTCGAGCGTTGGAGGTCCATCCGGACAATCTTGAATTGCTGGATGTGTTGGCGACCACGCTGATCAAGCAGGGGCAAAAGACGGAGGCTGAAACAACGCTCGCAAAAATCGCCGCGCTGGAGCCGACGGTATTCACTCACCAGTTGCGCCAAGTCTCGTTCTATGATGGACAACAGCAATATGAAAAAGCGGAATCGATCTTACGGGACGCGATTCGAACCGAACCGGACAATGAGAAGCGCTGGTTGTCACTAGCCGAGTATCTCGGGAAACGTCGCGGCATCGAGCAGGGTGAAACGGTGCTACAACAGGCGCGTAAAGAGCTTCCAAACAACGGGAAAATTTGGTTGGCGCTGGGCGGCCTCTATGAATCGACCAAGCGGGTTGAAAGGGCGCGAGAACTGTATCGTGAGATGGAGACGGCCTTCTCCGGAAAACCGGAGGCCTCAGAGGCACAGGTGAAGCTGGCAGTTCTCGACTGGGCCGAAGGAAAAGTCGAGGAGGCCGAGCAAAAAGTACAAGCCGTGCTCAAGGACAACTCACGGTCGAGCGACGCCCTCATGCTTCGAGGCAAAATCGCGCTCCAGCGAGGAAATGGGAAGGATGCGATTCTCGACTTTCGTTCCATACTCAAAGATCAGCCGGAACTCGTGGAGGGCTATGTCCTCTTGGCCCGTGCGCATCTGCTGGCAGGCGAACCGACGCTGGCTCGGGAAAGCCTGGATAAAGCTCTCGCTTTGAAGCCGACACTGATGGAGGCCCAGATCTTGCTGGCCGGACTTGATGCGACGGCCGGGCAATTCAAGGAGGCGAAGCAACGGCTGGATCCGCTACTCGCAAAGAATCCTGGTAATGTCGCGCTCCTCGGCATGCTGTTTCAGTTGCAGCTGCAGGAGAAGGATTGGAATAAGAGCCAGGAGACTCTCCAGCAGTTGCGCAAAGCCGGGGCCAACGAGGCTCTCGCGAGTTTGGCGGAAGGTCATGTGGCCCTGGCCCAACAGAAGTGGGATGCAGCCGAGGGTGCTTATAGCAAAGCCGCCCGCCAGCGGCCGGAAGCGGCGGAGCCGCTCCTTGCGCTTGTGCAACTGGACCTCAGGCGTGGACATATGCCGCAGGCGCAGCAGCGTCTGGAATCGTTACTAGCCAAATTCCCAGAGCATCCCTATGCTGCCGGCTTTCTCGGCGAACTCTTGCTGACGAAAGGGGAGCAGAACGCAGCGGTTTCTCATTTGGAAACAGCCGTCCGTGTCAACCCTAAGTGGACGACCCCCTGGATCCACCTCGCCCGACTTCACCAGACACAACAGCGGACGGCGGAAGGCGATGCGGTGCTGCGGAAGGGACTGGAGAGGAATCCTGAGAATGAACAGTTGCGTCTCTTGCTGGCGATGAGTCTCTCGTCGCAAAAGCAGCATGACGAGGCGATTGATCATTATGAGCTGGTCTTGAAACGTGCTCCCACGTCGCTTGTTGCGGCCAACAATCTAGCGGCGGCTTTGGTCGACCATAAAGGTGATCCACGGAGCCTTCAGCGGGCGTTGGAACTGAGTCGTCGATTTGAAGCCGAGAAAGCGAATCCCTATTTGCTCGACACGCTGGGATGGGCGCACCATAAGCTCGGTCATGAGGTCGATGCGGTGAGGGTGTTGCAGCAAGCAACGGCGATGGCGCCGGACCACCCAATTTTGAATTATCACCTAGGGGCCGCCTATGTAAAAGCCGGGCGGCGGCCGGACGCCATCACCCATCTGAAGAAAGCGGTAGCTGCCGGCACCCCGTTCGAGGGGTTGGACGAGGCGAAGACACTGCTTGGACAAGTGGCGGGATGAGCATGATCGTACCAAGCTGGAGCAGATGTCGAGCAATTGTCGTGCTCGCGTGCATCGGTCTTTTGTGGGTCGACCATGCGCGTGACCTCTGGGCCGAGCCTGTGAATGCCGAGCCAACGTACCTGCTCGGACCCGAAGATGTGATCAAGGTCGCGGTGTGGAAAGATGAACAGCTCACACAGGAAATGGTCGTTCGACCTGACGGGATGATCTCCTTTCCCTTGATCGGCGAGGTGGCGGCGTCAGGACGGACGGTTGAAGATATCCGGATCGAGATCACCACGCGGCTTACGAAGTACTTGCCGACTCCACATGTCACGGTGACCGTCTTGAAGGTGCAGAGCTACCGCATCTATGTGTTGGGCCGAGTGAACAAACCGGGGGAGTACCAGGCAGGCCACCATACGGATGTGCTGCAGGCCCTGAGCATGGCCGGTGGACTCACGCCCTATGCGGCGGAGAATGACATCAAGATCATTCGTCGACGGGGAGGAATGGAAGAAATCGTCTTTCCGTTCCGTTATGGTGACGCACGAAAAGGGAAAGACCTTGAGCAGAACATCGTGCTTCAGCGTGGCGACGTGGTGATGGTGCCTTGACAGGATGGGAGAGTCGAGGGCCGATTGTGATCCCGCGCTCCGATGGAAGCTACACGTCTTGGGTTCTACGGTCGGCTCTCTGCGGGGCACTGATGGTTTCGATGTTCGATGGGATAGGAGACACGCTGGCAGCAGAATGGTCAGCGGTCCCATCCTTGAGTGTTAAGGGGATCTACAACAGTAACTTGCTCCTGCGTGACGGAAACAATGAAGTATGGGGGAATTGGGTGACACCGGCCCTTCGATTCAAAGGTGCGACGGAGTCACTGTCCGTCGAAACTGAGGGGCGGGCGGATTTCGTCCATTATTTTGGTGATCAAGATCGATCCTTTACCAATTACTACTTTCCCCTGAGGACGTCGTATCGAACAGATCGGCACATCTTGGGGTTTGAAGGCGGGTTTACCAACGATAACACCCTACGAGGAGAGTTGGAGACCACGGGACTCGTGCTGTTTTTTACACAACGGAACATGTGGACCGCCAACCCGAGCTGGAAAGTCGGCCTTACCGAGAAGCTGTCGTGGCAGAGCGGGTACAATTTCGCGGATGCCAGTTATCAGGACGGGCAGCGTCTGGGACTCTTCGATTACCAGGTCCATGGCGGGTCAAGCGGACCGATCTATCACCTGAGCGAGTTGGATCAGGTGCAGCTGACCGGTGACTACACGATGGTGCGTATTCCAGTCGTCGGGTTGGAGACGACCTACTATGGTGCGCAGGCGACTTGGACCCATGACTTCGGGGATCATTGGATCGGCTCGGTGGGGGGTGGGGGACGACTGGTCAACTCGGAATTGGAGCTTTCGGGTGCCGGGGCTGTGAGCAGCCAGGACGTGGTGTGGATCTACAACGCGTCGTTGAGTAAGCAATTGGAGCAAACCACGATTCGGGTCGACGGAAGTCGATCGATCAATCCGAGCGGCTTCGGGCGACTACTCAAGACCGATCGCGTCGGGGGATCCGTCCATCACCGCCTGAGCGAGACCCTTTCGGCCTCACTGACGGGAGGCCTCTATTTTGTGTCGGCCATCGCCACGGATTCAGCCAATCGTTCCTTCCCGAGCACGCGATTCCTTTCCGTCAGTCCGAGCGTCTCGTGGAATGTTGCCGAATCCTGGACCGTGGAGGCCACGTACACGTTTGCGGAACGAACGGTTGATGAACTTAACCAGCACAATGGAGCGCATTCGATGTTTCTCGTGCTCCGCTATGAAGGACTCAAATGGGCAGTGTCACGGTAACGAGTGATCAGCGACAATCCGGCCGATTGACGACGAGCGTTCAGGCGCGGACCGTCACGGAGTATGTGGCGTTGCTGCGCCGTCGCCGCCGGCTGATTGTGGTCACTGGGGCACTGTTGCTGGGTGCGAGTGCCGCGTTGGCTTTCCTCTGGCCGGCCGTGTATCGCTCAACTGCCACGATCCTGATCGAAGAGCAAGAAATTCCCCCGGATCTTGTGCGATCGGCCATCGCGACCTATGTCGATCAACGTATCGAGACGATCAAGCAACAAGTGCTCAGTCGATCGACGCTCTGGCGTATGGTGGATCAATACGACCTGTACAAAAGCCTTCGCCGGCGAAGTTCCACGGAGGAAGTGCTGGAGAGGTTTACGAAAGATATTCAGATCGAGGTCATGAACGTCAAGGTCATCGATAAGCGATCCCAGAACCCGACGCAAGCTACCATCGCGTTCACCCTGGCGTATGATGGTGAGGCAGCGGGTATAGCTCAAAAGGTCGCCAACGAACTGACGAGTCTGTTTCTGAGTGAAAATTTGAAGACCCGTGAGCGACATGCCCAAGAAACCACGTCGTTCCTGAAACAGGAATCGGAAAACCTATCTCGACACATCAAAGAATTGGAAGAGAAGCTTGCGAAGGTCAAGCAGCGGGCAGGTGGGGCGTTACCGGAGCTCGTGCAACTCAATATGTCCTTGATGAATCAGGCTCAGCGGGAGCTGAGTGACGCTGACCGTGATATCAGAAGCTTGCGCGAACGCAAGACCTACCTGGAGGGCGAGCTCGCAACCTTGAAACCGCATACTCCGATCATCAGTGCCAGCGGGGAGCGGCTGTTGGATGTTGACGAGCGACTGAAAGCCTTGCGAGCTCAGTCTGCCAGTCTCACGGCATACGTGAAACCTGATCATCCCGACCTGATTAAGATGAAACAGGAACTGTCTTCGCTCGAAAAGGAAACCGGCGTCTCGGACGGCCGCGATGAGTTGTCGAAACGGCTCATGGCGGAACGAGCCCTGTTGGATGACCTTCGCGGGCGTATGCATGATGCCCATCCTGACGTGATCCGGGCTCAAGAAGTTGTGGCTTCTCTTGAGCGGGAATTACAGGCCGCAACCGATCGCGCCGCCGCCCCGGTGCATATCAAGCCGGAGAATCCCGCGTACATCAATATTGAGTCGCAGCTGGCGTCCACTACGGCGTCGTTGCAATCGCTCGAAGCGGCGCGTGTCGAATTGAAACGCCGTATGACCGAATACGCCAAACGTTTGGAAACGACGCCGACGATCGAGCCTGAATATCTGGATTTGATTCGAGATCGTGAAAATTCTGTGCGCAAGCATCAGGAAATTACCTCTCGAATGATGGAGGCGCAGGTCTCCGCCGAGCTCGAAGTTCAACGGAAGGGCGAGCGCTTCTCGTTGATCAATCCACCGGAGCTGCCTGAGAAACCCAGTCAGCCAAACCGCCCGGCGATTCTGCTGCTTGGTGCCATGTTTGCGCTCTTTGGGGGAGTAGGGCTCGGTGTCGTCGCCGACCATGTCGACGGCAAAATCTATACGCGGGACCAGCTGTCCCACGCCATGCGCAATGTTCCCATTGTGGCGGTTCCCTACCTGCCGTCGGATCGGGAGATGGCCGCTCTTTCTCGTCGTCGCGTGGCGGTCAGCCTCTCCGCGCTTGGGGCGATGGTCGTCGTGGCGCTCATTCTCCATCTCGCATGGAGGCCACTGGATGTGGTGTGGTATACGATCCTCAGAAAAATCGGCTGACCCGAATATAACGAAACGGCAAACCTCCAATGGAATATCTTCAGCAGGCCCAAGAACGGTTGAGACAGCAACTCGGTCCTTCCGGTGCCGAACCGCGTCGATTGGTGGGAGACTCACGACGACCAAGTCCTCCGATCGTGTATACCGCCACGAGGACGATCGCGCTTTCCCCTGATGTGATGCGGGAACAACGCTTGATCGCCGGCTTTGATCAAGGCCCGTTTGTCGATGCCTATCGCATGGTCCGGGCGCAGGTGTTGCAGCAGTACCGTCAGAAAGGGTGGAATGTCATTGGGGTCTCCAGTGCCTCAGATGAAGAAGGAAAAACATTGACGGCGGTTAATCTGTCGCTCTCACTCGCCATGGATCTGGCTCATACCGTGCTCTTGGTCGATGCCGACTTACTGCGACCGTCGGTCCACCGCGTCTTCGGGATGGACGCCGTCTCGGGATTGTCCGAGCATCTGCTTGATGAGGCGCCGCTCGCGCCACTGCTGATTCATCCCGGTATCGGTCGGTTCGTCTTCCTTCCTGGAGGACGGTCAATCAAGAATTCAGCGGAGGCGCTCGTGTCGCCGAGAATGACGGGCTTAGTCCAGGAATTGAAGCATCGCTATCCCGCCCGTCTTGTGGTCTTCGATCTTCCCCCGATTCTATCACGCGCCGACATGCTCGGATTTGCGCCTCACCTGGATGCCTTGCTGCTCGTCGTGGAGGAAGGTCGCACCGCTGTGGCTGAGGTTACACGGGCCATGGACGTTCTGAAGGGCAGCGTCCCCATCCTCGGCGGTGTGTTGAATAAGTCCGGACGCGCCATGTTGACCCTGCGACAAGGGCGAACACTGATCAACGCAGATCGCTAGGTGGAGACTGATGTACGAAACCCATTATCAATTTAAAGCTCAGCCGTTCACGTTGCTGCCCGACCCGGGATTTCTCTATTTGGGGGCGAAGCACAAAATGGCGCTGAGCCTCTTGGAATACGGCTTGGCCAACGGGTCCGCATTCATCATCATCACCGGCGAACCCGGGACGGGAAAGACCACGCTTCTCAATCAGCTGCTGGATGAAACCCGTCATCCATGGACGATCGGAGTCCTGTCGAATACGCATGCTGGATTCGGTGGCCTGTTGCCGTGGATTGCGACCGCCTTCGACATGCCGACGGCCGACAAGAGCGAGACGGAGCTGTTTCAGGACTTTTCCCGATTCTTGGAACGGGAACGGAGCGCCGGGCGGCGTGTGCTCTTGATCGTCGATGAAGCGCAGAACATCGGAACGACGATGCTGGAGGAGCTTCGGTTGCTCTCGAATCTGAACGACGGGCGCCGTCGGTCGCTGCAAATTGTGCTGTCGGGCCAACTGGGATTGCGGGATTTTCTGAAGGGGCCCGGAATGGTGCAACTCGCACAGCGCATCGGCGTCGAGTATGTCTTGGATGCGCTGTCAGAAGATGAAACGATCGCGTACATCATGCATCGGCTCCAGGTGTCGGGGAGAACGACACCACTGTTTACGACGTCTGCCTGTCGGTCCGTGTTCCGTCTCAGCGGGGGAATCCCACGTCTGATCAATCAGCTGTGCGACCACGCGCTGGTGTATGGCTTTGCCAAGCAATCGGTGTACATCACGGCTCGCGTTGTGCTCGATGCTGCGGCGGCGAGGGATCGCCATGCGATGTTTCCATTCAAGGTGTCCCCTGAATCGCTTGAAGTCTCGCCGACGGAGCTGGAAGAAGAAGCTGAAGAAGTTCGATCCTTTCACGCTCGAAACGAGCAACCCAGCGACATCGTTCAGACGACAGACGAAGGAAAGGAACTCGCGCGCACCGTGGTACAGGATTCCGCGGCTCTCTACGATGAAGCCATCGCGCTGAAGGAGGCAGGGCATTTTGAGCAGGCGATCATCCTGTTCGACCGCTTAGCGGAACAGGAGTTCTGGTACGTGAAGGCGTTGGCTAAAAAAGGGTTATGCCTGAAAGCCATGGGGCGATTTGATGAAGCCATCACCGCACTGCAGTCGGCTCTGAGCCGTGGTCCTGCCTCAGAGGACGATCGAACCGCACTGGAGTATTTGCTGGGGCGCATCTTCGAAGATGCGGGAAAGCCGGCTGAGGCTGTCGATCTGTACCAGCAGTTGCAGCAGGACGGCTTACCGTATCGTGATGTGGCGGTGCGATTGGACCGGCTCGGTCACGCTCGGAAAAATGGCCGGGTGACCGGATCAACCACGACTTCTTGGCTAGGCTCCCTCTTCAAGAAGTATGGGCAGGCCTCCCGTCGCGAGCGACCCCAGCGATTCCCGACTTTTAAATAGACTGCTCCGTGACGTCCTCCTCCATTACGAGAGCGACTCGGATCATGGCCGGTCGTTTCACGCTGGCCCGATACATGAGCATCCACACTTCTTCATAGCTTCGACCGATCTCCCCCTCCCATTTCTTGTCACATTTGTAGCATCCGTTGTATCCGGTGGTAGTGGGTACTTGACCGCTCTTGCTACCATTGTCGTGTGATCGGAAGTGGAAGACTTTGTGTGGAGCGTTGATTCATCCCATGAGCAGCATTTTCTTGTCACAGGTGGTAGCAGGCGGTGCTCCGGTTGGTAGATCTCCATCGGCGTACGAACTATAAGCGTAGGTGTGACCGAATAGAGCTCTATCTTCTACGGTCAGATGACGTTCCGTTCAGTGCTTTTAACCCTAACAAAGGAGTTCAGTATGACACGCACACATAAGCTGAAGACGGCGGTGGCCGGATTGGTCGCCGCTGGGGCGTTGGCCCTCGGCGCGACCGCTCAGGCGGTTACGCTCGATGCAGGGGTCTTCAACAGTACCCTCGGAAGCCAGGCGAATCCGGTTGTGATCAATGTTCCGGATCCCGGCAATCCTGGGGGAAGCGGAATTTTCTTGGACACGATCAATTTTGATCTGGGATCGTTCACGCACTTCAACATGACCTCGACGGCTCCCGGTATCGCGTCCTTCGGAGTTCCGATTTTTGAAAATAACGGTGATACGGAGGTCGTAGCGGCTCAAGCCAGCTTCTCAAACCAGCCGTTGGCTGATTTAGGATTGTCCCGCGACTATCACCTTCATCCGCAGGGACTCGCTGGCGTAGGCGCGGGGTATACGTTGACCCTATGGGGTTCAAATGCTCCGGTAGTACCGATTCCAGCAGCCGCGTGGCTCTTTGGTACCGGTGTGGCAGGTCTGGTGGGCCTGGCCCGTCGGAAAATGGCAGTCTTAGCGTAAGAGAGCATCTAATGCTCAATTAGATCCACCCAAGGCACAGCGGTCGCTCCTGGGTGCCGCTGTGCCCATTAATGGGCATGAGAAGCAACTACGATGAATCAGCAGGGGAAACAGCCTAAAACAACCGACTGGTGGCGCAGCCAACTCGTCCTGGGTCTGGTCGTCCTCCTTTTGTTTGTGATGGACGGCGAGGTGAGGGGTGCCGTGTTGATGCCGGCGGGAGATGACGCCAGCTCCGTCCGCGGTGCAACGCGACAGGCCACTGTGCGGGGGACTGCCCAGCAGCTCCTTGGCGTAGTCTCTCAACAGCAGGATGACCTTTCGCTTTCTGCGGTATCGAGGAATGTCCTGCACGATCTCAAGGTGTTGTGCCGTGAGATGGCGGCTGACGTGTGGAGTGTGCCTCCGCAAGGGACAGAGCAGGATGTCATGGGATTCAACCGGTTACCGTTTTTAGCCCAAAGGAACCTGAGCGGAGATGTAGCGCCGCCGGATATCGGATCGCTCACATTAGAGAATCAGTCGCCGCTGCAACCGATTTCTTCTCCCCCGTCTTCGGCGGTCCTCTTTGTGCCGGCCGTCATCGGCTTACTCGGCGTGGTGTTACGGGCACGACCAAGCGGTGCAGTACCGGTAGGCGAGGGTGACGCGCAATCGATGGAACCGTCGGCGGCGGTGTCCCCGTCTATTATGGTCCTGTCTGCGGATCCGGACTTTGTGGGTGCCGTTCGAGCCTCATTGAATCGCGCCGGTCATGCGACGCAATCGGTCGCGACACTCGACGAGGCCCTGTCATGGGCCGAGCGTAGTGTGCCGTCGCTGCTTTTATTGGATCACCGCATCGACAATTGGGGAATGCTCCGTACGAGCCCCGTGTTGAAGTCTACGCCGATCATGATGATGATACCCTGCGAGAGTTCGTCTGGTGAGGAGCAATGGGCGTCTGAGTTGGAGCGAGGCATAGACGGCATGCACGACTTTCGGGACGGACATCGCCTCTTTGTCGCTAAAGTGGGGGCGTATCTTCGTCGAACCGGATGTGCCGCAACGACGCGTGGTGTCTATCAGGTCGGCGCTGTAGAATTGGATGCTGATGTTCACACGGTCACACTCGCCGGGCGCCCACTGCAGCTCTCCGCCAAGCCGTTTTCAATTCTTCGAGCACTCATGCAAGAACCATCACGGGTATTCAGCCGAAATGAACTCGTGCACTCGGTGTGGGGGCCGAACTTTGCCATCGGAGAACATACGTTGGACGTGCATGTCCATGCGCTTCGACAACAGCTGGATCGTGACCCAACCAGGAGTTGTCAGCTCGTCACCATCAAGGGTGTTGGGTTCAAGCTCAAGGCCGCAACGGCAGTGGCATCCTCATTCGAGGCGTCAGCAAATCAACCAGAGTGCCGCGTGGCCGTCAACGGTAGTGATGAGCGGCGGCCAAGTACCCTATCACGACCACGCTATGACACGGTGGGTCAACGATGTCTTTCGCCTAGGACTCAAGTTCCTGTTCTCAAGCAACCTGTGCGGCGACGTTCCGCGAGAATGCCGAGAAGACCTTCTGTCGCGTCAGGAGTTGGGAATGCTGCGCTGGCTGGGTAGATGATTTCCCGTTGGGTGCGTTCGAGGGTCAGAATCCATTGTTTCAGAATCGGCAGACACCATCTGTAACGGTGAAGATTGGAAACGGAAACCCATGAATCGGACACGAATCAGTCTTATATTCGTGGTGGCACTGTCCGTTGGTTTCCATGTCGCACGGGCGGCGACGGAGCAGAAGGTGATGCTGATGCTTGGCGGCCAGTATTGCGATCTCTACCTTGGTGATGTCGAATCCGCACTGAAAAAGATTGCCGGTGTCACAGCAGTGGATCTCAAGAGCATGAAAGGGCACGTCATTGTGAGTTTGGAAAGCGACAAGCCGACGCCGAAGCAGCTCGCCGAAGCCGTCAATGGGGTGAAGGGAGAGGGCTGGCATTGCAGTGCGCAAGTCATGAAGTAAGCGAGGATTCTGAATTTGAATCATCTCCCCCGTGAACGTTGTGCCCAACTGAGATGTAGACGATGGAACCGTTGTTGCTGCGTATACAGGAAGCCGCCAAGGTGCTTCAGGTCAGCAAGTGGACGATTTATCGATGGATCGACGAAGGGCGTTTGCGCGGCACCAAAATTGGCCAAGGCAGCTTGCGGGTGTTTCATGCTTCGGTCACTGAACTGATCGAGAAGGAAAAGGTGGATGGGGAAAGGACTCAGGGCAATGGGCGGAACAAATCCCCTGAGTCTCGCCCAGCAAAAAAGAAAGTTCGATCATAGGTCAGAGGGGAGCATGGGAAGAAGCACTCTTGCCATGCGAGTAATCCCCACCATGGCGTAGATCTCCGCGTGCCAATCACGCTCCTATAGCAGGGCGGTCTCCTGTGGTGAGCGTCGGACTGTCGACGCGCTATTGCTTCAACGTGGTACGGACCACGAACGTCTCTACTAACCTGAGGATTCGTGTTCCACTCGCACCATCGGTGATGCTGAGGTTCTCGAACAGGAGACAACGGAGCGCGACAAGCTTGACGTGTACCTCGTGGCGGGACTCATTTTGTCCGGAAGCTAAGGCTAACCAGTGCCTCAGGAGGAATGAAGTGGTGGTCAAAGTGAAAGTACAATCCGAACAGTAGGACGATGCTTGGTGTTGATCTCGTGTTGCTCAATATTGTGAATCAGCTCCAAGGGTGGAAGAGATGGTAGTGCAGATCTAGGGAGAAGCGAGTGTCAGTCCTGCATTCGCTGGGTAGAGAGATTTGGGATCCCCATAACCGTCATCCTGGCAGGTTCCTACTATCCGAAGTCTTATTCTGTGAGGTTAGCCGTGAATCATACCATTTGGAAATTGCTGATCAGGTGCATCCGTACACGAACCTTCGCATCGAGGGTACTTATGGGGTCGAAGGCAACCGGATACAAGATGGCGCAAGGGGTTCTCGCCGGAAGCATGATGTTTCTTGTCACCAGTAGCGTGGTGTGGGGAATGGGCTCGCGGGTGCCGGCGGTGGGTACGGCGGCTGAGGAGTTTCGCCTGGTCGATCTGGAGGGTAGACAACAGAGCCTGGGGCAGTATCGCGGAAAAGTCGTGCTCGTGAATTTTTGGGCCACGTGGTGTAAACCCTGCACGACGGAAATGCCCGCCATGCAGACCACCTACGATCGACTTCGTGACAAGGGATTCGTGGTCTTGGCCGTCAATGAACTGGAGGACGAACCCAAGGTGCGCGAGCACATCAAGCAATATGGCCATACGTTCCCGGTACTGCTGGATCGGGATAACAAAGTTGCAAACCAATTCGGAGTGTTCGGTTTGCCGGTGAGCGTCTTCATCGATGAAACAGGTGTCGTGCGGGAATACATCAAGGGTGGACTTTTGACTGAGCAGCTGATCCTCGACACGGTGGCTCGGATTCAGAAGGTAGATGCCCCGAAGGCTGCGGCTCTACAGTAGGGGATATGGTCGGACGGGCGAGGTAAAACGATCTGCGCCTATCGTGGCTTTGCTGTGCTGCCTCATCTGATCGAGAGATCTTGATGGAGTGTTCCCATTTTCGCTTCTGCGGACCTCCTATTCTTTCTCATAGTCACTACGTAATGCTCCAATTAATCGCGTTTCGCAATGGCGTTCGATCCCGCCCCTTCTCTGCATGGCCATCACCGAGTCATGGAGCAACTGTACGGTCGGTTGACTGGGAGATGTCTATAACCCGGAGACGAAGCCTCTAGCTGAATGCAGAATCGAAGGATGGGCAAAATTGTGTTTGATTGCGAGAGCGAATAGAAAGAATTGACCCATGACATCGCCAAATGAGAATCGATTCATGTTTCCGGCCTGGGGGATTTCACTGAGCGTGCATAGCGCCATACTGGGGCTCGTATTTCTCTTTGCCGCACAAGTCACGCCGATGGTGCAAGAGAATCTGTTTCAGTGGGACGTTGCGTTGGTCGAATCGTCAAAACCAGACTCGGCAGCTGAACAACGTGAACCGATTCAGGTTCCTGAGCCACAGCCCGTGAAGCGAGTGGTTGTTGCCAGGCCCAAGTCGGTGCCGGAGACGCCTCAGCCGGTTATGGCGGTCGAGCCTCTGGTGCAGAAGGTTGAGCCGGTGCAACCGCCGATCGAGCAGGTCTCGGCGATTCAAGAGAAGGTGGAGGTTGCTCAGACGGGGGAAGAGCCGATAGCGCCACCGCTTGTTGAAATGACTCCGCCGGTCGCTGAGCCCACGACAGCAGCAAAGGAACCGGAGTCACAACAGATTCAAGAGGAGCCGGTTGCAGTCGCCTCCGCTCCGGTATCGCCCACAGAGGTGTCGGTTGCGCAAGAGCCGCCTGTGCAAGCGCCACAGCCACTCCAGAGCGAGCAGGCTGCTTCAGTACCGGTGGTGAAAGCGTCGGTTTCGGGCTCCGATATGAAAATCGATCATCGGTGGTTGGCGGATTTGCTCTGGCGGCGGGTTGCGGAACTGAAGCGCTACCCCAACACCGCCCGAATGAACGGGCAGGAGGGCAAAGTGATCGTGAAGGCCGTTATTCGATCGGATGGCCATTTGGCAGATGTTTTCGTTCAGAAGAGTTCCGGATATAGCGCACTCGATGCGGCCGCCGTCGAGGCGGTACGGCTGGCCTGCCCGCTTCATATGGCACAAGCTATCGGAAAGCCTCAGGTCGTCGTTAGTCTGCCGATCGTCTACAGCCTTGCGAATTAGAGAGCTGAATGAGATCACACAATCAACGGATGTGCACTGCTCCAGGGGGTATCAGGTAAGCGGAAACGCACCTGGTCAAGTTGGAGGAGACCATGAAATCACGACCACTGCCGGTAACTCGCAACGCAACGAACACAGGTACGGAGGCGACCCAGAAAGCTACCCTCCGAGTGGAGGAGGCGGCAGCGTTGTTGTCCGTCAGCCGCTGGACGATCTACCGATGGGTGGAGGCGGGGCGACTGCAGGGCACGCGTCTCGGGAGGGGAAGCTTGCGCATTTTTCGTGAATCCGCAGTCAGCTTGATCGAACACAACCACGTCGGACTACCCACGACCTCGCCAAGTATGGAGCAGCCATAATTTGTGTCACCTGTAGCATAGGGAGCGGCCATCAGTAGACAGCCTCAGGTGGTGTCAGGTAAGCGTGAGGCCACGTACTAGTACTCCAACTCCTCGGGTTGCATGCTGATATGAACTGGAAGATAGTCATCGCGCTGGTGCTCTTCCTGCCGGTCTGCTGGTGGGTGGAGTTACCTCCTTTTTGGAGCGCGGTCGACATGGCGCAGCATCATGTCGAGTGTGAGGATGACTCGCATTGCAATGAAGTTGTCGTGCATCCCAAGTCGCTGGTTGATAGACCGACCTCATCGGCGGACGTGGCCATCGTCTGCGAGACGTTCACCCCTCGGAAGCCGTTTATCGCCTTGCTCTCGGACCCTCACCGGGCGCGTGATCATCCTCCGCCGTTGTTCTACTCTCTCAGTCACAGCCTTCGTGCCCCGCCTACGCTGATTCCCGCGTAACGGATTCGTTTGTCCACTGATAGCTGCCTGTGCGGTTTGAGCACCAGTCTCTGAGATCTGGTCAGCGGCAAATCAAGAAAGGGGAATCATCGTGCAAGTATTCACGGTTCATCGTGCATTCGTGTCACTCTTCCATATCTTCACCCGTCAGCCTCAGGCGGTCGGCCTCGTACTCTTCACGTTCCTGGTGACGGCCTGTGTCAGTCAGCCGAAGCCGGTTCAGACGCCACAGGCGGAGGAGGCTCCAGCGCCAGCCGAGGAGCCGATCAAGCCGTCGGCATCAACAGAAGCAGCACCCGCCGAGCCGACGGTTGCGCCGCCGGTCCCCCTTCCTGCTCCTTCGGTTACCGAGCTGCCTCGCGCGATGGAAGACGACACCCCGGTGGTGGAAGCGAGGCCGGTGCTGGTCACGGCGCAGCGCGATACCTACACGGTCATGCATGCCACCACCGCCACTAAAACCGACACTCCTCTCATGGAAACGCCGGTATCCGTGCAGGTGGTGCCGAAGCAGGTGCTACAAGACCAGCGAGTCAACCGGCTGCAGGAAGCGATCGAAAACGTCAGCGGCGTTCGTTCGAAAAATGATGACGTGGACGGCATCGCCTTCACCATTCGTGGGTTTGAAAGTTTGAACATTCTGCGCAATGGACTGAGCTTGACGGGGGGCCGCGGTTCTCAGCCGACGGTGTACGAGACCGCGAACCTTGAACGGGTGGAGGTATTGAAAGGACCGGCGTCGGTCCTGTTCGGACGGATCAGTCCTGGCGGATTGATCAATCTGGTGCCCAAGCGCCCCTTGAGCCAGCCCTACTACAAGGTGGAACAGGAATTCGGCTCATTCAATCATTACCGTACGGTCTGGGATGCCACAGGTCCGCTTACGGAGTCGGGCGCGGTCGGTTACCGAATGACCGGATCCTATCAGGATTATGATTCGTTTCGAGACTTTCAGGGAGGGCGACGGCTATTCATCGCGCCATCGGTCAGTTTTAAGTTGAGCCGGAACACGGATTTGGTCGTTGATTTCCAGTACCAGCGGAACAGTGCGCAAAGCGACACCGGGTTCCCGGCGCTGGGCAGCGGACCGGCGCCGATCCCGCTGCGACGATCGTTTCAAGAGCCGAACGATCGGCTGGATTTTACGGGGAGTTTGAATCTTGGCTATGACCTCACCCACCGGTTTACCGACCACTGGTCGATCACCAGCCGTTTTCTCTACACCAACGGCACCATGCAACGGCGGAACATCGTGGCCACGGCATTGGATGAGGCGGCCGGGATACTCGACCGTACGGCGCAGTTTCAGAAACTCATCGGGTCCACCTATTCGACGAATTTGGACTTGAACGGGCGGTTTGAGACCATGGGAATCCTCCACCGGGTGCTGGTGGGAGGGGACTACTTGCACGACTATTACAACTACCAGTTCAGTCAAGGTGGCGGGAATTTCCCGATCAATATTTTCAACCCGCTCTATGGAAGTATTCCAGAGTCGGCCTTTGACGACGCCGCCAGCGGAACCGGTGGGTTCAACTTCTTTTCCACCGTGCGGGTGAGGCAAGCCGGGGTCTATTGGCAGGACCAACTCACGCTGTTCAATCGGTTGCATGTCTTGCTGGGAGGACGATACGACGATGCGGAGGTCCGGACAGGAGAGAGCGATGTGTCGCCGGCTGCGGCGTCCGCTGATCGACGGACTCGGCCGGAGGAGTCGGACAGTCAGTTCAGCCCTCGCGCTGGTCTACTCTACCAGCTTACCCCGGCTGTGAGCGTCTATGCTAGCTACTCGAAATCATTCTACGTCAACAATGGTCGCTCGGCGCTCGGCAATCCCTTGCCGCCGCAACGCGGGATCCAGTATGAAATCGGCCTCAAGACGGAACTGTCCTCTCGCCTCACGGCGACGCTGGCCCTGTTTCATCTGACCAATAAGAACGTCTTGACTGCCGACCTGTCCACGCCAGACCCGACCGACTCGGCAGCCATCGGCGAATCGCGCAGCCGCGGGATCGAATTTGATATCGTCGGGAAGGTAACCTCCCGTCTGAATGTGATCGCTCATTATGCCTATCTCGATACCGAGGTGACGAAAGACAACAGCGGACTGGAAGGTAATCGATTGATCAATGCGCCGCGACACTCTGGCCGTCTCTTTGCCGTCTATCATCTGGGCGGTGATGATGGGTTGGGCTGGCGGGTCGGTGGAGGGGTGACGGTCGCGAGCAAGACGGTCGGGGACCCGGAGAATACCTTTGATCTCCCGGCGTATACCCGATTAGACGCTTTGGCCAGTTATACGATGACCGTCGGTGGGAAGCTGCTTACCGCGCAGCTCAACTTGCGCAATCTCACGAACGTACAGTATTTCAACGGCGCCGATACCTTCTATAACGCCGGTCCTCGATTCGGTCTGTACCCTGCGCCGCCGTTCACGGCGATCGGGACGATCCGGCTGGAGTTTTGACCGGGCGGGCAGCGTTATCTGGAGCGATGACCAGCAGTGAAGATGCCGGTAATTATGTGGACACGTACCCTCTGGATCAAGATCCACCGCTGGGCCGGGCTGGTGATGGCGGGGTTTCTGATCATCGTCGGCCTGACGGGGAGCCTACTCGCGTTCTATCCGGAACTCCAGCGGGCTCTGAACCCGCACTGGTATCGCGACCGGCAGCCGAGCACGTGGCTCCCGGCTGCTGCCCTGGCCGAGCAGGTTGAGGCGCGAGATACTCGGGTGCGCGTGATCCGGGTCGAACTCCACGCGTTTGACGAGACGACCACGGCTTGGGTAGCTCCACGCCTCGATCCGGCGACACATGAACTCGTTGAGCTGGATGCTGATCGACTGATCCTTGATCCTGCAACCGGGGACGTATTGGATCGGCGTCGGTATGCCGCCATCACCCAAGGGTGGGGCAATCTCATGGATTTCATCTATGCCCTACACTATGCGCTCGCCCTCGACATGACGGGTATGTGGATTCTTGGCATCTGCGCCTTGGTCTGGACCCTGGATTGTTTTGTGGGGTTCTATCTGACATTCCCTGCTCGGCAACCGCGCGGCGGACAAGCCGGTGGAGTTCAGAAACAGGCAAGGAGTTCCTGGTGGAGCCGCTGGAAGCCGGCTTGGTTAGTGAAGTGGGGGAGTTCGGCCTACCGGCTCAACTTCGATTTGCATCGAGCTGGGGGATTATGGACCTGGGTGCTGCTCCTGATCTTTGCCTGGTCGAGCGTGTTCATGAATTTGTGGGACACGGTCTATACCTGGACAACCCAAGCGTTTGTCGAATACCACATGCCCTGGACAGAGGTTCCGGTGTTGGCGCAGCCGCTCGAACAACCACAACTGTCCTGGCGAGAGGCGCAGGCGCGTGGCGAGGCCTTGATAGTGGAACAGGCTGCGCAACACAGGTTTGTCGTGGAACAGCCGGTGGCCTTAGGGTTCGACGCGGAACGTGGCACCTACACCTGGCAAGTCCGCACGAACCGGGAGATCGACGACCGTAGCCGGCGCTGGACGACGCAAGTATTTTTTGATGCGGAGACCGGCGCGTTGAAGTTCACGCTCCTGCCGAGCGGGCAATATACCGGCAACACCATCACCAACTGGCTCTATGCCTTGCACATGGCCAATGTGTTCGGGTTGCCCTATCGGATCCTGGTCTGCCTGGTGGGCCTCGTCGTGACGATGCTCTCGATCACCGGAGTCTACATCTGGTGGAAAAAGCGGCGCTCGCGGGTGATTGCGTTCGCACGGCGGGTGGCGTAGAGACGGCAAGAACGGCTCGCTCTGTCATGACAGAGTGCGGGCATTGTTCAGGGGTAGCCTGAGGTTGTGATTTCGTCACAACTGTAGCATCTGTGCGCAGTTTGGCTAGACAGAACCAGATGCGGTCTGGTATTCACAGGGCCCGATATTCCTAGTGGCATGTCTGTATGCGGGTACTGAACTGGAAGATACTGACTGCGCTGCTGCTCTTTCCTGCCGTCTACTGTTGGTGTGGGATTCAAATCCCGTTAGGCGGGGCTGTGGCCTTCGCCACGCATATGGCGGAAGAAGGGCAGCACTGTGACGACAGCTGTCCGCACCCGTCTCCGCTTCTCGAGAAACAACCAGAGTCAAAATTTGTTACTCTTCTGAGTGATACGGCTCTTCGAGAGATACCGCTCATCGCCCTGCTCCCAACTCCTCGTCTGGTGCAGGAGCGTCCACCGCCATTATTCTCTTCCCTCAGCCACAGCTTCCGTGCGCCGCCCACGCTGATTCCCGCGTAACGCATTCGTTCGTCCATTGAACGCCGGCGCAGTCTCAAGGGGCACTGGCCTCCAGAGACCTGCCTGGGAACAGCGAAAGGGGAATCATCGTGCGAGCAGTCAAGATTTATCAGCAGGCATTGTCATTGTGTCGTGCCGTTATCCGAAGAATGGCTGTAGGAAGTCTCTTGTTGGTCATGCTCATAACGACCGCTTGTATCGGCCCAATCAAGCCGGTGCCGACCGCTCACAAACAGGAGCCACCGCCTCAATTCACCGACACCGCAGATGCGGCAAAGTCATCTGAGCCGACTCCACCTCAACCAGTATCGGCCCCATTTTCGGAGGCGGCGCTTCCACTCCCAGTGCCGGGCATAGGGCAGCCCGATTCTCCGGCGCAGCAAGAGGAACTGCCTGTCGTGGAGTCGCGACCTGTGCAGGTGGTTGCTCAGCGGGAGTCGTACAGTGTGAGCAACAGCGTCGTTGGGATGAGAAACAACGTTCCGCTCATGCACTCGCCAGTCTCGGTTCAGGTGGTGCTGAAGGCGGTGTTGCAAGATCAGCAGGCCATCAGGCTCCAGGACGCGTTGAAGAACGTGAGCGGGGTGCAGCCCACTGCGACCGGAGGCGAATATGACAACTTCCTGATCCGCGGGTTCAGTACGGAGTATGGCCTCTTCCGCAATGGAATGAGGTTGACGAATCTCGTCTACGACCTGGCGAACGTGGAGCGTATCGAGGTTGTCAAAGGTCCGGCGGCGATGTTGTATGGGCGGATTGAGCCGGGCGGCATGATCAACGTGGTCACGAACAAGCCGTCGGATACGCCGTACTATTCCATTCAACAACAATTCGGCTCCTATGGGCTGTCCCGCACCGTCGTGAATGCCACCGGGCCGCTCACGTCGGACGGGAGCTTGGCCTATCGGCTCGATCTGAGTTATCGGGATAGTGACTCTTTTCGTGACTTTGTCAGCCGTGAACGGATCTTCGTCGCCCCGAGCCTCCGCTGGAGGCCCACGAACGCAACCGAGTTTAATCTCAGTGCCGAATATATTCACGATGACTATGTGACGGATAACGGTATCCCGGCTCGTGGCAATCGTGTGGCGAATGTGCCGATCAGCACGTTCTATCATCAGCCGGGATTCCCCCGGGATCGGATCGAGGGACCGATGGTGGATTTCAATTGGTCGCACAAACTGAGCGAGAATTGGGTCATCAAAAACGGGTTTGTGGCGCGATTTTTGACCTATCGGTTCCGCAGTGTCCCCATTGCCTATTTTCAGCCGCTCTTGGACGATCCGACGACCCCGATGGTGCGGCGGGGGATCTATTCCGAAGATTTTCATCGGGATACCTACAATGTATTTCTCGATCTCAACGGCAAATTCGAGACGTGGGGGATCAAGCACAATGTGTTGGTGGGGGGTGACTACTATCAACTCAAAACGACCAACAGCGGGTTCTTCGGTGTGAATGCTCTTCCGGTCGACTTTTTTACTAATGTGAATGTGTTCAATCCGGTCTATCCGTCGATGGACCCTGCGTTGTTCGATACCTTACGGCGGAACTCGCCGAACGATTTTGGGGTCATAAAAGACTCCTGGTTCGGCCTGTATTTCCAAGATCAGATTACGCTCTGGGATAAACTGCACATTCTTGGTGGGGGGCGCTACGACTGGGCGAAGCTCTCACAGGGATTTTCGACGACGTCATTCAACGATATTGTCAGAGAGAATCTCAACGACGATAAGTTCAGTCCGCGAGTCGGAGTGGTCTATCAACCCTGGTCGTGGCTGTCGTTGTACGGCAACTACTCCGAATCTTTCGGCGCGACCAACAGTGGACGGACGATTTCCGGCCAACCGCTGGCCCCTAAGGCCGCGAGTCAGTACGAGGGAGGGATCAAGATGGAATTCTTCGAGGGACAACTGACCTCAAACCTTGCCTTCTACCGTATTACCCAACGCAACCTGCCTGCGCAGGTCACAGATCTGGCCTTCTCCACTCTCGGCAAGGCGCGCAGTCAGGGTGTCGAGTTTGATCTCGCAGGCCGGCTGCAGAACGGAATCAGCGTGATCGGGACCTACGCCTATACAGATGCCTCGCTCATCGAGGATCAAGGGCTCGCCTTCGACATCAACGGCAATATCGTCGGGACGACGAGCGGTAACCGTGGACGCTCATTGCCCAATGTGCCGCTCCACTCCGGCAGCTTCTGGCTGAAGTACGATGTGCAGCACAAGCCGTTGCAGGGATTGAGCGTGGGTACCGGGGTGTATCTGGCCTCGGAACGTCAAGGCTCGCTGGAGAACACGTATCAGCTCCCTGGCTTTGTGCGGTGGGATGCCTATGGCGCCTATCGGATGCAGCTCGGGCCGACCAGGCTGACGGCGCAAGTGAATGTGTACAACCTTCTGGGCCAGCGGTATTTCTACGCCAGTCATATCTCGAACTTTTCACCGGCCTATAACATGCCGGGGGAGCCGCTGATGGTGATCGGATCACTGCGGTTGGAGTACTTCTAGCCATGAACGACAGGACGGATCTGGCAGATGAATGAAAGCAGAGTTGAAGGAGAAGAGGCGCGAGCGCTTCGCGGTTAGGGCCAACAGACCGATTGGTTGGCCCCTATAGGGGAGAGCATCGTGATGGCCCGTGCGTTCTGGGTCAAACTGCACCGATGGGCCGGGTTGGCGATGGCGGGTTTCCTCGTCATCGTCGGCCTGACGGGGAGCCTGCTCGCGTTTTATCCGGAACTCGAGCGGCTGATGCATCCGCATTGGTACCCTGATCGCGATCCATCCACGTGGCTAGGCGCCGGTGGGCTCGCTGAGCGCCTGGAAACGGCTGAGCCATGGCTGCGAGTGACTCAGGTGTCGGTACAGGGATTTGATGGCGCGACCTCCGCTTGGGTAGAGCCGCGTCTCGATCCGATGACTAGGGGGCCATTCGAGCTCGGGTACGACTATGTGGTGCTTGATCCGACGACAGGGACGGTGCTCGACCGGATTCAGTGGGGAACCCTGCGTCAGGGGTGGACCGGTCTGATGTCGTTTGTCTATGCGTTGCACTATGCGCTAGCGCTGGACATGCCGGGGGTATGGGTGTTGGGCATCTGCGCTCTAGTCTGGACCGTGGATTGTTTTGTCGGCCTGTATCTCACGTTTCCCACACGGCGTCCGCAAGCTGGTGGGGTGCATACTGGAGAAGGACAGGGTGGTCGGAGTTGGTGTCAGCGCTGGCAGCCCGCTTGGATGGTCAAGTGGACTGCCAGTACCTATCGCCTGAACTTCGATCTGCATCGGGCCGGGGGATTGTGGACCTGGGTGCTGTTGCTGATCTTCGCCTGGTCCAGTGTGTATATGAACCTCTGGGATACGGTCTACACCTGGACCACCCGCGTGATGTTCGAATACCACCCGGTCTGGGCCGAACTGCATCCGCTCCAGCATCCGAGTGACACGCACAGCCTGAGCTGGATCGAGGCGCAGTCGGTCGGTGATCGGTTGATCGCAGAACAGGCTACTCAACGTGGTTTTCTTGTGAAGCGACCGGTGGCGCTGCGATTCGATCGCAGTCTTGGCGTGTACCAATATCAAGTGGAAAGCAATCGGGAAATCGACGACCGTCCCCGCCGCTACACCACGCAAGTGTTCTTCGACGCCGATACCGGCGCGCTGAAGGTAGCGCTCTTCCCCAGCGGCCAGTACACAGGCAATACCATCAGCAACTGGCTGTATGCGCTGCATATGGCCAATGTGTTTGGACTGCCGTACCGGATCTTGGTCTGTGTGATGGGGCTCGTCGTGACCATGCTTTCTGGTACCGGAGTCTACATCTGGTGGAAGAAACGGCGCTCGCGGCTCGTGGCCGCCAGCCGCCGAATCGCGGCAATATGAATCTTGAGGGTAGGAGGGGTGGAAACAGACTACATCGAAGGGAGGGTAGCTACAATATGGAGAATTTGAAGTACGCGGTGGATTACGGTGTGATCGGCTTACTGGCGGTGCTCGCGTTGTGGGCAGGGATCGTGGCGGTTGAGCGATGGCGATTCTATGCGGGTGTGAACCCTGCGCAGTTTGCCACGTTGCAAACCTATGAAATCGCATTGACGCAACGCTTGGTCGTGATCGGCACCATTGCTGCGAATGCCCCTTATATCGGTCTGCTGGGAACTGTGCTGGGTATCATGCTCACCTTCCACACGATGGGGACGACCGGCGCTCTGGCCGTCAGCTCGATCATGATCGGGCTGAGCTTGGCGCTTAAGGCCACGGCGGTGGGTTTGCTCGTCGCGATTCCCTGTGTGGTTATGAACAATGTATTGCGCCGTCGCGTGAATGAACTGCTCACTTTGTACAAGGTGCAGCATGGAGCGTGAGGTCAATCAGATCAACGTCGTGCCTCTCGTCGATGTAATGCTCGTGCTGCTGGTGATCGTGCTGACGACCGCGACCTTCATCTCGACCGGACAAGTGCCGGTCAATCTGGCCAAGGCGAAGGAAACCAGCGACCGACAAGACGCGCCGATCGTGGTCACCCTCACCGCGGAGGGAAGTCTCTTTCTCAATGATCGGGCGGTGGAAGAAGGTGGGCTGTCATCACTGCTTCGGACTTATCAAAAGGAATCACCGGTCGTCGTTCGGGCCGACCGGGTGACGCTGCTGGAACGGTTTGTCGGCATCGTAGATGAAATCCGCAGCCTCGGATTTCACCAAGTCAGCCTGGAAGTGGTCAAGTTATGACGTGGCTTGCCAGTGTTCGATGTTATCGAGCCTCATCTGTAGCATCCGCGAGCAACCATCGGTAGACAATACTTCTCGCAGCCGACTACAGTTGTTGTGGAAGTTTCTCCACGTAGGGTGTTTCGTGTATCACGCGTTCCGCTTCATCCAATCCCGTCGAGGGTCCGGTAGGGGGGCTCGCCTGTTGGGCGTCATGGCGTGCCTGCTTATCGGCATCCACCTCGTGGCCGGCTATGTCTGCATGTCCTGCACATATCCGACGGAAGAGCCACGCGTACGGTCCTTCCATCTCCATAGCGGGGAGGATCGCAACCCCTGCCATCATGGCAGGCCTGAGCCGAATCCATTGACAGCCTGGGCCTGTGCGGTGACGCAGGACGATCAGGCGTTTGTCCTGCCGGAAACACCTAGACTTCCGATCCTCATATCGGTCTTCTTGCCGTTTCACGAGCCGATCTCGCCATCGAACAATGCGACGCTGATCGCGGCCGTTGGTCGTGGGCCTCCCTCCCTCTACTCCTAAGACTCTCGAAACAACGTCACAGAATATTCATGCATCCTCCGTCCGATGCGTCCGACGCTTGCGCCTCGTCGCTTGCTTCTTGACGCACGGAGGCGAATAGCCGGTCCTAAAACAGGGTTGCGGTTTGTCTGTCGTGGTGACGCCACCGGGCACGGCAGCAAGTCCGTACGCTTAGGGGTCGGTGTCCGAGGAGAGGGAGAGAAGTCGATGTTTGTGTTGTATTCCTATACTGAAGCTCAGACCACGGATCGTCCGAAACCGACAGGTTTTCGCATGCTGGCTGCCTGTTGTGTATGGATCATGCTCGGAACCCTTCTGGTGACACTCACAGCCTGTACTGGCCCGCTGAAGCCTGTTCCCACGCAGATGAGCGAAGAACCGCCGGCTCCGGTTGCCGAACAGGCCGAGCCACCGAAACCAGCAGAACTTGCTCCGCCGGCCACATCTCCTGAAAAGATCGCCGTTCCTCCTGTCCCAATCCCGGTTCCGCCCCTGTCCGAGGCACCCAAGCCGGATGATACCGAAGGGGCGGTCCTGGAGGCGAGGCCGGTGCAGGTGGTGGCGTCGCGCGAGTCCTACCGGGCTGAGCGGACGACGACGGCCACCAAGACCGATACGCCGATCATGGAAACCCCGCTTTCCATCCAGGTTGTGCCGCAGCAGGTGTTGAAAGACCAGCAGGTGACCCGGGTGGATGCGGCGCTCAATAACATCAGCGGCGTGTTCGCGAACCAATCCTTCAACCTTGTCGAACATTTCAGCATTCGAGGGTTCACGACCTTTGACTACTATCGGGAAGGTGTCCGGTATCAGGCCGCGCTCACACAAGGAGGCCGCCGGGAAACGGCGAATTTGGAGCGGATCGAAGTTTTGAAAGGACCGGCCTCCATTCTCTACGGCCGGATCGATCCGGGCGGCATGATCAACCTTGTGACCAAAAAGCCGCAGGCGCAGCCCTACCACATGTTCCAGCAGCAAATCGGGTCGTACGATTTCTACCGTACGGCGTTGGATTCGACGAGCAAGCTGAATGAGAGCGGCTCACTGCTGTATCGCTTCAACATGTCCTACGAGAATTCGGGGTCGTTTCGGGAATTTGTCCAGAACGATCGGGTGTTCTTTGCGCCGGTGGTCCAATGGAAACTGAGCGACCGCACGCAAATCACCTTCGATGTGGAGTATGGGCGAGGGAAAGTGCGGCCAGATTACGGGACAGTGGCCTTCCGCAATCGCCCGATCAGTCTTCCGATCGAGCGCAACCTCGGCGAGTCCTTCACCAGAGCCAACTACGAGAACGTTCTCGGCGGATTCCACTGGTCGCATGCGTTCACTGAGGACTGGAAACTCCAGCACCGGTTTTATGTCAAGGACAGCAAGGAGGAGGACGATGTGGTGTTGCCGCTTGGCTTGCAAGGGGATGGCCGAACATTGGACAGGTTTTTCGGCGGATTCAGAAACCTCAAACACAGGACCTACAGTACCAGCCTGGATCTGACCGGGCACGTCGACACGTTCGGCCTGCAGCATCGGCTGTTGGCGGGAGGGGACTACTATCACTTCACGAATTCGGGGACATTGATCGATAACTTTGCCTTTCCAAGCATCGATATTTTCAACCCGGTCCACGGGGGGGCACCGATTCGAGAGCCTGCCGATGATTTTACGTTTGATCTGAACGAGAAATGGTTCGGTCTGTATCTGCAAGATCAAGTGCAGTTGCCGTATCACGTACATCTGTTGGCCGGGATGCGCTATGACAATGCCGAAATTTCATCCGACAATACGTTCGGTGGCACCACAACTACGGAGAGAAGCCATCAGAGCAAGGTGGTGCCTCGCGTCGGCCTGCTCTGGCAGCCCATCAAACAACTGTCTTTCTATGGCAACTACGTGGAAGGGTTCGGGCTGCCGAATCTTGGATCGCGAGGCGTGGGGGGAGCCCAACTCAAAGGCCAAACTTCGAAGCAGTGGGAGGTCGGAATCAAGACGGAACTGCTCGACGGGCGTTGGAGCGCCACCCTGTCATGGTTCGATCTCACCAAACAAAACATCCCCACGGGCCATCGTGATCCGGCGCTGGCGGGCTTGGGATTTTTTGAGCTGACAGGGGAGGTTCGAAACCGGGGGGTTGAATTGGATCTCGCCGGCGAAGTGCTTCCGGGGTTGGATGTGATCGGCACCTATGCCTATACCGATTCTGAAATCACCAAAAACAACGACGGGACGCAAGGCAACCGATTCACGAACGTGCCCAGACACGCAAGCAGCCTCTGGGCCACCTACCGATTCCAAGACGAACGCCTCAAGGGGTGGAAAGTGGGCAGCGGCGTTCTGGTGCGAGGAGAGCGCGAAGGGGATCAGGAAAACTCCTATCAAATGCCGGGCTACGTGCTGTTCAACATGATGAGCAGTTACACGATGAATGTCTGGGGCACCAGACTGACGGCGCAGCTGAACGTCGACAATATTTTAGGGCAGGAGTACTTCCCGAGCAGTGGCGGCTTTGGTCGCGCACGGATTGATATCGGGACGCCGCGCTTCTTCACCGGGATGATTCGTATGGAGTACTGAGCAGGAACGACATGCGGCCCGATGCCCGGTGCTTCGGCGCCGGGCATCGGTTGCATGAGAACTCGATCGCCCAGCTCAGGCAATCACGTTTACGAATCGGTCGTCTTTCGCTGGGCGGGCAGCAACGGCGACGAATGGGTTCTCCTGTACGTATTCATGCGATCCATGCAGCCGGACAGGAATCGACGGCACACGATGGCATCAGCCAACGCACAATTGCGAAACGTGCTGCTCAGGGTCCATCTCTACATTGGATTGGTGCTCGGGCCAGTCCTGTCAATTGCCGGGCTGACCGGGAGCCTGATCGTCTTCTGGCAGCCGATCGACACGGCTCTGAATCCCGACCTGCGCGCGCCGGATCTTATCTGTACTAAATCGGCGTTCCGCCCAGTTGATGAATTGGTGGCCGCTGTGCAGGCGAAGATCCCGGCCGGTGGCCGACTCACCTCGCTCGACTTTCCAGATCATGAACGTCCGCTGTTGTGGGCCTGGTATCAGATGCCGACTTCTCAGGCTGAGTGGGGTGACATCTATACCTTGTTCGTGAAGCCCTGTAGCGGAGAAGTCACGGGGCCTCGGCTGTGGAATAGTCAACCACGACCATGGGGAGGGCCGCTGATGAGCGCGCTCATCCAGCTCCATACCTCGCTGTGGCTCAATCAATGGAGTGTTCTGGTCGGCAATCACCTGCTGAGCTTCGGGAGCGTGCTGGCGATGGGTTCGATTCTTGTTGGTTATTACCTCTGGTGGCCAAGTCGGGGGAACTGGCGATCAGCGTTCACACTCAAGCGCGGCGCTCATGGGATACGGCTTCACTATGATCTCCACAAGGTTATCGGCGCCTGTGCCGGTGGGTTACTGCTGGTGTCGTTGTTCACCGCGATTTCGCTGTATGAGCCATGGACGCAGGTCATCGTTTCTGGGGTGAATCTCCTGTCGCCGGTTACGGCAGTGGAGGCAACATCTCCGGTCTCCACACCACGAGAGGGGCAGGAGACGATAAGCGTGGGGCGCGTCATCGCGATAACCAAAGCGGCGTTGCCTTCCGGACGACCAATGACGCTTGAGTTTCCGGTGGATGAACAAGGCACGTACATGGTGACGGTCGACACGGGCGCTGTCTGGAATAGCCAGGTGAGTGTCGACCAATACAGCGGAGCGGTCGTGCGAGTTCAGGGACCACAGGCCGCGAGTGCGGGAGATCATGTGCTTGCCTGGCTTTTTCCGCTGCATGCCGGGAAGGCTTTCGGCCTTCCAGGCCGCATCGTGCTGGTCATCCTTGGTGTCATCCCGATGTCCCTCTACGTGACTGGCTTGTTCTTGTGGTGGCGCAAGCGTTGGATAAGCCGTGTGGAGGATCGGTTATGACCGAGTGGTGAGTGGATTGATCGAGGTGATTCCAGGAAATCGAAGGAAGTCGTTGTCTGTAGAGTAGATCTCGCATCCGTGTTCGATGGCCAATGCTGCGAGATGGGCGTCTGAGGTCAAGCTCGCAGCCAGATTCGCCGACTTCATGAGTTTCCGGAAAATCGCCCAATGCGTTGGTCCGGGAACGACTAGCATCACCGACGGTAAACTCAACCACTCATCGACGTAAGTGAGGGCTGATTCTATCGATAATGGGTGACGCATGACAGCGGGGTGGGTGGTCAGTCGAAGAAAGGCGAGGATGACGATCCAGGCCAGACCCACATCAGCACGCCCGGAGAAGAGCTGTTCGATAGAACGGCGAGCTGCGGAATGCTGCGGAGCGTTGGTGTTGATCGCATAGATCAATAGATTCGCATCGACCAAAATCATCGGGAGGGCCGGAGGGAGTCTGCCGCCTCCTGTTCTTCAATGCGGTCGAGCAGCGCAAGCGCCTTGTCGAGGTCAATGCCGGGCTTAACACTACCAAGGGAGACGGGCTTGAGTCGGTACCGTGTTCGTTTGGGAAGACTTCGATGAGAAGCTAAGCCAGCCAGTAGTGTCTCATTGATCACCGTGTCGAGAGATTTTCCGGACTGACGTGCGGATCGCTTGAGTGCTTTGGCCAGCCGATCGTTCAGTATGAGGGTCGTTCGCATAGGGTGAATCATAGCACAGGTAGAAGAACGCTCAAAGTCAGGACGATGATGACCTCACTAAGCAGAGGGTCCACCCAGTTGAATCGTCTGTTGCTAAAGGAGGGACACATGGGTTGCGGATTTGGGACACAGTACTCGGTTTATCGCACCATCGTGCTCACTGTCACGTGCCTCTTGCTTCCGAACCACAGTTGGGGGCTGGACGCGACCCAGCCAGTCTCTGTGGAGCGGCTAGAAGCTGTGTCGCTGGCCGATGCGGCGCTTCGCGCGTTACAGCACAATCTCGACATCACGATCAGTCGTCATACGAAAGAGAGCCGGTTGGCCGACATCACGATCGAACAGGCCAGGTTCGACCCCACGCTCAGCCTCAACGGTCAATACAACCGCACCGTGAACCCGCTTAATCGGCCTATCTTCGGAGGCACCGGTGGAACGCTGAATCAAATCACTCTCTTTGATCAGCGCACCCACGCCGTGACTGTCGATGCCAATACCAATCTCATTACCGGCGGCAATATCGACGTGAATTACAGTCCGCAACGAAACAGCATCAACCAGAGCGTCGCCGAAGGATTTTTGTTCAATCCGGCCTGGACCGGCGGCCTGGCATTCACGATCACGCAGCCGCTGCTGCGCAATGCGGGCGTGGCGATCAACACGACCTTCATCTCCATCGCGCAGAACAATGCGATCGTGGAACAACATGTGTTTCGCGATCGGGTCATGACCGTCGTCGCCTTAGTTGAGCAAACCTACTGGGAGCTGGTGTTTGCGAATGAAAACTTGAAAGTGGCGCAAGCTGCGTTGAAAGCTGCGGAGGAATTGTTGGCCACCAACCGCGCCAAGGCGAAAGCCGGCGTGATGACATTGGTCGATGTCTTGCAGGCTGAGACAGCCGTTGCTTCACGAGTGGAGCAGACCCTGCTCGCTGAAAAGGCCATTCGCGACCAGGAAGATCAATTGCGGCGACTCCTGAATCCCGGCGAAGAGGAGCTACGACAAGACGTGCGCCTCACCCCCGCTGATGGTCCCGTCACGGTCCTTGAGCCGCTCAGTCTGCAGGAGGCCATCGATACTGCTATCGCAAAGCGGCCGGAGATCATCCAGGCCAAGAAGCATATCGAGTCGGGCGAGCTCAACAAACAGTTCGCCCGCAACCAGTTGCTTCCGACGCTGTCGCTGCAAGGCACCATCGGCCTTGCCAGCTTGGGGGGTGACTACGGCGAATCGTTCACCAGGAACTTCAACGGGGACTTCTACAACTATGGTGCGGGACTCGTCCTCAGCTATCCGCTGGGCAACCGAGCAGCGATCAGCACGTATAACAAGCGCAAACTCGAAGCAAAGAACGCTGAAGTGGCACTCGAGAATGTCCGCCAGCAAGTCATCGTCGGCGTCCGCGAAGCCGTGCGTCGAGTCCAGACCGACTTCAAACGCATCGAGACCACGCGTTCGGCCAGGATCATGGCGGAGAAACAGTTGGAAGCCGAGCTGGAACGGTTGAAAGTCGGACTGAGCACGACGCGCTTCGTTCTCGACTTTCAACGCGATCTCGCCACGGCCCAGGGTCATGAGCTGCGCGCCATCGTCGATTACAACAAGTCGCTGTCCAACCTGGCGCGACACAAAGCGACGACGCTGGACCGCTATCAGCTCGAACTCTCGTAGGATGGTGATGGCGACGGAGCTGGGTTGGAACGGGTCATGGCAGGCTTATGTCGGCAGTGCAGAAAAGTGGCGGACGATGATCTGAGGAATCTTGTGAAAATCTCGATCAGACGTGAGAACTGGGAGTCCGTGCTGCATGGCGCTTGCGGCGATCCAGATATCGTTGATACTGACCGGGGTGCCGGCCTTTTTGAGCGCCACATGAATGACGGCATAACGCTCCGAGGTTTCTACATCCATGACCAGCACTCTGACGCGCAAGGATTCCAGAAAAAGTCGCAGTTCGCGCTCGTTGGCGTCACGTTTCGTACCTTGGAGAAATCCGGCACGGAGCTCGCCGAGGACGATCGGGCAGAGGAAGATCAGCTCGGCTTGCTGCAGAATCTCGATCACCTCAGGATGTCGTTTCTTGAACGCAATGTACGCGGAGCTATCCAGCAGCAGCCTGGTCATTTCCAGAGTTCCGGATCAATCCTGCGTTGTTCGGCGAGAAGTATTTCGAATGCGGTGGCTTCCTTTTCCGTCCAGGTACCAGCAAGGTGGTCCAGATCATGGTAGCGAATCGGCGCAGGTGTGTGTGCTCGTGTTCCGGCCGATTCTTCCAAGAGATCAATGACCGCCTTGTTCACACTGGTCTTCTTCTGTTTCGCCCGCCGTTGAACGGCGCGGGCGATCTCCGGGGGAAGGTTCCGCAACGTGATTGCTTTCATAGGGGGGCATCCTCCATGCAGCATAGGTGCATCATAGCGATGCATAGCATAGCGCGTGAGATAGGGCTCGTCAAAGAGACGAAAGCGTGTGGCCGGTTGGCATTTCACGAAGCTGTCCAGCGGCAAGTCCCCATTTTCAGGGGCCATCTATAGCATCCGTGAGCAACCGTCGGTTGACCATTTTTAATGGCGGGGAGTATAGTGCGCACTGTATGAAACTTACTCGAAAGACCGCTTCAGGTTTTGGCGTAGTTGCGAATGTGCCTACGCGTCGGCTGCAGTGCCACCCGGTTCTGCTGTGGTTGAAGCTCATTGCCCTGGTATTAATTCTACCGACCTTCTCCTGGATTGCGCTTGACCTCACGCCGAACTGTGCGCTGGACTTCGCGACCCATATGGCGACTTACGGCGAACATTATGAGCCGTATGGTTATCATGTGCCGCCCGAAGTGGAAAGGCCGCAAATCGCGAGCTTCCTCGATGCCGTCACGGTTGATACGCTCCTAGCGTTGCCATTCATTGGGCTGCTCCCGGCGGACCCTTTCGTCCATGATCGACCACCACCTCTTTTCTCGTCGCTCAGTCACAGCCTCCGTGCGCCGCCTAAGCTGATTCCCGCGTAAGGTCGTTCTTCGTTCATCGCCTATTTCACATCACAAGTCCCTCGCGACCGGCGATGACACAGCGTAGGGGGAGTTGCATGCACGTACGCAGGACAGTTCATCACCTATGGCTGCGATTCCAGACTTGTCTGCTGAGTCTGGCATACCAAGACGAGTCTGGTTGCGTGATGAGTGCAGGAGGATCCCTATGGTACACTTTCGCTCCGAACCTGAAGGACAGCCAATGACGACACCGGTTTCAGCCGATCCCGTTCCGCCACGCCGGCAGGACCTTCATGATGCCGACTTGGATGGGTTGAGCATTGCCCGTCCTTCAGCTCAGACACCACGGCGGACATCCCATGCATGGCGCTGGACCTGGGGCGCCGTGATCGTGGTGCTCGTGACCCTGGCGGGATCCTGGTTCACCGGTCTCTTGCCCCATGAGGTCAGGGTCGATGTCGTGACGGTTGTTCGCCTGCCGCCGGGAGGATCTGGATTGGCTGCGACCGGCTATGTGGTGGCGCAACGGCAGGCGTCGATCGCCTCGAAAGCCATCGGTCGGCTGGAGTTCATCGGCGTCAAGGTTGGTGATCGCGTGAAAGAAGGTCAGGTCATTGCCCGACTGGAACATGCCGATATGGAAGCCCTCCTTCAACAGGCGCAGGCCAAGGTGGGTGTCGCCCGGGCGCAACTCGGCGCAGCGAAGCCTGAGCTTGAAGAAGCGACGCTTCATCTCGAACGAGTGAATACGTTGCTGACGAAATCTTTTGTGACGCAGGCCGAACATGATATGGCCTCAGCGCGGCTCCGGCGGGCAACGGCGGCGGTGCGTTCCGCCGAAGCGGCGGTGGCGGCGGCGGAGGCCGAGCGCCGCAATGCGACCGTCCAGTTGGAAAATACGAATGTTCGTGCGCCGTTTGATGGGATCATCGTGAAGAAGCTTGCCGAGGTCGGCGAAGTCGTTTCTCCGCTGAACGTGACGGTGCGATCCGGTGGATCGGTGGTGAGCATCTTGGACCCCACGTCCGTGGTTGTCGATGCAGAAGTATCAGAATCGATGATTCATCGCGTCCAGCGGGGGCAGTCTGCCGAGATCCAGCTGGATGCCGTGCCGAATCATCGGTACCAGGGGGACGTGATGCAGGTGATGCCGGTGGCCGATCGAGCGAAAGGCACTATCCTGGTGCGGATCCGGCTCCTCGATCTTGATGAGCGCGTTCGTCCGGATGTGAGTGCGAAGGTGACGTTCGGAGCGTTGCCCGGTACTCAGGTCACCGGGGAAGAGTGGAGTGTGCCCTCCGGCGCGGTCGTGACGCGGGCTGGTCATTCGGTGGTGCTGCTGGTCCGAGAGGGCCGGGTGGTCGAAACAGTGGTGCAAGTCGGTGCCCCTGCGGGCTCGAATGTGCCGGTGCATGGCTCGCTTGCGCAGTCCGACGAAGTCATCGTCGCTCCACCGGTCGATCTTCGTGATGGGACGGTCGTGACCATTCAGCGGCGACAACCGTAAGGGTGTACGACGTGGTTGAGCCGGTCGTCACTCTGCA
>DIHK01000022.1:72204-76643 GCA_002420115.1 Nitrospira sp. UBA5698
CTCAACTTGATGGCCGGCATCGATCGCCCGTCCAGCGGATCGGTGGTGGTGGCTGGCACGATGTTGGATGCACTTTCGGAAGGAGCCATGGCGCGTTGGCGCACGCGCCATATCGGCTATGTGTTCCAATCCTACAATCTTATTCCGGTGCTCACGGCGGCAGAAAATGTGGAGTTGCCGCTCCTCCTCACGCACCTGTCACGTTCGGAACGAGTGGCTCATGTGAAGACGGCGCTGCGGTTGGTGGGGTTGAGCGATCGGATGGACCACTATCCCCGCCAGCTCTCAGGGGGGCAGGAACAACGGGTCGGTCTGGCACGGGCGATCGTCACCGATCCCACGATGATTCTGGCCGACGAACCGACGGGCAACTTGGATCGTGAATCAGCCGCAGATATCTTGACCCTGTTCGGCCGATTGCATCGTGAGTTGGGCAAGACCATTGTGATGGTGACACACGATCCTCATGCCGCCGAACGGGCGCAAGTCATTCGTCATCTCGAAAAGGGCGTGTTGGAGCCTCTCTCGTGACATTAGGACGGCTGGTCCTTCGCAATACAGTGCGCCGACCGGTGCGAACGGGATTGACGGTCGTCGGTCTGGCGATGGTCGTGCTGGCCTTTGGACTCATCCGACTCACCCTCAACCAGTGGACGGCAACAGCCACCGAGGCCAACAAAAATCGCCTGGTGACCGTACATGCCATGTCAGGATTTTTGAAGCTCCCGTTGGCGTATAAGGATCGGATTGCTGCGTTACCCGGTGTGCAGTCGGTGCATTACGGTGTGTGGTTCGGCGGGATCTATAAAGACCCGAAGCAGCCGCTCGCGTCCTTCGCCGAGCCTCCAGCCACCTTACTGTCGGCCTATCCGGAAATCTTGCTGTCCGAAGAATCTAAATTGCGGTTCATCCAGGATCGTCGCGGGTGCTTGGTCGGAATCCGCCTGGCCGAACGGCATGGGTGGAAGGTCGGCGACGTGATCCCCTTGTCGGGAACGGCCTATCCCGGGCAGTGGGAAGTTGTCGTTCGTGCCATCTATCGGAGCAACAACGCGAAAGTGTTTTCGGATGAGGAGCTGTATCTTCATTGGGATTATGTGAACGAACAGATGAAGACGACGGATCCGGCCCTCGTCGATCAAGTCGAGTGGTATACCACCAGAACCCTTCCCGGTATCCAACCGTCGACGGTGGCGGCAGCCATCGATGCCACATTTGCTAATTCTTTTGCCGAAACACGTACCCAGTTGGAACAGGCTTTCGTGGCCGGCTGGATCGCCCGGTCCAGTGCTCTGCTTCATGGGTTGGAAATCATGTCGGGAGTGATCAATGGGATTGCATTGCTCGTGCTGGCTAATGCACTGGCGATGGCGGTGCGGGAGCGAACAAAGGAGTATGGAGTGCTCAAGACCCTCGGGTTTCAGCCTCGACATTTCTTCGGGCTCGTGCTCGGGGAGTCACTGGTGCTCGCCTTCCTTGGTGGGGTGCTGGGCCTGGGACTCCTTTACCCGACAGCCACAGTCTACGGAGAACTGGCGCCCATGGGCGGATATGTACCGACCTATGAACTGACAGCTGAGACGGTTGGGCTCTGCTTGGCCATGATCCTGCTCGTCGGCGTCACTGCTGCGCTGTGGCCGGCGCTACGACTGATTCGAACACCCGCACTCCAGGAGCTGCGGCACATCGGGTGAGGAGAGCGGCCAATGGTCTTGTGGAGTGCCTACAGCCTGAAGAATCTCTGGGCGCGCCGGGTGACGACCGGGCTGACGATGGTCGGCATGAGCTTGGTGGTCTTTGTGTTCATGGCGGTGATGATGCTGGCCCAGGGATTGGAGCGGGCGATGGGCAAGACCGGTGATCCCGATAATGCGATCGTGCTGCGCAAGGGGGCGTTGTCGGATCTCGAAAGCGCCATCACACGAGACCAAGCGGCGATCATCGCCGTGCAGCCTGAGGTGCTGTTGACCTCCGAGGGGCGTTCGGTGGCGGTTCGCGAAGTCGGGTTGCACCTCACCTTGCATAAGGCCCATACCGGGATTCTGACCAATCTGAGCTTGCGCGGATCTGCTCCGGAGGTCTTTGCCGTTCGACCACAGGTCCGTATGGTCGAGGGGCGATCCTGGCAACCTGGCACGACGGAGGTCATCGTCGGCTCGCAGGTCGCGAAGCAGTTTCCAGAGGCTCGTCTCCATCAGGTCTTGCGCCTTGGAAATCGGGAGTGGATGGTCGTGGGAGTTTTCGATGGCCAAGAGAGTGGGTTTGACTCCGAAGTCTGGGGAGACGCGGAGCAGTTCATGGCGACTTTTCATCGCCCGGTTTTCTCCTCATTGACCCTGCGTCTTGCCCATGCGAGCCTGCTTCTCCAGCTCAAAGACCGGCTCGAACGAGATCCACGATACAACGTGACGGTGAAACGAGAGCCTGAGTATTATGAAGGAAAGGCTGAGAACTTGGCGCGGATGATCCGGATGACCGGTTTGTTTTTGACGGTCGTGTTCAGTATCGGGGCTATGCTTGGGGCTACGATGACGATGTCGGCTTCGGTTGCCCAGCGTACGACGGAGATCGGCACACTGCGGACATTGGGCTTCACGCGCCTCGATATCTTGCTGGTTTTTCTCGTGGAGTCCATCGCGTTAGGCACTATCGCCGGTCTGGCGGGCATTGCATGCGCTGCGCTGTTGCAGTTCAGCACGGTCTCCACCGTGAACTGGGATACCGGCACCGAAATTGTCTTTCGCTTTCATCTCGCGCCTGAGCAAGTTGGGTTTGGCTTTCTCTTTGCACTGCTGATGAGTGTGGTGGGCGGGTTGGTGCCGGCAGTTCGTGCGGCAAGGTTGGATGTTGTACAGGCGTTGGGGGAGCGGACAGGGTAGGGCGGAAATGCTATTGCTGTTGAGTATCAATGGTGCTGCAATTTCTGTTGCAACCGGAGCGTCCGTGGTGGACAGAAAGAGTGGACCGGTATAGATAAGACCCCAGCATGACTACCCGTCGATCATCCTGGTTCCCTCCCGCTGTCTCGTGCCTGATGCTTCTTGTGTATTTAGGGTTGGTGGTGCTCGCTGCCGGTTGTGCCTCGATGTCCATCGTGGCGTCGGACTCCCATCACCATTCTCACGATGCGGCGCATTCTCCTCTCTGTACCTGGTCTTGCCAGGTCGTGTCACAAGAGGGATTAGTGGCATCGGATCCCACGGTGGCTGTTCGTCTTGTTGCAATCTCTCTGACACCTTCTCTTGACCATCTATACACCGTATCTTCTCCCACGTCGCACCCCTCTCGTGCTCCGCCAGTCTTTCCTCTCGGATAATTCAGGCAGAACGCGCTCCTTGATGAGGCCTGAAGGCGATCGCTCCTGATAGGTGTGTCTCATTGTGTGGAACGCAGTCTACCTGAGTCATTCGGATCGGTCCGTCTGCAGATTGGAACGACGATTGATGTTCCGAGCGGTGGGGATCTGCGAGCGGGTGGAGATATGGTCTGAATCAATAAATTTGCTGTGGTGCGATCAATGACCTTTGGGTTCTGTTGTCCGGGTCGAGCTGCCCCTCACTCGGACCGACCCGGGGCGCAGGTGTCACCTCCGTCAACCTCCGCCCCGGCTCCTTCATTTCAAAAAATGGAAGAGGGAAAGCTGAGAGGGCCAGCATAACGAGCGGGACAATGCGACCCGTGGCAGGCGAGATCGGATAGAAGACCTGCAGATAACACGAAGCGAGGAGCGATGATGGAACCTGGTCTGGTAGTTGCGCACTCTTCTTCCAGACCTGCCTGGGGAGTCGGAGGTGGCCTCCTGCCGACTCCCTGGCCCTTCGGGGTCAGCAGAGGATTTGCGCGGCGAGTTGTCTGTTCTCTGTTGGTCTCACTCCGACAGTCCCATTGCCAAATCCGGTTCGTAGAGCATGGCTCATAGGACGTTCCCAATACCACTGACAGAGTTGGAGGTGTATACTGAGTTTTAGTGAGACGAACGGACCTCAATCAACTAGCCTTAGGAGGAAGTCGTATGAACAGAATGAAAGTTGCTGTTGTCGCAGTGTCAGTATGGGGATTGGTTGCAGGCGGACTCGCAAGTTCGGCGTTGGCGGGCGAAGGCGGGCATGTGAAGGAAGTGATCAAGCACGCCAAGGAGGGAATTGCGCACGAAAAGGAAGCGATCAAGCATTTGGAAGAAGCCATTCAGGGCAGTGACAATGCCCACGCCAAGGAAGCCCTTGAGCATGCGAAGGAATCGATGAAGCATGCTGAGGAATCGCTGTCACATGCGGAAGAAGCGCAGCATCATCCAGCCAAGAAGAAATAAATAACTGAATGCGTCGACTCACGGAGCGTGGAGCCGTGCTGAACAGCGGCTTCATGCTCCGTGCTCACATCCACATCCGGCCCTTGGTCCGTGAGCGGATGCGGTTGTTATCTCTTCTTGAGATACGATC
>DIHK01000028.1:0-5855 GCA_002420115.1 Nitrospira sp. UBA5698
CCCCGGCATAAACAGTGAATCCTGATCGATCAAGATGGAACGCACAGGCCGCCCCGATACCAGTCGACGCCCCAGTGATGACTACGGCACGATCTCTTCCAATCGACATCCCGCTCCTGTCTCCTCTCAACAAAGGACCATATCAGGTTTGAGATCACAGCATCCAGACGGAATGAAACATTCTGTCATCCCAGCGGTGGACACCAACAACCGACTTCGGCTATCATCAGGGGCTCTGTTCGGCTCTGACGTGGCGGTGTAGCTCAGTTGGTAGAGCAGCGGACTCATAAGCCGCGGGTCACCCGTTCAATCCGGGTCACCGCCACCATTCGACTCCCCCCTTGAACAAAATTAGGACTCGCTCATGGCAAGTCACCCATGAATTGAACGAGTCGAATGCCCCGAGCTTCCTCGAGGGGCTCTACTATTACTATTGCGCACGGATAAACTCCTTCGGTGATCTCCCTGTTCTTGCAAGTCCAGCCGCCCATTCAAATTCTTTTCGAAATTGTTGGCAACGGATAAACGCCATCGACGTTCCTCTACTGCGAACCTCATCACCGCATTGACAGTATTGAACGAGGGACCCGGGGTTCCAAAGGAGGTGTGCCCTCTTCGTGGGGAGCGTACGAGGGGGCTGCCCCCTTCAGTAAGAGCCAGTGAGGGAAGTTTCAGACCAGAATTCGCAAGGGAAGCCGTTCAATCCGCCCACCGCCACCAATAAGTCCAGCAACTTATCACTCGGCTGCTCATCGGGCTTCTCCCCTCATCACGGTTTCGGTCACAGTTGGAATTGAATCTGACAATTCCAGGATAGCCTCACAACTTTGCTCTGTTGACTCCCCCTCCCCGTTTGCCACGGACTTCAGCTCTTCCTTCACTGGCCATCAGGGGGTTCACTTCTTCCGAATCTCGCCACCGGTAGAATGTTGGATTAGTATTGTATTGGCTCTACAGGGTAGCGAACAAGAACTGTACCTGATCCAACCTCAGACAACCTAAACCCGCAAGAAACCACAACTCAGGAGGTAGGCGAGATGGGCCTAGATGGGGGTGGTTTGTCCTGTCCTGGTAGCAGCGTGGTAGCAGAAGAAGGTGAGTAGAGAACTCTGCCATTCCTGGCGGGACTCTCTTTACTCACATGACGGGAACCGTCAAAATTGGTGGTGCGTTTCTATTTATTCGATTTTAGCCTCGCTCGCCCTATCGGGGAATCTTAGTAGGGAGAACGGCGATGCCTTCGGCGTGAGCTGCCTTGCGCAGATGCTTATCAAGCGTGGCAAGCGGAAGGCCAAGACGCATGGCTAATTCCAGGTACGCCGCATCGTAGCTGCTCAATTCGTGCCTTCGCCCTAACGCAAGCGTGGTCGTTGTGGCACACTGTTCCGTATGCACATCCGACTCAATTGCAAGCTTGCTCAGCAAATTCAGAAACAGAGTTGTGTCAGCCGGCGTCTTCTTCTTGGAACGCTCAGCGCTTAGCAGTACATTGGCAACTTCAAGAACCCAATGTTGGGCTACAACAGCTTTTTCAGGTCCTGAAAGCTTTCCGAGTAATTCATCGGTGTCTCTGGTGGCTTCATGCTCAAACAGCCACGTCATCGTGACGGAACAATCAAGTACGAAGTTCATCGTCGCCCAGCATTCTTCCACGCGAGAATATCCTCGGTGGTCAATTTGACACGATGCTTGGCGCGCAACGCCCGAATCCCTTCGATTGCGTGTATGGCCTCTTCCCGACTCGATCGTTTCGCGGGCACCAGCTTGGCTACGGCTTCATCATGACGGGTGATAGTAATTTCTTCCCCCTGAGCGACTCGACCGATCAATTCAGAAAGTTTGTTCTTTGCTTCAGCAAGTCCCACTGTGGTAATGGCCATTGTCACAAACCTCCAATACCCGGACACCATGTAATCTGGCTAGACACTGGCTAGATTAACATAACATCCTCGTGAGTCACAAGTTATTGCAGGGCGGTTTCAAGTTCCAAGTGCAACGGGTGAATAATGGCGCAGATGCGCATAGACCTCCAGTGGCGTCGCAAAGCCGAGACATTTCCGCGGCCGCGTGTTCAGCCGATGGACGATGGCATTCAGTTCGCGCTGGGTATACCTCGATAAATCCGTACCCTTCGGCAAGTACTGGCGCAGCAGGCCATTGGTATTCTCGTTGGTCCCCCGTTGCCAGGGGCTGTGCGGATCGGCAAAGAAGACTTGGATCGCGAGACGTTGCGCCAACCGCTCATGGTCCGCCATCTCTTTGCCCCGATCGTAGGTCAGCGTGTTCCGCAATGGGGCGGGCACCTGTCGGAGCTTCTTGGTGAAGCCCCGGGAGGCACTGGCGGCATCCGTGCCGTCCATTCTGGCCAGCAGCACCAACCGCGTGGTCCGTTCCACCAGCGTACCCACCGCCGAGCCATTGCGAGCGCCGTTCAGCAGGTCGCCTTCCCAGTGACCCGGCACGGTCCGGGTGGCGACGTCGGCAGGGCGTTCGGTAATCGGGGTCATGTTGGGAATCTGGCCCCGGCGGGCTCGGCCTCGCGTCCGTGGGCGACGAGTCTTGCGAGCCTGCCGTAGGGTGGCCAGCAATTCGCTCCGCAGGCTCCCCCGTGGCAATACATACAAGGCCGCGTAGATGGTTTCGGTCGAGAGGTGTTTGCCCATGTCATCAGGATACGCGCGTCGAAGACGCCCAGCAATCTGCTCAGGCGAGCAGCCCTGGGTCAAGTGTGTGGTGACGTGCTGCCACAACCACGGGTCGAGGAGTTTCCGGACGCGTCGTGGGTGATGGGCTCGGGCCGTCGCGTGGCTCTGTGCCGTGCAGGCGCGATAGGGACGGCCTCGGGTCGTGTTTCGGAGCACCTCGCGACTCAGGGTGCTGGGGGCCCGTCCCAAGATCCGAGCCATCGCACGGAGCGAATGGCCGTGGGCCAGGCCCAGACTCACGGTCTCACGTTCTTCTGCGGTCAAGTGTCGATATGATCTCGTGTGCATGGCAACACCTTAGCCCATCGGGGCAGGCAGTGTTGCACTTGGAGTTAGAACTCAAGCTGTCAAAGCCTGAATGACCAAATATGCAGCCCGCTCAAATCGATTGTTGGGAGAGCTCATGTATATCGCGCCTAGCCGATCGGCCCGTTCAAGAAGGATGATGATTGGCACTCATCAGGTAACCAGATCGTGATAGTCGCTATGTCGCCGGAGCCAACTGGCGGCATACCCGCAGATGGGAACCACCTTCAGGTTTTCTGTGCGCACCACATCCATTAATTTCATCATAAACTGCCCAGCCGCACCCGTACCGCGCAACTCCGGCGGCGCGAACACGTAATCGATATACAGCCTGTTCGTATCCTTGCGGACATTGGCGTACACCGTGAGATGGCCGAACGGCATTTCATAGCGTTTCTCCGCCACATTATAGGTGACGTGATCGTTGCCAGTCATGGCGTTCCAACTCCTGTTGACCAATGATATATACCCTCTTCTCGGACGGACCAACCGGCATCGTCGCCCCGATTGCAGACACAGTGGCGAAGCCGAGTGTAATACTTAGAATGCGCACAGTCCTACGACCTGTTGTCTGGTCACGTTATGCTGTCCCAGGTACATCGTCCACCCATCCCTAGAAGTATCGTCTCACTACAGTGTGCGCATCATGGTTTGAAATGGTTCACGCAGCCCGGCTTTGACCCTTGGCTTCCCCTCCACTCATCACCTACAATTGGACCATCACTTGAACCGAGACATACTTCATGCACCCCGAGCTTCGACGAGCCTATGATACAGAAATGACCGCTGCAGCTAAACTGTACGATACCAACCAACTTCAACTCGCATTTTCCCATCTTGAGCGGGCACACATCTTAGGACAGTCGTTCTCGATTGCCCATGCGCGAACGCACTGGTGGATGTTGAGGGTTGGTTTGCGAAATCGAGATATCGTGGAGATTCTGGGCCAGATCCCACGGATTTTTGGAGCGTTACTTTTCTCGAGAATCTGGATTCCAATCGGCAATACCGGAGGCGCTCGAGTGCCTCCGTCCAAGACGATGCCTATCCCGCATGAACTTCAAGTACTACTTGACCAGTATGGACGTAATGCTATGAACTAAATAATTTCGCATACCTCATGTAAAGATTTCACTTACTCAACGATCATGATCGCTTCCATCCTGGGAATTATTCGTCCCTCAGTCCCTCAACGACCGGTTGTCGCGCGGCCCATCGGGCAGGAAAGTAGCCAGCCACCAAGGTGGCCAAGACGGCAAGCGCCACAGCCTGGACGAGCGATCCGATCGGAAGAATCATTTGAATGGTCCATCCGAACGATTGCCGATTGATCACTTTGATCAGCAACAGCGACAGCAACCCTCCCCCAATGAGTCCCAAGACGATTCCGATCGCACCCAGGTAGATGGCTTCCCAGAGGACCAGCTGCTGAATTTGTGCCGAGCTGCCGCCAATGGCCCGAAGGGTGGCAAACTCCCGACGTCGTTCGAGCACGGACGTGATCAGAGTGTTCACAATCCCCAGCATCGCAATGACGACAGCGATGGCTTCCAGGACATAGGTGAGGAGAAACGTCCGATCGAAAATCTCAAGAATCTCTTTCCGCAACTCTGTATTACTGATGACTAATGGAGGAAGTCCTCCATTCGTGACGCTGCTCAATTGTTCAGTGATCCGATCTCGTACACGATCCAGACTGGCTCGCTCGCGCAGATATACAGGGAAGACGGTCACTAACTCATCGTGCCACAGCGACTGATACAGAGCTCGATCCATCAGGAGCTTGCCCCCATCCGTGGAATAATCATAAAACACCGCCACGATGGGAAACGGCCTCACCCCGTTGGGGGTCATGATTTCAAGGATAGATCCTTCCTGCACGCCCAATCGGTTGGCCAACACTTCCGAAACGAGCAGGCCGCCGATCTCAGCCGCTCGATTGAGCTGTTCTGATGAATCACCGTGTCGAACCAGGTATTGGCTCCACTGAGCATGTAAGCGCAAATCCCGCGAAACCACCGCCACGCGGTAGCCGTTCACCGTCATCCGTACATCGCGATAGGTGTCAACCGCCGCCACCTCAGGAATTGAGGACAGGAGGCTCGTCCAGGACTGCGGCAGGCTCCGTCCGACCGTGCCGATCTCCGTACCTCGCAACCAGAGTGACGGCGCCACCACCACATCGGCCAAAACCGTATCGGCAACCCAGACTTCCACGGTATGGCGAAAGCTGCGAACCATGACCAACACCCCGATCATAATGGCCAACCCCACCATGAAGGCTGAGACCGTGACGCCGTTTCGACCTGGGTTTCTGGACGCATGCTCCACCGCAATCGTTCTCATCACCCCTGGTAATCCGGCAGTCGAGCCGATCGATCGGCGATGACCTCTCCCTCTCGTGACGCACAACGGTGCGAGACACGCCAGTCCGGCCAAGAGACAGAGCGTGGCCATGTAACCCAAGACCGGAATCCCCTGAATCGGCCCTGGCCAACTCAGGAGTCCTGCCACGCCAAGCAGTACACATCCCAGGAGAGCCAGACGGCCCACCCGCAACTGCTGACTCGCTTCATAATCTCCCGGAGCAAGAGCACGAACCGTCGTCGTCCGGCCGGCATCCACACTGGGACCGATGGCGCCGATCATCGACACTACAGAGCCGACGAGGACACCTTCCGCCACCATCCTAAACCATGGCCCAGTCCACAACGATCCTGCGCCACCGGCACTCACCGGAACGTAGAGGTCTGAGATGGTTCGACTCAGCAGCGCAATCAGCTGTTGCGCCAACACCATTCCCGCAACACTTCCGACAAGCCCTCCTACGATACCGTACAGTCC
>DIHK01000028.1:6152-15800 GCA_002420115.1 Nitrospira sp. UBA5698
CCGATTTCCCGTCGTCTCTGTGCGACGGAGAAGGCCATCGTGTTGTAGATTAAAAACATCCCGACCAACAGGCCGACCCAACTGAGCACCGTCAGGTTCAGACGGAACGCGCTGATCATTTGTTCAACCTGACTCGTCCGGTTCACTGGCCGCTCCACCGTCACGTGTGGAGGCAAGACCATTCGGACCTTGTCCGCCACCTCATCAACAGACAGATTTGGCGCGGTCACGAGATCAATCCGATCGACCAGACCGATCATGCCGAAGGTCACCTGAGCGGCTGCAATATCCATAACCGCCAGACGTTCCCAAGACGAACGTTGATCTGATTCGCCGTGAAGAATCCCGGCGACTCGACAGCGACAGCTCCCGGTCCCGATAAGAAGGTGAATCTCATCCCCTACCGACAGATTCCAGTCGGTCGCCAGCTTATCCCCCATGAACACGGACCGGGGGTGGATCATGTCGAGCATCTGGCGTTCCGTAGCGGGCTGGCTCACACGAAACCCTCTCGTGTTGAATTCCGCCAACAGATCCAAGCCAAGCACTTGGATCGCCTGTCCAGGTTGACCGGCTTTCATCTGAACAGCTGTTTGGAGAATCACGGGGGATACGGAAGTTACACCGGACACGCGTCGCAAACGCGTCATGAGTTGTTCATCCAGTCCCGACTCACCGCCTGACACTTCCAAGGTGGTCGGACCGGCCACGGTCAACACCGCTTGCTCAAATGAACTCAGCACATCCACATTAGCCGTACGCACAGCCACAGATGCCGAGACCCCGAGGGCCACACCGCCGATCGTCAGCACAGTCCGCAATGGCCACTGTCGCAGGTGCGAGACAAGGATCAGAAGAACGACGTTCATGAAGGACAGCATGGAGGTAGAAGAAGAACTGCGGGGCACATGCACTGGAGACTGACCAATCGAGGCTGACAGTCCCAACCTGTTTCTGCAAATTCCGTGAGTTTCGTTTACATGATAGGGACCGTTTGTTAGACTGACGCGTACTTATACAGAAGGAGCACCAATGGCACGACACGCTAGCACCGCAAGAAAAACAACCAAACATCTCGCACGAACCACCCGCCACCCGAAGTCCTCGGTGTCCATCACTCCCAGACAGCGAGAAATCTTACGACTCGTCGCGCTTGGCCATACCAACCGCGAAATCGCGGGATCGTTGGGGATCAGCGTCAGGACGGTTGAGGTCCATCGCTTCAACTTGATGCGTCGGCTCAACGTTCGCAACGTCGCCCAGTTGCTACGCCAGGCCTTGCAGCAAAATCTCTTGCCGCGCAATTTCGGCACCAAGTGAACCTAGAGTTCCTTGAGACGCCCGCGGCAATCCTGAATCGATCGGTATCCCTTTTGGGTTAGCACCGCCGCCAGTTCCGATTCGACACGACGGAAGGCGTCCAACCCCTCCTCCACCAGGACCGTCCCAATTTGAACCGCCGATGCACCACAAAGAATATGTTCAAAGGCATCCCCCCCATCAATCACGCCCCCCGTGCCGATGATGGGCATCTTTTCTCCAAAGAACTTATAGAACGCACGGACATTCGCCAAGGCCACGGGCTTGATCAGTCGTCCGCCTAATCCACCAAACCCCCCTTTCGGCTTGATTACGACCGCTTCCCGCTCCGGATCAACCACGAGTCCATTGCCGACCGAATTGATCAGATTCAGAAAATCCACGCCACATCGCCCAAGCATGGTCCCCATCACATGATGATGTGCGGGATCAAAGTAGGGTGGCAACTTGACCCCCATCGGAACCGTGATTTTGGGACGCACCTTCTTGAGTAGCCGCTCAGACGCATCCGGATCATACCCGATCTGAGGCTTCCCAGGGATATTAGGACAAGACAGGTTCACTTCAATCAGATCCGGCTGAGCAGCATTAATCAGTTCAGCTATCGTCGGAAAGTCGTCCTCAGTCAGTCCAGCGACACTGGCAATGATGGGTTTGCCGAATTGTTTCAGCTGCGGGATCAATTCGGCATAGGCCCGATAGCCGAGATTGGGCAGTCCCATTGAATTGATGGAGCCTCCAGGAAACCCATAATAGCGTGGCTCAGGATTTCCGTGACGCGCTTCAATGGTCATCGACTTCGTCACGATCGCCCCCGCGGCAGACCGTCCCAAGGCCTCCAGTTCTTCTCGTGTGACACAGAGTGCACCGGCCGCGTTCATAAAACAGCTGGGGAAGGTGACTCCCGCAATCGTCGTCGAGAGGTTCATGATGGATACACCGATTGAGGAGAATGGGTGGTACGTGAAACCAGCTTACCGTCATGCATCGCCCACGTATAGTCAGCCGCCGACGCAGCCTGTGCGCTATGGGTCACCAACAGCACCGTCTGTCCTCCGGACCGGGCGAGTTCCCGAATCAGCGTCATGATCTCCGCCCCTTGATGCGAATCCACATTGCCGGTCGGTTCATCAGCCAACAGCAGCCGTGGTCGGTGGGCTAACGCCCGGGCAATCGCCACCCGCTGCTGCTCCCCACCCGAGAGCTCGCCTGGCCGATGGCGGCGGCGATGACTCATGCCGACCCGATGCAACAGATCGTCGACACGTACGGCAATATCACGTCCTGGTTCTCCCCGCAACATCAGCGGGAGTGCGATGTTCTCCTCAGCCGTCAACCCGTGAACGAGATGAAAGGCCTGGAATACGATCCCGATTGTTTCACGCCGCATCGTCGTCCAATCCTGACTGTTCAACGTGTTCGTAGACCGTCCATCAATCTCGATGTCCCCCGACGTGGGGTCATCCAGTCCGGCGACAAGATTGAGGAGGGTGCTCTTCCCGCACCCACTCGGACCGACAAAGGCACAGAATTCGCCCTGCCGAATCTCAAGATCTATGCCGTGCAAGGCCGTTACCATCGCCTCACCGCGGAAGTAGGTTTTTGAAAGCTGTCTGATCGTAACCACCGACTCCGCACGCTCCTGAACGACCCCGTCTTGGATCCTCTAAAACGCGTACTCCTATAACACACCCCTTCGGAGCAGGACAACCTTGACAGAGGCCACCGCTTCGCCATAATTAAACGACCCCAAGGATTCATCTCTGTCTGCCATGGCCGCTTTTCCTTCAGTCAGAACACTCCTACGTCGTGCCACACGATTGTGCTTCCCGATTCACTGTGCGGTGTGTGGTGCACCCCTGGCAGATAACCTCATGCCTCATTTTTGTACCAGCTGCTGGAGCACGCCTCAGCCGATGCCCACCGCGCGATGTGCACGGTGCGATCGACCATTTGCGTCTTCAGTAGCGACCGCCTATAGCCCCCAGCATCTGTGCTATTCCTGTGTGGAACGTCCACCTTCCTATACCAGAGCCTGGACGCTCTATCTCTATACCTCTCCGCTCCAAGATGCGATCCGCCTGTTGAAGTACCAGAGCAAGGTGTCCCTCGTGACGCCCCTCGCTGACTTGATGCTGACCGCACTGCCACACCTGGATCACATCGACCTGATCATACCAGTTCCGCTGCACCACGAACGGCTCTGCCAGCGAGAGTTCAACCAGGCGCTGCTGCTGGCCGACCGGATCGGACGACATCTGAACATTGCCATCTCCTACACCAATCTGGTCCGTACCACTGCCGCGCCACCCCAAACCACCCTTTCTCGCAAGAGCCGGCTCAAAAATCTGCGCCACGCGTTTGCCGTACGGCGCCCTGCTCAACTCAGAAACAAACGTATCTTGCTCATTGACGATGTCTTCACCACCGGCACGACCGTCAATGAATGTGCCAAGACGTTGCGCCGAGCCGGTTCAGCCGACGTCTTCGTCCTGACCTTGGCACGAACCATGGATCAGCATCTGATTCCTGATCGCACACACTCCTCAACCCCCTATCCATTTTCCAGTCCTTGAAAGGTCACCGTCATGCCCATTTATGAGTACCTGTGCCAAGACTGCACGAAACGCAATGCGATCCTGACATTGAACCCCCATCGACTTGATCCGGTTCAATGCCGACATTGTGGAAGCTCAAAGATGAACCGCCTCCTCTCACGATTTTCCGCTCCCAAGTCGGAGGAGGCCAGGCTCGAGTCCCTTGCCGATCCCGCCACCCTTGGCGGACTCGATGAGTCGGATCCCCAGAGTGTCGCCCGGCTTATGAAGAAGATGGGACAGGAACTGGGTGAAGACGTCAGTGACGTCGAAGCGATGTTGGACGAACAGGGTGGAGGCGACGCAGGACTCGATCAGGCTGACGACCTCTAGCCTGCATGATTCATGAACACTTCTGCTGCAACCGCCGATCCGCTGTTTCGACGAACCTTCGGCCAGCGGACTCGCCCGTTGAATCCTCGACGTCCTGCACGAGTACGCCTCGGATTCTCCGGGCTCCGCGCGCTGCTCTCACGACGCGGCTTGGCGATTTCGTGACGAACCGTCATGAATCATGCGGGCTAGCACGTTGCGTCAGATATTTTCACTTGACTTTCTTACACCGACCTCTAGAATACCTCCATAGTGGGGGAAACATGCAGCAGGTGAGCTCAAGGACGAGGTGGAGTAATGGGCAAGACTCCCAAGAGCGAGCTGATGACGGTCACGGAAACCTGCCGCTTCCTCAAAATTCCACAGCAGACACTCTATCGCCATCTTCAGCACCGAGACATCCCCGCGTTCAAGCTCGGCAACCAGTGGCGATTCGTTCGTTCGGATCTCGAACAGTGGATCCGAGACACTCAAACCAGATCTCCGGTCAAAACCTCCGCTAAGGTCGTATGATGTTCGCCGGTGAATATCTTTGCAAAGTGGATGAAAAAGGGAGGTTTATCGTCCCTTCTCCGATCCGCGAACAGATTGAAGCCGACGGCCAAGCCGTCATGTTCTTGAAAGGCCCAGAACAGTCACTCCTGATCTATTCGATGAAGGAATGGGAGAAGGTCCTGGACCGAACGAAGTCGTCCTTGGATGAAGACCAAAGTCGGCTGTTCATGCACTTTGTCGTGTCGGAAGCCGGTTCCTCGGACATCGATAAGACCGGACGGATTTTGATCCCCGGCCGTTTACGAAAGCAGATCCCGATGGACGAGGATCAGGAGATTATATTGGTCGGCCTCTATCATCGCATGGAGCTCTGGAACCCAAGTGACTGGCGTCGGTACATTGCTCGGACGGAAGATCGATATGAACAGAACATGGCTAAGATTGTGAATCTACTCTAACCCAGCCCCATGCCATCACGCCATCGACGGGGCCTGGTCTTCTCCTCCCATATCTCTCTCAAAAAAACAATTCATCGTCGAGGAGCAGTGGTTCGGTCACCATCGATCCCGTCAATTTCCGTGAAGGCTTCTACGAATTCCGCCAAACCCCGTCAAGCAACCCCCGTGACCAACAGTCGGACCTTAAGCCACTCAGCAGTGGTCACAGCAGAGGGCCTCACAATGACACTGCCGGTTCCACCGAGCATCAATCATCAATATGCCACGGTGAACGGACGTCGGCTGCTTTCCTCTACCGGCCGCGCCTATAAAGCGCAGGTCGGTCGGCAGGTATGGGTGATGTTAGCTCAATCACCTTGCGCCCCGTCGTTTCGCGAACGCATCCGATCCGGCCCACTCGCCCTCTCGATCCGGTTCTTTTTTTCCACGTCATTGAGGCGCGATCTCGATGGAGGACTCAAAATCGCTCAGGACGCGATCTGTGAAGGTCTCGACGTCAATGACAATCGGATCATCGAGACGCATCTCTACAAGCACGTCGACAAGACCAACCCTCGGATTGAAGTCTCCCTTTCCTGCCTGCCAGTCTCCCCGCACGTGTCCTAACTCAGGATATCCATTCGCCCACAGGGGTCTGTTGACGAACGTTCTGAGGAAACTTGGTAGAAGCCATCGTGTCCAGATTACAGACTCCTGCAGATCTTCCTGCAGGCTGGTTAGAAAGACCGTCCAGCAAGACCGCCTTTTCCCTACTTCGTTGCTCGTCTCCCGTATTTCCCAAGCGAACGACGCTTCACGAGATACGCTTCACGCGCCTGAACGCGATGCGAGAACGCCGCTGGCAGACTTTATCGACAGCCTATCAGCTACAGTTCCGTCCACCTTCTGCCGATAGGTGAAGAAGCCCTCGCCCTCGAGAGTTTGCTCGGGATTATTTTGTATGTCGACCATGCGCGTACCCATCAGTCAACTTCGGATCGGCATGTATGTCGCAGCTCTGGACCTCCCATGGTACCGCTCCCCCTTCCTACGCCATTCCTTCAAGGTAGAACGCCAAGAACAAATCACAAAGTTGCTCCGAGCCGGAGTGAAGATCGTCGAGATCGATCTTGATCGTGGGAGCAGCCCTCGCCCAGAGCCAACTACGACAGAACAACAACCCGAGGCCATCCACCCACAGACGGTCCAAGAGAAAAAGCCGATCAAAACACTCGCCCAGCTCAATGAAGAATATGCGCAAGCCACGCTGGCGAAGCAGCAACTGACGCAGTCGGTTCAGTCCGTCTTTACCAAGATTGCGAGTACTGGAACGGTCAATCCCCAACAAGCGGCCGATGCCGTCCACGAAATCACGATTGTGACCAGAACGCTCACCCCTTCATCCATGTTCATGGCGTTGAGCCAGAATCGAGCCGGCGACCCCATGCTCAGCCAACATGCCCTCACCACCTGTACCTTGGCGCTGATCCTCGGACAGACCTTTCAGTTCAACCCATTGGAACTGCAAGAACTGGCAACAGCCGCGCTTCTGCATGACATCGGACTGCTGCAGATTGCTCCCTCACTCATTCGGCATGCGCATGCCGACCAACGCCTCTCTCCGGTGCAGCAGCGCGAGTTTGAGAGCCATCCACGTCTGAGCGTGCGCGCATTGCAGCAGGCAGGCAACAGCGAAACCGCCATCCTCCATCTCATTGCCAACCATCATGCCTATCTTGATGATAGTGGCTATCCGAAAGAAGCGCGGGGAGAATTTACCTCCGATCGTACCAGGATCCTCATGATCGTCGATCGGTATGATGAGTTGCTGAGCGGGTTCGGCGGAGCCACACCGCTGCCCTCACACCGGACCTTCCAGCGGCTCTACCAAGAAGCCCGACAGAATAAGCTCGATCAGCAGCTCCTGTCCGCATTCATCGGACTCGTGGGTATCTACCCCGTGCACAGTCAGGTGCGGCTCAATACGAAGGAGCGAGGCGTGGTGACGACATTGAATCAAGAAACACTGCACCAGCCGGTTGTCACCATCACGCATCAACCGGAAGGCACAACCTATCCGGACCCGTTCACCGTTAACCTCGCCGACCAACCCCATGGCCCACAGACTCGGGCTATTGAAGCGGTCATCGAACTCTGAAGCTGGAGAGCAGCATGCGAGACCGACCAGCAGGCCTATTCGTAGCGCAACGCCTCGATCGGATTGAGGCGTGCCGCTTTATTGGCAGGATAGAGTCCAAAAAACAGACCAACCACGAGTGAAAAACCGAACGCGGTGAGGATCGTTTCTCCTTCGATGACGATCGGCCAGCCGGCAATAATGGACGTCAGTCTCGCTGCGGTGACTCCGAAGAGCACGCCGATCCCTCCTCCAACCATACTGAGCGTCATGGCCTCAATCAGAAATTGCATCATGATATGGAGCCGTTTGGCGCCGACCGCCATCCGTATCCCGATCTCTCTCGTGCGTTCGGTTACCGACACGAGCAAGATATTCATAATGCCGATGCCTCCGACAAGGAGCGAGACGGACGCAATGGCGAGCAACATGCCCGTCAAGGTCTCGCTGGTCCCCTCCTGAACTTTTGCGACATCAATCTGGGTACGAATAATGAAGTCATCAGGTCGGTCCCCCTGTATCCGGTGGCGTGACCGTAAGACCTCCCGTATTTGGTCGACCGCATCAAACACATCCTCCGCTCGATCTGTTGACGCAAAGACCCCACCGACGGATCCAAGGAAAGACGTTCCCAGGACCTTTCGTTCGGCAGTACTGAAAGGAATCATCACCACATCATCTTGGTCGCTCCCTGAAGGACTCTGCCCTTTCGGACTCAAGACACCGATCACCCGGATCGGAACATTCTTGAGGCGAATAATCGCTCCAACCGGCTCTTCTCCCGGGTCAAACAGATTGTCCACCACCGTCTGCCCAATCAGCGCAACACGGGCGGCGGTATCCATGTCCGTTTGTGTGAAGGGACCTCCGCTGCTGTAGGCCCAGGCTCTGATGGTCAACACGCTCGGTGAAGCCCCGATCACCGTCGTGCTCCAGTTACGCCCGCCACTCATCACCTGCATCGTGCCTGATCGAGACCAGCCTGCTTCAGCCAACAGAGGAATCTTCTTCTTTAAGTCAATGGCATCGGCCACGGTTAAAGTCACAACAGCACCCTGCCCCCCACGCACACCACCGATCATCGAATAATTCGGCCAAATGAGGATACCGTTCGCCCCCATCGAAGCGATCTGTTTCTGCACGGCGAGTTTCGCCCCCTCTCCGATGCTCACCATGGCAATCACCGCACCGACTCCGATGATAATCCCTAACATCGTCAACCCAGCACGTAGGCGGTTGCGTCGCAAGACTCGCAACGCCGTCATGATTGTCAGCCAGACAAACGTCGACACCGGCACCCCCTACGAATGAACTCGATGGTGGATAGGACGGTCACTCAACACTTGACCGTCTTTGATCACAATTTCTCGTGCGGCGTGAGCCGCGATATCGACTTCATGGGTCACGAGAATGACCGTAATCCCATCACGGTTCAATCCTTCAAGAATCTCCATGATTTCCAGGCTTGACCGCGTGTCAAGATTCCCGGTCGGCTCGTCGGCGAGGAGCAAGGATGGGGAGGTGACCAGTGCCCGAGCAATCGCCACCCGTTGTTGTTGACCACCTGACAGTTGCGTGGGGGTATGATGCTCACGGCCCTTCAGCCCGACCCGTTCCAGTGCGGCCGAGGCGACGGCTCGCTGTTCTTTTAAGGGCAGGCCTCGATACATGAGCGGCAATTGCGCATTTTCCAATGCACTGGTTCTTGGAATAAGGTTGAAGCTTTGAAAGACAAAACCAATTTGTCGATTCCGAATCTCTGCCAACTGATCCGGCTGCAACCCCTTCACCTCAACGCCGCCCAGCTGATAGCGTCCCTTACTCGGCTGATCGAGACAGCCCAGAATATTCATCAACGTCGACTTCCCTGAGCCGCTCGTCCCCATAATGGCGACAAACTCACCCTTGTTGATCGTCACACTGAGGCCCCGCAATGCCTGCACCTCAACGTCGCCGACTCGGTAGACTTTCCAGAGATCTTCGCAGACAATGAGCGGGGACATATCCCTACAAAATCTTAATCATCTTATCCGGTTGAAAGAAGAGCAACGTCACTCGGTGTGTCACCATCCTCAGACATCCCAAAGAGACCTCAGCGATTTCGAGGACGGGGCGGGCTACCAAACCCTGGCGGGAGCTCGTTGCCCCTTTTCTCATCTCCTGATCGTTCAATCCCGATCACAATCAGATCACCCTCCGTCAGGCTCCCGGATATGATCTCCGTTAGAGCCCCGTCCGAGATACCGGTCTGCACGGGCACCGCGACAAGCTCTCTATTTTCTGTCTGCTTCCAGACGGCTCTCGTCTCCAGGGTTCTCCCGTCGAGCGT
>DIHK01000067.1 GCA_002420115.1 Nitrospira sp. UBA5698
CTCCTCGTCCTGACCCTCCTCACCGCCCTGATTCTCGAATTCGACGCGGAGGCCAGACGGGAATACCGCGCGGCCGCCACCTTCCGCGACGACTATAAGGCCACCATGCTGACGCGGGCTGCCGTTCAGGCCACCAAGGCCGTACTGCTGCAAGATCTCATGCGGGAAAAGATGACCGGCCAAAAATACGACGGTCCGACTGATATATGGGCCATGCCGATCACCAAGTTTCCGATCGGTGACGGGTTCCTCACCGCACGAATCCAAGATGAGATGGGGAAATTGAACCTGAACGATCTCGCCTCAACCTCAGGCGGGGAGCTGGAACAAAAGAGGAAAGTCACTCGGGTCAAACGACTGTTTGAGTTACTCAGGCTCAGTCCCAGCCTGGTTGATGCACTCATCGATTGGGTAGACCAAGACGAAGCGCCTCAGCCGGCCGGCGCCGAGAGCCTCTACTATCAATCCTTGAGACCCCCCTACCGTGCCGCCAACAGCCCCCTCCCGGGTTTGGGGGATTTGAGACTCATCAAAGGATTTACACCGGAGGTCATCGAGCGGATCACGCCGTACGTCACGGTCTTTCCCACGGAGGGCGGTGCCGGCATAAACGTCAACACGGCCGATCCGATCGTGCTGCAGACCCTGGACCCGGCCGTCAGCCAATCAGTCGCGATGGAGATCGTCCAGGGACGACCGTTCAAGACCAAAGTGGAACTCGACCGGGTCAGTAGCTTTCAAGAAATCGGGCGAACCCTACGCAACGACTATGACGTGAAATCAGACCATTTCTCAGCACGTCTCACCATCACCGTCAACGAAACCACCAAGAGTTCGTTGGTCATCTTGAAACGAGATAGCAGTAAAGGGGACAGCGCGGTAGAGTATCTGAAGATTTTGTAAGGGTTTCTGGTTTCAAGTTCAACGTTTCACGTCGCAAAAAACTTGAAACTTTAAACTCGAAACCCGAAACTTAGCCGAGCGGTACCGTGATCGTGACCTCGTTCCCCCGTTCATTGTAGGTTAGACCGGGGAAGAAGGCTTTGGTGAGAAATATCCCCCGGCCACTCGCACCCTCGGAGTCCTCCACCTCTTGAGAGCGTGCGAGCACCGTCTGCCACGGGAATCCCTTTCCCTCATCGGTGATCCGGTACTGCAGGTGATTGTCACTCCGTTCGTGAAACACACGGATGGTCACCCGGCGCTCTCTGAGACGAGGCTGGGCCAACCGTTTCGCCACCAGCTGATCATAACACCCGTCGGCCAGAGCCTTCTGTTTTTCCTGCCCCTGAATCTCGAGATTCCCATGTTCAACGGCATTGAAGAGGAGCTCTTGCAGCGCACCCTGAATATGGATTCTCTGAAGCGGCGGTAGCGCGGACGCCGTCATCTTGAGCAGCCAGGAAATAACGCCGGGGATATACGCGGGATCCGAATCAACGGTCAATTCATAGTCAAACTGTCGAGCACCCGGCACATCCAGCGGATGGCAAGGCAAGAAGTCCTGAGCACGCTGCAGCACGGAGGCCAGCTCTTCCTCAGCAACGGGTTTGTGCAGGTAATCAATCGCCCCGCCACGCAGGGCCTCCACGATCAGCGGTTCCGGCGCATTGTGGGCCATGACGATCACCGGACAGGGCTCATGCCGAGCCTTGAGTTCCTTGACCAACGCCAATCCGGCACCATCCGGAAGAAACAGATCGGTGATTACGATATCCGGAGTTGCCCCCTCAATTGTGGTCATCGCGGCCATCGGGTCAGGGACGCTCGTCACTGAAAACCCTCGGCCCTGTACGTAGCGGGCAATTCGCGATTGAGTCTCTACACAGGGATCGATGACCAACAGCTGATCCACTGGTAACGGCATATTCATGCAGCCATGCCTTGGTCAAGGATGGGACGCAGATCGGCCAGCAGGCGATGAACTTCCCGCTCCAACGCGACATAGAGTTCCCCACCCTGTGCCAAGTTGCCGGCTTTCGCAGACTCTTCCAACTCTTTACAGGCCTGAAGTGCGGCCGGAGCACAAAACTGTAAAATCGCCCCCTTCAACCGATGACTCCATCGCGCCACACCGACGGCATCTCCAACCGTGAGAGCCGCCTGGGCCTGAGCCAAATCTTTTGGACCATGCTCCAGAAACAACTCCACCATCATCACGAGTGTCTCCCGGTCCTGATCCACCCGGGCAAGTGCTTCATCCAAATTAAAAGCCGGGTTTGGGTTCATTGCTCACTCCTGAAACGTAACGTGCATCGCGTGAAGCGTCGTGCGTGGAGAGTCGGGTTTCAAGTTTCAGGTTTCAAGTGTTTTGACACCGTGAAACATACAACTTGAGACATGAAACGCAGCCAAGCTCGCACGCGACTTGTTCAACAACCTGTGAATTCGACAGCCATGACTGCCACATCGTCTGGGAATTGCTCATGCCCCAGCCAGTGAACCGCCTCGTTGACCGCACCGGATAAGACCTCCGACAACGGCCGGCGACCAAACGTACGGACCAGCTCCTCCAAACGATCTTGCCCCCACAGATTGCCGGTTGCGTCCGGCACTTCATAGAGACCGTCACTCAACAGATAGAGACGATCCCCCGGTTCAATCGTAAGCACGTCAGTCCCGTACACCGTCGACGGATCGAATCCCAGCGGAAGGTTCGGTTTCGCCATCCAACAGATCTCGCCGGACCGACGGTGAAGAAACACCCCGCTATGTCCCGCTGTCGCGTAGGAGAGGGTCCGTGAACGAATATCAAGGGTCGCAAACACGATCGTGAAATAATGTCCGTTCTCCGTGAGAGGAAAGTGTTTATTCGCCTCGGTCAGGATCGCCCCGGGATCACTTGACCCGACATGACGAACCAGGCTCTCTCGGCGAAGAAACGTGGCAAAGGAAGCAGATCGCAAAGCCGGTGACACACCGTGACCGGACGCATCAAGCAGATACAGCCCCAGCAAGTCATGATTCCATGGAACCACATTAAAGAGATCCCCGCCTAACCCGAGTGAGGGTCGATACACACGAACCATCTCGACACCCGGACCGATTGTCCCGGACACAGGCAGCAGCGACTCGACATACCGCGCCGCCGACTGCAATTCGCGTTCGAGTGTATCTTGCTTTCGTCTGATCTCCGCCGTTACGTCTTCCAGACGTTTGATCAGTCCTGCCGCACGGATCCCGGCTTGCACACGAGCGGTAATTTCATATTTACTGGCGGCCTTACTGAGAAAATCATCCGCCCCCCGAGCCAATCCTTCCGCGATTTGCTCCGGTTGATCGTTGCTCGTCATCATCAGAATTTGACTCGACAGGAGTGCCGGATCCTGACGCACCATTTCACAGAAGGACGGGCCGTCCATCTCAGGCATCATCCAATCCAAGATCGTCAAATCCGGACGCTCACGGCGGAGCATATCCAACCCGGCCTTGCCGTCGTCAGCCTGCAGAACGCGATACCCAAGCCGTTTGAGCCGAGCCGCCAACGCCACACGCGCCGTCGGCTCATCGTCGATGATGAGGACTGTTTGCCCCGTCGCCTGACCTGTTGGTTCAACTGACGTTGACGGCATCAGTGGCCTTTCATACGTCGCTTACTTCTTCGATAGCGTTTATGGATGTGCTCCGTGTGATGTGTATCTCGTGAAGCGTGAAGCGCGGGAGGGAATGGGCGTGTATCTCAGCCGTTTCAGAAATACGAGATACGCTTCACGTTACTTCCTCTCGCTTCACGATTAGGCCGCTTTCTGCTGGCCGGCCAAGGCATCCTGCTCATTGTCGTACACAGGGATCAGCTTCTGAATATTTGCGAGGCTCATGATTTCACGCACATAGCTTTGCGGCTTCAACATGCTGACCTTGCCCTGGCTTAACTTGAAATTCTGAGACACCAGCGCCAGCAGACCAAGCCCAGAACTATCGACGAAGCGGACCTCAGCCATATTTAGAATCAAATGCCGACAACCTTTTTGCCGAATCGCCTCCACCGCCGTCTTAAATTGCTCACGATTGGCATAGGTGAGATCCCCAGCCAACTCAAGCACCACGCCATTTGCAACAGGGCGTTCTTTCGTCTGCATCGCCATATCATCCTCCTTTGTTTAGATCCGAATCAGAGTTCCAGGTTTCATGTTCAAAGTTTCAAGTTATACAGAAACCAAACACCTCAAACCCAAAGCATGAAACGTGAAGCGTCCCCATCCGGAACGAGATACGCCTCACGCTTCACGTCACATCTCATCACGCAGCCTTTGAGTAGCCCACATGGGCCAGAATCGCCCCGGCAATATCGCCCAGGGGGAGCACCTTATCCACAGCTCCTGCCTTGATCGCTTCTTTCGGCATACCGAACACGACGCAGCTCGCCTCATCTTGCGCGATCGTAAACGCACCCGCCTGTTTCATCGTCAGCAATTCCTTCGCCCCGTCCCCCCCCATCCCGGTCAGAATCACGCCGACGGCATTGGCACCGGCATAACGCGCTACGGAGGCAAACAGCACATCCACCGAGGGTCGATGCCGATTGACTGGAGGATCTTGATTGATCCGCACAGTATAGCGGGCGCCGCTCCGTTCCAGCGCCATATGATAGCCGCCGGGAGCGACCAAGGCATGTCCCGGCAACACGCTGTCCCCGTCTTCCGCCTCTTTCACGGAGATTCGACAAAGCCCGTTCATCCGATCCGCCCAAGTTTTCGTAAACCGCTCAGGCATGTGTTGCGTAATCAGCACCGGCGGCGTATTGGGAGGGAGAACCTCCAACACGTCTTTGACGGCTTCCGTCCCCCCGGTGGACGAACCGATGGCGATGATCGTATCAGTCGTTTTGATCATGGCGGATGAGGAACCGTGAAGCGTATTTCGTGAAGCGTATTTCGTCTCAGATTCGGACGCTTCACGCTTCACGAGTAACGGTCTTACACGCGCAGAAGCGGCCACCTTGATTTTTGCGATCAGATCCTGTGCCACTTCATCCATGCCTTCACGCAGGTCGATCTTTGGTTTGGTGATAAAGTCGACCGCGCCGAGCTCCAAGGCACGGAGCGTCGTCTGACAGCCGGCTTCGGTGAGGGAGCTCACCATCACGACCGGCATTGGATGCCCGCGCATGAGCTTTTCGAGGAACGTGATGCCGTCCATTCTCGGCATTTCGACGTCCAGGGTGATCACATCGGGATTCAACGCCTTGATCTTCTCGCGGGCGATATACGGATCAGGCGCTGACCCGACGACCTCAATCTCCTGATCTTTTGCGAGTAACGACGCCAACACCTGGCGCATCAAGGCTGAATCATCCACATTAAGGACGCGAATCTTTTTCATGTATAACCCCGTATCTCGTCGTTCGTGAAACGTGAAGCGTCCGAATCTGAGACGAAATACGCTTCACGAGATGCGCTTCACGCCGCTCAGAACAGCGTTACATCTTCCTCCACCGGCTTCTCGACCGCTTGGATCTTGGTGGCATATTCGTTTTCACGCTCAAGAATGGTACTATTCTTCAACCGTTCGATCTTTTTCAGGAGCACACGGCCTGAGTCTGTAAAATAATAGACTTTGCGTGGACAGACGTCTCCCAAATCCGTTTTTACCGCCGTAAGCCCCTCCGTTTTAAGAAAGCTGAGCACCCATTCAGCATTGCGAGCCCCGACATCGATGTTCCCATCGTAGATTTTTCCGGCGCCAAACAGCTTCACTTCCAGCCGACTCTTCATACCGCCCAGCTTCAAGATTTCATTGATCAACGATTCCATCGCATAGGAACCGTATCGAGTCGATTCACCCCAGGAGTCATTTCCACCATCTTTTGGCTTGGGCAACATGAAATGATTCATCCCACCAACACCCGTAATCGGATCCCGGATACAGGCGGAGATACAGGACCCGAGCACGGTATACACAATCATGGGAGTGGGACTGACGAAGAACTCCCCCGGCAAGATCGCCGCGATCTCGTGTGGAAACCGGCTGTCCCGCATTCG
>DIHK01000012.1:0-12807 GCA_002420115.1 Nitrospira sp. UBA5698
TGGATGAGAGTACTGGTAGCTAGCCGGGGGGACTCTCAGTTTGCCCCATGATTCCTTATTGGAGGAAGTTGCCGTATGATCGATGCGGGCCGTTTCTACGAAATGCAAGCACTGAAGTATCTTGACGATCGAGATCAATCCCGTGTCGGAGTCGAGCTCGTGGAGCGTTGGGCACGATCACTCCCGTTTGGGACTCCCGTCGTTGAAATTGCCTGCGGCGGAGGATATCCCATTACGCAGGTCCTCGTGGACGCTGGGCTTGCCGTGTGGGCGATCGATACCTCGCCCACATTACTGAGACAATTTCGATTGCGTTTCCCCACAATTCCCACGCAATGCGCGTCGGCTCTGGAAAGCAACTATTTTGGGAGGACGTTCGAGGCAGTCCTCTCGATCGGTCTCCTGTCCTTTCTTCGGGAGGACGAGCAGCTGGCTCTCCTTCATCGAGTCTCAGAGATCCTCGAGCCACGCGGGCGGTTTCTCTTCACGGCGCCCGTCGAAACCGGAACCTGGCGTGATGTCACAACCGGTCTCGAATGCTGGTCACTCGGTCGAATCGCGTACACGCGAGCTCTCCAACACCTAGGTTTTCGTATGATGCGTACGCATGTCGACGAAGGCGAAACCAACTACTATGAAGCCGAAAAGATCGGTGGCCCGGTGTGGTGAGACGAAGCCCATCTTGCCTGTGAGCGCAGGTTCGCCATATGGCCACTCGCCGCTAAACGTCGGCATTAGGCCTTGTGAGTGAACTTAGCACAGGTGATAAAGCCTACCGAGATCGATGTAGCTCGCCTTCGACTGCGGCAGTGGCGCGCAGCTGATCGAGAACCATTCGCTGCCTTAAATGCCGACCCAACGGTTATGGAGTTCTTTCCCGCGCTGCTGAGCCGTGCAGAAAGCGATGCCATGGCCTCTCATTGTGAAGGTCTGATTGCTGAACGTGGTTGGGGTTTGTGGGCTGCAGTAACCAAAAATTGACGGGAGTTTCTCGGCTTCGTGGGTCTGCATCGGACGGCACCGGAGATGCCGTTTTCGTTCGGTATCGAGATCAGCTGGCGATTGGCCGCACGACATTGGGGCAACGGCTACGCGACCGGCGAGGCATGTGCCGGACTTCGCGTTGGCTTCACACAACTCCACTTTCCAGAAATCGTGGCATTTACGGCTGTGGGCAATAGCAGGTCACGTGCTGTGATGGAACGAATCGGTATGCGTCACACGGGCGAGTTCTTTGAACACCCGAAAGTTCCGGTGAGCAGTTTGCTGCGCACGCATTGCTTGTATCACATCACGCATGAGCAATGGGAAGCCAATGACGCCTGACAATACAATGCGTGCGAGTCGGATTTGTGACACAGCGGCTCGCCGTGCTGAATTTTCAGAGTGATCCCCTTCAAGATGGGCAGTTCTTCTGACCCCATCGGAAATGATTGATGGAGATCAGGTTCAGTGATGAGGAATAAGACTCAGCTCTCGGTCCCTAATCCTCGATCCTGTGAATCTATTCATACCGCAATGCGGCGACCGGATCGAGTTTCGCGGCTTGATTGGCCGGATAGACGGTTGCCAGGAAGCTGATCAGGATGGCAGAGCCGGCCACCAGGAGCACATCTTCCGCCAGCACATGAACTGGAATGGTCGAGATTTCATACACCGTTGGATCGAACGTCCAAAACGTTTGAACCAGCCACAGAAAGGCATAGCCCAACGGAATGCCGATGGCCGTCCCCGCGACGCCGATGATCAGCCCATTCAGCATGAAAATCCGTCGGATGCTGCGCTTGGTTGCGCCCATCGTCTTGAGAATGGCGATTTCTTTTTGTTTCTCCGTCACGATCATCGTCAACGTGCTCACAATGTTGAATGAAGCGACGATCGTGATGAGGACAAGGAGCAGAAACATGATCGTCTTCTGCAGCTTCAGGGATGAGAAAGTGTTTCGATTTGTCTGCATCCAGTCTCTGGCCCCGTGGCTGAATCCCAGCTCTTGTTCGATCTGGGAGGCGATTTCTCCGGCGCGGAACACATCCGCCACCTTGACCTCGATCCCGGTGACGCTCGCACCCAGGTTGAACAGGCGCTGCGCCTCTCCGATCTCGATGTAGGCAAGCGAAGAATCGTAGTTGTACATTCCCGAAGAGCACAGGCCCACCACGGCGAATGTTCGCATTTTGGGCACCATGCCCATTGCGCTAATCGGTCCGGTGGGAGAGACGACGGTGATCGTCTCTCCCACGCCCACTCCTAATTTAAGTGCTAGTTCCTTGCCCAGAATAATGCCTGGTTGTTCAACGACGCGCGGTTCACCGTGAGGGCCATCGGTCGGAGCCTGCATCGCTTTTACCGGAGTGAGGAGGTCGAGCAAACGTCCCGCCGTGATGTTCTTGGCAAGGTCGGTGACAGTGGCTTCCCGTTTTGGATCGATCCCACGCAGGATGATGCCTTGGACCCCACTTTGTGAGGTGAGCAATACTTGGCGGAATACGAACGGTGTGGCGGCGACAACCTCCGGTACCGTCAGGATCTTCTCGGTGAGACGGTCATAGTTGCTCATGTGTTCTTTCATCCGCTCTTGGACGATGATATGGGCTGTCGTGCCGAGAATCTTGCTCTGAATGTCCTCCAGAAAGCCGGTCATGATGCCGACCGCACCGATCAGTGCCGCTACTCCCAGTGTGATGCCGGCTACTGACACAAGCGTGTTCAACGAAATCGTCCGATTGCGGCGCTTGGCGCGCAAGTAGCGCAGGCCGACGAAGATTTCATAGGGCAGGGTCACGAGTGCTCCGGTCAGAGGTGGGGGAAGAGGATTCCATCATGGGTAGCGGTTTGATCCATGAAGACCATCTATAACACAGGCATGGATCACGAGATTGCCATAATAGAGGACTGAGCACAACCAGCCGAAAAACCACAATCAGGGATTCTGATCCCATGCCGGATTCCTGTCATTGAAGAGGGAAGCGTTCGGGGTGAGGTGCCACAGATGGTGCGCAGTGTGTGGATGACCGAAAGAGGGAGAAGTCATATAGTTAGGACTCCTCGCTTCACGTTAACTGCTATAGGCATAGTATTTGCCTCGTTTGACGTGAGTTGCAGACCTCAAGAGGAGGGGCTCATGCACATCCCATCAGGCCATGCGTACCTCGCGCACATATTTCCTGAACGAATGGAACAAGCCCGGCAACTTTCTGACGCTGCGTCGGCAGAATCTATCGATTCGTCGGCAATGCCTACCGACAAGGTCACCATTTCCCAACCCGCGTATTCCGATGTGCCTGACAGATCAAACAAGACGAGCACGTACGACTTCAGTTACATGGCTCCGCAGCGATTGTTGCAAGTCATCAATGATGAGATAAAGAATGGAACACTCACGCTTGATGAATCGAGCTCCATGCTTCTCTTGATTCCACTCTCATTTACAGGTGGTCCGCCACCTGACTACGACATGCCGACCAATTTGTTCTCGCGTATGGAACAGTGGCTGAAATTTGATGAGTCCATTCATAACGACAGATCTGTTGTATACGACAAGATGGCGCTGTCTGCACTGCGACGCCTTCAGGGAACGCTAAGTGAAGAGCAATGGCTTATGTCAGCAGCCGATGCGAAAACCAGCATAGGTGAGGAGGCCATGCGTTGAGGTGAAGGAAACACTTCCACACTCTTTTCCCAGTCCCTGAACGGGCAGGTCGAATGCTTGCCTCTCAAGCGCTCATCTCAGGAGTCTAAAGCAGGGCCGGCAGGGGGTAACCCGTTGGTTGACGCCGTGGGACGCATGGAAGCTGCCCACTTGGCTCCCGGGGTTCATGACTTTGGCAAAGGGTTTTGGGACCATCGATCATATGGTAAGGAGGGGGGCAGTTTTGTACGGCATCGTTCTTCCAAGAGGGAGGGAGTGTGTCAATCGTTGGACCAGGAGGCAACCAAACTGGCGCCCCCATGATTTTTGCCGGCCCTACCGTCCCGCGCCCCAACGAGTCGGTTCTGGAGATCAAAGTCACACTGAAGCAAAGTGATTCCCCACCCCAAACCGTGAAAACCTTTCATGTCCAAAATCCACATGCCAAAGACAGTGGCGCAATCGTCTTTGCCGTTCCGACGATTGACGCCATGTTGGAAGGGATGGTTGACACGTTAGGATTCGAAGTCGTGCTCAAAGGTAAATCGGTCGTGGCGCTGAGCTGGCATGGCGGTCAGGATGCCAAACAGAAACTCCAGCAGTGTCTTAAGGTGCGACAATAGAGATGAGCTGCAGGATGGGCTTTATGTCGGGGGTGAGCTCTGGTCGCAGAAGGTCCTAGACGATGCCTACTTAGGCTCCTTGCGTTTCCATCCTCTTGAATTCCTGGCTATTAGGTTGTTAGTTCTTCACAAACGTACCGTGACGGCTTTGACCTCGGTGTAGAGTTCCAGCGCGTCGTGTCCCATTTCTCGTCCCCAGCCTGATTGTTTATAGCCGCCGAAGGGCAAGGCGGCGTCGAGAATGTTGTAACAGTTGATCCACACCGTGCCGGCCCGCAGTTCCGCCGCGATGCGGTGGGCCTTACCGATGTCGCGGGTCCACACCGCCGCTGCTAGTCCGTAGATGGAGTTATTTGCTGCCGGTAAGACCTCCTCGACATCCGTAAAGGGCATCGCGCAGACCACCGGACCGAAGATTTCCTCCTGCATGACTTTCATGTCTTGTTTGGTATCAACGAGAACGGTCGGCTCGACAAAGTAGCCCTTGTTGCCGAGTCTGCCGCCGCCGGTGACGGCCTTCGCTCCCTGAGAGAATCCGGATTCCAGATAGCTGAGCACGCGCCGCTGTTGTTCATCCGAGACGAGTGGCCCCATTTGAGTCGTGGGATCCATTCCTGGTCCGACCTTAATCTTCTTCGCGTCTGCCGCCACTCCTTCGACGACTTTGTCGAAGATGCTTTTTTCGATGAACAGGCGGGAGCCTGCGCAACAACATTGGCCATGGTTGAAAAAAATCGCGCTGGATACTCCTGGGATGCTGGCCTCGACATCGGCGTCCTTGCAGACGATATTGGGTGACTTCCCTCCAAGCTCCAATGACACTTTTTTTAGATTTCCGACCGCTGCGCCGAGGATGAGCTTGCCTACCTCCGTGGAGCCGGTGAAGGCCACTTTGTCGACATCCGGGTGAGCGGCCAGTGCTGCGCCTGCGGTCTCGCCGAACCCAGGCACGATGTTAACGACGCCGTCTGGGAAGCCTGCTTCACAAATCAGTTCGCCCAGCCGCAAGGCAGAGAGCGGCGTCTGCTCGGCCGGTTTCAAGACCACGGTGCAGCCGGCGGCTAGGGCCGGTCCGAGTTTCCACGCTGCCATGAGCAGCGGGAAATTCCAGGGGATGACCTGAGCCACGACACCCACTGGCTCACGGAGGGTGTAGGCCAGGTACTGAGCTCCCGGAGTGTAGGGGACTGAAATCGGAATCGTATTGCCTTCGATCTTCGTTGCCCAACCCGCCATGTACCGGAACAGGTCGATGGCCAGCGGGACATCCGCAACACGGGCCACGCCGACTGGTTTCCCATTGTCCAGCGACTCGAGTTGGGCGAATTCTTCGGCATGGGATTCCAGCAAGTCCGCCAATTTCCAGATCAACCGGCCACGTTCGGAGGCGGTGAGCTTCCGCCAAGGACCGTTCTCAAAAGCTGTTCTTGCTGCCGTGACGGCGTGATTCACATCGGCACGATCACCTTCGGCCACGTGAGCAAGCATGTCACCGGTAGCGGGGTTATAGGTGGCAAATGTTTTTCCAGACGTGGCGTCACGCCATCGACCGCCGATCAGCATTTTGCGTGGTGCGCGGATAAAGGATTGAACCTGTTCGTGTAAAGGGATCTCTGCAGTGACGGTACTCATGGTCGTCCTCCTTTTCGATCCCCTCATCGAGGGTGCGGCCTATGGGGTTGGGTCGTACACAACCATATTATATAGGATGTCCCCAAGAGATAATCGAGAGGCAGTCGATTCATGAGGCCCACTGAATATTGGGTGGAAATCATGGAGACGGGAAGAAGTCTTTTCTGGTAGACTCCGTGCCACTATGGCTAACGAATTACAATGGAATGTCCAGCTTCCCCAGAGGGCCCTGGAGGCTCTGATGGAGGGCGACCGCAACAAAGCGATCGAACAGGTTCAGCGTGAGCAAAACCTCAGCCGAGAAGATGCTCGGGAACTGGTGGCGTCATTCATTCTCTCACAACCGTCGATGATGGCGAACATGAGAATGGTGGAGAGCCGTGCAGGAACCAATTGGGCACTTCTGCGCTGGTTTATCCTGCTCCAGGCGATTGTGGTCGCGATCGGATACTTCCTCTTTTTTCGAGATCAATGGTAGGCCCTCAGCCGCACGCCTCATTGTGATCGGACCTTCATGCCTTGCCGGCTAGAACATACCCGACTGTGGGGTGTGTCCTTCTGCTCGAACTCCATCCGGAGAAATCATCGTGATCATTCCAGGGTTCGTCTTTGCCGTCACTGCTGCGGCCATCGTCCTTGTGGGGACAAGACTCTCACGCCATGGGGATCGGATCGCCGAATTAACTGGTTTGGGACGTTTGTGGGTCGGCGTGGTCTTGATGGCGGCCGCCACGTCGCTGCCCGAAGTGTTGACGACCATGAGCGCTTCCTGGATGGACGCTCCGGATCTTGCCGCCGGTGATCTCTTCGGCGCCGGGATGAGCAACATGTTGACACTGGGGCTTATTGATCTCCTCTATCGTCACAAACGCGTGTGGCAACAGGCAGCCTTCGGGCATACGCTGACGGCGGCGCTCGCTATGGTGTTGACGGGGCTCGCGGCGTTTTGTGTGCTGCTACGAATCGATGTCGTCCGTTTCGGCGTGGGGATTGAGAGCCTGGTTCTATTGATCCTCTATATTTTGGGTATGCGATTGGTCTTTCGCCAAGAGGATATGACCCGTCGTCAGCTTGAACATCAAGTCGTCGTCAAGTCCATTGCTGATCCCGAGCAGCCGAGCATGGAGGGAAGTCGTCGCAACGAGCTTCGCCGGGCCCTGTGGGGATTCTCTATCGGTACCCTGGCACTGCTGATCGCTGCCCCCATCTTAGCCTGGTCTGCTGGGCGGATCGCAGAAGAAAGCGGCATCACGGCGACCTTTATCGGGACCTCACTGGTGGCGATTACGACCTCATTGCCGGAACTGGTCGTCTCGATTTCGGCGATACGATTGGGTGCGTTCGATCTGGCCGTTGGTAATCTCTTCGGCAGCAACGCCTTCAATATGGCGGCGTTTTTCTTTGCTGATCTCACCTATCAACAGGGGGGACTATTGAGTACCGTCAGCTCCACTCATGCACTCACAGCCCTGTGGTCGATCGTCATGATGAACATTGGGTTGATGGGAATCATCTACCGTGCGGAACGACGGTTTAGACTGATCGAGCCGGATAGCTTGTTGATGATCATCGTCTATATTCTGGGCCTTTGGCTGCTCTTTAACGGGTGATGAGCAGGTTGTTGGGAAGACCTGTCAGCTGTGTTCTCGTGTCGCTTTCAATTGTGTGAAGCGTGCAACATAGGGGGCCAGCCGTTTCAAGTCTCGAGTCTCATGTTTCAGGCATGCGGTTTTTGACTTCTGCGCAATTTGAAACGTTGAACTCGAAACCTGAAATTCAGGATCGACGGAACGAGAGGTGAACAACGACGTACCAGAGCGTGTGTTTGCCGATAAAATTTCAGAAGACATACCGATAACCCCTCTTTGCACCTCTCATTCCTCCTGTTGCATTTGGCCACCATGATGCTCCGCTCACGTGGCATTACGCTACAACGGACAGCAGAAAGATGCCTCCTAGGTTGCATTCCGCTTGGCATGCCCCCTGCTGAGAACTGAGGGGGGATGAGACATATGGATAAGACATCGCAGGCAACGAATGGGAGAGTGAACGCGAGAGCCTGGTATGCTCGGCCGGCAGAAGCGCTGGCTGAGGAGCTCCAGACAGACTTCAATTGTGGCCTGCCGATCGATGCCGCGGCACGCCGGTTGGTGCAAGACGGCCCCAACGAGTTACCCGAAGCTCCACCTCCCTCCTTGCTGAAACTCTTTCTTTCCCAATTCACCAGTCTGATCGTATGGGTGCTGATTGGGGCTGCCATCGTCTCCGGTTTGTTGGAAGACTGGATCGATGCAGCGGCGATTCTCGCCATTGTGTTTTTCAATGGGGTGCTGGGGTTTGTGCAGGAGTTTCGAGCCGAACGATCGCTGGCAGCACTGCGCAAGATGTCGGTGTCTCTGGCCCGGGTCATCCGCGACGGCGTGCTGCAGTCCATCCCGGCTCGAGAACTGGTCAGGGGAGACGTGGTTGTTCTTGAAGCCGGGGACCGGATTCCAGCCGATGCACGTTTGGTTTACACGACGAATTTCCAAGCGCAAGAGGCCTCCCTCACCGGCGAATCGACACCTGTGCCGAAACAGGCAGAGCGGCTTGAGGCAACCGATGTCCCCTTGGCTGATCAGCGCAACATGGTCTTCATGGGCACCGTGGCTGTCTCCGGTAAGGCTCGTGGACTGGTGGTGGCGACCGGTCTGGGTACGGAGCTGGGTCGGATCGCCGCTCTGATCCAGAAGGCCGCTGAGGCCGAGCGTACTGAAACGCCGTTGCAGCGACGATTGGAACAATTCGGCTCGACACTTCTGTGGCTTGCGCTCACGGTTGTCGCAATCGTATTCGTGCTCGGCTCCCTCCGGGGAGAACCGCTGGTGGAGATGTTCCTCGTCTCGGTCAGCCTGGCGGTGGCAGCTGTGCCAGAGGGGCTTCCCGCCGTCGTGACGATTACACTGGCGTTGGGTGTCACGCGGATGGCCAAGCGACATGCGCTGATTCGTAAACTTCCTGCCGTCGAGACACTCGGTTCCGCCACCGTGATCTGCACGGACAAGACGGGGACGCTCACAGAAAACCGGATGCGCGTGGCTCGTTTCTACATGGACCATCTTGAAATTGAAGTACAAGAAAGCTGTTTAGTGATCGCCGGACGCGTGACCAGCGTAATCGAGGCCGAGGAGTATGCGCCGCTCTTCGACGCGATCATCCACTGCCACAATGCCAAGCGCGTGCGGAAGACCGGCAGCCGTCCCATCGTGACAGGGGATCCCACCGAAGTAGCCCTGGTTGAGTTCGCACTGGGTCACGGACTTCTCCACCATGACCCGTTGCCTCGGATGGGCGAGCTCCCGTTCGACGCGGACCGGAAGCGCATGGCCACCCTCCATTGGCGTGGAGGCCAGCTTGTGGCGTTCGTGAAAGGAGCGCCGGAATCGCTGATGCCCCTCTGCAATCAGATACGCCACCAGGGTGTTCGCTCGCCGATGAGTCAGGAAGACCGTCAGAGGATCATGGCACAAAGCCGTACCTTCGCGCACCAAGCCTATCGAGTCCTGGCTGTGGCCATGCGTGACATTGAGCAAGGTATCGAGAAGCTCGATATCGAGCAGGTGGAACAGAACCTGACCTTCCTCGGCCTGGTCGCCATGATGGACCCGCCACGCCAGGAAGTGCCGGAAGCCATCGCTCGCTGCCGTCAAGCCGGCGTCCGCGCCATCATGATCACCGGCGACCATCCCCTCACGGCTCTGGCCATCGCCCGCCAGATCGGACTGGCGTCAACAGAGACTCCTACCGAACCCGACGGATACTGCCCCGTTATCGAAGGGCATCAGGTCGAAACAATGAGCGACGACGCGCTACGTCGGCTCCTCACTCCCAGCAATCCAGGCGAGCCCGAGCCGGTCTTTGCGCGCATGGCGCCTCGGCACAAGATGCGTATCGTATCCACACTCAAAGAAATGGGCGAGGTGGTCGCAGTCACCGGTGACGGTGTCAACGACGCCCCGGCCATCAAGAAAGCCGATATCGGTATTGCGATGGGTATCGCCGGAAGCGACGTGGCGAAAGAAACGGCGGACATGATCTTGCTCGACGACAACTTTGCCACCATCGTCAACGCCATTGAAGAAGGTCGTGCCGTCTACGCCAACATCCGCAAATTCTCCACGTACGTGCTGGCGAGCAACGTGCCTGAAATCGTGCCGTATCTGGCATTCGGTTTGTTCGGAATTCCACTCGCCCTCACGGTCCCGCAAATCCTCGCCGTGGACCTCGGGACTGACATGGTTCCAGCCTTAGCGCTGGGTGCCGAAAAGCCAGATGCCGACATGATGGCAAGCCCCCCGCGTCCGCGCACGGAACGGTTGATGAATCTTCCGCTCCTCCTACGCGCCTATGTCTTTTTGGGCCTGATCGAAGCCGTGATCGCCATGGGTTCATTCTTTTTATTGCTCCTGACACAAGGATGGACCTGGGATATACCGCTCGAGTGGTCCGACCCGCTCTACAGACAGGCAACCACCGCCACCTTCGCCGCCATCGTCGTCGCCCAGGTGGCAAACGTGTTCGCCTGCCGCTCCGATCATCTCTCAGCAACCCGACTCGGCTGGTTCAGCAACCCCCTCATGCTATGGGGCATCGTCACGGAGCTGACCATCCTTGCGCTCATCAGCTATACGCCGATTGGAAACGAGATCTTCGGAACCAGTCCCTTGCCTCTCTGGTTCTTTGGACCTCTGGTACTCGGAGCTCTGACACTCTTGTTGGCGGAGGAGGGACGAAAGATGATCGTGAACCGACGTCATCGCAGAGCAAATCTCGCAACAACCCAGATCGTGAGTCCATCATGACCACTGATCCACAAAAACCCACTCGCCATGTCCCTGTGGATGAAATCATTTCTCACCACGAAGCCTCGACGCCGGAGCGGCTACGTTCCGAGCCAGGAGCTGAACAGAAATCTGTACCTACGATTGTCACGTTTCCCAGTCGACCGAGTCGATCCCGCCTCCCGTTGCTGATCGGCATCATGTTCATCCTGCTCATGGGGGGAGGAGGAGTATGGTACTGGTGGGCCTCCGGCGCCCCTCCTATTCACTACAAGACACTCCCGGTCGAGCGTGGACCGATCACGGCGATCGTGACCGCAACCGGCACAATCAATCCGGTCGTCTCCGTGCAGGTCGGCAGCCAAATCTCCGGGAAGGTTGCGCAACTCTTCGCCGATTTCAACTCCAAGGTGACAAAAGGACAGGTCTTGGCCCAGATCGATCAAAAACCGTTCAAGGCCCGTTTGAGCCAAGCGCGTGCTGCCGTCAAAAGCGCAAGGGGAAATCTCTCACGAGCCAACGTCTTGGCGATACAGCGCAAGCGAGAGTTCGATCGTATGGCAGCACTGCGGCCGCAGGCATTCGTCTCACAGGCAGACGTAGACCTTGCCGAGACCAACTACCGGGATGCCGCAGCCAACGTGGAGGTTCTGCAGGCGCAACTGGATCAGGCTCAGGCGGCACTCGCCTCAGCGGAATTGGATCTTGGCTATACGACGATCTACTCGCCGGTAGACGGCATCGTGGTGTCTCGAAACGTGGATGTCGGTCAAACCCTGGCGGCGGCCTTCCAGACGCCGATTCTCTTCTTGATCGCCCAAGACCTCACCCACATGCAGGTTAACGCCAACGTCAGTGAATCCGACATCGGTGGTGTCAAAGAAGGAACAGAGGCGAATTTCCGAGTGGACGCCTATCCCAAACAATTCTTCGACGGCGTGGTGACGCAGGTCCGCAACGCGCCCATCAATATTCAGAACGTCGTGACCTATGACGTGGTCATCACTGTACGCAACCCTGAATTGAAGTTGAAACCGGGCATGACAGCAAACGTCACCATCGTAACCGCACGGAAAGAGAATCCGCTCCGTGTCCCGAACGGTGCTCTGCGATTCAGGATGCCCAACGTACCGACCGACAGGAAAGCCAGCCGCGTCTGGGTGTTGGACCCCAATCACCAACCTCGCCAAGTGGATGTCTCGACGGGCATCACGGACTCGCTCTCGACAGAAATCCTGGATGGCTCGTTGAACCAAGGCGATCAGGTCATCGTCGGAATCGAAACAGAAGAAGAGCAGCTCCAAAAGAAATTACCGCCCGGCTTCGAACCGGGCCGAGGTTTGAGATGAGAGAAAACAAGAGGCAATCAGCTATCAGCATTCAGTTGCCAGCCTCGGATTGGGTTCAGATTGCTGAAGGCTGAAAGCTGACCGCTACTCGCTATCACCATGTCCTTCTTTTGGCTCACCCTTCTATCAGCTTTTCGTATTCTCAGGCGTAACCCGTTGAGAGCCGGCTTGACGATGCTGGGCATTGTCATTGGAATCAGCGCGGTTGTCGCCATGATCAGTCTTGGCCAGGGGGCGACGGCTTCGGTACAGGCAGAGATCTCGAGCCTGGGCACCAATGTGCTGATCGTCATACCGGGAGCCACGACGGTCGGCGGGGTTAGGGGTGGGCTTGGATCGATTTCGACCCTGACGGTCGACGATGCGGAAGACATTGAAAAAAAGGTCGCCGGTGTGACGACGGCGATGTACGGGACGCGATCAATCCTCCAAGTGATCCGTGAAAATAAGAACTGGAGTACGGTCGTCTTCGGAACCACTCCCGTCTTTCCGGATATCCGAAACTGGCCCATTGCACAGGGAAACTTCTTCACGCAATCAGATCTTGATTCTGCCGCCAAGGTCGCGGTTTTGGGGAAAACCGTCGTCCAGAATCTATTTGAGCCGGGAGAAGAAGTCGTAGGAAGTGAGATCCGTATCAGGAATGTTCCGCTCCGGATCATTGGAGTCCTGACATCAAAAGGCCAATCCATCACAGGGCAGGATCAAGATGATTTCGTTGTCCTTCCCTTCTCAACCGCTGAACGCAAGGTGTT
>DIHK01000012.1:12879-13005 GCA_002420115.1 Nitrospira sp. UBA5698
ACCTCGATTCTGCCGCCAAGGTCGCCGTCTTGGGGAAAACCGCCGTTCAGAATCTGTTTGAGCCGGATGAAGAGGTGGTCGGACGAGAGATTCGTATTAGGAATGTTTCTCTCCGGGTGATCGGAA
>DIHK01000012.1:13026-25639 GCA_002420115.1 Nitrospira sp. UBA5698
TCAACCGCTGAACGCAAGGTGTTGGGGACAAAGTTTCTGGGAACCGTCGGAATTATTTTAGTGGCGACCGCCACCCGCGACGACATTCCCCCCGCAGCCGACGACATCAAGGAACTGTTGCGGACGAGACATCGTCTGCACCCATCAGAAGAAGATGACTTCACGATCCGGACCATGGAGGACATCGCGAGAACCATTGCGGGAACGAGCAAAACGATGATGCTCATGTTGATGAGCATTGCGTCGATTTCACTGATCGTCGGCGGAATCGGTATCATGAACATCCTCCTGGTTTCCGTCACGGAACGGACGCGGGAAATCGGCTTGCGGATGGCGGTGGGCGCAAAGCGCGCACACATCCTGCTGCAATTCCTCATGGAAGCTCTCATCATGACTGCGATCGGAGGAATGCTCGGTGTTGGGACAGGAATCGGGATCGCTCGGCTGCTCACCACCGTGATTGGATGGCCGACCATCATCAACACCCAAGCAGTGCTCGCCGCGTTTCTCTTCTCGCTCGTCGTTGGACTCTTTTTCGGCCTCTACCCGGCAAACAAGGCCTCGAGGCTGAATCCTATTGAAGCGTTGAGATATGAGTGAGAGTGCCGAACGATCGATATGGGCAGCGCTAAACGATGAGGATGACCTCTACCTCGCCGGTTCGGCGGGCTACTCTCAACGCCACTTCGTTCTCATGGCGATCGAGCACGAGATCAAGACGTGCGGTTCCGATTGAGAGGTTCCGAAGTTCGACCCGTTCGAGAAACGGCGGAAGAACAGGACTTACAAACTGCACGAGTCCTCGAGTCCCATCAATCTGCAATCCAAGGCAAGCTTGCAAGGCTTGAAAACCGGCACCGGCTGCCCAAGCTTGCGGAGCGCAGGCCACCGGATAGCGTGTAGGACTTTCACCCGGACGACGAGGGAAGCCACAAAAGAGTTCCGGCATTCGATGGAGATCAAGAAAGAGGCTGGCATCGAAGAGTCCGGTGAGGATCTTCATCGCCCCTTCCCTATACCCGTAGGACGCCATCCCTGCTGCAATCAGCGCGTTGTCGTGCGGCCACACCGACCCGTTATGGTAGGACATCGGGTTGTACCGCGTCTCTGAGGTCGCCAGCGTTCGAATCCCCCACCCGCTGAACATCTCATCGGTCAAAAGCGTGCGCGCTGTGCGCAACGCGCGTTTCCTCCCGGCAATCCCACCATAGAGACAGTGACCGGCATTGGACGATCGCACGAGACAGGGTCGCCCCCGCCCATCCAAAGCCAAGGCATAGGAACCAAGCTTCTCGCACCAGAATGCCCGCTCAAAGCGCTCTTGAAGTGCGGCGGCTTCCTTCAGCAAGCGCTCAGCCTGATCAAGTTCCCCGAAGACTCGAGCCAGACCTGCCGCCGCTTGCTTGGCCCGATAGACATAGGCCTGCACCTCGCACAATGCGATCGGGCCTTCTGCAGCTGTTCCATCGGCGTGGAAGACCGCGTCATGGGAGTCCTTCCACCCTTGATGCACAAGGCCGTTCACCGACTGCCTTGCGTAGGTGGTGAACCCTATGCCGCCGGGATCACCGTCTTGATCGATCCACCGAAGCGCAAGCTGAATATGGGGCCACAGCTTCTCCAGGAACGTGCGATCGCCAGTTCGCTCGTAGTAGGCACCGGCCAGCACGATAAACAGCGGTGTCGCATCCACACTCCCGTAGTATTTCCCGAATGGGATCTCGCCCAGTGTTGCCATCTCCCCTTGGCGAGTCTCATGCAAAATCTTTCCAACTTGCGCATCCCGCTCCGGCCGAACCTCCGTCGCCTGGGTAGAAGCCAGAAACCCCAGCACGCCACGAGCAAGCAATGGGTTCATCCATAACATCTGAAGCGCCGTAATGATCCCGTCCCTCCCGAATGGGACACTGAACCAAGGAACTCCTGCATAGGGATAGAGCCCTTCCGGCGTCTCCGAGATGAGCATGTGAAGGTCCGCAAGAGACCGGTTCAGCCAGTGATTGAATTGTTCATTTGCCGTATAGACATGGGCATTGTGGGATATGGCATCCCGGAGAGCACGATTGGCGTGATGGTACGCACGCTCGTAGGTGAGTCCTTTTCGGTTCTGTGGCCTCCCGATTTCACAGGAGATGGCAATCTCCCAGGTCAGGTCTGCATGTGGACGAAGGGACGATTCGATGATGAAGCCGTTTGATGTCACTCGCTTCGGGGTTGGAGTGCACTGAATGGAGGTTCGACGGACGATCCCATCAAGTCCCTTGTACCCAAACACGAGTCCGTTCTTTGAGCGAGCCGTCTTGAGTCGTACTCCACGCCGCTCCCGTGTTCGGCCCCTCGCTTCAAAAAGATCGGCGAAGTCTGCATCCAATGCGATCGTAATTGAAAGCGGAATACTCTGACTTCCATAATTCTGAACACGGAAACGTTCGTACCACGTCCCTTGCCAGAGAAACCGTGTGCGGCACAGATGGACGGTGCCACGTTGGACGACCTTCTGCCCATCACGCATCAAATCCGGATTAGTAAGATCAACCGTGAAGAGGGCATTGTCCTCCTTCACGGTGGCGCTGAGAAGCATCGGACGCTGACCTTGCACCAACAGTTCGGACTGCGAGAGGAACCGTGTCCCTTCATGATACAGACCCTGTGGACCGGGAAGCACCTGGTGCATATCACCGTATCGATCAAATACGGCAAACGTCTCTCCATGTTTCAGGACCTCGGTTCGGCCATCGGCCAGAGACGATGACGCAAGGATATAGTATTGTTCGTTCCATCGGATGATATCGTTCATGAACGGTTCCCTTCATACTCGGCACTTGCTCGGCTCATCCGTGTGGCAACCAACGCCGTGACCATTAAGACAAGCCCGATCCCGAGAACGCCGGTTTCGGGACCATGCTGTTCCGTGATCCACCCAAACGCCGAGATCCCACCGATGGCGGCGGTCATGGCACCTGTCCCGTAGAGTCCTAAGACCCGTCCGATCATATGGCTCGGCGCCAGTTCCTGAATGATCCCCCAGGCGATCGGTGTAAATACTCCCATCCCACACCCAATCAATCCCATAAAAACTCCGGCAACATACGGATCAATCGTCCAGGTCAAGCCGCTCAGGGCAAGACCACTCAACACACTCGCGGCCATGATCAGTCGCATACGATCCTTGACCATCCAATCGGTCACCCATAAGAGCGCGATCGATGTCACAAGCAATCCTATACCCAGGGTGGACCATAAGTAGCCGACCTCGACCGGTCCCAGCCCAAGCATCTTTCTGGCAAAGACCGGGAACAGTGCGGTCAGCGCGCTGGTGCCGAACGTATACAGGGCAGCGGTACCGGTCAAGAGCAACAACGCCGGTTTGGTGACTACACCATAACGAAATCCTTCGACCAGATCTTGGAGCAGCGTCGATCGCGCCTCGGGCGAGGGACTCGTCGCCGCCGTGTTTTTGAAACGGACAAAGGCGAGACATGCCGCTGAAATCAAGTAGGTGACGGCGTTGATACAGAGCACCTCTTGCGATCCGTACGCAGCGATACCGATGCCGCTGATCGCGGGGCCGAAGATAATCCCCAAGCTCGTGGTGCCCTGCAAAAGCGCGTTGGCAGCCGTGAACTGTGTTTTGGGGACGAAGGCCGGTACGGCGGCCGTGAGGGCAGGGCCAAAGACCGCCGTGGACACTGCATGGAGAAACACCAGCACATACAACACCGAGACCGTAAAGGATTCCACGGAAATGAGGCAGGGTATCAACCCGATTAACAGCGCACGGAGAATATCGCTCGTGATCAGCAGAACTTTCTTCGGGAGCCGGTCGACGTATACACCGATGATGGGTCCAAGAACGATCGGAGGAATTGTCTGTAAGAGCCCAATGATGGACGTCTTGAGCGGTGATCCAGTGACGGCATAGACAAACCACAGGAGAGCCAGGCGGCAGACTCCGTCACCGATCTGTGAAATGAGCTGTCCCCACCAGACCAGTCCGAAGTCCCAAGTCAGAAGGAGGGGACGATTGTCGACCGAGAGTTGACGGGCATGCGCCATTCCAGAAGGAGCGTCTGCCAGGGGGCCTGAGGAACCCTGCATCAGCTCTCACCCTCTAGACGAATTTTTTCTGTATTGACGGCCCGAACGCCAGGCACCTGCCGAGCTGCCTCAGCAGCTTCGAGAGCAATTACCTGAAAACGAACCGTGCCATTGAGCTGGACGATGCCTTCTTCCGTCTTGATATCGAAGTTTGCCGATTTCAAGGTCGCACTTTTTGCGAAGCGTTCCTTAATGAGAAGCGTGAGGATTTCATCCTGCTTCTTGAGTAACGCTTTCGCCAGATCTTTCTCCACATTGAGCTTGTTGGTGACGGTTTTCACCCCACTGACCGCCTGCGCAACTTCTGTCGCGGCAGCCTTCTCTTCTTCATTCGAGACTCGCCCGCTCAATGTGACCACCTGTTTGTCATCCTCAACCTCGATCTCATAGTGGAACAGCCGTAAATCTCCCATGAGCGCAAGTTTAACGCATAGGATCAGTGACCCCATCGGCTTCTTTGCAGCCGTTTCCTTTTCTTTGAGATCGATATCAGCAGGAGGTGGCAGGTCGGCCTTGAGTGCCGGTGCCGGTTGTCCATGCGATTTGGTCTCTGCTGACGGCTTGGGGGCAGCGCCATGACCCTCTGTCACCGCTGAAGAGGAAGGACGCGCAGGAATCTTTTCCAAGGTGCCTTCCTTGCGATCCGTCGCAGATTCAGCCTTGGTCGGTATGGTAGACGAAGACGCCGGCTTGGTCTCCGTTGGGGACTTGTGCGGCGTGGGTTGAGAGTCGGAAGAAGCTGGTGACGGCTGCTGTCGCACTGCCGGTTTTTCCGGCACAACCTCCTTGTGCTCGGCCGCCGCCTCACCCTTCACAGCAGGGACAGCTGGTGGTTGTGACGAGCTCGAGGCCGGTTTTTCAGACACGCCTTCCTTGCGATCCGTCGCAGATTCAGCCTTGGTCGGCATCGTAGGCGAAGATGCCGGCTTGGTCTCCGTTAGCGACTTGTGCGGCGTAGGTTGAGAGTCGGAAGAAGCTGGTGACGGCTGCTGCCGTACTGCCGGCTTTTCAGGCACAACCTCCTTGTGCTCGGACGCTGCCTCACCCTTCACGGCAGGGACAGCTGGTGGTTGTGACGAGCTTGAGGCCGGTTTTTCTTTTTCCGGCATGCCCTCCTTGTCATGCCCGTCGGATGCTTGCGAGTCTGTTCCTATCGGCCAGAACATGAGCAGACTGAGAACAATCACCCGTGGAAATTTCATGGCCATCACGCAAGCCCTCCCCTTGGGACCTAATCCCCGTGAATATATCTGTGGAGTGTCGCGAGGCATTGTAACCCGCTCTCGATCTACTGTCATCTGCGCGAAGCTCAGAGCCCCCCCTGATTCTCAGGGGGGGGCTTCCGGCATGTCAGACCTCAACCTTGGCGAGTATCTGCAACGGTGTGACGAATGGTGCAGCAGTCTGTTACGCAGCAAAGGAGCCGCGCGAAGGAACAACCAGGGTCTGTGCGTGCGACTTGTAGAAGCTGAACAACCACGCGCTCGCAGCAGTCATGAGGAGAATAAGGCTAATACCTCCAAGGCACGTCGCCGGACCAATCGTATCAGCTGCCCATCCAAAACCAGCCATTCCGGCCATCGATGCGGCCATACCCCCCGTTGCGAAGCTCGTAAAGACTCGACCGAGGAGATGCGTCGGCGTCAACTCCTGGAGCATGGTCCACACCAGCGGGGTAAACATGGCCGTGCTGCCTCCGATCACGGCGATCAGCGCCCCTGCAGCAACTGGAGCATCGAGGAATCCGAGCGCCGCTACGGCAAGCCCACCGATCGCCAACGCGCCGGACATAAACCGCAAACGCCACGAGACATCTCCCTGCGTCACCGACGTCAGACTGAGAGACGCCAGCAACATTCCCACGCCGAGAGCCGACCACAACCAACCAAGTTGGACCGGCCCCACACCCAGAACCTCCTTGGCAAACACCGGCAGTAGAAAAATGAAAGCACTGATCCCGACGCTATACAGCGTGGCCGTCAACATCAGCATCAAGACCGTCTTTTGCTCGACAAATACGAAGCGGAAGCCGGCCAGTAAGTCACTGGTAATACCACCCGTCAACCCATTGCCGGTTACGCGGCTACGATCAAGTGTTTCGTTCATCCGAATGGGAAACAAACAGAGCGCAGAAATAAAGAACGTGGCGGCATCAGCATACAGCACGTTTTGCGCCCCAATCAGAGCAATCCCCAACCCGCTCACGGCTGGACCAACAAGCAGGCCTACATTCGTCGTGGTTTGCAGAAGTGCATTGGCCGCCACCAATCGCTCCTTCGCCACGATCAGCGGAACCGCAGAAGTCAATGCCGGCCCGAAGACCGTTGAAAAGATCGCTGTGGCAAAGACCAATATATAGAGCCGATCAAGCGTCAAGGCCTCCATTGCGTAGAGCAATGGGATCAGGAGCACCATCAAGGTCCGAAGGAGATCCACCCCGATCATCACCGGTTTTTTCCGTACGCGATCTAAATACACGCCGATCAGCGGCCCAAACAGCAAGGGAGGCAGCGTCTGCAGCAGCCCAACCACCGTCATCTTGAGTGCCGATCCGGTCATCTCATAGACAAACCAGAGCAATGCCACCTTATTGAGACTATCGCCGATTTGAGAGATCGTCTGACCGGCGAACAGAAATCCGAAATTTCTCGTTTTGACTAACTCCCACCCATGGCCACGGCGAGCAGGAGAGTGAGCCTCTTGTGAGTCAATAACTGCATCAGACATGTCGGCCCCCTCCGTTCGCTTTATGCGCGGCAACTTGCACGGCCACACCTTCAAGAATTCGTTCGTACAACGCGACATAGTCACGCGCCATCCGGTCGGCAGTAAACCTTTCGTCGAACGCCGCACGACAACGTCGGCGCTCTAGCAAGGGTACCTGTCCCACCGCCTCGATCATCTCATCCACGGTTTCACACACGAAGCCGGTTGTCCCATGATCGATGATTTCTGGAATGGATCCCCGTCGATACGCCAACACCGGCGTTCCGCAGGCAAGCGCTTCGATCAGCACCAGACCGAAGGGTTCCGGCCAATCATAAGGACAGACCAACGCCATGGCGTTTCCAACAAAATCGTTCTTTTCAGCATCGGATATCTCTCCGACAAACTCGATCAGCGGGTGATTGAGCAACGGTTCGACGGCGGCCTCATAATACACACGATCCGCAGGGTCGACTTTGGCTGCCATTTTCAATGGAATACCGGCCCGCTTCGCGATTTCAATCGCCTGATCCGGGCGCTTTTCAGGGGAAATCCGGCCAAGAAATGCCAGATACCCCTCACTCTTCGGATGGAAGCTGTAAAGATTGCGCGGCAGTCCATGGTGGATGGTCCCGGCCCAGTTGGCCCAAGGGAGCGGTCGGCGCTGGGAGGCTGAAATGGAGACCAGAGGCATTTCAATGAACTCGCGAAAGACCGGCTCCAGCTCCGGGAGATCTAGACGACCATGCAAAGTGGTCACCATGGGAACCGCATTTCGACGTGCCACCGGAAACCCAAGAAAATCGAGATGGGAGTGTACGATGTCGAAGTTTCCGCTCACGCCAAGTGCTCGCTCCTGCTGCATAATCAGCGGAGCATCTCGATTGAAAATACCGGTGTTCAACCGAAGCGCCTGCGGGCAAATGGCCTCCAGCTTGGCAGTTGTTTCTGAATCGCCGCTCGCAAACAGTGTCACATCATGCCCCATTGCGACCAACTCTTCCGTAATGTACGACACAATTCGCTCCGTCCCACCATACAGTTTGGGCGGAACGCTTTCCCACAGCGGTGACACCTGCGCGATTCTCATGTCTTGTCCTTTCTTACACTGATCATCGACTGGATAACTGAGTCATCCGTCAATTTGTGATGTGAATAGAGACCGGGTTGATTGTCCGAAATAGAAGTTCGACCTGTTATGGTGTATCCATGAACCGCACATCATCCGCTGCTTCCCCTGACTCATGAAGGTCATGTTACTCAGCAGCTCTTTACAGACTCAACGGACAAAAGTTCATGAGCTCAGCGCCAATATGTCCACTCTGGGCTCACTTGACTCCTCGTCGGTCCCATGGTTGGTCACATGACGATCTCCGTGAGACGTCAACGTGATGGTCACGACGAGCATCGACTTAGTGATTCAGTCGAGCCTCTTTGATGATCTTGTCCCCTTTGATTTGCTCCAAGAAAAGATCTGGTGGGACCGGGGGGGGAATGATCTGGACCTCTTGCCAGCCTTCGTTCAGGGATCCTTTATGCCCTTTCATCCCATTCACCCACTGATCGATACTCTCTTGACTCGTTCCTTCGCTGAAGGTAACCCAAAAGAGAAACGGTTGCGCCTGCGTGTTCTGACGGCTATCGGCAACGGGCACGAGTTGATGTTTTCTGGCAACATCAGCCTCACGCGCCACTACGCGTTCCGGATTCTGCTCAACAGCTTTCGCGACGTGCGCGATCGCCATCTGCAATTTGGCCGTCAGTGTTCGGTTGTGTTCCTCCAGACCGGCGATTTGCTTGGATAAACGCTCGTTGTCTGCAGCGAGACCGTGAATCGCTGTTTCAAACTGCTCTTGATCCACTACCCCTCTGCCGACAGGAAGCTGGACCGGGCGATCTGCCTCACGCTCAGTGCTCTCCTGCCTCTTTTCTATCTCTTCCTTCACCATCACGACACTGGATGCCACCGATTCCTGCGTAGACGAAAGTCTGGCCATGGTTTGGTGGAGCAACGTCATCCCTTTTTCTTGAGACTGAAGCGCGTCTCCCACCTTGGTTTGCATCAATCTCAACTCACGGAGTTGCTTCGACAACTGTTCTACTTCGGCGATGGAGGCCGTACGTAGCGCTTCCGCCTGTGCAGTCGGCGCCACAATATGCTCTGGTGCGATCCAGATCAGGACACGGTCAGCCACGAGGCCGGTGACGGCAGTCGCCAAGAGTACTTGCGTAAAGACCACCGTTCGGATTCCATACGCCATCGTGGACGCCGGACGCCGGACCATCCACCTGTCCGCAACCTCGGCAAGGATGGTCCGGGTTCGATTCCAGAAACTTGGGGCCGGAATGAACACCGCACTGAGCGACCCGCCCTGCACCGTATTTTGCACGCAGAGTTCGACCGTATCGGCTGAAAACTGCACCCGAGCCGTCCGAAACCCAGACTCGGGAGCGACCAGCCCCCCCAGCAACTGCCCGTCTTCGGTCCGAAGCTGCACCGTTTCAATATGATCGACACCGTGCACATGCAGTGTCGCCTCGATCTCCGCTCCTTTCAGTTCACCCACGCGCCGCTCATTGACATACACCTGTATAGGATCCAACAGGCCACGAACTGAGTGGCTCGGTCGTTCACTCCTCAAGTCAAGGAGTTGCGATCGATAGAGCTCAAGACCCTCTTCCTGAACCATATATCCTCCTCCGCTCCTCTTTACTATTTGACGTATTTACGGGGACACGACAACCGTGAGACAGCAGAGCCTCATTCTTTACGGCCGCACCTGCAACTCCAAACGCGGTTTTTCACCAGACGACTCGCTGGATCCCAATCCCCAGGCCGTCTGCATGCAGTCCAAACAGAGTGCCAAATGCCAAATCCGATAATCGCACCCGTATCCCTGAGCAAACATCTCGCTCCATTGAGAGCGTGATAAACAGGGATAGTGATCCGGTTCGCTCTTTCGGTAATGCCCCTGGGCCACACGGATCAGCCGCTCGGCCTCGCTATTGAACCGCTGGCGCTGGCGCTGCCGCTGGCTCTCCAGTTCCACCAGCTCCGCCTTCGTCAAACCCATCTCATCCATCGTGCGCTGCCAGCCGCTCTCACGCCACCGACGAAAGTTCTTATAGATGCGTTGGCTCTCAAGCCCATTGAGCCCGGTGACGGCGATGACATCCCCTGCACCCCATCCATAGGAGTGATGGTACAACGCAATCAAGGCATCTCGGCTGACTACTGCGCGGGCGACCAACCCATCAAGAAACCGTCCCAATGGTTTCAACAGATCTGGGTGATAGCAAAACGGTTCCGGTTTGCTATGCTGTTTCGCGACCAACGAGTCAAACAAGAATAAAGGCCGGCACGGGACTTCCGTTCGTCCACAGACGAGAAAACGTTCCAAATATTCTGATCCCCACCGTAGCGCAAATTTTTCATGTTCGATGTCGTCGTTCCACTGACCGGTTTCCCTCAAGAAACGCTTTGTATAACCTGCCGCCCGATCCAACAAAATCGGCAAGGCCTGCGCCACAACCTGATCGAACTCATCCGACGTCGCAACCACCTCTTCCAGGCGGCTCACCGTTGCTGTCCGATCAGTAATAATGTGGCTCTTCCTGAGCGTATTTTGCATCGTCGCCATACCTATTGTGCCTGCGGTGACACGCAGGGAGCATTGGACAAATATGTGTTCTGAGCGTTGGTTTTGTCCGTTGTTCCCAACATCCTCATTCTGGTACAAAACTACCGTTTGCTATTCGTCCGGTTGAACCTTCGCCACAATACGGTAATTCATCCCTTCAGTTTTCTGCAATCCCTCCCCTTTTCGTCCAAGAATTAATGATTCGGAATACGATATTGTTGTACTTCGACGCACTATTTTCCGCACAGAACCGGAAACCCCTCCGTTAGCTTGGTTACAGAGCAGCGACGAGTTGATGGAGTGTCACGAACCTTGTTCTAAAGATACTGACCGAGGTGTCTGTACGAACTCATGGCTCTTTTACGCCCGGATGACGGATGCTCCCAATGCCTTTTGCCGGCGAACCCACTTGACCCCTTCGACGACGGCCAGCGGGAGCAGCCCCATGGCCACCATCAGCTCCCAATCCTCTATGGGTAAGGATGCAACCTTAAAAATGGGTTCCATGACCGGAATGGTCAGAATGCTAACTTGCAGGACAAGAGAAATCGTCACCGCCCAGAGGAGGGCACGGTTGCTTGTCACCCCCACGTAGAATAACGACCAGCGGTCGCTCCGGCAATTGAAGGCATGCACTAACTGAGCAGCAACCATCACGGTAAACGTCACCGTTCGAGCCTGGTCGATCGGCTGCTGCCAGATAAACAAACTCAGCGAAAACGCGCTCAGAGCGATCACCGCCAACAGCAGCCCTTCTCCGGCGATGGCCCACAGCCTGCCACTTTCGAGTAGGCGCGCCTCTGTCTTCCGCGGCGGCTGCTGCATCAGATCCGGGGCTTTCGGATCGACCGCCAGGGCGAGCGCTGGGAAACCATCCGTCACGAGATTCATCCAGAGAATATGAATCGGCAGGAGCGGAAGCGGCAAGCCGAACAGGGTCGCAAACAGCATGACGAGCACCTCGCTCATATTGCACGACAACAGAAAATGCACCGTCTTTCTGATGTTGTCGAAGATACCCCGCCCCTCCTCGACCGCGGCGGCGATCGAGGCAAAATTGTCGTCCGTCACGACCATGTCCGAGGCTTCTTTGGTCACATCGGTTCCGGCAAGACCCATCGCCACACCGATATCCGAGGCCTTAATCGCCGGCGCGTCATTGACCCCATCACCGGTCATGGCGACAATCGCCCCGTTTCGCTTCCAGGCCTGGACAACCCGGAGCTTATGCTCGGCAGACACCCGGGCATACACCGTCACGCGCTCGACCTGCTGCATCAATTGCTCGTCGGTGAGACCATCAAGCTCAGCACCGGACAAGGCCATGTCGTCGTTGCGTTGCAAGCCCAGCTCGCGAGCGATCGCGACCGCGGTCTCCTTGTGATCACCGGTGATCATGGCGGTTCTGATGCCGGCTTGCCGGCAGAGACGCACTGCCTCTGTTGCTTCAGACCGCAAGGGATCTTTCATCGCGAGGAGTCCGAGAAAAATCAGCTCGCGCTCAACGTCTTCATCCGCAAGCACCTTCGAGCCGAGAGGCCTATAGGCGACACCCAGGACCCGGAGGGCGTGCTGAGCCAACGACGCATTGGCGTCGCTGATCTGTTGCCGATGTGTTTCATCAAGTACCTCGGTCTGTCCTTCACGCGTGATACGCGCGGCACAGCGTGTTAGTAAGACATCGGGTGCTCCTTTGCTATACGCCTTGCAGCCTTGCTCTGTTCGGCGGACGATCGTCATCATCTTCCGCTCGGCATCAAACGGGATTTCCCTCTCCAGTGATCCTTGGCCCTCCAATACAGCCTTCGTGAGACCGGCCTTTGCGGCGGCCACGAGCAACGCCCCTTCTGTCGGGTCACCGATGATCCGCCAAGTCCCGTTCTCCTGCTGCAACGTCGCGCCGTTACACAGCACCGCCGCTTCCAACAACTGCCGCAGCCCAGACGGCAGGCGTGAGGGGTCTTCGAAAGTCGTTTCACGTTTCACGTTTAACGTTTCACGAATGTGTCCCACCGGTTCATACCCCTCGCCGGTGACCTCGAATGTTTCGCTGCCGACCACTAACTTCGTCACCGTCATTTCATTTTTCGTCAATGTACCGTTCTTGTTCGTGCAGATCACGGTGGCGGAACCGAGAGTCTCGACGGCAGGAAGTTTACGAATTAGCG
>DIHK01000054.1:0-13883 GCA_002420115.1 Nitrospira sp. UBA5698
GGGTGGGAAGTCTGAACTTTTACGACCCGCAGTCGGCTGGTCGTCACCAAGCCCTCGCAACCTGTGGAGAGGTCGACAAGCTTACGAGCTGTGCAGTTCTCGGAATCCCAACATCCGGCCGGCCGGTGCAGCCGTCCGGTAGTTTCGAACGCGAACCGTACGTCCGAGCAGAGGAAGATCGAGCGTGGCCCCTACTTTCATCGGCTGGCCTAGGCGCAACAATTCGTTGCCCGACGCGGACAAAATGTCCTTGGTGGAACTGTCAGGGAGTCCCTTCGCCGAAAACATTTCGATCTCGTCCATCCCGAACTTGCTGAGCCCTAGTGAATAGGACCAGACCCGGTCGGGATGAGCGTTGTCGTCATGCACGATGGAGACGTGGTCATCCAGCTGAAAGGTCGAGAGCACGCGTTGCTGCCAATCTGAGGGATTCACATAGGCCTGGGTGATGACATCATAGGCCGTGCCTTGTGACAACAGAGTCAAGCAGCGAGCCAGTCGTGTCGCCAGGAGGACGGTATCCGGCATGTCCCGAGGGGAGGTAATGGATGGGGCAATCGCTCCCATGAGGTCATGTTCCCAGGTCAATTGTTTCATCACGGCGGCAACCTGATCCGTCGGAAGCGGCATGACGACATGGGCCGACCATGGCCCGTGAGTGGCCTGCCAGGACTCGGGCGATCCCTCTTCGTGCTGGATCATGAGCGGTCCGCCGTACTCTCGGTCATAGAGTGCCTTGACCTCATCCGTACCCGGAGCAGTGCCTCGATATCCGATAAAGTAGAGCGGTGGTCGTTTAGCCGAGGGCTTGGGCGATTTCTTTCGAATTCTCATGTCAGCATCCGTAACTCATTACGAATAAGAGCAAATAGCAAATGGCATATAGCGTATGGCAGAAAATTAATCCCTCAAGCCCTGAGCAATAAGCGATTCGCTATCGGCCCTAAGCTCTTTGGCGGGACTATTTCCCCGCCTTCTTCGCTTTTCGACGGTCGTCCGGATTCAGTAATCGTTTACGCAGGCGGAGGTTTTGCGGCGTGATCTCCACCAGTTCATCCGATCCAATATATTCCAATGCGAACTCAAGAGTCATCTCACGCGGAGGGGTCAGCACCAAGGCTTCATCAGACCCGGAGGCCCGCATGTTGGAGAGATGCTTTTCCTTGCACACGTTCACATCCAGATCCTCGTCGCGACTGTTTTGGCCGACGACCATCCCTCGGTACACCTCGACTCCAGGGCCGATGAACATGGCACCCCGTTCCTGGGTCATGAAGATGGCATAGCCTGTACTTGCCCCGTCTTCGTACGCGACAAGTGAGCCATGCGGGGTCACGAGAAGGTCTCGCTCTTCCGCCGGCTCGTAGGCCGAGAAGACATGGTGCAGAATGACGGTCCCGCGGGTCTTGGCCAACAGAATGTTTTTCAGTCCCATGATACCGCGGGTTGGAATGTGGTACTCCAGATGCATCTCACTGGTCCCGACGTCAGAGTGAATGAGCCGCATATGCCGCAGTTCGCCTCGGCGTTTTCCGAGCTCTTCGATCACGGTTCCCTGGTAGGTCTCCGGCACCTGGATGGTCAGCTCCTCGTACGGCTCCATGACCTTGTCGCCTTCGCGATGGACAATGACCTCCGGTTGGGAAACTTGCAGTTCGTACCCTTCCCGTCGCATCTGTTCGATCAAGACGGAGAGATGCAGTTCGCCTCGTCCTGCCACAAGAAAGCGATCGGCGCTGTCGGTCTCATTGACGCGGAGCGAGACATTGGTCTCCAGCTCCTTGAACAGGCGCTCGCGCAGGTGGCGCGAAGTGAGAAACTTGCCTTCGCGTCCGGCGAATGGACTGTTGTTGACGGAGAAGGTCATTTGTACGGTCGGCTCATCAATCGACACGCGTGGGAGGGCAACCGGCTTGTCGGCATCGGCGATGGTGTCGCCGATGCTCACGTCATCAATCCCGGCGACTGCGACGATTTCGCCGGCCGCTGCCTGTTCGGTGTCGGCTCGGTCGAGGCCGGAATAGACGGCGAGGTCGGATACTTTGCCTGGAATCTGTGCGCCGTTTTTGCCGAGCACCATGACATTCTGCCGCCTGGCAATCGAACCGGACTGGACCTTGCCGATTCCCATCTTGCCTTTGTAGGGATCTTGCACAAGGGCCAGCACAAGAATTTGGAGCGGGGCATCGACGGTAATCGCCGGAGCAGGGATTTTCTCCAGTACGGTATCGAGCAATGGGACGATATCCGTTCCCGGCTTGTTGACATCGAGCGTGGCGATTCCTTTAATGGCCGATGTGTAGACGATCGGAAAGTCGAGTTGCTCATCGGTGGCCCCGAGATGGACGAACAGGTCGAAGGTGCGGTTGACGACGTCGTCGATGACGGCGTCCGGCCGATCGATTTTGTTGATGACGACAATGGCTTTGTGCCCCAACGCCAACGCTTTCCGCAACACGAAGGTCGTTTGCGGCATGGGACCTTCTTTGGCATCGACCAAAATCAACACACCGTCCACCATCCGGAGCGTGCGTTCCACTTCCCCGCCGAAATCGGCGTGGCCCGGCGTATCGACGATATTGATTTTCACCCCGTTGTAGATGACGCTGGCGTTTTTGGCTCGGATCGTAATGCCACGCTCCCGTTCCTGGTCCATCGAATCCATAATGCGTTCGCCCATATCATCGATCTTGCGATGGACATGAGTTTGGCGCAGCACGGCGTCGACTAGGGTTGTTTTGCCGTGATCGACGTGAGCGATGATCGCGATATTGCGGATATCGCTTCGACGGTCCTGAGGGGCGCGTACGGTGGACATGGTGACGGTGCTTCCTTAATGACAAAAATGACGCCCCGGGAGTGAGGCGCAAACTCAGAAGTATACTGGAAGACGATCCTCCGACACAAGCAACAGGTCGATATGAAAGTGTCAGATGGGGCCGAGTCCGGATCAGCCGGCCAGGGGGCGTGTGTATCTCTCAATGCGCAGCGATGTGGCGTCTGCGTAGGTCCGATGTGCGGTACAGGAATTCTGTGTTTTTGATGAGGGTGGGTTGGGGCTATTCTTCGTTTGTGGAAGGGGGGGGAGCCTGTGAGAGTGGCAGAAAGGATTCAATCGTCTGCAGGAGGCGTTCTGGAGAAAATGGTTTCCGTAAGTATTCTGTCGCCCCGAGGTTGTTTGCCTCGCTCATTGATTCTGGGAGCGCATTTGCTGTGAGCATGATGACGGGAATCTCTCGCCATCCCGGTGTCGAGCGAATGGTACGCAGAATCTCAAGGCCGGACAGATTCGGGAGTGAGATGTCGAGGAGCACCAAATCTGGAGCAGGACTGGTTTCTGTGAGCCGTTTCGCATTGCTGCCGTCAGGCGCATGTCGAACGGTGTAGCCCTGTCGTTCAAGCATGAAGCGAACCAAGCATGCGGTATCATCATGATCCTCGACCATCAGCACTGTCGGTGCCGATACAGCCGTCACTTGCTCCATATATTCTCCCTCCTTGCTGGATGCTGATCGGGTGAAGAAGAGGTGAGACCTGCTCCGAGAAGGCGAGTGCCCCCAAGTAAGGGTTTGTCTTGTTGCCGACGATCCATTGAGTCTCAGCCAGTGCTCCTCGGAGGCCACATCGTAGTGCGGGGAAGGCTAATAGACTTCTAGTCAGCCCGCTTTTTTCTCAGCCTACCTCCAAGCTGACGATCGACTGATGTACGCCGTTTGCGAGTTGGGGTGCTGGGGACTTTACGTGCTGGGCGTCGCGGTGTCGGCCCAAGAGAGAGCGTCTGTTTCACGGCTGCAAGTAAACCCAACGATCCCTTTTGTTTTGTCACGTACGCGGTTGCGCCTTCACTGAGCGCTCGCCGAATATCCGGCTCGTAAGAATCAGCGCTGAGGACAATGATGGGAACCTGTTTCCAGTCAGGATCGTCACGGATCATGCGGAGGACTTCCGGGCCGCTTACGTAGGGAATGACGAGGTCAAGCAAGACCAGTGAAGGGGGACGGACGGTTCCAACGAGGGCGGTAGCTTGGCGTCCATCCTTGACTTGGAGAACCGAAAACCCTTCTCGTTCCAAGACGTGTTTGAGCAGGTCTGCTGTATCCTGTTCGTCCTCGACCACCAAGACTTTCTGTTTCATGACACGCCTCCTCCGAAGGTTGCCTTTTGGTCGTGCGCAACCCTTGTTCCCATCTTCTATCGGAGTTTTTCCACACAGCTTGAGGGGAGCCCAGTCCACAGGCCGGTACTGGGTCTGAATGAGCCGAGGAGGTCTGTGGAAGGGGAGGTTGAGAAGAACGCAGGTTGGTGCTCAGGCCGCTTTGTCTCGTAGGGCCCCAAGACATTGGGTGATGGTCGACAGGAGCACTTTCTTCTTGATCGGTTTACAGAGATGCGCCGTGCATCCCGCGTTCAGACTCTTCGTGGCTTCTTCGGAGAAGGCATTGGCAGTGAAGGCAACGATCGGTGTCGCTAGACGCTGCTGATCATGTTCCCATCGACGAATGCTCGCCGTTGCTTCGAGCCCGTCCATGACCGGCATTTGCATATCCATGAGGACTAAATCGTATGTGCCGTTTTTGAACTTCTCCAGCCCCACGGCTCCGTTTTCGGCCATCTCTAACTGATGTGAGCTTTCTTTCAGGAAGAGGCTGATGATGTCGCGATTCTCTTCCAAGTCTTCCACCAGCAGAATGCGACCGGACAACGGAGTGGAGGACTGTGTAGTGTCATGCGGGTCTTGTGGATCCTGCATGGGTTCGAGTAGATCCAACGCAGTCGCCAACGATTCCATGAGGCGTCGTCGACTGAGTGGTTTCGCCAGGTGACTCGTGATTGCAAGGGATTTGGCGCGTACCGCATCGTGCCGCGAAAGATCCGAGGAGTGCAAGACAATGGGCAGCGACTCACTGGTCGGGCGGGTGCGGATCGCTTCGATGAGGCTCAGGCCATCCATACCCGGCATGTGATAATCCACGATGACAAGGTCGAACGGCTCATTGCGTGTCGTCGCATCATCCAAAATAGCCAACGCAGCTGCTCCACTCTGGGCTTCTGTCAGATGCATGCCGGTACGTGCGAGATGCTCACGCACAATCATCAGATTCGTCTCATTGTCGTCGACGATGAGCAGTCGCCGCCCATGAAGATCCAGGTATTGCGGTTGGCGTTCGACTTCCAGTAGTGGTGCTTCGGGCATTTCAAGCGTAAAGGAGAACGTGGTGCCAATGCCCAGGGTGCTGTCGACTTCAAGACAGCCCCCCATGAGTTCCACAAGCTGTTTGGAGATATGCAAGCCGAGTCCGGATCCGCCGTATTTGCGAGTCGTCGTTGAATCGACTTGTGTGAAGACCTCAAAAATGCTCTGAAGCTTCTCCGGCGGGATCCCGATGCCGGTATCCGATACCAAGAAGCGCAAGGCGTGAAGAGACTTCCGATTGGGTGCCGGTTCGACCTTGACCATGACATGCCCTGACTCTGTGAACTTCACTGCATTGCCGATGAGATTGATGAGCACCTGTTGCACTCGCGTCGGATCACCGATGACCCCTCGTGGGACGTCCGGGTGGACGAGGACCAGAAGTTCGAGTTTCTTGGCCTGGGCCTTGCCCGTCATGATTTCCGATATGGTATCGATGAGCTGAGGTAAGTCGAATGGCACCGTTTCCAGATTTAGGTAACCAGCTTCGATTTTTGAGAGATCCAAAATCGCATTGAGCAGATCCATCAGTGAGCCTGCCGCGCGTGTAAATCGTCCAACGTAGTTGGCTTGTTCTGGTGTGAGAGGCGTCTCCTGAAGCAGCTCCGCCATGCCGATGATCGCATTCATCGGGGTGCGGATTTCGTGGCTCATGGTGGCAAGAAAATCGCTCTTAGCCTTGGCAGCCTGGAGAGCCTGTTCATGGGCTTGGGCCATCCGTAGTGCGGAGGATTTCCGTTCACTGATATCCCGTAGGAGACCAGTGTACAATCGACGCTCGCCGAGCTTCGTCTCACTGACGGCAAGGTCGAGGTCAAAGACCGAACCGTCTTTACGGCGGCCGACTACCTCGCGCCCCATCCCAATAACCTTGGCGTGTCCTGTGCGATGATAATTGGCCATGTAGCCGTCATGCTCGCTGTGATAGGGCTCCGGCATCAGGATGGTGACGTTCTGGCCGATCATTTCGGGCGCGCGATACCCGAACAGCAGCTCGGCGGCCCGATTGAAGCTTTCGATTATCCCACGTTCGTTGATCGTAATAATCCCGTCAGCCGCATGATCGACAATGGCCTCCAGACGCGACCGTTGTTCCTGAAGTGAATATTCCACTCGTTTCCGTTCCGAAATGTTTTGATGTGAAATGACGAAGTGAGGCGGTCCACTCCAGCAAAGTGGCATGATACGCATCATGAACCATCGAGATTCCGACGGACTGTGACAGGGATACTCGAGATAGCCTGAATCCTTCTTGCCGGAGAGGACCTCGTTGATCAGCTCGTATGCTGCGAGGCCTAAGCCATCTTCACGTTGCCCAGCCGCTTTACAGATCTCCAGATAATTGACACCTAACCAACTCACTGCACTGATGGAACAGTCATTGGCAACGCCGAAGTTGATCCAGCTCTGATTGACATAACGAATGACGCCAGCGCCATCGATGATCGCCAGATGCTCAGGGATTGAGCCGACAAGCGAATCCAGAAATTCTACGCGGGTATCCATTTGGAACGGCTCGCCTATGACCTTTGGTGATCCTAACGCCCCGGCGGTGCTGACGTGACACGAGAGCAACGTGGACGCTATCCTAACATTCGATAGTATTTCGGAGGCTCAGTAGCCAAACTTGAGAGGACCTTACGTAGGTTCGCGCGTCCTGTGGTTGGAACCCCCTACACCTGTGAATGTGTGTGAGGAACGAGCAGGGGATCCAGGCAGTTACGGATGACGAGACATCGTGGGGGACGGTCTCGTGATAGGGGTACCGGAAGGTGTCAGGGCTCGTCCAATACATCTCAGCAAACTGTCGCGCTTAAATGGTTTGAGCATGTAATCCTGCACCTTGATGGACACCGCCCGGCGGATACAGAGCGGATCGACGACCGCTGTCAGCAGGACCACTGGAACGTCTTGCCAGTCGGGGGTCGCTCGAATTGTCTCCAGAATAGTGACACCATCGACCTGAGGAAGCTGGATGTCCAGCAGTACGAGTGAAGGAGGCGGCATCGAAGCAATCTTGTTCAGTGCGTCCTGGCCGTCGGCGGCATGCACGACTTGATAGCCATTTTCCTGCAGGATCAGCTTTACGAGATCGGCGGTATCCGTTTCATCTTCGACGACGAGGATCGGTTGATTGATGTCGGGTTGTTCGATCATGGGAAGGGCCTGTTCCTAAACGATCCGGCTTTCTTGAGGTGTTGGCATACTGAACGATCAGCCGAATCAGGGCCGCTTTTTAAATTGGTTTTGACGCATACGGCTATAGAGCCGGTAATTGGACGGAGGCCCGTTCCCTCCTTGGGGGCATTGCTTGTTTCTACTATGGAGCGAATCGTTTCAGAAACGAAATGTTCTTTTCCGCCGAGATCAACAGGCGCAAGGGTTTGAGTGGATGGCGACCAATCTGTGTCTTGCTTGAGTTTTCACATGGCACATTGTAAGTTCTGACGTACCGCAGACGCACGTCGACAGGATTCCAGACTCGATGCCGAACGACAGTCGATTGATGGGGAGAAATCAGGAACCGCCGCGTCGTCGCTTGCGCCGATGGCAAGTGATCGTGCTTGGCCTGGTGGCTGCCATGATCGTCGGCGTCACGACGATAGTGGGCGTCATTTGGCATTTCGCCCAGGATCTCCCCTCGCTCGATCTTCTTCAAAACTATCAACCGAGTTTGGTCACGACCGTCTATTCGGATGACCGTCAGCCGATCGGCCAGTTTTTCATTGAGCGCCGCATTCTGACCCCGCTTCCTGAAATTCCCAAAACATTGACGCAGGCTGTGATCGCAACGGAAGATGCCCGGTTTTTCGAGCATCCGGGATTGGACCTTATCGGGATGTTGCGGGCGGCTTGGACGAATATTCGGCATGGCGGAAAGAAGGTCGAAGGTGCCAGTACGATCACGCAGCAATTGGCTCGGTCGCTCTTTCTCTCCTCTGAACGGTCGTATGGCCGCAAAATCCGCGAAGTCATTCTGGCCTACAAGATGGAGGTGGTGTCGGGTAAAGAGCAGATTCTTGAAACCTACCTGAATCAAATCTACTTCGGGCAAGGGGCCTATGGTGTCGGATCGGCAGCACGCTCTTATTTCGACAAGGACATTAGAACACTGACGCTGGCCGAATCGGCCTTCTTGGCAGGACTCCCGCAGAAGCCGAGCAAGTTTTCGCCATTTGCCGCGTACGATATGGCAAAAAAGCGGCAGGAGCATGTGCTCGCACGGATGGAGGAAGTCGGGTTCATCACGTCGGCGGAACGGGACGCTGCTGTTCGTGACACACTGAATTTCCATCAACCGGTGAGCGAACATCTTGCTCCGTACTTCGTCGAATATGTCCGGCAATTGCTCGTGGCAAAGTATGGAGAGTCGATGGTGTACAAGGGTGGTCTTCAAATCCATACCACCTTGAACTTGGAGATGCAGCGAGCGGCTGAAGCGGCGTTCTTGAGCGGCGTTCGAGAACTCGATAAGCGGGAAGGATGGCGAGGGCCTCGACGCACGGTGGATCTCGACACGTTTCGACCCTCAGATCTTGGTTCCGGAGAGCCGTTGCTCAAACCCGGGTATGTGGGGGAAGGGGTCGTCTTAAAGATTACCAAGGATTATTACCTCGTTCAGGTCGGGCCGTTCACCGGGAAGCTGGCCTTTGACGATATGGCGTGGGCGAAGCGGATGCTCAAAGGGCCTGACCCGACGGTCGATTTTGTTGTGAATCCCAATGTGAAGCAGCTCTTGAAGCCCGGTGACGTCATCGAAGTCGGAGTGAAGCGCCTGACGAAGGAGGGGGTGCTGCTGACACTTGAGCAGACTCCGGTGGTGGAAGGCGGGTTGATCGCCATCGATCCAAAATCAGGGACGATTCGCGCGATGGTCGGTGGCTACGACTTTGCCCGAAGCGAATACAATCGTGCCGTGCAGGCACACCGGCAACCAGGATCCGCCTTCAAACCGCTCATTTACGCCACTGCCATGAGCCAGGGTTTGAGCCCAGCCACTCAGATCCTCGATGCGCCCGTGGTCTATGAGCAGGAAGAGGAGGCCAAGACCTGGAAGCCTGAGAACTATGGACGAAAATTCCACGGCATGGTGAGTCTCCGGGATGCCTTGGCGCAGTCGCATAATTTGGCGACGGTTCGGTTATTGGATAAGGTCGGTGTGAAAAACGTCATTGAGTTCTCCCGTGCCGTCGGCGTCACGAGCCCGCTTCCGGCTGATCTCTCGCTGGGGCTTGGGACGTCGTCTCTGAGCTTGATGGAGCTGACGTCGGTGTATGGCGTGTTCTTGAATCAGGGCAGCCGTGTGGAACCGTTTGCGATTAAGACCGTCAAGGATAATACGGGCCAAACGCTTGAATCCATCGAACCCGAGCCCCACGAGGTCATCTCGAAAGAAACGGCCTACCTGATTACGAATATGATGGAAGACGTCATCCAGAAAGGAACCGGGCAGGCTGCCAAAACGCTGGGTCGCCCAATCGCGGGGAAAACCGGTACGACGAACGATTACATCAACGCGTGGTTTATCGGTGGCACCCCGAACCTCGTGACCGGTGTGTATGTGGGATTCGACGACCGGCGGTCGCTCGGAGAGAGCGAAACCGGAGCGCGGTCGGCCCTGCCGATTTGGATGGCCTTTATGAGAGAGGCCCTCAAGCAGCTTCCTGTCGTCCCCTTTGAGATTCCCGATGGGGTCACCTTTGTCAAAGTCGACGCCTCGACCGGTCTTTTGGAGGCCGATCAGGACGGCGAAGGCCAACAGGGAACCGTGGAACTCTTTGCGAAGGGGAGTGAACCAACTCAGGCGGTCCAGCGCAGACTCGACCCAACGGACTTCTATAAGCTGGATCAGATCCCTGAAGGACAACCAACCGGTGACGCCGAGCAGTAGGACTGAGAGGCGCACGGTAGAGGTGATGAACGAGAGGAAGATCTCGGAGAGCGGTTCGGGCTCGTCGTGTTACGATTTCGAGTCTTGATACTCTTCGTGCCAGGCCATCTGAATCGTTTCTAAAATCTTTTCATTCGATTTCTTAGGGTCATCCTTAAAATCAGGCAATGCCACGATCCAGGCATGCATATCCGTGAAACGTACGGTCAGCGGATCCGTCTCAGGGTGTTCTTCCACCAACCGGATGGCGATGTCCTCGGCGTCCTGCCATTTCAGATCCATTGCGCACTCCTTACGAGCATAAGGCGTATGGTCTATAGCCGGTGGTTCCAACCATAAGCCATTAGCTATACGCCATATGTTCTTTTTACGTGACTTCCGTGACTTTCTTCCCTTGCAGACTTTTCTTGAGCGAATCGTTCAGCATTACCACGTTCAACTGTTTTGCGGCCTGTTCAAGTTCCGCCATTCGTGCACGGATGATGCGGGGATCCAAGCCATCCTTCGCTGTCGCCAGCTGAGACAGTGCGTTCCGAATACCCTCCGCTTCATCCGCTGTGATCAGGTCTCCCGCTTCCGCCAGCGACTTCTCGGTTGTCTTCAGCAGGGCTTCGGCATCCAACCGGGCTTCAATCAACTTCCGAGCGTTGACATCGTCGGCCGCAAACTTAAACGAGTCTTCGATCATCCGCTCGACTTCCGCATCCGCGAGCCCATAGGAAGGTTTGACTTCGATCGACTGGCTCTGGCCGGTTCGCATGTCCGTCGCCGTGACGTTCAAGATGCCGTTGGCATCGATCAGAAAGGTCACCTCGATGCGCGGGACGCCGGCCGGAAGGGGGGGGACTTTCAGCCGGAATCGTGCCAGGCTCCGGTTATCCTTGACGAGCTCGCGCTCGCCTTGCAGGATATGAATATCAACGCCGGTTTGTCCGTCGACGTACGTCGTGAACAGTTCCTTGGCGCTTGCTGGAATGGTCGTGTTTCGGCGGATCAAGCTGCTCATGACCCCGCCCATCGTTTCAATGCCGAGCGACAGAGGCGTTACATCTAACAGCAACATGTCCGTCGTCCCACCGCTCAGAATATCGGCTTGTACGGCGGCGCCGAGTGCGACGACTTCATCCGGATTCAAATGACAATGCGGCGCCTTCCCAAACAGCGCCTCGACGCGTTGGCGAACCAGCGGCATGCGGGTGGATCCACCCACCAAGACCACCTCGTCGATATCTGTTGAGGTGAGTCCGGCGTCCTTTAAGGCCATGCGGCAGGGAGCCAGCGTCCGTTCAATCACAGGTATCGTCAGCGACTCAAGCTGATCGCGCGTCAGCTCTCTGGTGAAGTGTCCTTTGTCGTCCGGTAGTGCAATGGTGATCGTGGTCTTGAGCTCATCAGAAAGGCGGACTTTGGCTCGCTCTGCTTCCAGTCGAACGGCCTGCATATGATCGGAGTATTCGCTCAGGTTGATCCCATGCCGTTCGTGGATCTGTCCGATAAACAGGTCGACAAGCAGCCGGTCGAGATCATCCCCTCCCAGATGCGTATCGCCGTTCGTCGCCAAAACCTCAAAGATCCCGTCTTTCAGTTTCAAGATTGAAATGTCGAACGTGCCGCCGCCGAAGTCATAGACCGCAATAGTGCCCTGTGTGCGCTTCTGAAGTCCGTACGCCAGTGAGGCGGCCGTCGGTTCGTTGATGATGCGTAAGACCTCCAGCCCAGCAATGAGCCCGGCATCCTTGGTCGCCTGCCGTTGGCTGTCGTTGAAGTAGGCAGGAACGGTGATGACGGCTTTGCCGATACTCTCTCCCAGAGAGGCCTCCGCGCGTCGTTTCAATTCCTTGAGGATCATGGCGGAGATCTGTGGGGGGGAATAACGCTTTTCGCCGAGCTGAATCCGGATGACGCCGCCGGTCTCCGTGAGTGTGTAGGGGAAATAGGCCAGTTCGCTTTGCACATCGGCGAGACCCTTGCCCATGAAACGTTTGACGGAATAGACCGTCCGCTCGGGATTTCGCGTCAAGTGTTCTTTGGCCGAATCGCCGACAATCAATCCATTGTCCGTCAAGGCGACAACCGATGGCACCATCGTCCGGCCGTTGCGGTCAGGGACGACGCAGGGCTGGCCGTCTTTCATGTAGGCGACGAGCGAATTGGTTGTGCCGAGGTCGATGCCGACGATCCGTGCCATATCAAAATGCTGAAAAAGGTCCCCAGCTTTGTTCTCGGTCGCTCTGGCCCCTCAACGTACCCACTCTGTACGCCTCGGGTCCCTCGCTCCCTGCGGCCTCGCTGGAAACCTTTTTGAGCATTTTGTGCAGGGCGTGAATGGACAACATGGTTTACTCAGGCGATGGTGGCAGCCAAATCGTTGACGATACTGGTGATGTACGTTCGGTTAGAGAGGAGGTCACGTATCTGTTTCAGGAGCCGGTCCCGTTCCCCACGCGTCTGGCTTGTCGCTTCCCCACGGTCTTGTAGCCGGTCCCACTCCGTAAACAGCTGCTGTAGTTGCGCTTCCATCTCCTGCTTGCGTTGCTCCAGTGTTCGCTGTTCGGCCTCAAGGGCAGTACGGAGCTTATGACTGTCTTGCGAATCACGTTCCGATGATCGGTATTCCTCAAGCGTATCTTGGAGTTCCAAGATCTCTTCAAACAGGTCGGCTGGAGGAGAGGTTCGAATATCTTTCACGGAGCCGGCTTCGAGGCCCAACAGGTATTCCGCGCGTTGAATGGGGTCACGGAGTGTACGATAGGCCGTATTCAGGACCGCGGCATTGCCGAGGCTGATCGTTTGTTCCGCCGGACTTTTCGTCTGATAAAAGTCCGGATGGAATGTCCGGCTCAACTCGTAGAACTTGGCCTCAAGCTTCTTTGGGTCCAGTGTGAGACGTCGAGGAAACCCGAGACAGGTGAAATAGTCGGTCTCTTTTGAAACCGGCTGGACTTTGACGCATCGTTCGCAGAAGTACTCCCCTGTCACCGCAGACTGGCAGTGCCAGCACATGCTCCGGGCCATCTGCAGGCCGCGCGGTTGTGGCGATTCCGGTGTATGTTGATCCATGGGGAATTCGGCGCGGTGTGCGCCGTACCAATCAGTTCAAAAACTCATTGAGAATCAGGCTGAGAACGACTCTCCGCAGCCACAGGTTTTATTGGCATTGGGGTTGAGAAACTTGAAGTTTCCCCCCATCAGGTCTTTTTGATAATCCAATTGGGTGCCTTGGAGATAGATGGCGCTCTTGGCGTCGATGATGACCTTTACTCCGTTGACGTCATACACTTGGTCATACTGCCCGATCTTGTCGTCGAAATTGATCGTGTAGCTCAGGCCCGAGCAACCGCCGCCCTTCACGCCGAGACGAAGGCCGCCTTCCTCGATCCCCTGTACGTTGATCAATCGCTTGACCTCAGTCACGGCAGCATCGGTGAGTGTGATGACCGGAGCCTGAGTCTCGACATTCGTTGTATCCATGGGGCACTCCCTTCGTAGATGTCTCCGTTACTTGGTGCCGGACGCTTCTCCGTCGGATTTCTTCTGATAGTCGGCTAACGCGGCTTTGATCGCATCTTCCGCGAGAACCGAACAGTGAATCTTGACCGGCGGCAGATTGAGCTCCTGGACGATGTCCGTGTTCTTGATCTGTTGCGCTTCTTCAATCGTTTTGCCCTTCAGCCATTCGGTGGCCAAGCTGGAGCTGGCGATGGCCGATCCGCAGCCGAACGTCTTGAACTTGGCATCGACGATCGTATCGTTCTGCACCTTGATCTGCAGCTTCATCACGTCGCCGCACTCCGGCGC
>DIHK01000054.1:14190-24382 GCA_002420115.1 Nitrospira sp. UBA5698
AAATGATCGACGACTTTATCGCTGTATGCCATAGGAGCCTCCCTGGTATCTTGTCATTCGTCCCTCGACCAAGCTCGGGACGGTGAGTCTGTCGAACCGTGAAGCGGTGTTCGTTGTTTGTGAGATACGCTTCACGAGGTGCATGTTACGTCGCTAATGTGCGGCCCATTGAACGGATTTCAGATCGACGCCTTCCTTTGCCATCTCGTAGAGCGGGGACATTTCCCTCAACTTCGTAACGATCTCAATAACCTTCTTGATCGTATAGTCAATCTCGTCATCGGTGTTGAAACGGCCCAAGCCGAAACGGATCGAGGAATGAGCGAGCTCGGTTCCCACCCCGAGCGCACGCAAAACGTAGGAAGGTTCCAGCGTGGCCGAAGTGCAGGCCGATCCGGATGAGAGCGCGATGTCTTTCATGCCCATGAGCAAGGACTCGCCTTCGACGTAGGCGAAGGAAATGTTGAGATTGCCAGGCAGCCGGTTCATCGGATGGCCGTTGAGATAGCTTTCCTCCAGGGCCGCCATGATCTCGGTCTGCAGCCGGTCGCGCATCTTGGTCAGCCGAGCCGTTTCTGCCGTCATCTCCTGTTCACAGAGCTCACAGGCCTTCCCGAATCCGACGATCAGCGGAACCGGTAAGGTGCCGGACCTCATGCCGCGTTCATGCCCGCCGCCGTCCATCTGAGGTGCGATCCGCACGCGCGGGTTTCGTTTCCTGACGTAGAGGGCCCCGATCCCCTTCGGGCCATACATCTTATGGGCCGAGAAGGACATGAGATCGATTCCCATGGCCTGAACATCAACGGGAATTTTCCCGACTCCTTGCGTGGCATCGCAATGGAACAGGATGCCTTTTGCTTTGGCGATCTTGCCGATCTCCGCAACGGGATTAATCGTGCCGATTTCGTTATTCGCCAGCATGACCGAGATCAGGATCGTCTTGTCTGTGATGGCGTTCTGCACATCTTGCGGATTCACCATGCCGTATTTATCCACCGGCAAGTACGTCACGGTCGCGAGGCCCTTGGCTTCCAGAGACTTGGCGGTATCGAGTACGGCCCGATGTTCCGTGGACGAGGTAATGATGTGGGAGCCCTTTTCCTTGTACATCTCCAGGACGCCCTTCAGGGCGAGGTTGTCCGATTCGGTGGCGCCGCTGGTAAAGACGATTTCCTTGGTATCAGCCTTGATCAGTTTCGCGATCCGTTTCCGAGCCTCTTCCACGGCTTCTTCAGCCGCCCAGCCAAAAGCATGGTTTCGACTGGCCGCGTTGCCGAACTTTTCGACGAAGTAGGGCAGCATGGCCTCCAATACTCGTGGATCCATGGGAGTGGTGGAATGGTTATCGAGGAAAATAGGAAGCTTCATCGTTCGACTCCTTGTACCGAGGGAGATTGAATGGTAATCAAGGGTGTCCCTCCCATCATGTCTCCCAACGTCATATTGTTCAGTAACTGGTAGATGCTGTCTTGAATTTTCAAGAGCGGCGTGCGGATGTTGCAGTGTTCGCGCTGCATGCAGTAGTCGCCATCTTTTTCGTGTGAACAGTCGGTAATGGCCAGCGGGCCCTCGATGCTTTCAAGAATCTGTGCAATGGTGATCTGTCTAGCGCTCCGTGCCAAGAGATAGCCACCCTTCGGGCCGTTGTGACTCTCGATCAGGCCGTTCTTTGAGAGAACCTGGAGGACCTTCGCAAGCAGTTCCAGTGGAATGTTATATTCCTCGGCGATCTCTTTCGTATTCACCACGCGGCCTGGCGTGACATCGCCGAACTGGACAGAGGCGATATGCTGGAGGGCCATCAGCGCGTAGTCAGCTTTTTTTGAAATCTTCAACATGGCTATTGCCGATCAGTAAGATCGGAGACTATAATGATCTCCGATCAATATGGTCGCACTAAAGCTACCATGCAGATTTGAATCGTGTCAATACGTGACAAAAATCTAATCCGTCTCAGAAAGGAACAGGCACATGGGTGGGACGAACCCCTACATTGAGAAAGCCGATTACGAACTTCCTAAGGTTTCCTATTCCGTCACATTTATCCAACCAAGCGGAAGGTCGACCACAGTTACTGTCGATCCAGAAAAGATTCCTTACGGGGTCACAGGATTACCAGGGAGCATATTGGATATCGCCATGGGCCAGGGGATAGATTTAGAGCATGTCTGTGGTGGGGTTTGCGCCTGTTCGACCTGTCACGTCATTGTGAAGCAGGGTTTGGAAAGCTGTAACGAAGGTACCGATGACGAATATGATCAACTGGATGAAGCTCCCATGACGACGCTTCAGTCTCGACTGGGTTGTCAATGTGTCCCGAATGGGAAGGCGGATATCGTCGTAGAAATTCCCGCTGTGAATAAAAATCTCGTGCGAGAGGGCCACTGAAGAAGCGCGACTACGCTCTTCAGGACTCATCGGTCGATCAGTTCGGTTGAATCCGACAATGCTGATGAAGTCCGAAGATTCTCCTAGTCATAGGTCTCCGCCTTGATCTCCTTTCGATCGTATCCTTGATCCATAAAATAGGCCCGTAGAGGACGGACGAAGGCTTTGGTCCCACAGAGCATAGGAATCACTTTCGGTTGACCAGTGAGCAGCGGTCCCAGCATCGCCAGGGTTTTCTCTACGGCTTGGGACTCGCTCTGATCAGCCACAATCGGGAGATAGCGGAAGGATGGCTGCTGTACGGCCATCGTGAGCCATTCCTGATGGAACAAAACCTCCTCTTCGCTGGGTGCCACCGCGATCAACAGGACCGGAGTATGAATTTTTTCAAAAAACATCTGCTTCAACAGGCATCGCATCGGAACCAGGCCTGTGTAGCGTCCGATCAGGATAAGTTCCCGATCAAGCGTCTGAGGAAGAATGAACCGCCCATAGGGTCCGGACAAGGTCAGTTCATCGCCTGATTTCAGCTGATAGAGGTAAGGAGAACCGAGTCCATCGGGAACGAGATCAAACACCAGCGTCAACTCTCCATAGGGGGAAGAAGGATCGGCCATGGAGTAGGCTCGATTGAGCGGCGGCTTGGGCCCTACGGGGAGGTGAAGAGAGACCCATTGTCCAGGTTGGAAGGCAATCTTGGCAGTCTTGGGCTTGATCACCAACTGGCGCACATGCGGTGTGAGATCCGTCGCGGACAGTACTGTGGCAGGTTGCCTCTGTTCTGCCATTCCCACCTCCTCCGGCATCCTCATAGCAGAAGCAGTAGAGAGATGGAAGTGTTTCGGCGGTGTACAAGGATTTTCTCAGCGTGGTATAGATGGGCCGTTTCATCTGTGTGAAGAAGGGACAACGTTGCTATGAGTGAGGTTCGTGTCCGGTTCGCTCCAAGCCCGACGGGTTTTCTGCATATCGGTGGAGTGCGTACGGCCCTGTTCAATTGGCTGTTTGCGCGTCAGCGGCAGGGGACGTTCATTCTTCGGATCGAGGATACCGATCAAAGTCGGTCGACCGATGAATCGATTCAGGCCATTATTGAGGGGATGGAATGGGTCGGGCTCGATTGGGATGAAGGGCCGTTCCGCCAAACGGAGCGGATGGATCTGTATCGCGCCCATGCTATGAAGTTACTTGAGACGGGGCATGCGTACTGGTGTGTGTGCAAGGCGGAAGAGCTGGAGGCCCGGCGAAAGGAGGCCGAGGCAAAAGGCTTATCGCCTCGCTACGACGGCCGCTGCCGCCGATTACAGATCACCAATCCGCCTGCCGACGCCGCGCTTCGCTTCAAGGCGCCGCAGGAAGGGCACATCATCGTCGATGACCTCATCAAAGGCGCAATCACCTTCGATAATAGTGCGGCCGACGACCTGATTATTCTTCGGTCCAACGGCTATCCGACCTACAATTTTTCGGTCGTCGTCGACGATGCATTGATGCACATCACACACGTCGTGCGGGGGGATGACCATCTGACCAACACGCCGCGACAGATTCCGATTTTTGAAGCGCTGGGGTTTGCCGTGCCGCGCTTCGGCCATCTCCCGATGATTCTGGGATCGGATAAGACGCGGCTCTCAAAACGCCATGGGGCGACGTCGATCATGGCCTATAAGGACATGGGGTACTTACCCGATGCTATGGTGAATTACCTGGTTCGACTGGGGTGGTCTCACGGCGATCAAGAGCTCTTTACTAGGCAGGAACTCATCGAAAAGTTCTCCTGGGATCACGTCCAGAAGTCGGCGGCGGTATTCAACCCGGACAAGTTGGTGTGGATCAATGCCGAGTACATCAAAACGAGTCTACCGAGCTCGGTGGCTCAGGCGCTCGTGCCGTTGTTGGAACAAGCAGGGCTGAAGCATGAGGTCGAAGCGGTATCGGAGGAATGGCTCACACAGCTGGTGGTGTTGGTCAAGGAACGGGCGAAGACATTGGTCGACATGGTGGAATGGGTGAAGCCCTATTTCGGGCAAGTCGCTCCGTTCGAGGAAGAGGCGGCCAAGAAGTTTCTCACCCCGTCGACGGCGCCGTTACTGCAGAAGCTGGTGACACGCTTTGAGGCGTTCCCCAGCTTTTCCAAACAAACCTGGGAAGAAAGCTTTAAGAAGCTAGTCGAAGAAGAAGGCATCAAAATGGGCGCCTTGGCCCAGCCCGTTCGTGTGGCGCTCACCGGGCGAACGGCAAGCCCGGGCCTGTTTGAGGTCATGGAAGTCTTGGGACGGGAGCGGACGCTGTTTCGTCTGAGAAAAGGAATCGAGCGTGCCTCGATAGGCTGATGATTTCCTCCCTGCCAAACCTGCGTCGATCTTGACGAAATTGCGATCGATATATTACTGTGAACGTCGGTTGGGGGATCGTCTAGCGGTAGGACGTCAGTCTCTGGATCTGACTACCTAGGTTCGATTCCTAGTCCCCCAGCCAAAAATTTCTTTCTCGTCCCATTCCCACGCATGATGTCGGTACCGCGCTGGGGGATCGTCTAGCGGTAGGACGCCGGCCTTTGGAGCCGGCTACCTAGGTTCGATTCCTAGTCCCCCAGCCACTTTCCGCCAGGATGGTGAAAAGAGCTCGCCAGCTTCGTTTTCACTCGCTCGGAGATTCGACGTACGGCGCAACATACGCCTCACCTGTTTACTCGCTGTGGCCTTGCTGGACGGAGCTTTTGAACGTCCTGTGACTTGAGAAGAACCAAGATCAACGTAGCGACGCCATGTCGATGACGAATCGAAATTTCACATCGCCCCGGAGGATCCGTTCGTAGGCGTCATTCACCTGTTGGATGGAAATCACTTCCACGTCGGACTCGACCTGGTGTTGGGCACAGAAGTCGAGCATGCGTTGTGTTTCTTTGATGCCGCCGATCAGAGAACCGGCCAGGCGCCGTCGTTTGAAAATGAGCGAAAAGGCCTCGACAGGGGTTGGGGTTTCCGGTGCCCCGACGAGGATCATGGTCCCGTCGGTTTTAAGCAGGTTCAGGTAGGCGTTGTAATCGTGTGGGGCCGAAACCGTATCGAGGACGTAATGGAAATACCCCTGGAGCTTCGTAAACGTCTGAGGGTCCGACGTCACTGCAAAGTGTGCTGCCCCTAGCCGCTTTGCATCCTGCCGTTTATTCTCCGAGGTGCTCAATACCGTCACTTCCGTTCCCATGGCTTTGGCGATCTTCACCGCCATGTGGCCAAGCCCACCAAGGCCGACGACGGCCAGTTTGTGATAGCGACCGATGCCCCATTGCCGGAGGGGAGAGTAGGTGGTGATACCCGCACAGAGCAAGGGGGCTGCTCCGGCCAACGAAAGCGTCGCTGGAATCCGGAGGACGTACCGTTCATCCACGACGATCTGGGCTGAGTAACCGCCTTGAGTGATCTGGCCTGTCTTGTCTTGCGCACTGTAGGTCCAAAGGGTACCGCCGTCGCAGTATTGTTCTAGCCCTTCTCGGCAGGCCGTACAGGTTCGGCAGGAATCCACGAAACACCCGACACCGGCTCGATCGCCGGCTTTGAAGGTTTTCACTGCCGCCCCGACTTGTGCGACCGTTCCGACGATCTCATGGCCGGGTACCATCGGGAAGAGGGAGATGCCCCATTCGTTACGGGCTTGGTGGATATCGGAATGACAGATGCCGCAATGCGAGATCGTAATCAAGACGTCGTGTGGACCGACATCGCGTCGTTCAAATGAATACGGCTGGAGCGGTCCCTTCGCGGCCATCGCGGCATAGCCTTTGGTCGGGAGCATGACGGTCCTCCTTTACACGGGAGAAATGGACGTCAGACCTTAGCAAGTTCACCGTGATTCTGCCAAGCGCAAAAGGTGGGGATTTGGGTGGTGCAGTTGGCGGATTCTGCCACGTGGGACCGGATCTCAACGTGCTCAGGCTTAAACGATCGACTAGGGGATGTCGGCATCGCCTTGACTGCTGGACGAATCGAGCATGGGTCGCTCCATCGTCAAGGTCTGGCCTGGAATGCGGTATTGTTCCATGGCCCATGTGCCCAGATCAGTCACCTGGCAACGTTCTGAGCAGAAGGGACGCCAAGGATTTCCTTCCCACGTTGTTGATTGCTGACACAGGGGACAGGTCATGGGGTGGAGTGTAACGACGATGGCGGAGAAAGGAAAGTCTTTGCCGAACGCCTCAGTGCTGCGCTGAGGATCGGAGACCGGCGACATGGAGCAGCCGCTGCAATCGGCTTCGATCGAGGTCGGTGAGGCGCAGGAACTCGATACCGAACTCGCCATGGTGTGCCCATCGAACTGCGGCAGAGTGGACGGTGATTGGGACAGCCAATTCGGTGGCCTGGATCAACAGCTTGACACCGGTTCCAGGTACCATCGATACGGCACTGGTCACGGCACAACCGCCGGTTGAAATGTCGAAGGTGGTCCCATGGCGGACATCTGTCTGGTCGGTCAGAGAAAAAATGACTTGGAGCTCAATGGGGATGCGGGGATGTTCTCGACATTCGATCATGGCGACTCTCAGGGAACCTCACGGTTGGTCACCGGAGGCTCAACAATCCGTTTCTCAAGAAAGTATAGACCGCCCCGTTTGCGGTGGCACGCGTTGTGGGAAAATCCGCAAGGGCACGCGGTGGGCGTCAATCCGGAAGGACGATCACGTGGAGGTGTGCTGGGCTTTCGCAACCTTAGCCCATGCATCTTTGAGCGGCACGGTTCGGTTAAAGAGGAGTGTGTCGGGTGATGAGTCGGAGTCGACACAAAAGTATCCCTGCCGCTCGAACTGGAATCGGGAGCCGGGTTCGGCAGTGCGAAGGCTTGGCTCCACCCAGCAACCGGTTAGTCGTTCAAGAGATTGTGGGTTCAGGGACTGCGTCCAGTCCTGATCGGCCGCTGGCTTGGCCTGGTCGGTGAGTAACAGCGGCTGATAGAGTCGGATGGTCGCCTGGACGGCATGTACCGCCGAGACCCAGTGAATAGTCGCCTTGACCTTACGCTGCTCCTGGGCCGATCCGCTTCTGGTCTCAGGGTCGTACGTGCAATGCAGCTCGGTAATCGTCCCGGTTTGCGGGTCCTTCGTCACGCCGACGCATTTGATAATGTACCCATAGCGCAGTCTGACTTCTCGACCTGGAGCAAGGCGATAGAACTGTTTGGGCGGGTCCTCCTTGAAATCCTCCTGCTCGATGTACAGGACTTTTGAGAAGGGCACCTTTCTTGTCCCTGCCGATGGGTCTTCCGGATTGTTCACGGCCTCAAGTTCCTCAACGACACCGTCCGGATAGTTATCAAGCACCACTTTCAAGGGGCGGAGCACTGCCATTACGCGCAGAGATCGCTTGTTGAGGTCTTCCCGGATGAAGTGTTCAAGCAGCTGCATCTCGACGATCGCGTCACGCTTGGCGACACCGATATGCTCGCAAAAGGCCCGAATCGCTTCCGGAGTCACGCCTCGTCGACGGAGGCCTTTCAAGGTAGGAAGACGTGGGTCATCCCATCCGGCGACCAGTTTCTTCTCGACCAGTTCAAGTAGCTTGCGCTTGCTCATGACGGTCGAGGTGAGGTTCAGCCTGGCGAATTCGATTTGCTGTGGCTGATGGGGCGCATCGGCTTCCGCGACCACCCAATCGTACAGCGGGCGGTGATCCTCAAATTCCAGAGTGCAGATGGAGTGTGTGATCCCTTCGATCGCATCGGACAACGGGTGAGCAAAATCATATGCGGGATAGATGCACCAGCTCGATCCGGTTCGATAGTGGATCGCATGGCGGATTCGGTAGAGGATCGGATCGCGGAGGTTGATGTTGGGCGACCCCATATCGATCTTGGCGCGTAAGACCTGGGTCCCGTCGGAAAACTCTCCGGCTCGCATGCGCGTAAACAAGCTCAGATTCTCGTCGACGGATCGGGTGCGGTAGGGACTATCACGGCCCGGTTCAGTGAGCGTCCCGCGGTAGTCTCGAATTTGATCGGGAGTCAGGCTATCGACGTAGGCTTTCCCTTTCCGTATCAGAACAATCGCGAAGGCGTAGAGTTGCTCGAAATAGTCCGAGGCATAAAACATCTTGTCGTGCCAATCGAATCCCAACCATCGGACATCATCCTGGATCGCGTGCACATACTCGGGATTCTCGGTCGTGGGATTCGTGTCGTCGAATCGGAGATGACAGACTCCACCGGACATCTCGTTCGCCAGCCCGAAATTCAGGGCCATGGATTTGGCGTGACCGATATGGAGATAGCCATTGGGCTCGGGCGGAAATCTGGTGACGACCCGGCCCCCATGCTTGCCTGCGGCCCGGTCGGCGGCGACGAGATCGCGAATGAAATTCGAAGAGGATGAAGACTCTGGCGTGGTCATGGTGTTGGTCGATCCTGTCAGCCCCGGTCGCATGAAGGACGCGTTCAGGGAGGAGTTCTATCACAGACAGGGCGATGAGAGGAATGGGGGAACGGCTAGGCGGCAGGTTCAGTTGCAGTGGGATCCGGTATCGACATGACGTTGAAATCCTTTTGGGCGATCAGCTGGCCTTCCATCAGGAGGCGGAATTCATAGCGGCCGGGTGCCGGAAGAATGAGAAGCGGGATATTGATGCCGAAATCAGAGATTTGGAGGCGGTCGCTGATTTCGATGTTGGGAAGAGTGGCTCGACAGACCAGTTGTTCCGAGTTGAGATAGATCAAGTCGATATCAAAGTGATAGAGGCCTTGGGCGTCGGTGAGGCAGAAGTAGAGTCCCATATGCTGATGATGAAACGGGAACGTAGCCGTCTGAAGATGAGTGAAGATTCCGATCAGGCTTTTCTTTTTGGTGAGGCTATCCTCAATGATTTGGTCGCAGACCAGAAACGCTTGCACGGACGGCTTGGGGATATCGATCATCGTTCTATTCTAGAGAAAAGAGGGGGAGAGGGCAAAACGGTTTTTGATCGTCTGTTCGGTCAATCCTGTCAGCCGAGGATGGCGGGGCCGCCTCGCATGTCCAGGATCTCTCCAAAGAGCGTCGTGTGGGAGCCGATTCGACAATAGTGCGGCGTGATTTCCACCGGCATACCCTTGTGCGAGAACAGTTTCCCGCAGACGAGGTCCACTCTGTGCACGGACATCATATGGACCTCGAGAGCAGGATCCCCGGACCGCAGATCTGACAACTGAATCGCCGGCAAGGTTTGACTGTGAGACATCGCCACGGCAAATCGTCCGCGTTCATTTACCGTCAGCACGTTTCGGCGTAGGTGCGCAATGCGAACGCCCTGCTCGCTATAGAGATCGAGGGTGATGAGAAGTTGTCCGAGCTCCGGCTTGAGTTCAACGACGAGTTGTTCTTTCCCGTGAATCGTGACGACGCCGTTGGTATTTCGAAAAATATTGGATCCGATGCGGAGTTCAAGTCGCGGCTTGGACAGCACTCCCATTGAGGGCGAACGGGAGAACGGATCGGTCCCGTGAACCGGCACCGACTCACCCATTTAGCAACCTCGAACTGCAACGACCATGGGTCGTGTGAAGCAGGTATAGAGCATAGGAAATAGCGTGAAAACACTCATCAGGCTAGGCGTTCTGCCCTGTTCTGTCAAGTTTGTCCGACGTAGAAATGGCAGGTATTATGGCCCCATGCAAACGGCCTACAGGGAAGATCCCAAAGGGCTCCCCTTCCGATGGAGCGGCGGTTCGTTGCAAAGAGAAAACCGCTTGTGCTACCGTCCACCTCTCAGACCGGTTCGGATGGTCCCATCGTCTAGCCTGGCCTAGGACGGAGCCCTCTCAAGGCTTAAACACGGGT
>DIHK01000049.1 GCA_002420115.1 Nitrospira sp. UBA5698
ACCCGTGTTTAAGCCTTGAGAGGACCGACCAAACTGAACAAAATCAACAAGATGATACGTCAGAACCGTCCAATGAGTAGCATGGTTTTACAACGATTTACAAGGCCCGTGTCCTATATAGGACAGTGATGCGGTCTCTACCGCTGCCAACGAGCCGAAGGGTTTCCGCATCCCGACTGCTATCATCACGCAGACCGTCACTATCCTGGCTGCCAGTAGCTCACAGGAAGATAATGGGCGAGATCACGGCCCTCCGATTGGTAAACCATTCGGCGTAGGTCAGACACGAGCCAGCGCGACATATTTTGGGTGGTCACGTGCTGGTGCTGACCTTGCTCGTAGTGCCGTGGGTTGCGCCATTGTTCTATTGAAAGGATATTGAGATGCGCAAAGTAAAAACGTTGTTGTGTGTTTCCATTTTCTTGAATGGTTCGGTTGCCGTGGCCGCGCCGCCTGAAACGGTAACGCTCACCGTGAATAATATGACGTGCGAACTCTGTCCTGTCACCGTGAAAAAGGCACTCGAAAAGGTGCCGGGGGTGAGCACCGTGAGCATGGATTTTGACAAGAAAACTGCAACTGTGGTCTTCGATCCTGGCAAGGGTAAGCCGGAAATGATGATAAAAGCCACGACCGAGGCGGGTTACCCATCGGTGATCGGAAAGGAGTGATATGGCAGACGTACTGCTTCAATCGATTCTGACCTGTCCGAAGTGTCAGGGCACTGTGGAACTAACGATGCCCATCGATGCCTGTGTGCAGATGTACGAGTGCCCGCAATGTAAAGCGGTGCTGCGGCGAAAAGACGGGAACTGCTGTGTGTTCTGTTCGTATGGCTCGGTAAAATACCCGCCGATACAGATGCAAGGATGAAGCGCAGGGTAGATTATGTACGCGGAACCCAAAGAATGATGGCTGCGCCGATGAGAGAGACGGTTGCTCCGATGATATCCCAACGGTCGGGGCGTATGCCTTCCACTGCCCAAAGCCACGCAAGCGTGGTTGCGATGTAGATACCTCCATAGACCGCATAGGCGCGTCCTGCGTACTCTGCTGGACTCAGGGCTAGTAACCATGCGAACAAGGCGAGGGAAACCATGCCGGGTAACAGCCAGAGGATGGATTTACCTTCCCGGTACCAAAACCAAAAGGCAAAACACCCAGAAATTTCAGCAATGGCCGCCGCGATATAGAGTAAAAGTGTAACCATGCCCTCCCGCCTCGCCTAGTTCAGTTACTCTCGACACAAAATTTCAAAAAGACCACTTACGGAACAGGAGAACTGGCCGCGCTGCGTTCTGCGCGAGCCGCCGACCAAACTTCCCGTGCGGCGTCAGCATTCATGGCGGCAATTCCTAATCCGACAATCAGGTCAGGCCAAGCCGAGAGACTGTACGCCGTTATCAATCCCGCAGCAATAATAGCAACATTGGCCAGTGCATCATTGCGGGCAGACAGGAAAGCGGCACGTGTCAGGCTTCCTCCGCTCAAGCGATAGCGGGCGAGCATGAACGCACAGGTCAGATTGACGACCAGTGCTCCCGTGCCAGCAAGCGACAACGGCACTGGAGCGGGCGGCATTGGCAGGGTGAATTTTGCCCACGCTGTCCAGAGGGTGGCAATACCCGGAATAAGCAAGATAACGGCGAGCGCCATGCCGAGCCGTGACCGCTGCACAACATTCCACCTCAGTCCTATAACAATTAAGAAATTGACCGCGGCATCTTCAAGAAAGTCGATGCTATCGGCAAAGAGGGACACTGAACCAATGGCAAGCGCGACGGAAAACTCCACGCCAAAGTAGGCGAGATTGAACACCGCGACGAGCCAGACAATGCGACGGAGTCCTTCATCGTGTTGGTGCACGTTGTTCACGGCTTAACTGACTAAGGCGCGCATAATGGCAATACCAACGAAAATTCCGGCTATTGCGATGACCACGGAGCCGATGATGTACAGCGCTGCTCCCACAGTTTGCCCGCGCTCCAACAGCAACGCGGCTTCGAGTGAAAACGCTGAGAACGTGGTGAACCCGCCAAGGACTCCTGTGGTTAAAAACAGGCGCGTGAACTGGTCACTGTGTCCCCGGAAGGCAAACCAACCCGCAAGTAATCCCATGGCCAGAGACCCACTGGTATTAACGAATACTGTACCGGCAGGAATATGGAGGCTAAACACAGACGCGCCAATCAGATTGGCGGCGTGCCGCAGCAGAGAACCGATGCCGCCACCAATAAATACCAGCAGAAATGCGATGGCCTGATGACCTCCCATAGCAACTCCTTCATGCTCATGCGAGCCACATTGGTAGGAGTCATCAGCCACAATCGGCGGTTATCGGGGGAACCCCATCCCCATCGTGCTCGACGTTAGCACATCGTGCCGCATATGTCAGGCAAGAAGGTACCTCTTGTGAAACAGAACCAAAAGATGAAAGAGTCTGCAAGAAAACGAGCGAAGCATGGGTACAACTTTTGTGCAGTCAAACCACGCCGCTGCCTTTGGTGGGGGTGCGCTCATAGGGATCTTGGGCGGCCTCATCGGCCTTGGCGGGGCGGAGTTCCGCCTACCACTGCTTATCAGTGTCTTCCAGTTTGCCGCGCTGGAAGCCGTCATCATGAATAAAGCCATGAGCTTGGCCGTGGTTGGCTCCGCCCTGCCATTTCGTGCAACCACCATCCCATTCGCCGAGCTTGCCGCGCAGTGGATGGTGATTGCCAATTTGCTGGCCGGAAGCCTTGCCGGGGCATGGATTGGGGCAGGGTGGGCTACTAAGCTCCGCTCTACGACACTCTACCGCATTATCGCCATCCTCCTCGTCATCATCGCAGCGGTGCTGTTGCTCGGCCATGATACCAGTGCTGCGAGGCAACCCCTGCTCGATGGATGGGCGCAAGTTAGTATCGGGCTGCTTGCCGGATTCGTCATCGGTGCAGTCGCCTCCTTTATGGGGGTGGCGGGCGGCGAACTCCTTATCCCGACACTCGTCCTCCTGTTCGGCTGTGACATCAAGCTCGCTGGCAGTTTGTCACTCGCCGTGAGCTTGCCCACCATGCTGATAGGTTTCCTGCGCTATAGCCAACACCAAAGCTTTGCAGTGCTGAGCCGTAACAAGATATTCGTAGCGGTGATGGTCGGCGGTTCACTCGTCGGTAGCTTTATCGGAGCGCGGCTGCTGGGCATCGTGCCAAACGCCATCCTGCTGCCATTGCTCGCCGCTATTCTCCTCATCTCGGCGGTGAAGGTGTGGCGGCATTAAAACTATTCCATTTATCGGGAAGGGATTTTTATGCATCGAGACAAATTCGTGAAATGGATTCTGGTAACTGTATTGTTCAGTTGTTTCCTCTGCCTTGTCGGTATGACGACATCTCCTGCTTACGCCGAGCCGGAAGAGCTGACGGTTGCAGCCGCAGCGGATTTAAATTTTGCATTTAAAGACCTGATCAAGGATTTTGAAACGCAAACGGGTGAGCGGGTGAGGTTCATTAGTGGGTCGTCTGGGCACTTTTATACACAGATCATCAATGGTGCGCCTTTCGATCTCTACTTCTCAGCCGATATCGCCTACCCGAAAAAACTCATTGCGGAAGGTTTTGCGGTGCCGGAGTCGCTCTACCAATATGCTATTGGGCGTATTGTCCTGTGGGTACCCAACGGTTCAACGCTGGATGTGCGCAAAGGGATGGAGGTCTGTGTCGATTCGGCAGTGAAAAAGCTGGCGATCGCCAATCCCAAGCATGCTCCCTATGGAAGAGCCGCCGTTGCTGCCCTCGAACATTACAAGCTTACTGACCGTATGACTGACAAATTGGTATTCGGTGAGAATATTGCCCAGACAGCTCAGTTCGTCCAAGCGGGTGCTGCCGACATGGGCATCATCGCCCTGTCTATTGCCGTAGCCCCCACCATGGAGCAACTGGGTAAGCACTGGCTGATACCCGCTGACGCGCACCCACCGATTGAACAAGGCGCGGTGATTGTGAAAGCCACGAAGAATCCCGAGAAAGCGAAGAAATTCCTCGAATTCATGAAAACGGCACCAGCGCGGGCAGTAATGAAACGCTACGGCTTTATCTTGCCGGAGGAGAAAATCCAGCGTTAACACACGGATTCCCCCGTCTTTACGAACGGAGACCTCCCGCAGGATTAGAGGGGAGAGGTCTATTGCCTCTCCCCCCTTAGCGACTAGACCGCCTTAGTTCCCATGCTGGCACAGGATTCTGAACAGCGGCGGCACAGGTCGGCGCACTGTTTCACAAGGTTGTCACCCGCCATCTTGTCGCAGCTCTCTGCGCAAAGCCGACAGGCATCGGCGCAGACCCTGCACACGCGGTCGTGGATGACCGATTGGCGGGTCAGGTAGTCCGCAGTAACCATGCACATCTGCGCACAGTCGATGAAGAGCTGGATGTGGTCGGGTGCCGCATGGCTCCCCCCGCGCTTTAAGCAATACGCGATGGTTTGATTACACAACGCATGGCACTCATGGCAGAGCTTGATGCAGCTCTCCATATCGGCGTTGGAATGATGGGTTCCTTCCTTGTTAGCCATGTTCTGCATGGATGCATGGCCTGAGTCAGGCGTCGCCCCATACACCCTTGGCTCTATCATCAATGCCGCGCCAGCGGCGAGTAGTGATGCCCCGGTAGATACAAATGTTCTCCTGCTCATCATATCGTTCGATGACATAACTCCCCCTTTCAGGGCTTATGCCCTGATGTAACGCACATGATTTTGCGACAGGCCTGGAAGTCAGGAGAGACGGGTATCAAATTCTCAAAACTGTACTGGCGATTGAGATGTGAATCTGAGTGTGTTGAATGGCTGGGGGCGTGTGGGAAAGATAGTTCGTATATTCAAGGTTGAGAGGAGAAGAAGATAAGGCTACTTCTAGCAGAATAATGGAACTGCTTTGGTCCGAAACGTGCTTGGAATGGGGGCCGATTTCTAGGAATGCATCACAGGTTTGTCGTGGCGAGTCCTCTGTCGTGGAGGAGCAATCCATGTTGGAGGCAGTCTGAAGCGGCAGGACACAGGCATAGGCGTTGAACGTTAACAGCAGTAGGAGGAACACGAGAGAGGTACACAAACGCGGCATAGGAAAAATGCTACGCCGCCTTTTGTCGCGTGTCAATTGCCGTGAAAAGTTGAGCTGGTGAAGTAGTTACGAACCCTCGGCAAGGAAGTAGCGAATCCTGCTGGCAATCTCATCACGGGTTTTTCGGAAGATGATTAATTTCTGTTCGTAGGTTCCCGTCGCGTGCGCCGGGTCTTCAAAGCCCCAATGCAGCTTGGTGGCTGCGCCGGGGAACACCGGGCAGGCTTCTTGGGCATGGTCACAGACGGTAATCACATAATCGAAATGTTCATTCAAATACCGGTCAACCCGCTCGGACATATGGTTGGAAATATCCACACCAGCCTCTCCCATGACAGTCACGGCATAGGGGTTGATGCCGACCGGATGCGTTCCGGCACTCACCACCTCAAAGCGGTCTCCGGCTAAGTGGCGCAACCAGCCTTCCGCCATTTGGCTGCGGCAGGAATTACCTGTACAGAGAAACAGAACCTTCTGTTTCATGCTGCCGCCTCCGCTGGAAACCAATCCCGTGTCCGGTTGCAGGCCGCGCATACTGACAACATCACCGGAACTTCAACTAAAACTCCAACCACAGTGACGAGGGCGGCACCGGATTCCGCACCGAAAAGCGCGATCGCAGTTGCGACCGCGAGTTCAAAGAAGTTGCTGGCTCCAATCAGAGCACCGGGGGCGGCGACGGCGTAAGGCACTTTCAGCCATTTCATGAGTCCATAGGTCAGCGAGGCATTGAAATACACCTGCAAGAGCAACGGCACGGCAATCAACGCCACATGCAACGCCTTGCCACTGATGTTCTCGGCCTGAAACGCAAAGATAAGAACCAATGTAGCCAGCAACGCAATAATGGTGACAGGGGCAAAGCGCGGGAGAAGGGTATTTTCAAACCACTCCTTGCTGTGGTTGCGGATAAACCACTGCCGGAGCAGTACCCCAATGGTTAACGGAATCACGATAAAGGCCAGCACCGAATACAGCAGCACTTCATAGGGTACGTGCAGCGATGACGCCCCACTCACCAGAAACGCGACCAGCGGCGCAAACAGTACCAGCATGATGAGGTCATTCACCGACACCTGCACCAGCGTATAAGCCGGATCGCCGTCGGTGAGATAGCTCCACACAAACACCATCGCCGTACAGGGTGCCGCCGCAAGGATAATCGCCCCGGCAATATATTGGTCGGCATCGGCTTGGGTCATCCACGCGGAAAACACAAAGCGGAAGAACAACCACGCAAGGAAGGCCATAGAAAACGGTTTGACAATCCAGTTCACAAACAGTGTCACCAGCAACCCGCGAGGCCGTTTGCCGACATTACGCACGGCGGCAAAATCCACCTTCATCATCATCGGGATAATCATCAACCAGATAAGCACGGCGATAGGAAAATTGACGTGGCTGCCCTCACCGAACTCCATGCTTCTAAGAAGCTGCACGGCAGCCGGAGCCGATTGCCCGAGGATAATTCCGGCCACCATGCACAGCCCCACCCAAACCGTCAGGTAGCGTTCAAACAGGTTCAGTCGTTTTGGAATAATTGGCGCAAGAGCAGCATCCATTGAATAAATCTCCCTCATCAACCACAACACCCAGCAGTTGCTTCCGAAGGCTCGCAGCAATTAGGCGTTCCCTTTGTTTCCGGGGTGCAACAAGCACGTTCGCTCATCACCGGATTCTTCCCGTAAATTTCGGCATCTTCCATCGTCCGGTAGGTTTCCCATGCCACACCCGCCGGGTCTTGCACCCATGTTTTGTCGGACTTGGCATAGCAGCAGACGGTTTCGCCTTCATCAAAGGCGGGGAGTGCTGCACTTTTTATCCGTCCGCGAAGTTCATCCAGCTCGCTATTGTCATCAACCTGAATGCCAAGATGGTCAACGCCCTTCTTGCTGGGGCGGGTCGAAACCGCAAAATTTACGCGCGGGTCATCAAGCAACCATTTCGCATAGTCCGCTTTGGTCTTCACTGGCTGTGCGCCAAACAGGGCACTGTAAAAGGGAATAGCTTGCTCGATACTTTCCACACCGATATGAACGTGTAAGCGTTTCATGATGTTTTCTCCTTTCCTTTAGGCGGACAACAACTTGGCATTTCAATTATAGAACAGCCGCGCTTTTTATCCTCGCGGATGCTGGCAAACTCCATGCGGCAACAATCCTTGACCATGTAGCGGATGAGGTCGGTGAAGAACTCGAAATTTGCCGTGTAGATAATCGAGCGGCTTTCACGGCGCGATTTAACAAGTCCCGCATGGCTCATCTGCGCTAAATGGAAAGACAGGGTGTTATGCGGGATACCCAGCGTTTCGCTCAGCGTTCCGGCTGGTGTCCCTTCCTGTCCGTATTCCACCAGCAGGCGGAACACCCGCAAGCGGGTTTCCTGTGAAAGTGCGTCAAAGGCGGTGACTGCTTCATTTATTTCCATATATCCAGAATAATAGACTAGTAGAGGATTGTCAAGTGACCTTCTAGTAAAATACATTCCTCAACTGCGCAGCCTCTTAGGATACTCTGGGGGTCATTCTCTACTTCGGTAAGGTGACAGGTGCAGATTATTCATCGTTCGCGATCGTTCCCTCGGTCCCTTTCCGTCTTCAGAGTGAGGGTTCGTCCTCCCAGATAGCGCACCAAATCCGCCGCCAGCTGGCGGTCCTCTCCTCGATCAGATCGTGCAAGCGTCCTCAGGACCTGCTCGTAATGGTGCATCACCTCGCGCTGTTTCCTTGGCATGTGGGTCACTCGTTTCTGGCGATCGAGCTGCTTTGTGTGCATCGTGCGATCACGGAGATGTTGGATTTTCCACCGTTCGTGGGCAGTGCGGTGAATTCGGCTCGTGGTCGTGGCCTCAATGCCATGCTCCCGTAAGGCTTCCGCAAACCCCTCGCGCCAGCGTTGCAGATCGGCCTTCCTCGGATTCAAGCGAATCCCATCAAGCCCTGCCGCTTTCACCGTCAGATGCACATGTGGATGTGGAGAGGGGTTCGGATCCGGATCGGTCTCGAACGTGTGGAGGACCATCGCGTACTGAAACCCTGAAAACTCCCGTTTGGCAAAGTCACGCGCCGCCCGTTGGACCGACAGCGGATCAGTGCGTGTCGGCATGGAGAGGACGAGGTGAAAGGCGTCGCGCATGGTCGAATCCGCCGAGATCGGCATCCCGCCGTCCTGCCATTCGGCTTTCAGATCGGTCACGGCCTCCTTCCCGTGAATCACCTGGCCGTCCTGATCCTCAATCTCGAGTTGGCCATCACGTGAGATATAGGTGAGGTTATTCGAGATACCCTTCATCCCTTTCGGCGCCCTGACGAGTTTCACCACGACTTGCGGCGAGCGCCGAACCATAGCTTGTAACTTCCGCCGCACATAGGTCGCCCGAGCCTGTGGCGTGCTGAGCCGTCCGCCGGTACTCGTGAACTTGGCGGAACTCAGACGAACATTCCTGCTGCGACGTGGGCGTGGGAGGGTCTCTGTTGAGACATTGAAAAGCCGACTCCCCCACTCATCCAATTTCTGGTCAATCTGGCTGCCTGTCGAACTCATTGGATGTGCCATCGCTCCACAGTCCCGCGTAAGACATCGGACACCTTCTTCGTATGGGCCTGGATCACGCGGGAGAGTTCGGTGATGACCTCGACCCGAAAGGCGGTCCGGTTCTGAGGCGCGGTATTCAAGACTTTTGCAATCTGGTTCAAGTTCCTACCCAAGGCCAGCAGTTGCTGATTCGACCGGGCCAAGGTCTCCAATTCCGGCTGTCCGACCTGCGGCTGCCCGGTCAACTTTGTGCGCACCATCGCCACCAGCCATTTCGTCGGCACGTAGCCTTCATGACCAGCCATCTTCTTCAGGGCGGCAAGCTCTGAGGCCGTCAGATTCAGTTCGATGCGAGCGGTCGCTCGTTCCCGCTTCGGCGTGACCCGCAGCCGAGACGCAGGAGCCCGCGTGGTTCTCCGATCCATGGCCTGCCGAAGGGCGTTCCGCAACGCATGACTCGGGGTGACGCCCTGCTGCTCACACCAGGCCTGCCAGGGCGCTTTCAGTTCCCCCAGATCCACCGTAACCGTGGTCGTCCGTTTCGCCCGCTGCCCCATTAGCTCACCTGCACCAGCCCAAATCGAGACACCCCGCGCCCCTCACCGATCAGCGTCTAACCCTGGTCATTGGAGGGTCAAAGCACCTGCGCACAAGAGTACGACAAACCCATAATGTAAGACAACTACGGGCAACAGCCATATCCTGCAAACTCTTAAAATAAGGATAAGAAGAGAGGAAAGAAGAAACAGATCTCGGCCCCCCAACCTCTTAAAATCCGTCAAATATGTACAAAACCGAGCACTCACGGGATCCTCAAAGAACTGACTCGGCGGGTCCCGCGCGCAACGGACGAAGAATTGATCTTTGGGACGGAGACGTGTAGGCTGATCTTTAGTTGGAGCGACGCAAATGACGACGGCGTATGAACAGACGATTCTTCAGAAACTTCGGCATCTTCCTCCCGAACGTGTAGCCGAGGTGGAGGACTTTGTGGATTTTCTCGCCCACCGTCAGGCCGAAGAGCGCGCGCTGACTCAGGCCGCCGGCCACCTCGCCACCGCCGCCTTCGCGCGGGTCTGGGACAACCCCGCTGACGCCGATTATGACCGGTTATGACTTTGGGGATGTGATCTTAGTCCCCTTCCCCTTCACAGATCAGTCCGCTGTCAAACGCCGTCCAGCCGTCGTGGTGAGCAGCCCGGCCTATCATCAGGCCCGCCCCGATCTCCTGATCATGGCGATTACCAGTCGACAACCCTCCTCCCTCTCAGTGGGTGAGGTTCAGGTTCAGGATTGGCAGGGGGCGGGATTGCTCAAGCCGTCTGTGCTCAAACCCATCCTTACCACCATCGACCCAGCCCTTGTCCTCAAGAAACTGGGCCGACTTACCACGACGGATCAAAGTGCGCTTCGCCAAGCCCTTCGGACCATGCTCGGGTAAGTCGTCCAGTTCCACGCTTTGGTAACAACCGGCGCTTCCGTACACAATCAGGTGAACACTCCATCAATCCTTTTCTTTCTGCTCCTCAATCCTCACTGAAGAGCCGAACCGATCATGAACGGCCACAGACACCGGACTCACACACCAGCCTCTTCTCAACATCGTGTTGCGCCCCTCACCCAAGCGGGGGCGCAACAGACGTTCTGAATCTGTGGCTACGCACGACTGCATCCGTGACACCGTCTCGGTGGCGCGGTTGCCACGGGCGTGCCACACCCCTGTTGGGCGACAACTATTGTCGCCGCATGGTCGAGTCGCGTTGCGCGACACGACGGTGCTGGACTCCACCTGGCACGGCGTCTCCAGACGCGGTGCCTCAGTTGTGTGGCTACCGAAGCCCCTCGCAGAGCGCAGGCTAGCGACGACTCAGAATAACCTCGTCCGAGACTCCGACTTCCTGCAGGGCCCAGGTGAGTACCGCGGGGACTCGGGCACATCTGACCCAACGTTTCCTTCTTTTCTGTGGCCCCCTACCTTTTCGGTATGGTCAAAAATTGTGAACCCTCTCATAAGTGCCACCGTGCCACGGGCACGTGCGTTCTGCATCTCTTGTCTAAGGCACATGGTATGACGGTACAGAAGTGCTCTCGTAAATTGCTGGCATTGCGAAAATTCTCGGATAGAGAAGAGGGTCATGGTGGCCGTTGACCAAAGATTGGAATTCGGGTTTTTCGAGTACAAGAGCGCGTGAATGAGACCGTTAAATCTTCAAGAAGCCGCGCAGTTTCTTCGGATGTCGAGGTCTTCTCTGTACCAACGGAAGGATATTCCCCGTTATCGGCGTCCTGGCTCGCGGGCGCTGTTGTTCGATCAGGATGAGCTTGAGATGTGGCTTAAAACTGGGCGTGTTGAATTTGAATCCGTAGCGGCACCTGCGGTTTCCCCGAGTCAGTCGGCCTTACACTCGAACACTGGCCCTATCAGTGTTCCTAATATCTCTGCGAGTGACGCTCTGGACATTCCAAACGCGGGTGTCTACCATCGCAACCCACTCTATCGCTGAGAGACACATGGCGTATGTAATCACCAAGAGACCGACGAAGAAGGGCTTAGCCTTTGATCTGTACTTCCGATGGAAGGGCCTTCGCTACCGTCCCTTGCTCGGCTACAACCTCACCAAAGAGCAGGCCGAGGAAGCGGCAGTCGCTATGGTGGCCAAAATCCAGCAAGGCGAGTCGCGTCCGACAACTGTACCACCTGTGGCACCTACACTCAGAGAATTTCTGCCCCTGTATTGGCAGACCATGCATGTGAAGAAGCGGTTTGACCTGGCCAGGCCGGAATCTATCATCGAGACTCACTTACTCCCTCGCTTCGCCCAACGTCCGCTGGACTCCCTCACGGCTGAGGACGGCCTAGCCTACATCACCGCTCGTCTTGCTGCGAGGGCCGCGCCTTGGACAATCAGGCGAGAGTGGAATGTGTTGATGCGGATTCTGAACCTCGCCGTCGACTTCGACAAGCTGGATAAGAACCGGCTTAAACGAGTCGAACTGCCCGATGTCACGACTCGCGAGCGTGTCGCTACGACCGAGGAACTGAAGGCAATCCAGATTAAGACAGAGGAACGCCGGGCGAAGGTGACCCAGTCGAATCAATATGACCCGGCTGAACTCTGGCGGATTGTGACGGTCGCGCTCAACACTGGACTCCGAGAAGCCAAAATCCTAGAGATCGATCGAACCTGGATGCGCAAGCGGGATGACGGGTGGTGGTTGATCCTTCCGCCAGCAAGAAGCAAACTGAAGCAGACACCCCGCGAAATTCCCCTCAATCCTGCCGCCTACGCGGCCCTACACGGGACGATCCCTCATGTGGACGGGAGAATCTTCAGACGATGGACTCCGGCCGCGTTCAGCATCTTCTGGAAGCGTTTGGCAAAGGAAGCGAAGGTGGTTGACCTCCACTTCCATGATCTCCGTCATACCTTCGCAACGTGGCTTCAGAATCTCGGCGTTCCGCTTGAAGTTCGAGCTGCGTTGCTTGGGCATCGACTGCGGGGAATGGGACACGATCAACTCGGGGGCGATTCAATGACCGCTGCGTATTCGCACGGCGGATATGGCTGGAATCAGCAGCTTCGAGCTGCCGTTTCTCAGCTTCACACTGCCCTTTTGTCCTATGGATTGTCCTATGGAAGTTCGCTTGAAGAATTGACGGAACACGTGAAGGTGGCTAACTCCTTGGAACGGCGGGAGAAAGGATGGTGGTCCCAACGGGATTCGAA
>DIHK01000033.1 GCA_002420115.1 Nitrospira sp. UBA5698
GCGGTCAAAGACTGGGCCTGGTTCGGATCCCTGCGTGAATTTGGGGACTGGTGGTCAGCTCGCAACTTATTGCACGTAGACGTGGCCGGCAAAGCCGATCGAATGATGGTATCCATCAATGCACCACGACGAATCTCCGGTGTGACAATCGAAGTGCCGATCGGGTGGACCTTGTTGCCGCAAAGAGGAGCGAGGCAAGATGGGCACGCAATCACTCTGGATGTGGTCGAGCAGACGAGGGTGCTCCATTTTGCGGTCGCCGGGGTGCAACGGGACTTCTAGGTGAAGACTGCCATCTCGTCTCCTTTAGCCTAGGCAAAACCCAGGGTGGAGGGGAACGGACTCCATCCCTCTTACCGGTAGCCCGTCCCGACCATCTCGCCCCGTGATCATGCCCTTCGTCAGCTGCCGAATTTCGCCGGAAACTGTTTCGCGATGGCATTCGTCAACGTATCGGCAATCACATAGACATGATGCTCCATCGCCGTCCAGGTCTCGTCCTCACCCTGGTAATCTTTGTCCTGAAACTTGTTGATTTGAAGCACGTGATGGCCAATATTCGTGGCGAAGAGGCTGCGGACCGTGTCCTTGGGGAGGTGCGGATTGATCTGACTAAAAAGGTTGGCGATCTCGTCGGAGATCGAGGCCCCTGTCGCTATGGCCGCCTCCTGGCGGCGCTTATCCCCGGCGACAGTGGCATCGGAGTAGGCCTGAATGATCTCATCGTGTTTTGTGAGGAGGGTACGAAACCGCCCAGCTGTGGTATCGCCGTAGAACGGAACCAATGTCTTGGCCATATCTCGTGCGTTGGCCGCCACGGCTTTCTCTGCAAAATCTCGAGATCTCCGATCACCTTTCGCGTTATCCATCACGACATGGCGAATCCAAAACACGTGTCGAGACCACTCATCACGCAACACGGCCTGTAGGTCGGCCACGGTGACCGGATGTGGGTCAGAGAGAGAACTTCCTTCATGTGCGCAACCCCCTAGGCCGATGATGGTGAAGACCAGCAGTGCAACAGAGCGATGCAGTGTATTCATGGCAACTCCTTCCTTATCGTAAGGTTAGATGGACGTCCTTTTTATCCTGCAGCACAGGTAATGGTTCTAGGCCCTCAAGACAATGCAGGTGATCTAACGTGACCTATACCCGGTTCACATGTCGAACGTGTAAACGTCATGTAAACAACAGGTAAACAATTGCAGCAGCCCAAGGAGTGTGACAGGCGTTACAGAAACAGGTACAGCGCAGCCACAACACCAAAGAATTCGGAAGTGTTCTTCCCTCTGAGACTGAACCATGGACCGGCAATCAGACCGACGTGTTGCGTGAAGTGGTATTCTACGGCCGGCGCAATGGAGAGAAGATTACTGTATCCTTTGCCTACCATCGCCGGCTCACCCTGTGCACCGATGCCTGCGGTTCCAGAGAAGTGCGTGGCATTGATCGTCTGGAATCCGATATCGAGCGCGAGAACGATATGCCGTGTCAGCGTATATTCCCCCGCAACGGTGAAGGTGGTCACGGATCCTGGCTCAACACGACCCGTAGTGTCGAATCCTCCACCGTAGGTATTGAATCCGCGCACCGTGACGGGCGAGTAGAAGCCGTAAGATGCATTCAGGCGGTACCTCAACACATGATCTCCTCCCAGCCGTAGTACTTTCTGCAAGGCCAGGCCCAGGGTCGTACCAAACGAGCCACCTCCAATCCCGCCCAGATCCACCGTGGACGGCCCGAGATCGTTATAGCGACCAGTCGGAAAGACTTCTTGAACCCAGAACAGCACATGTGGAACCCATGAATCCGAATCGCCTTTCAGTACTTGGAATCCTAGCTGTACGGGCAAGTCGCCGAATCCTGAGAGAGAGTCGCGTGATGAGGAATTCTCAAGCCACTGCGGTGCAATCCCGATGTCCACCCGGTTTGTTAAGCCGTAGATGAAGAACGTTTGTTGAATGATCGTGCGAGACACGGTGGCCGAATGCAGGCGCCAATTGTCGTTATACAGTCCTCCATAGCGTGTATAAAAGAAGTACGGCTGAACGACAAGACGTCCAGGGTCGAGTGTGCGACCTCGCGTGGAAAGCAGTGTTCCCGTGAACCAGGGATCGGAAGACGGGTGCGGGGCGATTTCGGAGTTTTCACACCACCCGGATTTTGCGAAACAGAAGGATGAGATGACCATGAGCAGAATGAATGCGGATAGAGTTTCTGCTGGAAGCGTGTGTGCGTGATCATTGGGCATAACGACGAGAGAATGTCAGACTATTACTGAGGGACCTTCAGGGTAAAATCTGAAAGCAGAGGGATCGAGAGGATAAAAGCCGGTGCCGTTTGTGACCCCTAGTTCTTGAGGAAAGACTGTTCTGAAATTGTCTGTAGCACGGTCAATTACCAAGTCCTTTTCTCTCCAGACGATAGCGACTCTCGTATCACGAATCAGCGCATTGTCGATTTGACGAGCGGCTCATGCAATTTGATAATGAGCGTACTACACCCGACCTCAGGATCGAGGTCAGTGAGAATGTTTTGAATCTTTACACCAATGGCCTGCTCAATGCGTCCTTGTAGTACATGCTGACAAGAGTCGAACAGGGCACGATGAAATCGACGGAGCAGCTCATGACCTTCAGGTGACCTGGCCAGTTCCGTCTCTGCTGGAATGGACCTGCTTCGGGCTGATGTGACGTAGATCAGCTCATCATACACGTGGGCTTGTACGTGCGAATAGTTGGACTTCATGAACTCTGTTTGAAAATCTAAGACTGCGAGCATGACCGCATATTCAATCTCAGCTTTATTGGTGACCACTCCAGCCATTATCTATTCCCCATCCGCGCGCCAAGAGCGAATCCACTCTCCAGTTTCAGGGTCTTCAAGTTTTGTGCTGAAGCGATCTCGAAGAAAGGTTTCTTGTCGCTCGGTGAGTATTGGTGGGCCGATATGATGACAAAGAGATGAGAGTTCCAACTTCGATACAGGAACCTCTACGCCTTCCCAGGCTGCCATGCCTAGATCTTCAGCCGTCAAGACTTTCATGCTTCGCCTCCGGTGAGATGCGGGCCGATCTATGAGGGAGGCGATGGACGCTCGAATGAGCGCCATCGCCTCGATGCGCGCCTCAGTAGGCTTTGCTGAATCCGGCTTCGCCGTCGTAGTTCCACAGCTTTTGTGCGGCGGACCACCACCAGCCCTTCTTGGTCAAGGCGTCCAGGAACGTATTCACATCCGCATCCTGCACATCCTTGGTGGCCATGAACCGGCACCGGTACCAGTTCACTTGAAGGAGATCGGGACTCACAAAGCCAGGCCAGACCTTCGTACCTCTATTTGAGATGAATTCACATTTGAACGGTCCGATATCGTCGAACTTCGGGATGCCTTTGTCCGTGATGATGTACATATCGATGCCGACGAGCTTGATCTCTTTCTTCTTCTTTGTCGCCTTGGCGGTTTCGGTAAATGTTGGCATGGAATATCTCCTTGTTGAGTCTGTGCGCTCAGGCTTAGGCCTTCGCGTGCATTTTGTCCACGATCGCTTGCGCGTACTCGTCGGTCTTGGCGGTGCCACCGACGTCGTAGGTCACATGCTTTCGCTCGTCGAGCACTGCGAACATGGCCTTCTCAATACGAGCGGCAGCAGCTTCTTCGTTGAGCCAACGAAGCATCATGATCCCGGAGACCAAGACGGCCGAAGGATTGACCTTCTTCATGCCGGCATATTTCGGGGCCGAGCCGTGCACAGCTTCGAAGATCGCGCAGCCGTCGCCGACATTGGCGCCAGGCGCAAATCCCAAACCGCCAACCAGTCCAGCGCAGAGATCGGTCAAGATGTCGCCGTAGAGGTTTGGCAATACCAGGCAGTCGAACTGGGCCGGATTTCGTACCAACTGCATGCAGCAGTTATCCACGATAATGTCACCTGACTCGATGTCCGGATACTTTTTAGCGACCTCCCGGAATGCATCCAGAAAGAGTCCGTCTGTCATCTTCATGATGTTGGCCTTGTGGACGCAGAAGATCTTCTTACGTCCGTTGGCCTTGGCCCACTTGAAAGCGAAATCGGCGATCCGATAGGAGCCCGGCCAGGTAATGACTTTCAGACATTGCGCGACTTCATCCGATACCATGTGTTCGATGGCAGCATAACAGTCTTCAGTATTCTCGCGGAAATTGATGATGTCGATCTTGTCCCAGGGTCGCTTGAGCACGGGGATGAGTTTCGCCGGCCGCACATTCGCGTAGAGATCAAAGACCTTACGGAGGGTCACATTGGCGCTCTTGTGTCCCGTACCGATGGGTGTGGTCGTGGGCCCTTTGAGGGCGACCTTGTTCTTCGCGATGTTTTGAATAGTCTTGTCGGGTAGGAGGGTGCCGTACTTTTCAAGACAGTCCAAACCGATGTCTTCGTACTCCCACTTGATGTCAACCCCGCTCGCATCGATGACGAGGCGCACCGCCTCGCAAATTTCCGGGCCGGTGCCTTCTCCCGGTAACATCGTGACAACATGCTGTTTCCCCATTGCAAAACCTCCCTTAAGCAGCAAGGGTAATCGGACCATCCGTTCCCTTTAATTGCTGGTAAATGCAAGTTGGAGTCCAGACTGTTGTAAGCCCGTGCGACAAGGATGCAGCTCGAAACGTTCATTAAGTACTGGAAAATCACGACTCGCCGATTCATAAAATGGGGTAGGGTTTTCGAGGAAGTGCATGGCTCGTGCATTGATGCACGACTTGCACGGTGCCTGTGCATCGATGCTCAGCGGAGGAGCACGCAACTAGAGAGATGGCCGGAAGAGCGATGTCGAAGTCTGAAGTGGAGGCGGCCTGGATGGGTGACTGTCTACTGTGAACGAACCACGAGCACAGAGGCATCAATCTTGGAAAGCAATTGCTCCGCGACTGAACCGATGACCCATCGTTCCAGCGCTTGGCGATGTGAGCTCCCCAATACCACAAGATCAGCCCCCCATTCTCGTGCACCGTTGGCGAGGGCGTCGACGATTCCAGTTACGCCGTACATGGCCTCGGTGTATAAGACACGGGTGTCCAGGGTCACTCCGTCGCCAATGGTGGACTTGGCCTGTGTTAACAACTTGAGACAGGCTTTGGGGTCGGTCTCCTCGGTGGCAACATGGACAATGCGGAGCGTCCCATGGTTGGAGATAGCTATGTGCTTCGCTTCCATCAAGGCTTTCATGGAAGTATCTTTGCCGTCGATTGCTGCCAGAATTTTTGCGAACATCGAGAGGCGCCTCTCTTGATCTATGATGGGTGAGTGAAGGGGGCAAATAGTGGAGTGAGGCGTTTAACTCACGTCACTCCCATGCCTTTTGAGGTCATCAATGTATCGTTTGATGATTACGCTTCCAGGCATTTTTTCTATATTGACATACACCATGTAGTGTACGATCCCGTGCACGGCCATCGCAATCAATAATCCCTCAAAAATCCCCACCTTAAATACCAGCACGCCGCACAAAATGGCGAGGATCATCGCATAGGGACCGTGGTGGGTCACATGCACAAGTCCTTCGATCATCTTCCAGCCGGAGAAGATCATGATGACTGCCAAAGCAAACTTCGGGAGATATTCGAGCGCGTGGGTATTGAAAGTAAAGAAGGTCACCACACACCCGATGATGAGGACCGAAAATTTCGTATAGGCGCCGGCCAAGCGGTTCGTGGTGCTCTTAGCCAACCCGTCCAGATTGGTCATGCCACCGAAGAAGCTCGATCCCATGTTGGCGATCCAGATGGCCAACAAGCTATTGTTGCTGTTGCACTTCCGCTTGAGGGGATCAATTTTCTCGATCGCCGCATTGCTCATGACCTGTTCGATGACATCAATCATGGCCAGCATCACCGCAAATCCGAACATATAGAGAATGGTCAGAGGGCTAGTGAAGTGCGGGATTGGCAGGGCGAGCTTGAGTTCCGTATCTTCCATGGACAACATGGGGACCGAGACGAACTGGGCCAGAATGGTTCCTGCGGCGATGATGACAAAATATGGAACAGCAGGCTGCGTATTCTTGAACTTCAAAAAGAGATAGACAAAGAGGCCATATCCCACCATGGAAATGCAGATCATCTGAATGCGAGCGCCGTTCATGAACGAATCGGCGGCTTCCATGCCAGGGGGGAGCTCATAGGTGAACGCCAAGAACTTCAAGGCGATCTTCAGTCCAACGCCCGCCAACAGCCCTTCCACCAAATACACCGGCACCGCCACCAGAATATAGCGCTGCCAGTTAAATCGCCAGATGATGGCTTGAATCGTTGCCGTGAGGAAAATTGCGAAGGCCATATTCTCAAGGCCAAACGTGGCCACACCAACGGCCAACACCGGGGCCAAACCCGCTGCGATTCCAGGACAGCCGATATAGTTACCGGGTTTGAACCAGGCGTTGATCCAGCCGACCAAACAGGCAAATGCGACGGTGGCTAGTCCCACCTTAATGGGATACTCAGACATCATGGCGATGCCGACCGTCAATGGGATCGCCATCGACCCCGCAATCAGTCCGGCGGCCATATCACGTCCTGCATATTGTGCTTGGAATGCGGCTGATCCAGGTGGAGTACTCGGCTCTGTTACGGCAGGTTGGTCACTGTCCGTCGTACTTGGTTCCGGCTCATGTGACCGTGTATCGGGTTCAGCTTCGTAAGTTGTCATCAGCAATCTCTCAATTCGGTCTGAGGATTTGTCGTTGTCGTAGTATCGATTCTCCCCCCCCCATATCCTCGTATGAGACGAAGGTATCTCGTTTCTGCACACAGCAAGAAGAGAGCCGCGTATCCTACTCGTGGATCTGCCAGTTAAAACGCTGTGATTAAAGGGAACATGGTGAGTGGCACAAGGTCGGAGTGCCCCCATGATAGGGCAGACAGTTAAGAGATAGTGTGCTGATGCACAAGCCTGTGCGTCCGCGCACTGTTCGAGAGGGTCTTGATGAGGGTTGGAATTCTAGTGATGCTGACATAGTCGACCCTCCAGCGCAGAGTCAGTTCGGCGCCACCCGAACGACACCTTTACTTATGTCCAAGCTTACGCAATGTTTCCAATCCTCGTGCTTCATCCTGAGCACGGCTGCTCCGTTCCGCGAAGGAGTAGGGGAAACCTCAGGCCCTTGGTTTTGGAGGAGACTGGCGTAATCATATCCACCAGGTCGGGTCTTCAAAATTCAATTTGCACGTGTCTTAACAATACCGTCATGCAGATCTGTGCAAAGACGACGCCGACCATGCCCAAGACGTTCTTTCATCGAACCGACTAACCAAGGACTCAAACCGTACGTGTTATGTTATGTCGGCCCGGTACTCACTTCCTTGCTCTTATCGCTTAAGAGTTGTAACCGCTAAACGACAGTCCGTTTGAGCCAATCGTAGTTCCTCTGGTTCTCCTCTGATACATCGGAGAAG
>DIHK01000051.1 GCA_002420115.1 Nitrospira sp. UBA5698
CGTCAACAGGCCCGAGTGGTGTTTGAACAGTTGCTCCAACAAGATCTGCTCCCTCCAGGCTATCTTCGACAGTATGCAAAGGACAATGTCACATGGCTTGGAGGAGGAAGACTCGCGCCCTGTGATGCAGGAAGGTATAGCATCGCGATCGATGCCTCGGGAAATGTCTCGCCCTGCCTCTCGCTTCCTCCTGTCGGTAATCTGCTTGAGTCGTCGTTCCGTGAAATCGCATCAAAGTTCGATCGACAGACTATTCAGCGCTGTTCCGATCATTCGTCATGTAATCGGGTAGACGGGCGGGTGATCGGGTCGGTGCTTCGGCATCCGATCGCGGCATGGCAGACATCAGTGTCATGGTGACAAAGAAGGGACAGTTGCTGATGTGGATGGTCATCTGGGTGTCGATGTTGCTCACGGCCTGTTCCACTGTCCCGATGTCATTTAGTCCCAAGGATCCGCTTCGTCCAGATGAATTCTCTCATCAACTGCTCGGGCAGGTGTTTTCGTCGCATGTTAATGACGGCCTCGTCGATTACCCGGCCGTTCAAACGGATGATCGTTTCCCGGCCTATCTGGCCCAGTTGGATAGGATGGATCCCAATGTGCTGGCCATGCGCCATGAGCGGCTGGCCTTTTGGATCAATGCCTATAACGCCTTCGCCGTCAAGGGTATCCTGGATCGCTTTTCGCCGACGAGCCTTGTGGGGCGCTATCGCTATTTCATCGGGAGGAACTATCGAGTCGGAGGCAGCACGATCAATCTCTACGATCTGGAACGGCAGGTATTGATCAAACAGTTTCAGGAACCGTTGATCCATTTTGCCATTGTGTGTGCGTCCACGTCCTGTCCCAAGCTCCAGCCGTGGTCCTATGAGCCGGATCAGCTCAATATACAGCTGGATCGAGTGGCCAGGGAGTTTATCAATGATCCCACCCGTAACCGGTTTGACCGCAAGAAAAAAGTTGCGTCGCTTTCGATGATCTTTAAATGGTTTGAGGAGGATTTTACGAAGGCGGCTGGTTCGGTTGTATCCTACATCACTCGCTATGTGAACGACCCTGAACTGGTTCAGGATTTGATGCAGTCGGACTATCGTATCGAGTATCTCGAGTACGATTGGAGCTTGAACGGCATTCCACCAAGGGAGACAACCTATGTTGGTCGGTCATGATGAGAAGGCCCCCATCGCGAGACTCTTAACGTTTCTTGAGCATGGCGAGCGGCTGGCCCATGACTGCGCCAAGGCGCAAGCCGGATTGTCCGCTGATTCCACGACAAGACGATTTTTGCTGAATCAGGCCAAACAAGAATCGATGCATGCCATGGTGTTTCAGGGGGCAATTGCCTGGCTGGCCCCGAAGCACCTGCGTGATACGCCGTTTCTTCCTGCATTAGAGGAGTATCGAGCGATTCTGGATGAGGCGTTGGCACGCCGGGATCTCACGGAGACGTTTCTGGCCGAGCAAGTCGTCCTCGAAGGCTTAGGCGAAGCCGTTCTCACGCGTATTGAGGAAGGGTTAGTGAAGCGGGCGGCTCCGTTCGGACGGCTCCGTCTGGTCTTGCTGCACCAGGAGGAAGCGCACCATGGATTCGGCCGCCGTCAGCTTGAGCGAGCCATCGAATGTGGCGAGACCGATGTGACGGATCTCAACAGACGGGCGCAGCGATACCTTACCTTGACTGATGCCATGGTCTTCACACTCTGTGACCTGTTTGAGAGCATCAACGAGGATGCCACAGCCTGGGCGCAGGATGTCCGGACCTTCTTGCCGGACTGGTGTGTGATGAGCAACCAGCTGTCAGCAGTCGATCATCAGCGGGTTAGCGCCGGATGTCTGATGAGCTGATCAATGATTTCTGTCATTATTCCAACCTACAATGAAGAAAAAGCGTTGCCGAAGACGCTCCAGGCGTTGTTCTCACAGCCGGGTGAATTCGAGACGATCCTAGTCGACGGCGGCAGCACCGACCGGACGTCCACTATTCTTGATGATTTCGAGTTCCGTCCCAGCTCACCCATTACCCCTCACCCTTCACGGCTTGCACTCACCGCCCCAAAAGGTCGAGCTTCTCAAATGAATGCCGGGGCCAAGGAGGCGAAGGGTGAATGGCTGCTCTTTCTGCATGCGGATACGATCCTGCCGGACGGCACGATTCAACGATTGAATGACATGGAGAGGGATCAATCGATTCAGGCCGGCGGGTTTATGCACCAGTTCTCGGGTGATGATTGGCGGCTGAAGTGCATTTCGTTTTTGGACAATTTCCGCTGTACACGCAGTCGGATCATTTATGGTGATCAGGCTCTCTTCGTCCGGCGCGCACTCTTTGAACAGCTAGGTGGGTTTCCCAATCAGCCGATCCTGGAAGATGTGGCCTTCTGCGAGCGACTCATCAAAGTGACGACACCGCTGTTATTGTCTCCTCCGGTTGTTACCGATGCGAGAAAGTTTATCAAGATGGGTATCTGGCGAAGCTTCGTTCGAGTGCTCCTTATCATCCTCCATGTTGAATACCGCTTGCCGGTCCTTCCGCGAACATTTTTTCAAGACGTGCGTTAACACTATCCCCTATCTCCGTAGCGAACTCGTTCAAGTCGCCGTATGGTTGAACACTTGAGCGACCATGAGGCGGCCCGCGGACCATGGTCGTGCCGAAATGAATCTATTTAGATACAGAATCCAATTGGATACACCTGAGCCTTAATCAGTATGATGCAATCACCAGACGGTGTTAATGCATGAAATTTCATTAGATTGTGTGTAATGAGCGACAAACTGCGTGTGGATGGCATGGGTCAATTACTTGGAATTTAGGGATGGGTGATGATGTTAAATTTTAACTCATTCTTATACGGTATAGCGTTGTGCTCACGGTTTGAACTCGATAGACTCCATCGGCTTAATATCGACGAGCTCACTCAATATAAGGAGGCAGAGAATGAGCAAGAGGGTTACGGTATTTGTGCGTTCATGTTTGGCCATCGCTATGGTGTTTATTTCCGGTGCATTAGTAAGTCAGACTTATGCCGGAGATCCACGCATCATATTTGAACTGACTGATGAGCCGGGAGCCTGGTTTAGAAATGCTGCTGGACCGGTTGCAGGCTTTGCATCCTTAGCTGTCGCTACACCAGGAACTGAAGTGCGATTTACGGGCAAGTCCAACACGGTACACACCCGTACCAGTCTCATTTTCCCGACTGGAGCCATCAACATGCCCTTCGATACTGCCCCACGGAAGGGGTCAGATGAAGTCGTGCTCCATACTCCGGGGCTCTACGTCTTCACCTGTAAAATCCATCCGTACATGTTCGGTGCGGTAATCGTCGACAATCCAGGAACGCCCGGCCTGGATCTTGGCGAGAGTATCACGCTTGTCAATGGCATTACGGTACCAACGAGCAGTGACCTCGCAACTAGACTACTGCGTACCTTCTTCATTGCGACTCATCCGGCGAACTGGGAAGACTATAGTTCCTCTACTCCCTGGCACATTACCTATCCGAGCGTGGATGTCCGAATCACAGGCGGAGCCGTGGCGAATCTCGACGCAGTCTTGAGCGCTCGCTATGGCAATGATCTCCCGAAAGAGGCACTCTTCAATCCCATGACTGCGGCGGTCGGAGAAGTCTGGGTTGATACCCAATTCGAGAAAACCGGAGGTAAGAGCAAACCGGGAACAGCAACGGCTGTGACTATAGAGAAGGACAGCAACAATGTAGTTGTTTCGAAGGTCACCCGTAAGGTGGCATTGCCTCAAATCAACATGAATAATCCCCACAACATGTGGACGGATCGGAATCAGAATCTGATCTATCAAACACAGTGGTTCGATAGTAAGCTGACGGTGTTTAACAGGACCACCGGCGCCCTCTTGAACAATATATCGGTCGGGGAATCTCCTTCCCATGTGATGACACGGGTGGACACGGACCAACTGCATGTGGCCTTGAATGGTTCACCGAACAACGATTCAGTGGTGGAACTTGCGCCGATGGCAAATGGGGTGCAGCGGCGGATCAACGTTGGTCGTGGGGCTCCGCATGCCCATTGGATGAGTCACGATGGCAAGAAGATGGTTACCCCGAACGCGTTCTCATCCGATAGCACGCAGTACAACTTCGCCAGCGATTCCATTGATGCCATCTTGCCGGCAGGTGCGCTTCCAATCGCCACAGGCATGACCCCAGATTCAAAGAAGACGTACGTGGCGAGTTTACTCAACAGCACGATTACCGTGATTGATACTCAGGCGAAGGTTGTCATCAAGACGATCAATCTTCTGGAAAATTACAACCCGATCACTGGGGCAGTAAGTGGGCCGGTTGGCGCATTGCCAATCCAGACACCGGTCGCCCCAAATGGAAAGAGCATGGTAACGGCCAATACGCTCACGGCTACGATCACCGTCGTCGATCCGGTAACCGACTTGGTGGTAGCGATGTTGCCATGTGATCCTGGATGCCATGGTGTGCAGTACGGGGCGAAGTTGGGAGGTGGTTACTATGCCTATGTGTCCAGCAAGTTCTCCAATAGCCTGATTGTGGTTGACGCAGATCCAAACAACGACGGGAATCCTTCCGATGCCGCGATTGTTGGACGGATTCTGCTCACATCAGCACCTGGAACGGTGTCAGACGATGCCGTGACCGGCAATCGTGGCATGGGTGGTCAAGGATTGCTCACGATCCCTGTTGTCTATAATGGGTGGGTCCAGAATCTTCCGGACACTTGGAAGAATCTGCTGACTCCGGCTCAGCGTAATCCAATACAGTAAGTCTCAATTCTCATCCGGCCTGGAGCAACTCTCCAGGCCGGATGCCATGTATATCTTTCCTTCGTAGTTCTTATACCATCAGGCCGATCTCAAAAGATCGGGGGTATGCACAGTCGTATAGCAGGCATGCTACGGACTCAGTACGCGCAGATGAGAGGATTGAGGTTAGGGTCTGACGGCAATTGGGGAACGACGTGCCCTGAATTTGGCCAAGATAGGCGCCAGGATTTCATGCGCGTCCGGAGAGATCAGAGACTCTTGTAGGTGCATCAGTTTCTCTTCGGTCATCGACTCTAAGCTCACCAAGGCTTCTCCCGCTCGATAGCGGACCCACCAGTGATCGTCGTTGAACAAGCTGATCAACCGTTCTTCATCCTCGACGGTTCCCAGTTTCCCCAATGCAGTTGCTGCTTGCACCCGGACATACCAGGCTTCGTGAGTCAGATGATGACGGACTAGCGGGAGATCAGCTGGATCGCGAAATTCCCCGAATACGAAGAGGCAGGCGGCCACCATGTTCGGGGGTGGGGAAGCATCACGCAGGAGCTGTCGAAGGATCGGCAGACCGAGTTGACTTTTCGTCACCGGCAGGTAGCGAATCAGTCGGGGGCAGATATCCGGGTCTCCGTCAATGGCGGCCTGTGCAAGGACTTCAGATGCCAGATCTCGTCCTGCCGTCTGCAGCATCGAGACAATTTTGAGCGGAGACCAGTCTGTTCGTCGGCCGAGAACGGGTAAGAGTAGGGGGAGTGCCGCATTCGGATCGATACGAAGAAGAGCCTGCGCCGCGTTGAACGCGAGGAAGGAATTGTGATGGGTCACCAAGCTGCTGATCGGTGACCACGCCGATTGATCCTGTAATCGCCCCAATGTGACCACAGCAAGTATTCGCTGACTCAGCTGGCGAGAGTGCAACAGTTCTTTTGCCAGATGAGGAGTTCCAACCCGTTGAGCGAGATCAAGCAACGGAGTGGTCATCGCGTCTTGCACAGACTCATAGTGCTCGTTCCAGAGATAGAGGAAGACCATATGATCACGACGAGTCAACGAGGGAAGTGAGTCCAGGGTCTCCTGACCGTACTGCTGCAATAATGGTTTCCAAATGCTGATGACGCGCTGCCGCCGCTGTTGGTTCGCCAGGCGGCTTCGACGGAACAGAAGAATGGAGGCAAGGAGCAAGGCAATAATGGCGCTCAGCGCGATCGCACTGAGATACCAGAGGTTGAGCGGAAGGTCAGTATCCACGAAGGCAAGCACGCGCTCCCCTCTCACATCGTTTGCCGTTACCAGTGGTAGATGATGCTGAAGCTGGCTCCCCGTCTGGTATAGAGCGCTCCTCGGTCTTCGTCATAGCCGGTGACTTCCAGCGAGACCCGATCGGCGACAGGCAGAACAATGCCTCCCTGAATGGTTCGGCTGCTCACGCGTGTCACATCTTGCGTTGCGACGATCCGTTCGCCGGACGTTCCGAAGGACCCTGATGCGAAGACCTGTAGGCGGTTGGTAGGACGCCAGGTCAGCCGTGACGAGAGGGTGATCGCGCCGGTCTCAGGGACGTAGTACAGCTTTTCTGTGAGCCAGAGATTGAACGGGAGAAAGAGGGTCAGCCCGGGAGTCAAGAGGTGAATATCATCTGTCTTGTATGAGAGATAGCGATAGCCGAAGGAGGCCTCGAATCGTGTGAGCAACGGATGGATCAGTCCAAGTCCCTGGGAGGCTTCGCCTGCAAATGAATATTTTGGCGAAAAGTCTGGATTGATGGTCCCCTGTGCAGCGAGATAGCCCCAGGCTTGTCTCCAGAAGGGGCTATAGCCTTCCATTGACAACACCGTGTCATGAAACCCGAATCGACTGATCGGCTCGACCCGTGCGATGAGGGTTTGCGCGCCGATGGATTTTGATACTTCGAGTAGAATATCTCGTTCGCCTTGAATCCCGCGCGAGTAGGAAAACTCCCCGTACCCGACCTTGAGATAGTCGCGGAAGGGCAACCGAATTGTCGTATCGCGTACGCCTAACGGGGCCTGCGGTGAGGCTTCGAGAAGCGCGGTAAGGTCCCGCACGCGTGCAGCCACCGCTTCATCGCCGGTCAATTGATGGAGACGGGTATACTGTTGAACGGCTTCCTGGGTAGCCCCACTCCAGAAGAGGGTATCGGCTAGCCCCTGCAAGGCTTCTCGATTCGTACTGTCCTGGCGAAGCACCGTGTGATACTGCTGGATTGCCGGGTCATACTGTTTCTGCCACGACAGCACACGTGCCAGACCGATCAAGACATCGAGATCGGAGGGATGACGCGTGAGGATGTCACGATACAGTACGATAGCCTGATCAAATTGTCCGTCTCGTGCCAGGGCCTGTGCGAGACTCCTCCGAGTCTCGTCGTCATCCGGAGCATCAGTCAGTAGTTGTTGGTAGGCGGTGATCGCTTGTCCGAAGGCACCACTTCGTTCCCAGGCCTGTGCCTGTGTGAGTCGCTCCGCTTTCTCTTGCAGTGTGAAACCAGAGGGTATGGTCGGCTGCGGATTGTGTGGTGGAGGGTTCGCACGTGTGATTGAAGTGATCCGTTCGTCGATTTTGGGATCGTGACTGATGGCATAGGCCCGCTCGTAGTAGGGCAGGGCATCCGCGGCGCGCTCTTCCCAGAACAAAAGATCACCTAACCCTTTAAGCGCGTCCAGGTGGCGGGGATCTTCTTGTAGGATCCCTTCGTAGAGTCGTTGTGCTTCCTTCCTCTCCATTTGCCAGGAGAGTACCCGTGCCAATGCGGCTCGAACGTCGAGGTCCGTTGGGTGCCGCTGGGCAATCTCTCGGTATAGGCTTATGGACTCTGCATGTGATCCTTGCCACGATAGCAGTCGGGCGAGGGCGGCGCGGACATCGTCGTTCTCAATGTCTTGTTGAAGTATCGTCCGATAGATGGCGATTGCATCGTCATATTGATGGGCCTGTTCAGACTGTTTGGCTTGCTCAAGTAACGAGCGCGATGATGCCGTATCAGCAGCATGAACCGGATGATAGCCACCCGTGCAGAGCACGAAGGCACTGATCCAGATGATCGGCAGACGAAAACGATAGGGAGCTGATCGTGTTGAAACTTCGTGGCTCCGCATCTTATCGCGTAAGCGCCAGGTACCCGGGTAGGTCATGAATCACGAGTCCTGCGAAGTTGGCCTGGTGAATTTGAGCAAAGAGGTTCGTGATCATGCGCTGCACGTCTTGCTGCGTCCGTCCGGCAAAGGAAAGACGCTCAGGGCGTACCACCGTTCGATGATGAATGCGAAACCACATCCGATGATCCTGTCCCGGCGATTCCATTTGTTTCTGAGGCTCCAAGGTCAACGTTCGTCGGACAGGGTCGAGTACACCGTCCGCCAAAGCGGTTCGGTACTCTCGTTTCAGGATGACATGCCGCTCGAGAAGCAGGCTTGTTGTTTCCAGGGCGAGCCAGACTGGCACATTTGCTAAGGCTCCGTAGCGGAGAATGTCGTCACTGATTGCCATCACTTCGTCTGCATCTGTTCGATAGCTCATGACGGCCACTTCGTCTACCCGATCCATCACCGAAAATGCGAGAGGCCGCTGCCTGTGAATGGTGGAGGAGAACCAGAAGGGAATCACCACGGAGAGTTTCGCTCGCCCCCGCAAGGCAGACTTCACACGATCGATGGTGTCTAAATAGCGATCGAAGATCGTGTTGTCTTCGGGAAAGCCATCTAATAGGTACGGTTCGATGTCTAATTGCACACCAGGGAGCTTCTGAATTCCCATCAGTCCCAGTAACCGGTCTAATTTCAAGATCAACGGTGTGGCGTGGTCGATCATGTCCGGAGCCCCGTCGAGCGCATAGAGCTCAATATCCGACGACTTCGTGACGGCAAAGAGTTGGGCGTAGGCGTTCCAGATGTCATCCGAGTCATGCACATCGGGGAGTTGGAGCAAGATCCGTCGACAGTGCTGCTTCCGACAGGCCATCACCATGCTCTCTGGATCTTGTATCGCCGAGCGGTAGTCCCAATACCAAAATCCCATGGATGGAGTCGGAGGAGAATCGGATGTTGGTGTACTGAAGGCGAGTTCGTCGATGACCAGGTCCACATCTGTTTCGGTCACGAGTCGAATCTGAGTCAGCTGCCGAAGGTCGACCTGTCGCGCGAGTGAGGCCAGTGGCACCTCGAGTGAGAAGTGCCCAATCAGACGTTCGGCTACTGAATGAGCCCGCTGCGCGTCGACCAATTCCATCTTCACAGGACTTGAGGTCGTCCCGCGTACCAGGAGCGTGCGAAATGATAATGTATCCAGACTCTTGTTGGTTGTCTGCAAAGACCACACTGCTCCGCAAGGAGCAGTTCCTTGGCGATCAATCCTGAGATGGAGCGGGGAGATCAGACGGACCTCACTCGCCTGACAGGTCGCCATGGGTTGCCAAGCTCCGGCCTGAGTCGAGAGGTCTAGTCGGTCATCTGATGGTCGATGAGAGGAAAGAACAAATGAATTGGCCGTCTGCCGCCCGCGCACTATAATTTTGGGAATAGGCTGAGAACCGGCATAGACTAATTCGATTTCCTCGACGTCGGTTAGTGCACGCTGTCCGGGAATCATCAAATCTTGGGTGAAGGCCACGGAGGGCCAGAGCCAGCCTGCGAGGATGAGCACCCCGGCGGTCACTCGTCGGTGTAGCCGCTTCGAGGATGAGGACTCAGGGAGCGAGCCGCCATGCAACTCAATTCTGCCCCGCATCACGCATGACATTCGAAACGATCTACGGTGTATCACAGGCATTGTTTCTACTATATTTGGTTACCCTGACGGGAGGGTACTTACTTCTCAATGTGATTTCCATCTTTTCCCTTCGGCAGTACTTTGAAGAGCGGATGGGTGAACACTTCCCGCAGGCGTTCACCGGGTATGAACCGCAAATTAGCATCATTGTGCCAGCATATAACGAAGCCGCCACAATCGCGAGTTCTATTCAATCTTTGTTACAACTTCGTTATCCCGAATATGAAATCATCGTGGTCAACGATGGCTCGAAAGACGACACCATCGATGTGCTGCGGCGGGCGTTCGAACTGAAGCCGTTTCCTGAGGCGTACGGTCGCGATCTGCCGACGGAGCCGATTCGAGCCACGTACCACTCCTCGATCTATGCCAACGTCCGTGTCATCGATAAAGAAAACGGAGGGAAGGCCGATTCGCTGAATGCGGGGATCAATCTGTCGGTCTATCCCTTGTTTTGCTGTATCGATGCGGATTCAGTTTTGGCGCAGGACAGTCTCTATCGCGTGGTGCAGCCGTTCTTGCTCGATCACCGGACCGTCGCCTGTGGTGGGACGATTCGTGTCGCCAATGGCTGCTCCGTCGAAGCCGGACGCCTGAAACAGGTGGGGTTGCCGTCGAGCCTGTTAGCGCTGCTCCAAACCGTCGAATACCTCCGCGCCTTTTTGTCCGGTCGGCAGGGATGGTCACCCATGAATGCGATGCTGATTATCTCTGGGGCCTTTGGATTATTTCGGAAGGAGGCGGTCCTGAAAGTCGGAGGGTATCGTACGGCCACGATCGGCGAAGATATGGAGTTAGTGGTGCGCCTCCATCACCATTATCGGATCAATGATCTCCCCTATCGGATTACGTATGTGCCGGATCCTGTCTGCTGGACCGAAGTGCCGGAAGATTATCGCACGCTCAGGAATCAACGCATCCGCTGGCAGCGAGGACTCTGTGACAGTCTTGCCGGCCATTTTGAACTGTGCTGCCATCCGAAGGGCGGCACCGTTGGGTGGCTCGCCTTTCCCTTTATGGCGGTGTTTGAGTGGTTTGGACCGGCGTTTGAAATTTTCGGGTATGTCTTGTTGATGATCGGTTTGGGGTTGGGGTTGGTCTCGTTCCAGGTCTGGCTTGTCTGTGTGGGGGTTGCAATTGGGCTCGGAATCACCCTCTCCCTGAGCGCCCTGCTGATGGAGGAAATGACGTTTCATCTGTATCAACGGCCATCGGACCTTCTCAAATTGGTTCTGGTGTCGGTTCTGGAAAACTTTGGATACCGACAACTCAACTCCTACTGGAAATTGATCGGCCTGATTCGATGGATTCGAGGCACGAAGGCGGAATGGGGCAACATGATCCGATCGGCCTCCTGGCAATCCCAACAAGCTCGTCCAGATAATCGCTAGCCATTCTCTTCCGCTGCAACTTGCGCCGCTAGAGCTGCCATTACGTAATTGAGCTATTTACTGGACTCTGTGATGACCTTTGCTACGATTCCATTCATCTCAACTATGGATTCATGGACATGGAGGTCCCTATGACGTTCCCTTCCCAATTGCGTAGGCTTGGTACCTTCTCCTTCCTTTTTCTTGGTGCCGTGGCGTTCACCGGATGCACAACGAGCGGAGGAGGGGAGTCATCGGGTATCCTGACACAGGAGGCCTATCTTAAGGCGTCAAACACTGGTGCTGGTGATTTCTTCAGCACCGCAATTGCTTTTGATGGGGACACATTAGTTGTCGGGGCTCCCTTTGAGGACAGTAACGCGACCGGGGTCAATGGGGATCAGGCGAACAACAGCGCCAGTGCCGCCGGAGCAGTGTATGTGTTTGTTCGCACAAACGGGGTCTGGGCCCAACAGGCCTATTTGAAGGCCTCCAATACGGGAGCCGGTGACAACTTTGGTAGCAGCGTAGCTCTCAATGGAGACACGCTCGTCATTGGGGCACCGGAGGAAGCTAGCAACGCAGTCGGCGTCAATAACGATCAGACGAACAATAGCGCGAGCGGCAGCGGCGCGGTCTATGTCTTCACTCGCAGCGGCACGACCTGGAGCCAGCAGGCGTATTTGAAAGCATCCAATACGGGGGCCGGCGACCAATTTGGTCACAGCGTGGCAATTGACGGGAACACACTCGTCGTTGGGGCCACTGAGGAAGCTAGCAACGCGATCGGGATCAATGGCGATGAGACGAACAACAGCGCCAGCGGCAGCGGGGCAGTCTATGTCTTCACCCGCAGCGGCACGACCTGGAGTCAGGAGGCCTACCTGAAAGCGTCCAATACGGAGGCCGGTGACAACTTTGGCCGCAGTGTGGCCCTGAGCAGCAACACAGTGATCGTCGGGGCTAGTCTCGAGGACAGCAACGCAATTGGAGTGAATGGGAACCAAGCTGACAATAGCGCGTCAGGCAGTGGGGCAGTCTATGTCTTCACTCGCAGCGGCACGACATGGACCCAACAGGCTTATCTGAAAGCGTCCAATGCTGGTGCCAGTGACGAGTTCGGGACCAGCGTAGCCCTGCGTGGCGACACAGTGGTCGTCGGGGCTAGTCTCGAGGACAGCAACGCAATTGGGGTCAATGGGAGCCAAGCTGACAATAGCGCGTCAGGCAGTGGGGCAGTCTATGTCTTTACCCGCAGCGGCACGACATGGACCCAACAGGCTTATCTGAAAGCGTCCTATTCGGAGACTGGCGACAACTTTGGTTCCAGTGTCGCTTTGAGCAGCGACGCAGTGGCTGTCGGGGCATTCAATGAGGACAGCAGCGCAACTGGGGTCAATGGCGATCAGACGAACAATAGTGCCAGCGGCAGCGGCGCGGTCTATGTGTTTACTCGCACGAATGGGGTCTGGAGCCAGCAGGCCTATCTGAAAGCATCTAATACGGAAAGTTCCGACCAATTTGGCCATAGTGTGGCTGCGAGTGGTGAACAGGTGGCCGTAGGGGCGAACACCGAGGGCGGTGCGCTCACCGGTGTGATATCCGGCACACCGAGCGAAGCCGGTACCGGAAACGGTGCGTCGATCAGTGGGGCAGCATATCTGTTTGCTCCTTAGTCGAGTTCTTTCCTGCCCCCGCACCGGTCTTGATCCGGCGTGGGGGATCCCTCCGTTTACCTTTCCCTCTACCCTCCGTCTAACCCATCAGACAAGGTTGGAAGGAGGGGGCTATGCAAACATTCCGTTCAAAAATGAGCCTATTCGTCATGACGGCCTCGATGCTGTTGTCAGGCTGTGTCTCGACTCTAGTGCATGACGATGTGAAGCATACCGTGGGGATCGACGGTCATTGTTCTGGGAGTCAATGGGTAGACGATTCTTCCATTGCCGTCCTACCGGTTCCGATTGTGGCATTTGTGACGCCACATTTTGATCTCCATCAGGTCTCCAGCGAACCCTACTTGAATCGGTGCGGAGCCTCAACCAGGGTGATCAATCGCGATGTCTCGGTCAACAGGGTGGCTTGTTTGCCGGCTGGGCTCACGCGGATTGTGACGCTGGGTGTTTGGCAATGGTGTCCGGCCAGGGTCACTTGGTCGGCGGATGTCTTGGCCGATACGCCACGATCTGCAAGTGTGTCGCTTAGTGAGCAATGAAAGCAGAAGTCGTCATCACCATTCATTTACACAAGGAACGTACCATGAATACTTCACGATGGATTTTCAGTCTGATGGGCATGATGGGACTCGCAGGACTTCTGGCTGCTTGTGGGAGCGACGGGGCACCCTCTGTATCGGCCAGTGGGTCGGGAAGCGGGTCAGGCAGCGGTTCCGCATCAGCGTCGGGCACGATCACGGGATTTGGGAGCGTCATCGTCAACGGCAAACGATTCGACACCAGTAGCTCATCATTTACCGTCGATGGCCAGTCCGGCAGTCAGAATGATCTCAAGGTTGGGATGACGGTCACGGTCAATGGCTCGTTTAACGGGACTCAACGGTCGGCGAGCGCGGTGCTTCAGAAAGACGCGGTCGAGGGACTCGTCCAGTCCGTGGCGACGGATGGACTCAGCCTCGTTGTGATGGGGCAAACGGTGCTGGTCGATAACAACACGGTGATCGATGATAACATTCCTGGCCGAAACGTGCTCAATCTTGTGGCTGGCACCGACCACGTCGAAGTAAACGGGCACGTTCGCCCCAACGGTGTCATTCAGGCGACGTTCATCGAACGGAAGTTGCTCAATGTGACCCCAGAGGTGCGAGGTTTTGTCACCAATCATACCGATGGCACCAAGACGTTCCAGATCGGGGCGCTCACGGTGAACTATGCGACGGCTCTGATCAACGACATGCCTGCTCCGACCGGCAATAATTGGAATGGCCTCTTGGTGGAGGCGAAGGGAACGGTCTTTACTGCTGCCACGACGACGCTCACCGCGACCAAAGTCGAACCGGAGCATCAGGGTATCGGCAATCAAGTCGATGAATTCGAAGTCGAGGGCTATGTGACGCAGGTACGTGGAACCGGAGATTTCTCCATCGGCAATAGGCGGGTGCAGACGACCGGGAACACGGAATTCCGTGGCGGCACCATTGACGAGATCGTTGTGGGCGCAAAGCTGTCTGCCGAAGGCCGATGGGACAATGGGGTGCTCCTGGCCAAACACGTCAAGTTTCATGAGAGCGTGAAGCTCGAAGGGGATATTGCGACAATCGGCGCGAGTTCGTTCACACTCACGGGATTGCCTGGTCTGACGATCGCCGTGAATGGTCAGACCGAATTCAAGGACACCAACCTCGGTGGGCTATCGTCGGGTGACCATGTCCGACTGCGCGGGCGAGTGAGCGGTCCTAATTCCGTGATCGCCACCCGCGTCGGGTTACGGTCTGGGGATAATGACGTGGATCTGCAGGGGCCGGTGCAGTCGATCGCTGGAAACGTCATCGTGATCTTAGGTGTGTCGGTCGATACCAGCACCATCTCGCAGTTCGAGAGTGTGAGTGGTTCCTCAATGAATCGCGCTGGGTTCCTGGCTGAAGTGAAGGTGAACTCCCTGGTGAAGGTGAAGGGCAACCTGAACGGGTCGACGGTGAGATGGGATGAGGCGGAGTTAGAAGATTAATTGGGCACATTTCAGTATGCGAGCTAGAGTAGGGCTAGGTGATTCTTGAAAGGAGATGCATGATGAACCGTACGAGTTGGAAGGAAATCGTGTTAGGAACCATCGCTGGGTTGTCGCTTTTGACCTCTCCGGCAGTGGGGTCGATGGGTAGTCCAACTGAGGAGTTGATAGTGCGGACGGACAATCGAGGGCCTGGTTCCTTGAACAGCGGGCCTGGATCCATGAATAGTGGACGGGATGGGGGGAGGCACAGTGGGAGAGATGGTCGAGACTCTAGGGTGGTTGCGCAAGCCGGTGATGATCTCCGCCAGGAAGATCGCCGGGCTGACCGGAGAGACGACCGTCGTGAAGATCGACGGGCCGATCGAAGAGAGGATCGCCGTGAAGATCGGCAACTCGACCGACGAGAAGATCGAGGGGAGGATCGTCAGTTCGATAGGCGTGAGGATCGACAGGCAGATCGGCGAGAGGATCATCGGTCCAATGCAGGCGGGGAACTCCGTGGACTTGATCGAGCGGATCATGTGGCCGGGGGACATGGTCGTGAAGGCAGAGAAAATGCCAGGATGATGCAGATGGAACGGCCCCATCGACCAGAACGGATGGAGCGGCCTGAACGTCCAGAACACCCGGAGAGACCTGAGCGACCGGAACGCTCAGGAAGAAACTAGGCGTCGTCTGACATTGCAGTGTGGGATGGCAACGGCGCCGGGGTCGTCTCGGCGCCGTTGTATTTTGAAAGCCAATCTTGTATCTAGGTAGTGCTAGTTAGAATAGAGAATTTCTGTGTGGAGTTCTCGCGCGGAAAGGAATGGTGTACAGGATGCAGAGAGTGAGTGTGATGGTCATAGTCATGGCCATGGCCATGGGATTGTGGGCCGAGCGCGTACTGGCGGCTGATCCATCTGATAAACGCCCACAACAGACGGCAGAACGAAACTGGCAACTCAGCTTCACGCCAAGCTACAGCCACGGGAATTTTGGTACGAATACGACCAGTGAGTTTATCTATGCGCCCTTTTCGATTAGACGATTGTTTTCCAAAGGGGATATATCGCTGGTCATTCCTTCCGTGACGGCGATCACCGATGGACGTACAACCGTTGTGGGTAATACCGCATTCCGTGTTGATGACGACAACAGTGGTTCTGGTGGCGGCGGTGGGGGGGCGAATGACGATGGAGGTTGCAGCGGGAAGGGGTCCAATGTGTCCGGCAAGGATCGTGTCTGTGGGACGACAACGCGAACCGTTGGTCAGAAGGTGACGACGACAGGAATTGGTGACGTGATTTTGCGTGGGCGCTACTATCTTGTGGAAGAACAGGACTATGTGCCGCTGATTGCGGTGACGGCCAGGTTGAAACTTCCCACAGCCAACGCGAGCCAGGGGTTAGGTACGGGCGAGTTTGATCATGGATATGGGGTCGAGATCTCGAAGCTCATTGGGACCAGCTGGCTCGTGTTCTTCGATGGTGGATATAACTTTATTGGTGATCCGGATCGAGGTGATGGTCTCGGTACCTTAGGCCTACGTAACCAATATTGGTATGATGTGGGGACTGGCTATTACCTCACGAAGGACCTCCTCACCAGCGTGTATTTCGAGGAGTATCGCGCGCTTGTCCCTGGTTTGCCCAATGCCAGAGATGTATTTTTCTCGTCGAATTATCGGCTCTCGCCGGCCTGGCGACTGAATGGCGGGGTTGCTGTGGGTCTCTCGAATGGCGCCCCGGATTATGTCGTTTCGATCGGTACCAGTTACCGGTTCTAGCCCGGTTCATTCATGAAAACTGCGCGTTTATTCATCACGGTTGGCCATCTTCTACCTCTCTTGTGGCTGTTTACGCGCCTCAACGTGATACGTCTAATGAAACAAGTAGGTAAATGCAAACAGTCTGGTGGCACCATACCAGGTTGACCGGAGTAAACGAATGCCGCCGGATCAGCCTGTCGGAGTAGAGGACGCCCAACTGGTTGCCCGTAGCCTCACGCAAGACCATGAGGCGTTCGGACAGCTGATTGACCGGCATGCGGCGAAGATCGTCAATCTCGCCTATCGGATGGTGGGCAATCGTGCTGAAGCGGAGGATCTGGCGCAAGAAGCGTTTCTTACTGCATTTAAAGCGCTGTCGACGTTTCGTGCGGACTCGAAGTTTTCGACGTGGTTGTATCGAATCGCCACCAATAAGTGCAAAGATTGGTTGCGGGTCAAGCGACCAGGAATGGGACAGCAGGATGTCGATATCGATGAGACGCTGGATATCCATATTGCGGAGGAGCAGACGCCTGAGCGTCTGTTGTCGCAGCAGCAGGTGGCGCAGGAGTTGGAGCAAGCCATCCAGCGACTGCCGCCTCTTTATCGAGAAGCCTTTGTCCTGAAACATATTGAAGGCCTGAGCTACGAAGAGATGGAAGCGATTCTTGGAGTCAACAGCGATACGCTCAAGATGCGTGTCTATAAAGGACGGCTTCAACTCAGCCGTGAATTGGTGTCACTGAACCCTGCGCAGTAGGACGGGGCTAGTATGGTGATCCTATGACTGAACCGGAACTCCTCATCCAGCGTTTCCTCGACCATGATCTCACTCCTGAGGAACGGGTGGTCTTTTTGAAAACTGTTGATGCCGACCCTGCATTGCGTCGACGTTGGCTCAATCTGGAAATGGTGGTGGCTGAAGCGGCTCGATTGCCGAGGCTGGCTCCATCAGCACGGTTCCTGAGCGAGTTGAAGGCGAGCCTTGCTCCACCGGTTCCGAGCTGGTGGGAACGTGTGTGGGCGGCTGTGACCACGCCACGAACGCTGGAGTGGAATCTTGCCGGAGCGATCGCGGCGGCCTGTGTTGTGATGGTGGCAGTCGCGGGGCTCTTGACGGTGAGGCCGGAACGAGTGGTGGAGGTGCCGGTCGCCATGACCCCAACCCAGACGATTGCCGCTGGTACCAAACAAGCAGCCCCACAGGTGTTTGTCCGGCTTGTCCTACTGCAGCCAGGAGCACGATCCGTATCTGTCGCGGGCGACTTTAATGGATGGAACCCTGCGCACACACCCCTGGAACGTTCGGACGGCGGGGTGTGGACGGCCACGATTCCGCTCAAGCCCGGTCGATACCAATACATGTTCGTCATTGACGGCAAACAATGGGTTGCTGATCCGCTGGCGACGGAAGCCGAGACTGATGGATTCGGGGCACAGAATGCGGTGCTCGATGTCGATATTTAAATTTCCTCACGTGTCCCTTGCAACGAGCCTAGTCTGTATGTACTCTCCCGCAGATGGGAATGAGACTGAAGGGGTTAGGCCGCTTCTCGTGGACGGCTCTCATTGTGATCATGGTGCTGTATGGTTGTTTGGCCTGTGCGAAACCTCCGGCAATGAAACCGAGTGTGCCCACGCCGCTGGCGGGTGCCGTACGATTCACCCTGCTGGCACCTGGTGCCACACAAGTTGTTCTGGTCGGGTCCTTCAATGGCTGGGCCACGGATGCGACGCCGATGACGATCGTCGAGGGCGCATTGTGGTCGGTCACGGTGCCCTTGAATCCAGGGGAGTATCCTTTCATGTTCGTGATCGACGGTGGGCAGTGGATCACGCCGCCGCACGCTGAAGATTTTGTGACCGATGGATTCGGACAAACCAATGGGGTTGTGATCGTACGGTAAGAAGATGATGAAGACGCGAATCGAACGGGTGATAGGCAGGTTGAGTGTCGTGGCTGCGTTGATGGCTCCCTCGGTCTGTGCTGAGCCGCTTGCAGTGCAGGATCGTGACGCAACCACTCGATGGAGTTGTGATCGTACGGTACGACCATGATGAGGATGCAAATCGATAGAGCGCTGGGGGTGCTGAGCGTCATGGTTGCCTTGACGGCTTCCTCGGTCTGGGCCGAACCGCTCACGGCTCAGGATCGGGACGCAATTACTCGGCTTGGTTCCACGCAAGGTCGTTCGGAGAACGAGATCGCACCCTTGCTCGATCACGTCAGCAAGGCAGGGGAGCGAGGCCTTCCCACCGAGTCGTTGCTGAACAAGGTCCGCGAAGGGCTAGCCAAAGGGGTTGAACCCAAGCGGATCGATCCGGTGCTGCGACAGATGACATCTCGACTCGAATCTGCCCATGAAGTCCTGCAGGAGGCTGGTTCTCGCGGCATGGAAGAGGGGAATCGGCAGCGTGCCATCGAGACCATGGCTGAAGCGCTCTCGCGTGGGACCACTGTGGATGAAGTGCGGGAGCTGAGCCGACTCTCGCAAGATGGTCGACATAAGGCGACGCAGGAAGAGCTCGCAGCCGGTGCTAAAGGCTTAGCCGTGATGAAGGAAGGACGAATTCCGTCGAAAGATGGAACGGCCTTGGTCGGCGAGGGGATGAAGCAAGGCTATCGTGCATCGGAGCTCCTGGATCTCAGTCGGGAAGTCAAACGGCGTGGATCCGATTTTGAAGAGGGGCGTGCGAGCCTCAAAGCGCTTCGTGATCAGGTCCGGCGTGGAGAACGTAGTGATCGGCTCTTCAAGGATGAGGATCACAGTGGTTCCGGGAGCGGATCAGGTGGTGATCGAAGAGACCGGGGAGATCGCGGAGGGCGAGACAGTCAAGAAGAGTCCTCGCGCGATCGATCGGACCGCCACGACCGATCAGGGGGAGGTGATCGATCGGACCGCACCAATCGTCCTGACAAAGTTGAACGCCTTGATCGCCCTGAGAAAGTCGATCGCATTGAGCGTCCGGATAGACTCGACCGATTGGACCGATCGGATCATTCCGGCAGTGGGCGAGATCGTTGATTCCTGCGTGCCATCATCTTTGCACGAACCCCTCAAAGAGTGGATCTTTCTTTCCGTACTTGATACACCAAACCAGAGAAGGCTCAGGCTATCACAGGTGTCCGAGCGTCGCCTCGTATTATGTATGACGGTTCGTATCCCATCGGCCAGTTCAGGTTGGATCGTCCTCTTGTGAAAGTTGCAGGTTTCAAGTTTGTTGTTTCAGATTTGACGATTCTGTACAACTTGAAACGTTTAACGTGAAACCTGGAACTCAGAGTTGAGGTGCGCAGCGGCGTATCGGTGGTGGTGGCAGGCGCGGTGATGATTGCTGCCGGCCAGGAGAAGGTCGTGCCGAGCGAGGAGGGGCTGATGAAGAGTTTGTTCATCGCAATCAGTGGGGCGATCATACTGATGAGCAGTGTGGTCTATGCTCAGTCTGATATGCAGGTGACCGATCCGCGTAAGCTGAATCAAGAGGACTGGATTGAGCGCAGTTTCGATAGGGGACAGCTGAATCGCCAGGAAGAAGTTCAACTCGATCGTGAACAGGCTCGCATCGATCGTAGAGAGCGTAGAGGAAAAGTGGGCGGGGTCGTGAAAAGAAAAGAAGCCGCACGAAGTGGCGCTGCACAGAAACGCGCGCCCCGGCCTATTGTGCGAGAACGACAGGATCGCCGGGATGCACAGCATCGCTGATTCTGGAATGGTCTACGATGTTGATCGTGAGGCTCTTTTCTTATTACGCTGGCATCCAGTCAGCCGGCCTTCGGCTTTGGCGTTTTGTGTCTGATCTGGTCCCTGCTACAATGCCTGCATGGATGTCATCGCGACGCACGGGAATGCGGATTTTGATGGCCTCGCCTCGATGGTTGCCGCGAGAAAACTTTATCCTGGAGCTAAGCTGGTCTTGCCGGCTGGAGCACAGGAAGCGGTTCGTAATTTTCTCACCGTTCACGACCTTGATCTCAGTAAACTGAAAGAACTCGACCTCCAGCAGATCACGAGGCTCATCCTGGTCGATACTCAGGAGCCGAGCCGGATCGGAACGCTCACATCCTGTCTCGAAAACCCCGCAGTCGAGGTCGTGGTCTTCGATCACCATATTGAATCAGAGTCGGTCTGTGCCGGACGTTCGAAACAATCGGTGGTGGACTCGATTGGGGCCACAACAACGCTGCTCATCGAGCAGCTTCAGCGGCGGCATATCCCAGTGACTCCGTTTGAGGCGACCGTGATGGCCCTCGGACTCTATGAAGAGACCGGCTCATTTACCTTTGCCTCCACGACCAGCCGAGATTTTGAGGCGGGGGCGTTCCTCGTCCAAGCCGGCGCAGATCTGAATATGGTCTCGGACACCCTCTACACGCCGCTTGATCCGGATGCCATTGCGCTGCTGAATGATTTTCTGGAACACACTGATGTGCTGTACCTGGAAGGTCGCAAAGTCCTCGTATCCACGAGCACGATCGATCGCTGCCGCGGCGAGGCGGCCGGCGTGGTGCATCGCCTCGCCGAATTGCAGGGAGTTGATGCCGTCCTTGTGGCCGTCATGATGGCGGATCGTGTGGAAGTGATCGGAAGGAGTCGTCGACCTGAGATAGACGTTGGTTGGATCGCTCGAGAATTCAAAGGAGGAGGCCATGCCGTCGCGGCATCCGCCACAGTCAAAGGGCAGACGCTCTCAGAAGTCAAAGAGAAGATCGTTCAGCTGCTGACCACACACTATCGCCCGACGTTGCTGGCCCAGGATGTCATGACCCGGCCGGTCAAAGCGATCGAGGTCGACACGACGGTTGCTGACGCAGGTCAGCGGATGACGGCCTATGGTCTGAATGTCTTTCCCATCTTGGATGAGAAGGACCGTTACACGGGGATCGTCAGCAGAGAGTCGATTCAGAAGGCGTTGTTTCATCGGCTGGGTAAGATGGCCGTGCGTGACATCATGCAGACCGACGCCTATACCGCAAAGCCGGAGACATCCTTTCATGAAATCGAAACCGCCATGATCGAGCGGAACCAGCGATGTGTTCCGATCGTCAAAGAGGCGAAAGTCGTCGGGGTCATTACCCGAACCGATTTGCTGCGAACGCTTCATGACGATGTGCTGAAAACAGCCAGAACACGCACTATGGGGGCAGACGAAGCTGAAGCCGCCATCGGAGGGCCACACCGTAACGTGAAGGGGTTGTTACGAAACCGCTTGCCGCATCGTCTTGTGGCCTTGCTTGAGGACGCGGGGCAGCTCGCCGATCGCTGTGAGGTGTCGTTATTCGTTGTCGGCGGTTGTGTCAGGGATTTGCTGCTGGGTATTCAGAATCTTGACTTGGATCTCGTGGTCGAAGGTGACGGGATCTCATTTGCCAGGAAACTCGGCAACGTATTGCAAGCTCGAGTCAAGGTGCATGAGCGATTCGGGACAGCAATGGTGCTCCTCTCGGAGGGCCTCAAGCTCGACGTGGCTACCGCCAGAACGGAGTACTACGAGTATCCCACTGCCTTGCCGACGGTGGAACAGAGTTCCATCAAGAAAGATCTCTATCGTCGTGACTTCACGATCAATGCCTTGGCCGTTCGACTGAACGGGAAGGGGTTTGGCGATGTACAGGACTTCTACGGTGGACAACGAGACCTGAACGAGAAAGTGATCCGTGTCTTGCACGGCCTCAGTTTTATCGAAGACCCGACGCGCGTATTCCGAGCGATCCGATTTGAAACGCGGTTCGGTTTTCATCTGGGCAAGGACACAGCCGCGTTGATTGCGGGTGTGGTCAAGATGAACCTCTTTCACCGACTGTCAGGCCATCGCTTGCTGGAAGAGTTGAAGTTGCTCTTCTCTGAACGGGAGCCCAGGCAGTCCATCAAGCGGTTGGCAGATATGGGATTGCTGCGATTCATTCATCCCAAGCTGAGTTGGTCCGACCGCTTGGAAAAGCTCTTACATGCGATCGATGAAGCCGTCGATTGGTACCGGCTGCTGTACCTGGACAGGAAGATGGCTGTCTGGTTGGTCTATATGATGGGCCTGATCGAGCTGGTGCCGGAGCATCACATGAAGGAGATTCTTAAACGATTTCCTTTTTCTGAGCAGGACGCCACGCGACTGAAAATGGCGCGTGTGGGCTGCCATTATGCTATGCGCCGATTGGCATCGAAACGGCCACTTAAGCCGGCGGAGGTGTATCACCTCCTATCGGGATTGTCCGACGAGACGCTATTACTTCTCATGGCAAAGAGTAAGGGAGACACTGTCAGACGCCACATCTCAGCCTTTGTTACAACCTATCAGCATGTGAAGCCGGCGCTGTCAGGGGCCGATCTCAAGGAAATGGGGTTGAAGCCAGGGCCGCAGTTTAAGCAGATCCTTGCCCAATTACTTGATGCACGCCTGAATGGTGACCTGCGGACTGAGGCTGAAGAACGACGATTCGTTCAGCAGATGGTTCATGCACCAATGTGAACGGCTTGAATTTTTGGAACATAAATTAGAAAAGGCCATCTCAGACCGTCACCAAGCTGGAAGAGCTGTGACGTGACCAGTCAGGTGACCCACCTGGTATAGCCGTTGATCCACAGCAGAAGTCGCCACCTGGATCACTTGCCCCGCTGCTCGAAGTAAGTCGCCGCACTCAGAATTGCAACATTTGCATTTTTTAGAGCCAAACCTCACTTGGCATGATATCCAAGGGTGAGGAAAAGCACGTGTGTCAGAATTACATACATAGTTACTGCCATGGTAGATGATGCTATTTGGCAGATTTGCGTATACGGGATCTGTGTCGGCGTGGTGATTGCCGTCATGCTGGGACTCCCGCCCTTGCTCGGCGAGCGGCACTGGCGGAAACCGGAACGTCAATCTGAGAGTGCGACGGCCATTCCCTATGAGTGTGGGATTCGGCCAACCGGGAGCGCCCAGGTGCGTCCACCGGTGCAATATTATTTGATCGCCATGTTCTTCGTCATCTTTGATGTGGAGGCAGCGTACCTCTATGCCTGGGCAGTCGCGGTTCCGGAGACCGGCTGGCTCGGCTTCGTCGAAGTGACGATCTTCGTATCCATTCTGTTGGCATCCCTTGCGTATTTGTGGCTCACCGGCGCGCTTGATTGGCATGCCCGCTCTCAACGCCCGCGAGTCCGTCACCAGCAGAACCCGCAGATCCACACGGCAACGGAGCTCTACGATGACCGAGTGGCGTAACGGACGATTGGAAGGTGTGCGGGTGACCGAGGGCGGCGATGGTCCGCTCACCGCTGTCGTTGGGCAGTCGGTCTTGTTTGCGAAACTGCAAGATCTCCTGGCCTGGGGGCGGAAAAATTCTCTCTGGCCGTTGAATTTTGGCTTGTCCTGCTGCTTCGTCGAAATGGCGACGAGTTTCACGAGTGTGTACGACGTGGCGCGATTTGGGGCAGAGGTTGCGCGTGGTTCACCCCGACAGGCCGATGTGTTGGTCGTATCGGGGACGGTGTTTCTAAAGGTGGCTCCCGTCATCAAGCAGCTGTACGAACAGATGCTTGAGCCGCGTTGGGTCATTTCAATGGGGTCTTGCTCGAACTCTGGAGGCATGTTCGACGCCTATTCTGTTGTGCAAGGGGTCGACAAGTTCATTCCCGTAGATGTGTATATGCCGGGATGCCCTCCGCCACCACACGCGTTTATGGAATGTCTGATGCTTCTCCAGAGCATGGTGGGGTCAGAGCGACGTCCATTGAGCGTGCACTTCGGTCCGCAGGATGTGCAGAGACCGATCATGCCCTCTATGCGAGATGCGAAGCGCGCGGAGCGGATGGGACAGCGCGAGTATCCCAGCATCGATGTGCTCCCTCGAACCGATCTACTCTCTCCCCATTTTGCAGGGCAGCCTGGTGGACGCTCGAAAGGTCAGTCATGACGCCGCGTGTCTCCACTCTCGGCGATGCTTCGATCGGTGAGCAAGCCGGATTGGTCTCAGAGCTCTTGGCTCACTGTGGCTCGGATGGAGCTCTGGTCGCAGTCCAGTCCACCAAAGACGGGATTCCGACGGTCTGGATCAAAAGGCAGCATCTTTATGATGTGCTCCGCTACGTCAAATCCGAACTACCTCGTCCATTTCCCATGTTGTTCGACCTGAGTGCGACCGATGAGCGGCTCCGCCGGAATCATGACGGATTACCGATCGGAACCTTTACGGTGTTTTATCACCTCTTTTCTTTTGATCGGAACCAGTCACTCCGCATCAAGGTGGCACTGGATGGTGAGTCGCTCTCGCTGCCGTCGAGCATCGATCTGTGGCCCAACGCTGACTGGTATGAACGGGAAATCTTCGACATGTTCGGGATTCGGTTCGAGGGGCACCCGTTTCTTCGTCGCCTGCTGATGCCCTCATGGTGGGAAGGGTATCCGCTTCGGAAGGATCATCCGTCGCGTGCGACGGAAGTCGGGCTATTCCAATTGCCGCCGGACAAGTTGGTCATGACGCAGGATGCACTGCAATTCAAGCCTGAAGAATGGGGCTTGCCTCGCACCTACCACGATCGCGACTCGGACTTCGACTATATGTTCATCAATCTCGGTCCGGCCCATACCGGCACACATGGTGTGCTCCGGTTAGTGGCGCAGCTCGCGGGCGAAGAAATCGTCAACATCGTTCCGGATATCGGCTTCCATCATCGCTCACAGGAAAAGATCGCTGAGCGGCAAACGTGGCACACCTTTATTCCTTATACGGACCGAGTCGACTATCTCCAGGGCGTACTGAATGAAATGCCGTACTGTCTTGCGGTCGAACGATTGGCGGGCATTACCGTTCCGCCGCGGGCGCAAGTCATCCGGGTCATGATGTCCGAGTTCTATCGAATCGCCAGTCATCTCGTCTGGTACGGGACCTTCGCCGGGGATGTGGGCGCGTTATCACCCGTGTTTTACATGTTCAATGATCGAGAGCGCATCCTCTCGATTGTCGAAGCTGTTTGTGGCGGTCGGATGCATCCGAATTGGCTCAGGATCGGTGGAGTTGCTCGAGATCTTCCGATTGGGTGGGACCAGCTGGTTCGTCAGTTCATTGATTGGTTTCCGGAACGACTTGACGACTATGAGCGACTGGTTATGGACAATCCGATTCTGAAACAACGGACTGTCGGGATTGGGGTCTTATCGCTCGAGGATGCGATAGCGTGGGGTGCTACTGGTCCGATGCTCAGAGCCTGCGGGTTGCCGTGGGATTTGCGAAAGGTCCGTCCCTATTCCGGCTATGAGCAGTTCGACTTTGAGGTGCCGACTGCATCGAATGGTGACTGTTATGACCGAGCGGTGGTGCATATGCTGGAGTTGCGCCAGTCGCTCAGAATCATTCGTCAGTGTCTTGATTCCATGCCATCCGGTCCCTATACGTCGCTCGATCCTCTCGCCACTCCGCCGTTGAAGCAGCACACGATGCAAGACATTGAAACGCTCATCAACCACTTTGTCGGGGTGAGTTGGGGACCGGTTCTGCCTCCAGGCGAAGCGGAAGTGTCAACAGAATCGTCCAAGGGTCAGACCAGTTACTACCTGACGAGTGATGGGTCGCAGTTCTCATACAGGACGAGAATCCGTACGCCCTCGTTTGCCCACATTCAGATGGTGCCGCTCATGGCACGTGGTGAGTTGTTGTCAGATCTCTTAGCGGTGTTGGGCAGTGTGGATTATGTCCTCTCTGATGTGGATCGGTGAGTGGCTGTGTTTCGGGTTTTGAGTTTCATGTTGTGAAATAACCTGACACCTTAAACTCGAAACCAGAAACTAGGAACGAGAGACGTCATGCTGACTGAGATCGAACGCAGGGAACTGGAAGATGCCGTGAAACATTACCCTGAGAAACGGGGGGCGGCCATCGATGCTCTACTGACTGTCCAGCGGCATCGTGGATGGATTTCTGATGAGTCGCTTCTGGATATCGCGCAGTTTCTTGAGATCACGGCTGAGGATCTCGACAGCATTGCCACGTTCTACAACCTGGTGTTTCGGAAACCCGTCGGCCGGCATGTGGCCTTCGTGTGTGACAGCATCAGTTGTTGGATCAAGGGGTGCGAGCAAGTGCAAGAGCAGATCAAGAACCTCTATGACGTCGATCTTGGGCAGACGACATCCGATGGACGTCTGACTGTCTTGCCGATCGCATGTTTAGGGCATTGCGAACGGGCTCCGGCGATGATGATCGATCAGGATGTGTACGGCGAAGTGGCTCCTGAGAAAATGGAAAACATTATGGATAAATACAAATAGTTTAAATTAGCAATGGTTTGTTATTACTAATTAGTGAGTCAATAAATATAAATAAATATTAAAAACTAATGAATATCGAGAGACCGCTTACTCAACATCTGCATCCTGATGGGAGTCCGAGATTCCTGCGCGAGTATGTCGTGACCGGGGGATATCGAAGTCTTCAGCGGCTTGG
>DIHK01000057.1:0-123 GCA_002420115.1 Nitrospira sp. UBA5698
CCACATAGGTCAGGATAAAGATGCCGACCGCTGCGCCGAAGTTGGCATCCGTGAACGCCAGCAGGCTATCCCGGTTCTCCTTCAATGCCGTGAGCGACAGGAATCGCCCGAGATCAAAATAGA
>DIHK01000057.1:168-19978 GCA_002420115.1 Nitrospira sp. UBA5698
AACAGGGTCGCCAACCCAGCACCAAACACAAACCCACCGGCTAAGGTAAGGATGACCGCACCCGGAAGTGACAAGCCTGCCACCAGGATATAGGTCCCGATAAAGATGGCCACGGCTGCGACAAAGTTGGCATCCGTGAAGACCAGCAAGCTATCCCGATTCTCTTTCAGAGCTGTCAGCGATAAGAATGTCCCGAGATCAAAATAGAAAAATGCACTAATGGCGACAACCACGACAACGGCAATGAACACCTTGCCTGTATTTGAGTCACCGGTTCCGGCCTGATTCGAAATCTGTGTGGTCATAACGGCACCTTCGCGTATCATGGGACCTCCTCCGCTGACTGTCAATGAAATAGGCGGCATGGGGTGTTTGTCTCACCACGCTGAGAAATCTTACAGCGTCAACTTCTCGCAGGCCACAAGACAACTCATTGTGACTTCTGCCTTGAGACTGGCGTTGACAGGTGCGCCGACAGTCAACAGTCATGCAGAAGGCGCAAGCAGACCATTCACCAATGTCGCAACGATCGCGGGGGCAAATCATTAACAACTTACCTTCCATCGCCTGTAGGAAGAAACGTCTATCTGAACCGTCCGTTGAGCGGCTACGTGATGTAAGGACGCTGCGAGCGGCCATTTTCCGTATCCTGCCAGAAGTCAGTTGCCAGGCCAGATAGAATTCCCGTAGTCTAGGGAGAGGAGGCCAGCATGGATGAATCACACCGGTTGACAAAAACCAAAGAACAATGGGCTCGAGCGAGGCGAGGCGGAGAAGAGCGTGAAGTGTTTTATGAGGGAGATGAGCGATTGCCACCAGGCCAGCACCTCGTGGAGAACTTCCCTGTTCTGGACCTCGGCGTTAAACCTGAAATTCCTTTGAGTGAATGGCGTCTCAGTATTGGAGGATTTGTCTCGACCCCCGTCACCTGGACATGGGAGCAGTTCATGGCTCAGCCCCAACTCACACATCGATCTGACTTCCACTGTGTCACGTCATGGAGCCGATTTGACAATGACTGGGAAGGCGTGACGTTTCAACACGTCATGGCCGTCGTGAAACCTCTGTCGCTGGCTCGATTCGTCCTTTTCAAATCCTACGATGATTACACGACTAATCTCCCGCTCGAAGCCTGTGACGATGATGATGTCCTCCTAGCCCATCATTGGAACGGCAACCCTCTTTCCCGAGACCACGGTGGGCCGGTGCGGGTCATTGTCCCGAAACGGTATGCCTGGAAGGGAGCGAAGTGGGTGAAAGAGATTACGTTTTCCGATAAAGACGAGAAGGGGTTCTGGGAGGTTCGTGGCTATTCGAACACCGCACTCCCCTGGAATAATGATCGTTATGCCTGATCGTTATTTCTTGACCCATCCGCCTGGACCCTCAACAAAGTGTCCAGGTGTGGTGTTCTGAATTGCTTTTTCTCCTGCCAGGGTCTCAACTGAACGAAGATCCGTGCGGTTCCGTTTGGCAATATCCTCATACGCCTGTCGCCGCTTCTGATTCACGTCCGCTATGACGGCTTGGGCTTCAGTATTGGAAGGATTCACTGCCCCTAGATAGCCGTTAGGCCTCTCCCCGACCAACCCTTTCGCTTTCGCTTCATCTAACGACAGAGCAAACGCTGAAAAGGCAATCATGGTTCCTAGGACCGTTATGCACACTACGATTGTGAGGCATCGTACCATCGTCATTGTCCCCTCCAATGTCTAGAACAGTCCGCTGTCCTTCGATAACACCTCATCCAGGTCCTTGTCGACTTTCAGTCGTATCTCGTGATCGATCTTCACATTGAGATTGATCGTAATCGGTTTCTCCGGCGCCGCGACCTCTACCCGCGGGGTGCACGCGATCATGGTGAGCACCACAGATCCCAAGAAGAGTATCTCCGCACATTTCAGCATCGGTCTCATCAACATGATCAGCCTCATACCGGTCAGGGGCGTCTATATTTACGTTCTATCATCCCATGAATATCTTCGATCAACCGGAGACTCTTGAGGAGTGTCGGAATGTGTTCCTGCACCGTGAGATTAAAGTGAATGGGCGGAGTCTGGGTGAGATCTGGATTCCGGCCCTCTAATCTGGCGCTTAAATCCAACATGCCAGTTTCTCCATACTTGACCCCCACGCGCAAAATCTTGTAGTGAAAGTTATTCAGTGCCTGCGCAACGAGCTGGAGATGCTGATCGGAGTCTGAAAGCGTGTTTGACGACTCCACGCCTGAGAGATGTCGTATGACCCCTCCTGGAGGCTGCGCCTCAATGACTCCCCCATCCACCATGATACCCCTGGAGGTAATCATGACCGGGAGGGTTCCATTGAGCGTACCAGTTCCCTGCAGTCCCCGTTGTTGTTCCACGCTAAGAATCTTTGCGAGATCAAGACTCCGCAAAGAAAAGGTTGTTGCGGATGAGGGCGATGCCAAGTCTACCACAAGACCAGGACTGGTAATCGTTCCTCCAAACATTTCACACTGAAAGTCTTTCACCTCAACGACCGGAAATGGATCCGCCAATTTCCACCGTGCCTGATAGGAAGTCCTGACGTTGTTCACGTCCACCCCACTCTGGATGGCCGCCACAAAGAGAGAGGCCGGCTGAACCATCCTGATGGAATCCGTTCCCTCTGCACGAAGGACCATTGACGTGCTTACCCCCCTCAGCCCGTAGTCATGATAGTACCCGGAAACGTTCTCGGCCATCAGTCGCGCCGCCGCTGAGGTCACCCTTGTACCGCCGCTCGATGGCCTCCCAACCGTCTCATCCCAAGTCACATCAACTGTGGCGCTGATGGTCCCATCAAGAAGATCGCTCGATGGGCCGAGCGCCTTTGTGAATCTGCTGAGCCGCCGCTCGGCCCCATCAAAGCTCACTGGACCGATCGTGCCATGCAACATGCCGTAGGGTGTCTTGAGCGATTGCTCAACTCTGGCGGTAACTACTCCTTCATAAGCCGGAAGATCGATCTGTAGATCCGCTCCAATACGCGTGTGATCAGCTGAGAATTGTGACACCCAATGGCTTGGTGCAGAAATCATCCCTCCAACGCCCACCGTGACTCCATCAATCACCAACATCCCTCTGGCTGTCCAATTCATCCCTTTCGTGTCCAGCTCCTCGACGCTGAGCAGCCCCTGGGTACTGGTAACAGTTTGATCACCGATTTTGACGGTCGGAACCCGAATCGTAGCGACCAGCGATCCCGTGGAACAGTGCCTTGAAATCAGATCACATTCCACCGTCAAAAGTTCGGAGAGATTCAGCGTAACTCCCGGGACGAAGACCGCACCTTGTCCGATCTGCTTTATCGTGATAGAGGACGGGGGTAATAACACCCCTTCGATATGTGTTTGTTCTAGCCGTACGGTCCCTCGAACTTTTCCAGCCGCCTCTTTTGCAGCAAGCCGTTCGGTCAACATTCTGGGAAGCACTCCCTCCAATTGATAGCCCCCTTCGAGCAAGACTAATTCATTCCCACGTCCTTCAGCCCTGGTGGTTTCGAACGTGGCAACCACTGGTCCTGAAGACCCGCCGTAGGTCACCTGCAGCGGACCTTGAGCCACGGTGCGGATGGGAGAATCTTTCCAATAGAGCGTCCCCTGTACGACGCTCTTGTTCTCGATCCGTACCAGCTGATCTCCATGAGGAAGTATCACCCGAACAATGTCTGGAATAAGACGAGGTTGAGCATTCACCGTAGCCGTAAGGAGAACTCCAGGGCTCATCGCCCACTCTGCCTGAGTGGCATTGCCTGCAAACTTTCCCACATAGGTCAGCGCAATATCCTTCGCCACCCCTTTCAATGCGGGGAGGGTGACATTGATGCGTACTTGCCCGTCTAGACGGGTATGCTCATCCTCCCAGAGAGAGCCGAGCGCAGCCTCTGTCGCAGCAACCCCCCCCCAGTCAAGTGCAACCTGCCCCGTCACCTTCTCCAGTTCCGGTCCGATCGGCACAAGAAGAGCAATGAACGGAGCCAGCTCCTGTACATCAATTCGAAGTTGCCCATCGACTTGAATGTCTGAACTATCGGTTGGACGCGATCGGGACTGCCAGGAGACAATCGGTGCCGCATGTGGTCGATTTGAAGACAGCGTAGCCGACCACGTACTGGCCGACTTCCCAACCACCACGAGGCTATAAGAGCCTGTATCTTGCCCTCGAAATGCAAAATGCCCTCCGACCTCATTGCCGGTAGCAGTCAGCTCCCCATCAATCGTGACTTTACGGAGCGGCCCCGTGGCTTGCTCGCGGAACACGGTCAGATGCTCAAGCTGCAACTCGCCAAAGGGAAGAATGGGAAGCGTCCGCAGAAGATCACCAGCCGTCAGTAGCCTCCACGGTGACGATTCCTCATCATCACTCCCTTCCTCTCGTTTCCCGCCAGTGGTGGCTTCGGTCGAGTGCACGGTCAAGACATGGATGGCCACATCTCTGAGCAGGATACGATTCGTACGACCTTGAACCAGCAGCCCCAAGTCATACTGAATCTCTGCATCGGTCAGGGAGATCATGAGTCGTTCTTCTCCCAAATCTTGCTGGAATGAAACAACGGGTATATTCATCTGTGTCCAGCCGGGATACCCCAGCTGAAGGATGACCTGACTGTACCCATACGAACGGAGCTGATTGGCCAAGACGTATGAAGCTCCCAAGGGCAACAAGAGATAGCATCCGCACAGCACAACAACAACTAATAGCACGACCACTTGATAGCGTTGCGTTAACATGGATAGCCAGCGATCCGCTTGATATGCATCCTATGGCCAGGGTTGTCAAACAAACTTGTCTGCTCTGTCAAGATGTCTGAATGGCTCTACCTCTTGATATAGGCTGATGAGCCACAGGCCGGTGTTGTCCGGACTTGTGCTCACAGCGCTACACCACCTCTCTTCAAGATTGGCGGGAAATCCCGGAACAATTTACCGCGAACTCAGCCTACGAAGGCAAACCAGGCGTAACCAGCGGTCGTATCGCAGAAGAGTCATTTCAGGCAGAAATTCATATCGAGCAATCCATCCGCAGCCACTGTTGCTTCACCACCTTTCCTGCAGTCCTCTTGTTGAGCTTTCCTCTGTGTTCCCGTGTTTATCTCCATTGGCTCTTCAGCCCTCGAGGACATCCCCACCGACAGAGAGCTCCCGCCGCTTTGTCGAGCCAGTGTTCCTACCTCTCTCTTCTGGAGCGTTGTTCCATCCTTTGTATGCGTCAACACGAGGGCCGGCTGTGTCCGCTGTCCAAAGAGAGGTATGGCGGCCGCTTGAAATGATGTTCCGCCATGATCAAGCCACACCTCGACTTTGTAATACTTGAGCATGGGCGCAAGAGTCAGGCCAATGGCGGCTACATCACCGGAATAGATCCCATGATTGGCATGATAGAGCATTTCCAACCGATTGATCTCCGCGAGAACCACCTCGGCCTCCACTGCCTTGGCATGGTTGACAAAATGACTGTGCGATACCATCGCCGCTGCGGCCAGGATGCTCAGCATAGCCAGAACCACCAGCACTTCAAGTAAGGTGAATCCACCGGTTTTCCTTCCTCCGCCCACCATTAGATTCTTCCCAACTTATTGACTGCCGTTCGAAAATCAAATTGCTGTAACGTCCCGGTAATCTCATCCAGGGCCTCTCGGGCTTCTTTCACGCCTATGGGCTCAACCTTCTCAATCTTCTGGAGCGCCACCAGCAAGGCTCGTGTCTGATGCTGAATCTGGTCGAACGACCGCTCGATATTCTCCACGGCGCAGTTCCCATGATCCGCCAACTCATCCAGCCGGTCGCTAGGACGAAAGCGCATGCGCCAACGAAGGTTTCCCTTTGCCCACTGCTGAAGGCTTTCGTCCAAGCGAGAGAGCGGCCCTGCCACACGCCTGGTCACGACAAGACTGAAAATCACAGAGCCGAAAAAGAGTACCGGAACCGCAACCCAGACCGTCTGACTCAGGGCCAACATCTCCTCGGCTGCGGCCTGCCGCTCCTCCAATGAATCACTTGTGTACAACGCAACGACGGGCTTCAGATGAGCCCCATAGAAAGCCATCGTGAAAAACAGTGCCGAATACAGAAACAGCAACAGTCCGATCCATGCGGCGTACCCCTTTTGGATTCGATGCACGAAAAATCTTGCTCGAGGATCGCCCGTCGACATCGACGCGCGCGTAGCAGTGACCATACTCATGTCCTCCATTTCTCTGGACGCCAGATCGAGGAACCGCCCATGTCTACAGTACCACCAAGGCCACCATCCACCAAGAAAATGAACAGTTGCATGGATGAGATGTGGTCAGAATGAGGTTCGCGTCGACACTAGGAGGAGCGTGGGCTTTGCGTGGCTTATGATGGCGTTGAAGAGGCAGCGATCGGAGGCTCTTCGCATTTCTTACAGTTCAACAGCGTGCCGAGATGCCGCTCACGCCCGTCATCGGTCAGAACCCATGGGCGGTTGAAGAATGGTGGGTGATGTCGAACATGCTGCCCATGACCACAGGCCAGATCGGCAACCCAGTCACCATGCTCGTCTCGGTGATAACCAATAATCGATTGCTGCATCTGGTACGATTGCTGATAGTCAGTTCCTGATCCGCGAGTGATGGATATCAAACCGCATCATGGAGAACACTGGCAGACGCCGTTCAATGACACCTGCCGTCCTCATCGTTTTTCAAAGGGTAACTCCGGCCGTTCAAGCGCAGATAGATACCGCCAGCGTCTTTCTTGATCCTGATCGAAGCTTCCAAGAAAGATTACGTTTCCATCGAGATGTCGAAACTCTGCCAGACTGGCCTGACAGTTTTGGGGATCGATGACTCGAGCATCATACTGTCCAACCACATACACTCTGCCCTTCGCCGCCAGGTAGACGTTTCGCCGACCAGCATAGCCCGTATCAGGAAAGAGATCTGTTGAAGACCGACATCCTCCTCCCTGAACATTCATCGTGAGGGTGAATCGCTGAAGAAATGGATCAGTTGCCATCCTCACAATGGCCAATCGAAGCTGGAGCGCAGCCACCTCGAATGATGCGGTCTCTGGGACATTGCTATTACATCCCACTACAGCTGGCAACATGGCAATGTAGGTCACCACCCATACAGAGAATCTCACTTGGTTGGCACAACCTTGGGGACCGCACCAATCGCATCCAAGCCTCCCTGCGCGCAGGCGTCATCCAGATGGGTGCCTGGGGCTCCACCAACCCCAATTCCACCAACCACTTCTCCTCCTATTTCAATGGGGAGCCCACCCCCTAACATCAGAACCTCCCCATTGATATCGCGAAGGGCCTGCAGCGCGGGAACTTTGGCAATGAGATCGGCAAGCTCACTCGTAGGACGCCGTAGACTGGCAGCCGTATAAGCTTTCTTTCGGCTACTGTCTACCGTATGAGGCCCCGCGCCGTCGGCACGTTCCATAGCACGAAGCACACCGTCACGGTCTACCACCGAAACACTGACTCGGTACCCATCTTTTTTACAGGCATCTAAAGAGGCTTGTATCGCCTTATTCGCTATTCCTAACGGCAAGACTGATTCTTTGAGCAGATCATCAGCCAGGGTGCCGGATGGCACCCCGAGGCCAACGAGCAGACACAACGGCACGGTGACAATGACAGCCCGATACGTTGGGTTGGACGGAATCCTTATCTGCATCACAGAACCTCCTACCTAGATCCTGCTGCAGACTACGGATGCACCTCTCCTCTGTCAAGAGTGGGGAAGGCTAGCGCGGCTAGATACCAGGCCGTGTGTGTCGAACAGAAGGGGCTTTATCGGATACGAGCCGAACCCCAAGGTCTTCGACCATGGCACGAAGCGGTTCCGCAAGGGACCAGGCTTGCGCCGGACAGCCGCGTGGGGCATGTGGCTCGTCTCCATCAAAAATCTCTGAGACGTGACCAAGGCAGGCCTCTCGTAAGTGTGCTTCTATTCCTTTCAGAAATGACCGCGCTTCACGTTTGGTCTTGGAGGTACGCCCGAATGTGCTCACCCAGGCGGTCACAAAACATCCCAACAGAAACGGCCACACAGTCCCTTGATGGTATGCGCTATCACGTTCTCGCGGCCCTCCTTCATAGCGTGGCCGATAACGCCTGTCCTGTGGGGACAGTGTGCGAAGGCCTACCGGAGTCAGGAGCTGTTCTTTGACGAGTTGAAGGACCTGTGTGGCCTGCTCATGCGTCAGCAGATCATTGCACAGAGAAATTGCATAGACCTGGTTGGGGCGGATCGACGAGTCGTCCCCCTCAGGTCCATCGATGGTATCGTACAGATATTGCCCCCCCTGGTACCAAAACCGCGTACGGAACGAAGTGAGCGCTCGTCGTCGATCTTCCCGACAACCGGCTGCATAGTCGTGCTCACCAAACTGTGCGGCCAAGCAAGCGCCTACTTGCAACGCTCGAAGCCACAAGGCTTGAATCTCTACCGGCTTTCCATGCCGTGGAGTGACGACCCAATCCCCGATTTTGGCATCCATCCATGTCAGTTGTACCCCGGGCATCCCTCCCGAAATCAGCCCATCGATATCCATTTTGATATTGTATCTCGTGCCTTGGCGATAGCCATCGAGTATCTGCCTGATGGCCGGCCACGCGACGAGTCGAACTCGACTGGTATCTTTGCTGTACGCCAGATAGCGATCGACAGCATGGATAAACCACAGTGACGCATCAATCGCATTATAGTCAGGATCCTTGCCGAGATCAGGAAAACGATTCGGCACCATGCCTTCGGACACAAAGGGGATGAAGGATTGAATGATGTCCCAGCCGGCCTCGTACTGTCCGGTCACAAGAAAGAGGCCCGGCAAGGAGATGAAGGTGTCTCGCCCCCAATCGGCGAACCACGGATATCCAGCGATCACCGTCTGCTTCGAACCTTGGCGGACCAAGAATGTCTCGACACCTTGCCGAAGTGCTTCGGCAAAGCGGTCTGGATCCTTCTCGACCTTGTGACGCTTCACCCGCCTGACAGATTCTTTGCGAATGAGGTCGCCGATCTTAATATCGTCAACCACCTCGCTGGTCAGAGCGAGGGCCTGCTCCCTGCTGGACTCCAAGTGAAACAGCAGTTCTCCTGGAGACCACCAGTCTTCCTGAAAATCGAGTCCCCGCTCCTGTTCCATGGGGAACTGCACCTGCCGATACCACTCAGGAAGGTGGTGATAGCTTCCGGTGTGACTGCACTGCACGGCCGGAAGATCATGGTACGGCTGCCAGGTCACCCGCTGCGCCGTGACCGTCGCTTCAGGAGAAAGCGATCCGTTTTCGTGATGGAGAGCATGATACTCTCGGCTCGTGAGCTTCGGACGTACCCGCAGTTCGATTGAATCTCTCGCCGGTGTAAGTAGTCTCCATCGCACCACAACCGTGCTCTGGCCCCGCACACAGAGGATTTCCCGGCTGACGGTTCGATCGTCAAACGTAAACGTCCAGGTCGGCCAGGGAGTCGATGAAAAGGAGATGCAGTGGCTATACCCTTGAGGATAGATCACACCGGGATACAGATTCGTCGAGATTGAAATCGCACGGTCATCCAGATGAAGCCATTCCTCCAAATGATTGACCAGCATGTAGCGATGGCACTCAGGGGGAGGTACGACAAGCAACAACCCATGATAGCGGCGCGTATTCGCACCAGCCACCGTGCCGGACGCAAATCCCCCGCACCCGTTCGTCTCTAACCATTCCAGACTCAACGCACGATTGGGATCTTGGCATTCTTCTTTGCCAATCCGCATCAGCTGTCCCTTGTCATTCGTATCTCGTGCTTGCGAAATGCGCTTCACCGTTCGACAGGCTCGCGCTCCCAGACGATGTCGAAAGACGAATGGCACATCTTTCCGCTACTCCCCGCTCTGCTGAATAAGCTTCGCAACAAGTCCGGTCCATCCCGTCTGATGGCTAGCCCCAATCCCTGCCCCGTTGTCGCCATGGAAATACTCATAAAAGGGGATGGCATCTCGCCAGCACGGATCATCCTGAAATTTTCTGACCCCACCATGCACGGGGCGCTGTCCCGTCTTATCACGGAGGAAAATATGGGTGAGTCGTCGGGACAGTTCGGAGGCGACCTCATTCAACGAGAGGAATCGTCCTGACCGAACCGGATACTCGACCTTGAAATCCTCACCAAGGAAGTAATGGAACTTTTGGAGCGATTCAATGAGGAGATAGTTGACGGGAAACCAAATGGGCCCCCTCCAGTTTGAATTGCCTCCGAAGAGCCCCGTGCTCGATTCGGCCGGCTCATAATCCACCCGATACTCTTGGCCCATGAGAGAGAGCACGTAGGGGTGATCCTTGTGATAGCGCGAGAGGGCACGAATACCGTACGGGGAAAGAAATTCCTCTTCGTCCAGCATGTATCGCAGTACCGATTTCAACCGTGACCGATTCACGAGCGATAAAAATCGCCGCACTTCACCATCGCGTGATTGGGTCTCTACATGAGCGCTGAAATCAGGCCGATTTTCAATAAACCACTGCATACGGTGCTTGAATCGCGGAAGCTGATCGATCAACTCCGAATCTAGGGTTTCCACGGCAAACAGAGGGATCAGGCCCACCAGAGATCGGACCTTGAGCGGACAGGTCTGTCCGTCAGGAAGATGCAGGACGTCATAAAAAAACCCATCGTCTCTATTCCAGAGCTCAATTTTCTCCCCGCCGATGTTATTCATGGCTCGGCAGATATAAACGAAGTGCTCAAAAAACTTGCTCGCGACATCTTCATACGCTCGATTGTGACGCGCCAATTCCAGTGCAATCGACAGCATGTTGAGGCAGTACATCCCCATCCAACTAGTGGCATCCGACTGTTCAATGTGGCCGCCGGTCGGCAGGGGGGCACTCCGATCAAAGACACCGATGTTGTCGAGCCCCAAAAATCCTCCCTGAAAGATATTCTTCCCCTCGGCATCCTTTCGATTGACCCACCAGGTAAAGTTCAGCAGGAGCTTGTGGAACACACGTTCAAGAAAGACTCGGTCACCCACGCCCTTCCGCTTCTTCTCGATCTTATAGACACGCCAGGCAGCCCAGGCATGCACCGGAGGATTCACGTCTCCAAACGCCCATTCATAGGCAGGCATCTGCCCGTTGGGATGCATGTACCACTCACGGAGCATGAGGATCAGCTGTTCCTTGGCAAAAGTCGAGTCGACAAGGGCCAGCGGAATGCAATGGAATGCTAAATCCCACGCGGCATACCAGGGATACTCCCACTTGTCCGGCATGGAAATCACATCGGCATTGTAAAGATGTGTCCAGTCGGAGTTTCGCCCATGCAGTCGCTCTTGGGGCGGATCCGGCATCCCTGGATCACCCACGAGCCAGCGTTTCAGATCGTAGTGGTAGAATTGCTTGCTCCACAGCAACCCAGCGAAGGCTTGTCGCTGAACGAGCTTCGCGTCCTCAGACAGATGTGCCGGAGCCAGGTCTTCATAGAACTCATCGGCCTCCTGAAGCCGTTGTGCAAAGAGCCCATCGATGAGCTTCTTATTAAATCTTCTTGGAGCAGATTCATTGGTCAGACAAAGACGAACGATTTCCGATTCCCCGGGTGCCAACGTCAGCTCATACTGCGCAGCTGCCTTTGAGCCGATCTTCTCAGGATTGACCGCATCGGCCTTCCTGTAAATGATGTACTCATGAAAACTGTCCTTGACGTACTTTGAACCGTCCTGATCTCCATACAATCGCCGGGAGTTGGTCTCATTTTCCGTGAACAGCAACGGAGGCTTGCCCTCGCACCAGAGAAACCGCTTGCCGTAATACTCATGCCCCAGCTCAACAATACTGAGATCCTTCGCTGCGGGTCCTTCACGCATTCGTGGCCGACGAGCGTCGAGTCCCCACGACCATGTATTCCTAAACCAGAGGGTCGGCAATAGCGTCAACTCGGCACGTTCAGGCCCCCGGTTCGTGATATGGATCCTAATGAGGAGTTCCTCTGGTGTCGTCTTGGCATACTCCACCACCACATCGAAGTAGCGATCTTCATCAAACACACCCGTATCAATGAGCTCGTACTCTCCGTCTCGTCGGCCACGACGGCGATTCTCCTCGGCCAACTTGGCATACGGAAATTCAGCTTGTGGATACTTATATAAATACTTCATGTATGAATGAGTAGGCGTTGAATCTAAATAGAAATAGTACTCCTTAACATCTTCGCCATGATTCCCTTCATTGCCTGTGACTCCGAACACCCGCTCTTTCAAAATAGGATCGCGCCCATTCCAAAGGGCAATCGCAAAACAGATGTACTGATGACGATCCGAGATTCCGGCGAGCCCGTCTTCATTCCAGCGGTACGCACGAGAGCGAGCATGATCATGAGGAAAAGATTCCCACGCAGTGCCGTAAGGACTATAGTCTTCCCGGACCGTCCCCCAGGCTCGTTCACTGAGGTACGGCCCCCAGCGCTTCCAATGCTGCTTACGGAGAGCATCCTCTTCCAGCCGTTGCCGTTCGGCTCCCTGAAGAGCTTGGGAACGAGAAAACGTCTGAACTGGTTTCGCCATAAGAACCCCGTGCGTCTCACGCTCGCTAGCGGTGCACGACGGCTACGATGCGCCCAATCAACCACGGAATCAAGCGCGTCCCGTCAAGGCACTTTAACTCAAGTCCCTCTTCGGTCTTTTGTTCTATTGCCTGAATTGCTCAGGATGAGCCACGAGCAGCATACATCACAACTCCGACAGGTACGGAGTCATCCTGGTACAACGCTATCTGATTCCAGAATATGAAGAAGGAAAGTAGGTAGGGACAATGCTCGGAGACTCAACTCCAGATCACTTGTTCCTGGTTCAGGAGGTACTCAATCACCTCAATACTGTTCCGCATCTGAATCTGCGCCCGTTCAGACATGGGCAGCACGGCACCGACTAATTTTCCTGACTCCATGTCCATGAGGGACGGAATGGCTTCACCGGAGAGTTTTTCGAGGTTGCTTCGGAAACTAGCCAATGGACGACCTCCTGGTTGAATCTTTCTCGGCATGCTCGAGCCGTTACTTGAGCCGGAAAGTGCCCTGGAAGACATCGCGTTCGCCTCAAATGATAGCAGGCGGATCTTTATGACAGGCACAACGATCTATCTCATTGCTTTTAATAGAGTTTCTACTGAATTGATACCGGTGAACGAGGGGGAAGCGCTCCAAGATAGCGAAAGCCACCCATATTAAGGAGAGCAGTATCAGGTGGTAGATGAAAGTCGTCACGCTCAGTGTCAACAAACCGAGGATCCACAAAGATGTCGGAAGTGGCTTTCAACTCCGGGGCGGGACGATTCGGCGAACCGGTTCGCATATAGTCGGCCTCACCATTGAAGAGAAGGTTATACCCAATCTTCGTCTGACTTGATGAAGCGATCAGAAAGCCGACCTTGTTGAAACTTACGATGTTCCCCATGGCCTCAATCCTCGAGGCGCCGAGAAATGTCGCACCGCTGCCGTTCTTCACCAATGTATTGTTCACTAACACCGCGGCAGACTGATCACCGATGACCACCGCCTCAAAGAGACTTCTGGTAATGACATTGTGCTCGAGTCGCACCGAGGACTTCCCGGTGACATTAACCCCATAATCGTTATCATGAATAAAATTTCCAACCAGAACGGCGTGGGAGTCTGAAAAGTGCAGGCCGGTGGTCTCGCTACCACCGATAACACTGTCTTCTATTCGGACCTCTTGGACCTGTTGGCTGAAGACCATACCCTTGACATGAAGCTGACGGAGTACGATGCGGTTCCCATTAAAAACCCCAAGCGCATGCCCCCCATGCTCATTGATCGTCAGACCGCTGATCTCAATATCCGTTGCGCCATACGGCCATTTCCCCACGTGGAGAACACCCACCATCTGTCCTCGGCCTTGTAGAATAACCTTGTCGACTCCGGCACCGATGATCTTGAGCCGTTCCTTACTATGAATGGTGAGGTCTTGTGGGTAGACTCCGGCCTTAATCAACACCGTGTCGCCTTTCCCCGCACTATCCACAGCCTCTTGTAGCGACGAGAAATCACCAGAGCCGTCCAGTGCCACCGTAATGGTCCGTGGACCTGGTACAGAGCCCTCCGTCCCAGCCAGAGCAACTCCGACACTAAGGACAGAACCGATGACGATCAACAGCAATCGATACATGACAAAATTCATACAAGCGGAGAACTGGGGATGTCAATCTCAGTTTGTCGCCTACTCTCGCGCATGATAAGCTCCGCCGCTATGATCCTGATCGGCCTCACCGGAGGTGTTGCGACCGGAAAAAGTACCGTCGCAAGAATGTTCCAACAATGCGGGGCTGTTGTCATCGATGCCGATGCATTGGCGAAAGCGGTGGTCCAGCCTGGCAAAGCGGCCTGGCAAGACATCATTCGTCGGTTTGGGAAATCCATCCTGAACCCTGACCGAACGATCAACCGACAGGCCCTCGGAGCAATTGTCTTCCGTCATCCGGCGAAACGGCGGATGCTTGAACGGCTCGTCCATCCTCGCGTGGCCCGAGAGCAGCGTCGGCTGACCAGAGAGGCGGCTCGAAAGGATCGCGATGCCGTCGTCATCTACGATGTTCCTCTACTCTTCGAAGCCGGTATCGCCAAACGTGTAGAGAAAATCATCGTCGTCACTGCCGATCAGAAGACTCAAATCGCCCGTCTCAAGAAACGCAATGGTCTCAGCCGAGCTGAGGCACTCCGCCGTATTGGCAGCCAAATACCATTGTCAAAAAAGATTCGACAGGCCGATATAGTCATTGACGGAACATTACCGCGTACAGCTGGCAGAAAGCAGGTGCGGGATGTTTTTAAGGTACTCTCTAAACTCGCCTCATCCCAGGTTTCGTCTCGATGAGGCAAACTCGAGCCAGTCTTCTCCAGGCAACTGCATGCTAAACCACGAGCCTCATGATACGACTTCATGCTCTCATCCGATCCCTGTTACCTCCTACCGTCTCATTCCCACACTGTGTTAAAGTCCCCACATGCGTCATGTCGTCATCATCGGTTCGGGACCGGCTGGTTTGACTGCTGCGATCTATACCGCACGAGCGAATCTGTCCCCCCTGCTTATCGAAGGATGGCAATCCGGAGGACAACTCACGACTACGACGGAAGTGGAAAACTACCCTGGATTCGCAAAGGGCATCATGGGCCCGGAGTTGATGAAGGACATGCGGGTTCAAGCCGAACGCTTCGGCGCAGAATTTCTCACCGGCGACGTATCGGCCGTGAACTTCAAGAACCACCCGTTCACGCTCACGATCGACGGTGAGAGAACCGTGGAAACACAAACTGCCATCGTCGCCACAGGCGCGTCCGCTATTCCTATCGGAGTGCCGAACGAGAAGCGACTGACCGGTCACGGGGTTTCCACCTGCGCCACCTGCGATGGATTCTTCTTCAGAGGAAAAGAACTCGTCGTGGTTGGTGGAGGCGATAGCGCGATGGAGGAAGCCACCTTTCTCACCAAATTCGCCACCAAAGTTTCGATTGTGCATCGGCGCGACAAGCTCCGCGCATCAAAAATCATGCAAGAACGGGCAATGAAGAACGAGAAAATTGCCTTTGTGTGGAATTCCGTGGTCGAAGACATCCTCGGCAGTGACCTGGTCACCGGTGTGCGACTCAAGAATGTCGTGACCGGCAAAACGACAGACCTCGCGTGCGCCGGGGTCTTCGTCGCCATCGGCCATCGACCGAACACGGCACTCTTCACTGGCCAACTCGACATGGACGAAAAGGGCTATATCCGAACCCACAAAGGCACGACCACGAATGTGCCAGGCATCTTCGCCGCCGGAGACGTCCAAGATTCAACGTATCGTCAAGCCATTACCGCGGCTGGTACCGGCTGCATGGCCGCGATTGACGCGGAACGCTTCCTCGAAGCGTTCCGCGCGTGAATCATTCCTCGTGAAACGTATCTCGCTGACGAAAATGAGACCCACATCTTTTCTTGCCTACGCCTCACGCTTCACGAACGACGAGATACGAACAACATGAGATGTGCCATCGCCCATTACCACGAACTCGCCTTGAAGGGTCACAATCGAGACTACTTCGAGCAACGCCTCATCACAAACCTTCGGACGGCCCTGAAGGATTTGGGCATTCGGCAAGTCCAGAACCTTCACAGCCGCATCCGTATTGATCTTCCGGTAGAAGCGGACGTGGAGCTCATTCGAGATCGGCTTGTCCGCGTGTGTGGCATTGCGAATTTCTCACTGGGCCGCGTGATTCCATTGCAGTTGGGAAACCCGGATCTTGAGGCGCTCTCCACAGCTGCGATTGCGGAGCTCAACTCCAAATCGTTCGAGACCTTTCGCGTCACCGCGAGACGAGCCGATAAGCGACTGGCTATGACCTCCATGGATATTGAGAAAGCCGTCGGTGCGGTCATCTGTGAGAAAACTGGTAAGAACGTCAGTCTGAAACACCCAGACTTGACCGTCTACATCGAACTCCTGACGAAGGATGCCTTTTGCTCAGCGGAGAAAGTCGAAGGCCCTGGAGGCATGCCGACCGGTGTCAGTGGAAACGTGGCTTGCCTGACTTCTGGGGGAATCGACTCGCCAGTTGCCGCCTACCGCATGATCAAACGCGGTTGCCTGGCGACGTTTGTACACTTTTCCGGTCGACCGTTGGTCAGCCGAGCATCAGAAGAGAAAGTTCGTGACCTTGTACAGACGTTGACTCAGTATCAGTATCTCTCACGTCTCTATGTCGTCCCGTTTGGAGAAATCCAGCGTGAGATTGTCCTGACTGCACCGGCACCGTTCCGGATCGTACTATATCGACGGATGATGATCCGGATCACGGAGGAGCTGGCTAGGAGAGAGAACTGCTGGGCCTTGGTAACAGGTGACAGCCTTGGCCAAGTGGCCTCACAAACCCCGCAGAACATCTGTGCGATTGAAGACGCAGCGGAACTGCCGATTCTCCGACCCCTGATCGGGATGGACAAACGTGAGATCATCGACGAAGCGAGACGGCTCGGCACCTATGAAACCTCTATTGAACCGGACCAGGATTGCTGCAAACTTTTCGTGCCTCCCCACCCAAGCACCAAGACACGTCTGGACGACGTGCTGAGAATCGAGCGCATGCTGGATATCGCTTCCCTGGTCAAACGCGGGGTCGAACAAGCCGAATCGACCGAGTTGTCGTTTCCCCACTCAGCCACTTAACTCAACTTCGTTCGTGAGGCCGTCAGTAAGCGCTATTGAAGCCATTGCAAAACGTCACGGAGCAGGGTAAGCTCGGGACTCTTATCGAGCACGTTGTCCCCACCTGTTCGATATTCAAACCAGCCGATGATCTACCAAAACGGAGAGGTGCGAGAGCGGCCGAATCGGGCAGTCTCGAAAACTGCTGTCGGGGTAACTCGACCGTGGGTTCGAATCCCACCCTCTCCGCCATACCTCACTTTGTGTGGCGTGGCGGCTCACCAGACGAAACTGACCATCATTGATGGTACTAATACAGGCACTTTGTGATCTGATGACTTCGTGTGATACATCTTCACAATAAAAGGCCCACAGCGCGCAATAGCACTGTGGGCCTCCACGAAGAATTAGGAACTACGAGTGCCTCGCCCTATGTTTAGGAGCGAGATACTGACATCTTGTAACATGCAAATCCTAGCGCCACTAAGCCAGCTCCGAGTAGGAGGACCGTACTGGGCTCCGGAACAGTTGGTGTAGTCCCTGGCGTTCCAGCCTCGGCCCGAAAGTTCGAGATAAATACCGCACTGTCAAGGACGTGCTCATTCACATCACCAATCTGAAAATTGATGGTGTGTGAACCTGCTGCAAGAGCAGTCAGTATAAATGTCTGAAGCTTCACAAGGCCATGCGGATCCGCAAAAGCAGTATTCGTATCAGCAGCTTTCGTCGCCTGCTCACAGACGCCGTCGAGCTGCGTGAGGGGATGATCCATCTTGAGCCGATCAAGAAGGACTCCCCAGCAGGCGTGTCAAGTTTTCAGACTGAATCCTGCGTGAGCATCACGGAATGTCTTGCTGGATGATGCGTGACAGGGCTGTTTCTGTGAGTAGTGAGCTTGCCTCCAAAGATACTCTTTAAGTAGATTTGGAGCCCATGCCCGGTGTGCAGTTCACAAATGGAGTCGAGACCAAAAAGGAGACCCGTCAGGAGATCACTGCCTAATCTGGTAGGCGCACACAACATTTGACTATCTCTCTCGAACGAGAAGAGCCTCTTGAGTACATAGGGCTCACCACGATATTAAAATCGGAGCGTTCCTTCTACCACCATGACACAATGCCCACCGACCTTGACCCCTTGAATGGCATCATTGTCCGACTCCACCTGGACAAGAATTCGTGACGGCCGGTCAATCTCGTAGCCTTGCTCGACGAGAATATCCGTCGTGGGGCCCACCTCAACGATTCCATGGTGAACTAAGTAAGCCCCCAATGCGCCGGCAGCACTCCCTGTCGCAGGATCCTCTAAAATTCCAATCTTTGGCGCAAACATCCGCGCATGAACTGAGGTGAATGATTCCACCGTCACAGTTGTGAACACCATGATGCCGTTGGCGCCGAATCGTTCACAGACAGCGGTGATCGCGGATGCGTCAGGAATGATTGATCGTACAGCCGTGAGGGTCCGCACTGGAACGATCAACACCGGCAGGCCCGTGGAGACGACCTGCAATTCCCAGTTGGTTTCGACAACACCGGGTTTCGGCAAACCGAGAGCCCGACCGACTGAATACACCTCATCAACCGTCTCAATGGGATCGAGAAACTCGGGCTTCGGTTGAGACATGACGACCCGCACGACTCGTGCCTGTTCACAGTGCACCTCGATAGGAAATACGCCGATATTGCATTCCTGGAAGAGGCAGGTAACACCCTCGTTTAATGCGATCCGTTTGAGATGGGCCAGCACATAGAACGTGCCTAGTACCGGATGGCCGGCAAAAGGAATCTCCTGTGTGGGAGTAAAGATCCGTAATCGTGCAGCAGCGGTGGGATCGGTCGGCTGAAAGACGAACACCGTTTCAGAGAGATTCATCTCTCGGGCAATCTGCTGCAGCTCGTCGTCCGTCAGTCCATCCGCCTCCGGAAAGACCGCCACAGGGTTACCCCCGAACGGTTGAGCCGTAAAGACATCAGCCTGATAGAACTTCAACGTCCGTTGTTCCGCCATCGCCCCTCCTGAACTTATTGCAGTCACACCGAAATACCAGCTCTGTCCACGGCCATGTCACCCATCTTTGTTGACAGAATCCGTTCCCTTTGACACACTCCGCCGGTGGATTCGATCACCGAGCAAGACATCGCCCATGCCTTAGACGTGTTGGGGCTCACCCATCCCTTCACAGTCGAAGACCTTGAACGAGCGAAACGCGTCCAGCTCTATACCTGGAACCCGTCGCGCTATGCCGGCCTCACGAATAACCCCGCTCAATATATGCAACAGTTTCGGAAAGCGGAGGACATGACCAAGACCGTCGAGGCCGCCTACGCGTTAATTTCCACCGTGTTCGTGCCGGATGACGAAGACAAATAGACAGCACACAATCCACTAAGCGTTCCTCGTCCAGCCGTCTTCACCACACACGTGCCATATTAGCTGGCCTCGTGGCTGGTGACCCGCGACATCCCTTCATCACCAGACGACTGTGCCACCGGCCAGGTAATCAAGCCGGAGACACCGTCTGCAGATCCAACCGGCTGGGTCTGCTGCGCATAGATCTGCGGTAACTGGTTGGTTCCGAATTTTGAAATATACAAAAACACATGCTCACGCGAGTTGACACGCACGGCCCAGGG
>DIHK01000057.1:20381-94806 GCA_002420115.1 Nitrospira sp. UBA5698
CGATAGGCCACAAAGTAGAACAGTTCCAATGAATGAATCACCGACTGATTCTCCAGGACAAACTGTCTGGTTTCCATCGCCTCCTCGAACGTTTCACCTGGGAACCCGTAGAAGGCCATTACATGGTTCCAGATCCCCGATTTGGCCGCCATCTGAAGATTGCGCTGGATCACGCTCTTCTTGGCATGCTTGTCCATGAGGTTCAAGACCCGTTCATTAGCCGACTCCATCCCATAGTAGAGCGTGCAACAGCCTGCCTTGGCTGCAAGATCCCACATGGCTTGGTCTTGTAAGGTCTCTTCAAATCGAATGAGCGTCGTCCACTTGATCCCTACATCCTGATCGACCAGCAACTGTGAGACTTTCTTAAACAGTGCGGGCGGATACGACTCATCACTGAACAAGAAATGCCGGCACTGGTACTTGTCCCGTAACGACTTAATCTGGTCGACCACCAGCTGAGCTGGCATGCCACGATACTGATCGAAGTAGCCTTGCCCATGGTCACAAAACGTGCAACGCCCCCAGTAGCAACCACGCGTCGCGAGGTAAGGAATGATGAGTTCCGGAACGAAGTACCGATCAAGCGGCATCCCATCGAAATCCGGTAATGGCAACGATTGCGTCTTCTCCGTATAGACCTCTGGATTACGATGAAGGCCTGCTGCATCGCGATAGATCAGGTTGGGCACGGACGCGAGGAGCCGTTGTCCGTTCAAGGCCTCGATCAGCCAGAGCAGCGCATGTTCTCCTTCATAGAGAATGGCGGAGTCGAACACCTCCGTAAAGAATCGCTCATGATGCACCAGGTCTTCTTGAAGACGTGTGATGATGTTGCCGCCCACCACGACATGGATGCCCGGGAACGATTCCTTGATCAACTTCGCAAAGGTGAGTCCAGCCAATAACTGCATCTGTGTGCCAATGGAGATGCCGATGACATCAGGCTGCTCTTTGGACACTTCTGGGAGGACCAATTGGTTGCAGAGATCCCGATAAACATTCACCTGCTCGTCTCCCAAGCAAGCGAACACTTCCTTCGAGACGCCAGGTCGATAGCCGAGGTTACTTTCCATCGGATAAAACACGAGTGAGGCCGGATAGTAGGCCGACGAGATATAGGCCATCGTCTCGCGGAAGGTATTGAGCGCCCCTTCCAAAAGTTCGGCATTGTAGAATCGATCGCCGCGCACGATCTGCTTGGCGTCTTCAGCCCGATCTGCGAGATCAAACACATCAAGCTCATAGGCCGGCTCGACCACGGCGAGTTGATTCATCTCCCGTTCTGTCAGTGCGCCGGCCTTTTCGTTCTCTTGCAATCCTTTCAGCTGCATGCCCAACCGGGCTTTCACCCAGATCAGGAATTCCATGCTGAAGAAATGGTCCCACATCCCAATGTTAATATCGCGCTGGATGACCGTATGACCGGCCTCACGCAGCACAGCAGTCAGAGAAGGCAAGGCAAGGTACGGCGCCGTTGGCACCCACTCCGGTGGGAACAGGAGCATGATCTTGGACTTCTTCCGATCTTCCTTTGTGATCGGAGCCAAGCCGTCTATCTGAACCAGTTCAGCAGTACTCATGGCCATCATTCGTGAAAGGTAAAAGGTGAGAAGTGAAAAGTTGGAACTTCTATCTTTGAAGGCCCACCTTTCACTTTTCACGTTTTACGTTTTACTATCTACTACATCTTCCCCGCCAGCGTGGTCGTAACCCCAACTGTTTTCACAGCTTGATACTGCAGCTCTGATAATTTACCTAAACCAAACCTTGAGATATAGAGGAAGATGTATTCCCTCGTGTAGAGCCGAAGGTCCCAACCGGGATTGTGGTTCCGTTCGAACTGTTCGAATACTCGTTCCGCCTCCTCGATACTCATCCCATGCTTCACGGTGTAATAATAATCGAGAGCCAGATCCCACTCCGGATTCTTGTAGGCCGTGACGCCCCACTTCTCCGGATGCTTGGCGACCGGATTGTGCCGTCCGAGGTCGAACGTCCCAAACCCGAGCGAATGCACATGGTCCTTGTTCGCTTCCAAAAACTGTACCGATTGCCAGGCTTCTTCCTTCGTCTCACCGGGAAAACCAAAGAAGCCCATGCAATGATTCCAAATCCCCGCCTCCGCTGTGAGCTTGAGGTGCTTCGTCATCACCTCCGCCGTCGTGGCCTTATCCATCAACTGTAAGACTCGCTCAACGCCAGACTCATAACCAAAGTGGAGGTACTTGCAGCCAGATTCCTTTGCATCCTGCCAGACCGCTTCATCAAGTAAACTCTTTTCAAATCGCATGTGGGTCGTCCAGACGATCCCCATCTGGCTCTCAATCAGGCCACGTGTGAGTTTACGAAACAGCGCCGGTGGGTAGGATTCGTCTGTGAAATGAAAATGTGTCGCGCCATATTTATCGCGCAGAAACTGAATATCTGCGAGCGCATCCTGGATCTTTTTGGAGCGATAACCGGCCGTATACCCTTCGCCATGGTCGCAGAACTCGCAGCGCCCCCAGTAGCAGCCACGCGTCGCGAGATAAGGCAAGATCCTCGTCGGCACGAAATACTTCTCCAGCGGCAAGCCATCGAAGTCCGGAGGCGGTAAGGTCGCCAGATCTTCTGCGTAACTGGTCGGTGACGTATGAACCCCAGTCTCGTCCTTGTAGATCGTATTCGGCACCTCGGCTAGACTGCGCTTCGCCCCTACCGCCGACACCAGTTGTACGAAGGCCGTCTCCCCTTCATAGACCACCGCACTGTCGAAGTACTGGAACAGGGGCGACTGCGGCAGCACATCGCGCAATCGCGTCACCGTATTGCCGCCGATCGTAATGTGGATGTGGGGAAAGTGCTGCTTGATAAGCGCACAGAAGGTCATGGTCGAGAACATCTGCTGCTGCAGGACGATCGAGATCCCGATCACATCCGGCTGCTCTTGCTCAATCGCAGGCTTCACCAAATGGTCAAATACATCGCGGTAGATGTTGACCTGTGTATCGTTCACCGCGTCCATCACTTCGGATGAGACAAAGACCTTGTACGACAGATCCGTCTCCATCGGCGGCATGCAGATTCTCGCCGGGGAATAGACCAGCGAGATTACCGACATCACCTCACGAAACACTTGAAGTGACTGCTCTAACTTATCGACATCATAGAACTGTTCACTTCGTATAATGCGCTTCGCTTCGTCGGCATTCTGAATCAGCTTCGCCATCCGTTGATGCGTCACATCGCAAAGCGCGAGCTGCAGATCCATCTCGTTTGCGTCAAGATCCCGCTTCTTGGAAAGCTTCCGTAACCGGTCGAGCTGCTGTGGTACCCGACGCAGGACCTTCTTCAAAAAGTCCTCGCTGAAGTACCAATCCCACATCTCACAATTGATGTCTTTTTGGATGACCGTATGTCCGGCCTGCCGGAGGACTGCAGTCAGGGATGGTAAGGAAAGATAAGGTTCAGAGGGAAACCAATCCGGCGGGAAGATCAGCATGACCTTCCTCTTCCGGCCGCTGGAAGCTTCAAACTGTTGGCGGTTGAGGAGGATCAGCTCCTTCGAAGCTCGATTACCCTTCGAATACTCTACTTTCATACTGAGCTAACCCTCTATTCACCAAGCTGCGAAACGGGGGAAACAACCAGAATCCCAACAGGTTATGATGGAAATCTATTCTACGAGGACGGAAGTTTGATATGCAAGGGCGGAAGCGTGACCGGAAAAATATCAGGGATTGTTCCTGATCTTGAGACTGTGCAGCGCAAGATATTCGTTGATCTCAGCGTGGCGGGGAACTGGCTGAGAAACCTTGGTAGCAGGATTATGATACCAATCATTTCCCGCCATGGCGCACAAGCACACAACCGATGGAGACAAGCTGTCGAATGAGGTCTTTACGCAACCCCGGAGGTCGAATCCAATAGGGCAATCATTGTGTCCAAGAAATCAGAAGCGGTACATAAGCGCGAAACTACATCTTGCTGAATGTGGCTGTATGTATTGCGGAACCAAGCCAGCATCTTGTTGATCGTGGTTCCGGTGAGCAAACGTCTCCTGTTCAGTGTTGTGAAAAGCACTTGTGTTCGGCCAAAACTCCAACTGCGGTTCACGTCATCTTCTTGTGAAGCGCAACTCGAAACAATTCCCAACCCGTATGAGAGCGTTCTTGTTCGTTCTTGATCTTTCTGCAGGCTATACCCTCCACACCCTACACCCTCCGGTCCGGACTACGTACTCTAAACACCTAAAAATTTGCGCGTATCGATCATCTCTCTTTCGGCACCATTCTTGCTCATTTTATTCTCTAGATTAAAAAATCACCAGTTAATCGCGATCGCCTCTCTCTCGGCGATCGCTCACGTGCAAACAATTGATCTCAGTACCGCTCTATGTCGACTCACCTAGAGGAGTGTATGTATGTTGATGTTTGAACATGTGGTCGGTTTCGCATTTCGCAAATCCAGCCTCTCAATGATCTCTCCGGCACTGTTGATCCTTCCGCTCCTATTGGTGGCCGGTTGCACAGGTGAAGGAGCAGACGGACCGATGATTGCCAGTCTTTCATCGCCAGCAGATGAGACTGAAGCCGTGGGTTCAGATCAAGCACAGGGTGCTGACACGGCAGATGATGGAGAACAAGACCCGGTGATTACCATGTCTTCTACGCCGGATGGAGTGACCGCGAATTTGACTTGGGGTCGTCCTCATGAGTTCAACATGACCGGCTACTCTGTCCATTATGGAATAAAGCCTTTAGAAGAACCAGGTTCCCCGGAGCTGAGTTCTGAAGGGGAAACTTCTGAAGAGTTCAGCCCGGAAGAGTCAAACTCGGAAGCACCTAACGCTTGTTCTCAAGGCGAAAGCCAAGCCGTGGGGGCTCCACAAGCTACTATCTCCGGACTCGAGCCGAACACACGATATTTTTTTGCAATTCGCGCATTCAACGGAACGGAGAGCCTCTGCTCAAACGAAGTCACGGTAGTAACGCCTTCGGCGCAGTCCTGAGGAAGGAAGTTTGTCGTAAGAGCGCGCTCATGGCTTCATGAGTAGTGAGTCGTCCCACTTGAAAAGCAAGGGGTTGTCCCGGGGTCCTTTGTACGGGCCACACCTAACATCGCATCAGAAAACGGAGACACCAATGAGACACTACGTTAGAGCAACCACTTACCAGGTGGCAGGATCTGGCCATAGCAATCACCCTTCACCCACCATGTGGTTCGGGAAGGTTCTTGGAATCACGGCTGTTATCCTAGGACTCGCTTCTGAAGGCTTGGCCTGTCACCAGCCTATTAGCCCGAGTTCACTGACATTCTATGCTGTTCAGGGGGCCACAAATCCACCCAAACAGATACTGACCGTCAGAAACACCAACACTTCAACGAAAACGCTCACGGCGTCCGACAATGCCACCTGGTTAACGGTCTCTCCTACGAGCACAACAATGACCACCAGTAAGACGATCACCGCCGCTGTGAGCACCAGTGGGCGAGCTGCTGGCACCTACAATGCAAATATCACAATTAAGGTAGCCACTTGGTGTACATATACAGTTCCGGTGAAGTTGGTTATTTCACCTTCCACCACCCCACCACCAACAACCACCAAGTCCGCAACCCTCACATGGAACGCGGTCACCGGCGCAACGGTCACTGGTTATAAGGTGTATGTTGGGGAGGCTCCCGGTCTGTACACACGAACCGTTACTGTGGGAAACGTTACATCGTCGACTGTAAACAGTTTGACCGTTGGCCGAATGTACTATTTCGTGGTGACGGCATACAATAGTGCCGGCGAGAGTACGCCATCCAATATGGTGAGCAAAACGATCCAATGATCAACCAACACAGCACCCGCACAATGTGTACACCACTTCTCACAGGAAGGCGATGAAAAAAAAGGGCCAATCCCTCGGTCGAGGGATTGGCCCTTTCACTTCACCCTGGCTATCTATAAATCTGGCTAATCTTTTCGAGATAGTCGCTTCAACACCCCAAGCCCAGCCAACCCGGCGCCCAACAGGATCACGGATGCTGGCTCAGGAACCCGTGCACATGGCTTTCTCCCGCATATATAAGGATTAGGTTTCGTCCGAACCAGGTCGGTGCTGTTGATAGCAAGACTACTAGTTGTTTGGGCCAAGGCCGGATTTCCTGAGGATCCTAAAATCATTATGGAGATTCCTAGAACGACCAAGCTGATTGACCTACCATCTGTTTTTACCATGTGTTTCCTCTTATCGATATTGTGGAACTTTCCAGAATGCTCCGAAGCATAAGTGGTAATTTAGGTTAGACAATTTCAATATTATAATGTGATTGTATTTACCTAGGCCATGAGACTAGGTTATTGAGGGATATCGTGTCAATAGGTGTGTACTGCGTATGTATATTGACGAAGGATGTGCCAACTGCAATGTGAGAAGCTATACCGCCTAGAGCCTATCCCACATGCCGATACATAAGCCGACCAGCCAAGATCAGCATCTTATGGGGAGCATAGGTACAAACGATTCTCGCCAAGCGCATCTGTAGACGTTCGAATGAGAGAGATGCCTCATCGACTGGATTTCGCCACAGAGTGAGTTGCGTACGTCGTGCGCCCCAACGTTCTTTGAACATGATGAGGCCTCGATCCTCAACATTCGATCGACCCAAGTCGAGCTCTACTAATCCTGCCGATTTCGCCTCTCGGATGGCTTGCCACAACAGCATTGGAATCGCCCCCAGATGATGAAATTGAGCATCGGAAGCGCCGTACTTGTAGTACATGGTTTTCCTATGATCCATAGTCAGAATTCCCGCAACTGGCCGGTCTCCTCTGAAGGCAACTCGAATAGAGACATCCTTCCCCATTGAAGCAATGAGATGCTGAAACCATTCGAAGGGCTGCGGCGGAAGTTTTTTACGTCCTCTCATCAGCACGACCAGACTATAGAAGGACCGTAGAAGAAAGTTGTTTCTCCCCTCCTCATACGTCAGCCCTTGACGTTCGGCGTGACAAATTCTCCGCCTAATACAGTCCTTATGAAATCCCTTGTAGAGCGTATCGAGATCTGGACGAAGATCAAGCCGATGCCAGTGGTAGACGGCACACTTCTTAAAGCGTTCTTCAGCATCAAGCATGGCCCCACTCGTTCGCATTTCGGTATACGTCCATTGCCGCGTTGTGCGAAGCGTTTCAAGATATCCATAGAGCGTTCGCAGTTGCTCGTTGTTATCAACAAGCGGTTCGCAGTGGTCTGTGAATGGCAGCGAGACCAGCCTGCTGCGGGTCAGCCAACTGCTCACGACGCAAAACAGGAGAGCGTTCGTCAGCTGCTCGGATGGCGGAGAGGTGGTAATAGCGATCGGCTCATATCCATAGGTATCTCGTAAGGCAGTAAGCCAACCGATCGTATGAAAGACGGACGCGTTCGCATGTTTCTCAACGAATTCAGACCATCGATGATCCGACAGCGGGTGTATCGTCCAGACATTATCCGACATTATGTTCAGTTCGTCTCATCGGGAGCCAGTTCACGACAGAGGGTATTGGCACCGTTTCGCTCAGATCTGAGCATGATTTCAAGCTTCTAGGTTACGCTTGAACCGCCGTTCCAACTGGCGCAGCAAGCAGGTGAGCGAAAAAATGATCGCCAACGACATGATAAAGAGGGGAATCCCGCTATTGCGGTGGAGTACACTGTCGATCAAAAACGCAGGATCGAGATTATTCGCCAGCAGCGTCAACCCGATAATGCGGAACGCATTCTTGATGATAGCCAAGGGAAGGACAACCGCGACTAACGCAGCCCTGGCCCACCAGGATTCCAGACACCAGTAACCGGCAACAAGACTGGTAATGATGAGTGCAAAAAATGAGCGGATTCCGCTGCACTCCCCCTCAATAAAAATGATGAAATTGGAGAGTTCAAAGGTGAACTCCTCACGAACGGTGTGAATGCCGAGGGTAGAAAACAACATATCCACAGTATCAGCCGAACTGCGCTGCAAGAAACCGATCACCGCATCCAGAAAGATAGTTGGCAAAGGAATCATGAAGATAAGTATCATCAGAGGAAATAAAGTGTTGCGAAAGCTCCGGCCTCCAAAACTAAATAGAAACAACCCCCAGCAAGTCACAATAAAGGCCAACATTTCCACAGCCAGTCGATCTTGAGTCCAGTGTTGTCCTGCGGCAAACCAGTAACAGACGGCACCACTAGCCATGACCAATAGACCAACGACTGGACTCTCTCTGCGAGAAGTGAGTATGGCGGCCCTATTCATGAATAGTAGATAGAAAGCCAATATTGGGACTAACAATATGTGGGAGAAGTGCTCGTCCTCTGAGGCAAGAGTAAAAAGCTTCGCCAGTGGTACCCAAAACCACACGACCAGACTCACAGCGAGTAGAATGGCGATGAAATCCATCCGGCTAGAGCACCAAGCCGAGGTGTGAGGGAACAGGTCAGTGTCATGGTAGGCTGACAATGAAGCTTCTTCATCTCCTAGGCCGATTCCGCTTTTGCCCAAACGAGACTTTCTCATAGTTGTCGCGTTTTACCTCAAGAAGGCGTCACACACGTATAAATATGCGTTGTTGATGTAGAATGTACAGAACGATCCAATAGCCCGTGACAGTCACCATGCCATAAACTAATGGTTCATAGGGATCTCCTAAGAAAGTAAATGGAGCCCGCCCTACCAGATGTTTGAGAGCGTGAAAAGCCACATTCGAATGGATCTGGCCGAGCAGATATGCGGCAATGGCGTTCATGCCAATCACGGAAAGTGGAAACGCGAGTCGCGTGTAACCCCAGTAATCAACAAGTAGAAATGTGCAGCCAAGCAAGAGGAAGCACCATCCTCCGCTGAAGAGAATCCAGCTCGGTGTCCAGATCGCCTTTACAAGAGGGCAGAGGCCTGTTAGGCCAAGCGTCCAGCCGCCTACCAATCCCACTACTCCTGCGTTGAGCAACCAGCGGAGCTTGTTGCCCGATGTGCGATCACTCTGCAAAATACGGCCGGCCATCAATCCGAGGATCATTGTTGCAAGGGTTGGAACAAAATTCAGTGTCGTCATACCCTTTGGAAATCCTACGAACGGTTCCGGCCGAGGGTAGAGATTTAACAACCACGTATCGAATGCCCAAGCGAGATTGCTATTCTTCTGCCAGTGAGCTTCAAACCCCCTCAATCCATGTTCATGAAGCCAAGACTGGGACACACCCACTCGCTCATAGTCAAAATCTGGACCTGGAATTGGGTAGAGGGCAAAGGCCAACCAGCACACAACCAAAATTCCTAGAATCGCCCCCCATGCGGCACGCGATCTCCTGAAGGCCAGCCAGAAGAGGGCCGGGTATGCCAGTCCAATCTGTGGGAGAATCCAATCGAATGGATAGACAATCATCTGGCGGGCATGCATTGCAGCAATGGCCAGACCCAACACGATGAGGAGGAATGCTCGAATGACTGCATGTGTCCAAAGGTCGCGCAGCATGGCTCCTTGTGCAATTCTTCTGGCTAGGGAAAATGGAAGGGATGCTCCCACAAGAAAGCAAAAGCTGGGCATGATCAGGTCGTGAAGATTGGCACCAACCCATTCGGCATGACTCTGTTGTTGGCAAAGAAACCGCCAGAGGGATGATTCCGGGACAGCCGCAGCCACAGTGCAGAGTTGAAGCGCCTCCGCGAGCAGGAGAAACATGACAAACCCGCGATAGGCATCAATTGATGCGAGACGGTAGGAAAGAAGTTCGACGTTGGATCCAGCGATCATACCGTCTTTCGTATTGCAGGTTAAGATAGCATTATGGGAACAGTGCACCTACTGGCTCGGTGCTCTTCATTGCCAGTTCATATGCCAATGAACAGTGCAAACTGTGTGGGAGCTTAGATGCGGTTCGTCGTCAACACGCCACGAGAACAACTAGCAGTGTGTTGACAAACCGCCCGTTTGTACCGTTTCCATTGAGGCGTCTGGGCTGATGTGGTTCTGTGTTGAAGGGCCGACCGGTTCCTGATGGGCACGGCCCTGCCTCTCTTCGGGCTCCCTCGTTCCCAGAGGCCCCAGGGGCTCAGCTTGGCGCCTTACGCCGGAACCGGGAGCAACGTGGCCAGCCGTTTCAGATTGAGCAACCACCCCATCAGATACGCTTCGTCTCGAACGTGCAACAGCCCCCGCCGCTGAAATCGTCTGAACCCGTGTCAGCATTTCGCCTCGCCCCAGAGTTCTTCAATCTTTTTCCGGGCCCGTTGCGAGAGCTGATAGCCCACCGTCTGGCTCAGCCCTCTCACTCGCTGATGCACCGCCTCCCGGCCCGTTGTCTTGGGGGCAATGTGCGGGGTGATGCGTCGTCGTACAAGGGCGGTCAGAAACGGCTTGGCAAAATACCCCTTGTCTGCGCCCACGGTCTGAATCCGCAGTTCCTGTGTCGCATGAAACCGATCCAGCAACTCACGCCCGCCGTCCATCTCAGAAGCCGGTCCGCGAAACGACTCTACATTGATGCCCAGAAGCAGCCGGTGTCGGTTCTCCATTAAGCCATTGACGGTGTAGCCCACCATGGCCGCCGTTCCATTGCCTTTATTTGCCAATTTGGCGTCGGGATCGGTCGTCGAAACATGCGTCTGATTGGAGCGCCGCTCCCCGCGAAAGGTGACCGTGGGATTGCCCGGATCTTGGTCTGGCTCTGGTCCCACATCCAGGGACCGAATCCGCTTCTTGTACTCCTCCGGCTTCAGGAACACTTCCATGGGCACGAAACTCTTGTGCGAGGCATTGGCTTGCACCAGCGTGCCGTCGAGAGTCGTATGGTGGGAGACCAGCTTCTGTTTAATGGCGAGGGCCACGGTCTCATCAAACAACCGTTCGAGCAGCCCACTTTCCATAAACCGCCGCTTCCGATTCTGCGAGAAGGTGGAGTGATCCCACGGCATCTGATCTAAATCCAGCCCAACAAACCAGCGGAGGACCAGGTTGCCGGTCAGCTCCCGCACTAAGGCCCGTTCCGAAGTGACGCCCAGCAGATACCCGCCCAGGATAGCCAGGAACAGTTGCTCCGGCGGAATCGACGGCCGGCCGGTTTCGGCATACAATGGCTCACAGAGCTGTCGAATCAGTGCTGTGTCGATCAGCGGACGAATCTTCCGCATCGGATGATCCGCGGTCACATACTGTTCCAAATTGATGTGGTAGAACATCGACCGCTGGGGAACGGCTGTGCCCATCATAGCGTGGGTCCTCCTGATGGAGAATCCTCTTAGCATATCTACCGTGAATGAGGGAGAGGGTTTGTCAACAGCCTGCTAGATATGATCATGGATGGTTGGAAGAAGTGGTGCGGTGTCGTGGCGTTTAAGGATACTTTTCATGACCTTCCCCGCGCTGTTCTTGGGAAGGGATCTCAGGACGACAATCTGTTTGGGTAGTTGATGGAGAGGCAGTCTGGTTCTACAGTAGGACGCGATCCGTTCTTCAAATCCGTCGACATGCTTGTTGCGCGGCACAGCAAAAACCTTCAACGCCTCGCCCAGCACGTCATCGGGAATCCCGACAACCGCAGTTTCCACTATTTCACTACATTCCAATAACACTTCTTCGATCTGTCGGCAACTGACTTTTTCACCGCGGCACTTCACGAAGTCCTTTGCCCGATCCACGATATAAATGAACCTATCTTCATCAACTTGTGCCAAGTCACCTGTGTACAGTGAACCGTTACGGAACACATCCATCGTTTCTTTCCGTTCCTGCCAGTACCCCTTCGCTACGTTTGGTCCTTCTGCAACGATCTCACCGATTTCACCCGGGCGCACGTCCCTCCCCTGCTTATCCACGACACGTAACGTCACACCGGGCATTCCTTTTCCAATAGAACCAAGCTTCGCCTCCAACATCTCAGGAGGCAGATAGGAGAGTCGTGCCGTAGCCTCAGTCTGCCCATACATAATATAGATCTTCTTATCAGGAAGTGTCTCTTTGAGTTCTCGGACAAAGATTGGAGCCAGATGTCCTCCAGCCTGTTGCACATGACGGAGGGAAGGGAATTGCTTTCGTTTGAAACTCGACTTTCTCAGTAGAATCTGGAAATGACTGGGTGTCCCGGCAAATCCTGTGCATTGCGTGTCGATCATTCGTTGAAGGACTGTCTCCGGATACATGAACCGATTATCGACGACTACCTCACCACCGACGGATAGGTGTGTGTGAAGGAGCGAGGCGCCGTAACAATAGTGAAAGGGTAAGACCGCCATCATACGGTCGTCTTCGCTCAGCGAAAGGCAGGAGATGATGGACTCTGTATTAGCGATAATATTTGCGTGAGTAATCATTACTCCACGTGGCTGGCCAGTCGAGCCGGATGTAAAAAACAAAGCTGCCAACTTATCGTGATTCACTGTGGCATAGTCTGATACGGGAAATTGAGGGGAAGGAAGGCTCGCAAAGTCCAGCTGGGATAAAACCTGCGGGATCGGAGGAATAATGCGATCGGTGATCAGGTGGGTTCCCGAGAGCGCGCCTGCATGAGTGGTTGCGACTGAGGCTTGCGCACAGACAATCTTTGCACCGCTCATTCTCAGAATAGAAGAAAGATTTCTCTCCGAGCTATTGGCTGGGATTGGGACTGTGATGAGCCCAGTTTGCAAGGTGCCTAAATAGCAGGCGACCCAAAAGAGTGAGTTGTCGCCCACCAAAAGGACGCGGTCACCTGGTCTGGCATGACACCGAAGAAGATAGGCGGCAATCCGACCGGCCTGAGCGGCGAGGTCTCCGTATGAGACCGTTGATTGAAGAAAACTGAGCGCGGTTCGATCGGGATCTTTGCCAGAAAGTAGATGATGTGCAACATTCTTTCCCATCATTCCAACGAATTCCTACTGGTAGGCAGTACGTGTAGGAGCCAGGCTAGTCAATGGTCATTGATTGCGCATGTAAATACTTTGTGACTTTTCGCTTTGACTCAATCATGTGATAGGCACGCTCGACGAGATCCTCCGTCATGCCGTATGCCTGTGCCAGGTCCAAGGCAGAAATGCCATGATCTTTCCCGTAAAGACAGAGGTCCATCTGCTCGTAGGGTAATGCAAAATAGAATTCCTCCTGTGATTGTTCCAACGTATAGGTATCGGTCGTGGGGGGACGGCGCAGGATGTCCTCCGGCACGCCGAGATACGCCGCAAGCTGATACACTTGTGATTTGTATAAGTGAGCAATGGGCTTAAAATCGGCTGCTCCGTCACCGTTCTTCACAAAGAAACCCTGATCATACTCGAGCAGATTTGGTGTGCCGGCTACCGCATATTGCAGCAAGTCGGCATAGTAGTATTCCATCATTTTTCTCGTTCGCTGCTTGAAATTCGTCGCCGCGACAATGCCCAGATAGGCATCCGGCGTCAGACGGACTTTGCTCATCTTCCCATCGGGCGACTGAACAACGACGGAAAAAATCGCGTACCGGCCGGCATCCAGGAGGCCCGGAAGCACGATCTTACACTTATGCCCTAATCCATATTCAGGAACCACCAAGCGGATTGAATCATCTCGCCGCTGATAGCACCCGGCACCTGCAAGAATAGGGCTGATGTCCTCCAACGCCGACTTGGCATTGAGCGCATCGGCAACCATGCGGCCCAACTGAAGACTCTGCGGTGAAGAATCAGCTTCAGGCATGAACAGCAGCTGTATACGGTCAGTTCCAAGAGCCCGCGCACAGAGAAAGGCCACCACACTGCTGTCGATCCCTCCTGAGACTCCGATGACAGCACCTTTTCGACGGAGCGTATGGAAGACTGTATTGCGGATCCAACCCGTGATACGTGCTGTTTCAGCCTCTACATCCAGGCGCAATAGGTCAGACGACACAACACCGTCAGGTTTCATGGGCGTGTTTCCTCTGGGAGGCGAGATGAACAGTCATGGGGAGTCTGTTGTGAGTCAGACTGTTTTGCGAGGATAAATGAGACGATCTTACTTACGGAATCGAGATTGTCTGGGATCAGCTCTTCATCGGTTACCTTGATTCCATACGTAGTTTCAAGAAACCTAACCAATTCCAGGATGCCGGTCGAATCAATAATCCCGGTCTCCATAAATGAGTCCTCATCACCCAATTGGCCTTCCTCGCCAAAGAGGTAGTTATCAATGACGAATCTGCGAATTGTTTGCAACATCCCCATGATCCTCCCACTCTGAAGGTTCCCCATTGCTTGCCACGTCACCACCGCCGAACGTGATCTAGTTTTTTGGAATAGTTGAACCAAAGCTCCGAATCTGTTTCACCATCCTATATAGCAAACTCAAGTTCTCTGAGTGGGTATTTCCGGAGAGGAAATATCCAACGGCAAGACAAAAGAGCTCTTCAGCTTCAAGAAGTGCTTTTCCCAGAAATGCCAACTCACAAATGCAACGACGAAAGTAAGTGAGATAGTGCCAATATAAAATAGTATTTGCCCGGGAAGTTTTGATCCTCCAAACGTAAGGAACTGATCAGGGTGATACACAATATCACGTACTAGCGCGCTCAATGGCATATGAGCGAGGTACATGGCGAAGCTGTATTTGCCAAATACGCGTAACAGTGTTGACGAAAGCAGCGTCACGAGCCAATGGTCTGAAGGTAGGGTGCGCACCAGGGCAATGAAGGCAGCAAAATGGATCGCTATTAAAGAGAGCCCCACCGTCAGAACAAGAGGATCTGTATTAGAAGCTCCGCCTCGCCAGAGGGCTAAGCCAAGACAGATAAATCCCGTGACAATAACAATCTGTTGAGCACGCAACAATGCTGGGATGCTCCGAGAGCTTTCGCCAATCAACGCCACAAATGCTCCAGCGGCCAGGGCATCGAGTCTGCCCGGCGTAACGACATATATTGACACGGGGCTCATGTCAGCTAGTACCATCGCTATGCGAACGGCGAACGCGGTAAGCACAAGAGCAATGCAGACGCGAACTAGCCGAACGCGATCTAGCGCGTAGACCATCCATGGCCAAAAGAGGTAAAACTGTTCCTCAATCGCCAGAGACCAGGTCACGTCGAGGATGCCATGTCCCCAACTACCAGCGATTGCCGTTGTGAAGTTGTTAAGATAGAGCCAATACCACAGGGGGTTTGTGTCGACTTGAGCCCAACGTTGCAGTTTCCCATCCGGAATGATTCCAATTGGCAGATTTGGGATTATCAAGAACGTAATAAATAGCAGTCCATAGTACAAGGGAAAGATCCGTAATATCCGATTCTTATAAAAGCGAGAAAAGTACTCTTCAGATCCTTTGGCCAAATAAAGAACATGCGTAATGAGATAGCCAGACAGAACAAAAAATAGATCTACTCCACACCATCCAAATGCAAATACCTTAACAAAAAGTGTGTCCAGGGGAGAGTTTGAAGGAAATGATCCTAAAAGGTTTAAATGAAATGAAAGCACCAAGAGGATTGCCAGTCCCCGAATGCCATCTAGGGATGGGCTATGCTGATTGGTAGAGACCTTGTGAGAAGGAACCGGATTCCTCTTTGACCCAACACCGTTGGCGTGAGGTTTGATGCCCATTATCTCTTTCACATGTGGAGTTTCAAAGCCTAGGCTCATATTGAATACCCCGAGAAGATCCAAAAGAAGGAGTGTGCAATACCTCTTCTGTTGCTAGAGCCATTACGTCACTGGCTCTATAAGAAGCCATTCGCTTGGATTCAAGTGATACTCCTTGATAGAGGGCAGGTTCTGGAATATGTGCGCGCTCCAATCAGCCTCCTACTTTTGAATTCGTTCGGACTTGAGGGCATTAATGGTTGAGCTGGACTCTAGTGATGCGGCTATCCGTTCCACGCCTATGCATGAAGCGGTCAAGGAGAACCGTCGTCGAGAGAATACCTGTCAGCGCCATGTTATCCTTGACACTCGTCTCTCTACCTGACCGAAACTTCCGTACCAATGCGTCGGTGGCCCGTGGATCAAACACACCGTCTTGTTTGATTCGTTGGGATGAAAGAAGGTCTCCGACAAACTCATCATGGCCGCGGAAGAAACTGATACCGTCCGGCGCTCGATACGGCTGTTTGGTCCGCGTCCTTATTGAGTCCGGTATCAATCCTTTGACCGCCTGCTTCAGAAGGTATTTCTGATCAAGCACCTTCATCTTTAAGCTGGCCGGTAACCGAGCCGCAAAGGTTGCCACCCGATGATCCAGGAACGGGTAGCGTCCTTCAACAGCATGCGCCATCGCAACACGGTCTCCTTGGGATGAAAGGATATATCCGGGTAGCAAATACCGCGATTCAAGAAACTCAGCCTTGGCAAATAGGGGCCATGTCGCATAAGAAGACGGCAGGTCACGTAGCAACGACGACACCGCATCAGCCTCGGCAAGTTCTGCCTGAGTCGACACCGAGAAAAACTGCTTCGTCCTGGCTGTGAGCTCCCAGCGAGGGAGGTGAGAGAAGAAGGGGCCACTGAGCGCCTGTGGCGTGACATGAAAAAAGTGCTTCAAGTATTCGAGTGATTGTCTCTGAATATTAGGCAAATAGGGGTAAAGACGCTTGAGGAGGAGCGGACGCCATCGAGAGGCAGGGCGACGGCCCCAAAACTGACGAATCTTGGTCTCCTTGAATATGTCATAGCCGCCGAATAACTCGTCCGCACCTTCGCCGGACAGCACCACTTTGAAACCACTGTCATGTGCGAGCCGTGATAAGAGGTAGAGGGGCGCAGGCGCAGTACGAAGGATTGGTTGCTCCGTGTGCCAGATTACGTCAGAAAACACACCGACAATATCCTCATGGCGACATCGAATCGAGGAGTGTGACGTTCCAAGAAACGCACTTGCCTCATGCTGGAACCGGCTTTCATCTATGTCGCTGGCCTCAAACGTGATTGAAAACGTTTTGATTCGATGACCAGCGCTCTTTCTTGCCAAGGCGGCGACCACCGTGGAATCAATGCCTCCGCTCAGGTACGCACCCACGGGAACATCGGCCCGCAATCGAATCCTGGTTGCGTCCTGAAGTAGTTCAAATAACTCTTCCGCCAATTGGCTGTCTGTTGCACTCCCGTGTTCGATCTGACCAGCAAGATCAAGCGTCCAATAAGGCGTGATCGTGATCTGCTCATCGTGGACGACCATCGAGCATCCAGGAGGCAATTGGTTGATGCCACGGAATACAGTACGGGGCGGAATTGTCGCCCAAAATGTGAAAAGCTGGTCAAGCCCAATGAGATCAATTGCGCAGGGGACTTGAGGACACGTCAACAAGGCTTTGATCTCCGAAGCAAAAAGGAACTCCCCGTCCAGGCGCGTGTAGTAGAGAGGCCTGACCCCGAAACGATCACGAGACAGAAAAAGCCGTTGCCTTGCAGCATCCCAAATCGCAAAGGCCCACTGTCCGTTGAGACGTTCTACACAACGTTCGCCTTCCTCCTGGTAGAGATGGAGCAAGACTTCCGTATCCGAACTCGATGTAAAACGATGGCCCTTCGCAATCAATTCGTTGCGGAGTTCAATGTAGTTAAAAATCTCCCCATTGAACGTAATCGCTAGAGCATCTTGCGCGATCGACATCGGCTGATGGCCGCCTATCAAATCAATGATACTCAACCTGGCGTGAGCGAGACCGACTGGACCATGACTATAAATACCCGCATCATCAGGGCCTCGGTAACGGATGGCCCCAATCATCTGACCCAGTCGCTCCCGGTTCACCGGTCTGTCATCTATCTGAAGAATACCGGCTATCCCGCACATCTATCGGCGCCTCCTCGTGCCACCGCAACCATTCCCTCTCCTTCGATTCGTCTACCGAAACCGTCGACGCAATCTTCGCGGCATCCGATTGAGAGATCGGATCGCGAGGGATTGCAGCGGACTCGGTAACCATTGCCTGAGCAACTGATCGACACGATTGCGTCGTCGATGTTGAATCCTTGTATTGAGACGCGTTAGTTGAGTCTCGCTTAGCCGCCAGTCTGATGCACCACAGTTATCCAGAATGTGCTCCACCGAATTCCCTTTCGGAATAGCCACGACACCCTTCTGACAGACACACCAGTTAAGGACGATCTGAGCCGGGGACTTGCCTGTTTCTCGAACCAGCTCGGCAATCACGCCCGTGGGGTCACAATCGCAGATACGAGAAAGACCGCGAGCCAAGGGGCAATAGGCAATCACGGTCACCTGGTGGGCCCGGCAGTACGGCAGCAACTCCGTCTCAATGGTACGATCGATCAGGTTGTACCGAACCTGATTGGATACGATTGAAAACTTTCCCAAGGCCTTTTGTGCCGCTTCCAGCTGTATCACGGAGAAGTTGCTGACTCCGGCAAATTTCACCTTTCCCGCCGTGATCAACTCTGCAACGGCCCCCATGGTGTCCGCGATTGGGACAGCGGGATTAGGCTCATGAAGCTGGAGTAAGTCCACACGATCAGTCCCGAGCCGCATCAAACTCGCTTCGACCGACCGACGTAAGTCGGTGGGGCGAAAATTGTGCGGAGAGACTTTCGTTGCAAGAAAGACTTGATCCCGAACGCCTCGAATGGCTTCACCGACGACAGGCTCTGAGCCATAGGATTCAGCCGTGTCGATAAATAATGCTCCGGCTTCCAAACCACTTCGGAGTGGCTTCGGTCCGGCATGGTACTCCCATGTACCCATGCCGATTTCTGGCAGTGAGACCCCGGTCGTCGCTAGTTCGGTCAGAGTCACGGTGGTAATCAGCTTGACGAACGAGAAGGAGAAAGCGGAGAAATTCGAAAGGTTCGCACGCCATAACGTTTTAAGAAGTGTGCGACTTCATCGCACAACAGATTGGACTTTCGAGATTGCTCTTTCTTGGCAATTTCAATCCACGCAGTGCCTTGGGCGTGTAAGTGCTGTCGCATATCCTCGGGAATATCCCGAAGGCTCAGCAGGACATCAACTGAACCGACTAGCTCCTTCCGCGCCTCGCCCTCGACGACTTCCAAGCTCCAGGAGTCGTCGGTCTTGCACCACCACTTCGCCGATGGTTTAGACACACGATACCGAGTTCCCTCTCGTTTGCAGCGGAGGCCCGAATCCATGAAGAATTGCATCATCTCCGCCACGATCTTTCGGAACAACTCAAGTTTATCCGTATCAGAAAGGTGTTTGGGGAAGTCAGGCGCCTTACTGATGACCCGCGCCGGGAAACCCACGGCCAATGACCGAGGTGGGATTGTACCTTGGACGACGGATCTGGCTCCCACTACTGTGCCGTCCCCGATTTTGGTCTTCGGAAGGACAAAGACACCCCATGCCAGAGAGACGCTGTGGCCGATCTCAATCGGCTCAAAGTCAACCCCATAGCCCTCAAATGCATTCAGGAATGAATTGTGGCCGAAGATTAAGCAGTGTCCTCCGATCCCTGAATCGTCTCCCACGACGATGGATCGAGCTGGATTGATAAAGGACATCTGCATGATCTGGCAGTTGCGTCCAAGCACGAAACGGGAATCTGGAAACTGTAAACCGCCAACAAATACCTGTTCGTTAATCTTGCTTCCTTCCCCAATCTGTAGATGAGGGGTGTCCAAGAAGGTCGTTGAGCCGATTTGGACATGCGCACCGATTTCTATTTCTTTCCCTCGTACGACTGTCAGAAAACCGATGGATGTGTGATCTCCAATACTGACCCGGTCTCCACAGATAACCGAGCCCCACCCTATTGAGACATTCTTCCCGATGCGATATCCGCATAGGCGGTAGATCCACCGTTTGATGCAGCTCGGCCAAAGGCCGAATAGAAGAACGTCCCGAACCGGGATGCGTGGCTTTTCAGTCAACACGGCGCGCTCAAGAAACTGAACCAGGTTTTCTGAGGATGGCGCATCGTTCCTATACCGGCAAGCCAGCGCCCCCATCCACGATCAAGGTCTGCCCGATGATGGCTCTGGCTGCATCGGAACATAGAAAAGAGGCGGCTTGCGCCACCTCATCCGCAGTGACAAGCCGCCTGAGGGGGGACCGGTTTGCTAACTCCGTCAATCGGGTTTGGGCATCAGGCATGGATGCCCAGGCTTCCGTCGCAACCGCACCAGGTACGATGATATTGACCCGAATCCCTCGTGGCGCCAACTCAACGGCGAGGTGTCGCGCGAGGGCCTCGAGCGCGCCTTTCGAGGCGCCCACGACCGAGTAAGCGGGAACGACTCGCGATGCACCCTGCGAACTCACTGCCACAATACTCCCTTCTGGAGAAAACCGAGAGAGAAGCCGTTTGATTACATCAAAAAACGACCGGACATTGAGTGAAAACGTCCAATCGTAATGCCGAAGCGTCAATTCATCGAAGGGTTTGTGGACGCCGGTCGCGGCACAATGCACCAGACCGTGGAGCCCGCCTTTCAATCCCGCCACGCATTGTTCGAGGTTGTGCAGACCGTTCTCAATCGTCAGATCTGCCCGGCAGAGTCTGATCTGAAGCTGCTCCTGCTGTGCGAGGGCAAGCAGCGAATCGGCGGCCTTTTGACCACGGACATAGTTAGAGACGATCGTTGCGCCGGCGCGAGCAAAGTGCAGCGAGATAGCCCGTCCGATTCCTCGAGTCCCTCCTGTGACGAGGATGTTCTTGCCTTGCAGGGAGTACGTCATCTTGTTCTCGGTTGCTTCTCCGGATGGTTTCTCCAATAGGCCAACAGGACGTCATCCTGGTGCCCCTCGGCGAATCGTTCGTGAGGGGCGAATACAAAAAACAGGTCGGCGGAACAGACCTTCTTGCCTTCAACCTCTGCAAAACACTCGGCGGTCGCAAAACTGGGGCGGTTCTGCGTGATTGTGGCATGGAGATGTATTGCTTGATCCGGCTTCACCCATTCGCGAAAGCTGGCGCCATTGATTTTCCCCAGCATGGCTCGTCCTGGATGAGTACCCTCCGCATCAAGGCACCGGCCTGCAGCCTGAGCCATCATTTCGGTCAAGAGCACTCCGGGAACGACCGGGAAACCGGGGAAGTGGTCACGAAACAACTCTTCGGATGCTGGCAACACCTTGGACGCGGCGATCCGCTTACCAGGCTCTAATTCAAGAATGCTATCGATAAGGATGAATCGCATCGAATAGTAACTGATGCTGGATCAGAACATGTGCGTTATGAAGAAGTTGAGGTGAACGTGCCGTGTCGTCGCATGACATCCAAAATATCGCCGACCGTCTTGACCGCCTGGATATCCTCATCCGTCAGAACAATACCGAAGTCGCTATCCAGACTAGCCATTAGGGTCAGTATGCCGAGCGAATCCCATGCCGGTACGCTGTCCCGATGGGTATCCGGACTCAACTGGTCGGGAGCCATCTCAAAAATCTGCGCAATCCATGTGACGGCTTCACGTTGTGTCATTGGGGATTTCTTCCTTCCATTGGGTTACTGAGCAGAACAGCCACCGTCCACCACAAGGTTAGCTCCCGTAATCCACTTACTCTCCGGAGAGAGCAAAAACCCAGCGGCATGCGCAACATCATCGGGGCTTCCGAATCCAAGCGGGTGCATGTCCTTCAGCGCTTGTACCTGCTGCCCAGAAAGTCCGGCGAGGGCTCGCTCAGTCATTTCCGTTCGAACCATACCCGGTGAGAGCACATTGACACGGATATTTCGCCTCGCCAGTTCGGTTGCCATGGCTCTGGCTCCGGCAGTCACGGCACCTTTGCTTCCGCTATAGGCAATTTGACCGGGTTTGCCGATCAGACTATAGATTGAGGAAATAAAGAGGACCGAACCTCCCTCTTCCAGGAGAAGATCTCGTCGCGTCACTGAGCGGGCCAACTCCATCCCGGCTACATAGTTCACCTGCATGATGGCCTGGAGCTTCTCCGGACCAATGGCGCTCAAGGGAAGGGTGTCGACAGTGCCTGCGGCGTGGCAGAGGCCGTACAGTCGCCCCAGAACAGCGACCGTTTCTTTAACCGACGGCATGATTGCCGTCACCTCGGTCAAATCCAACTGCACGATCCGGCAGACCTTCGCACCCGCCTGTTGCGCCGTATCCTCGAGCCGCGCTCGATCCCGCCCGACTAAGACCAATCCCGCCCCTTGTCGAGCCAAGTGAACTGCGATAGCCCGCCCGATACCGGATGAAGCACCAGAAACGACGATCGTTTTCCCTTCCAATATCCTCTTTGAACCCTCCGTCACATCGACACCTGTGATGTATTATCCAACTCCACAGAATCCAGGACGGCGTTCGGGTCCAGGTCGATCAGAGCCGATCCCCAGGATAAGCCAACACCGTAGCCCAGCAACATCAAACGGAGCGGGCGCTCCTTCAGCCTCGTAAGATTTCCCTGGGTCATGGTCAAGGGGATCGACGCACCGCCGGTGTTTCCGAAATCTCGAAGGATGATGGGCACTTTCTCGGAGGGAAGCTCCCGCTTCACGCACAGATGTTTCATGATGAATTGATTGGATTGATGAAAGATAAAGTAGTCGACGTCGTCGTTGCCCATCATCGCAGCCTGCAAGGTCTCATCAATCAAGGCGGGAACCCGCTTGATCGTAAAGTTGAAGATAAGGGCCCCGTTCATGGAAACGCAATGTTTGCGCGCGTCCGCTCCAAATCTGTCCCGGAATCCCCCGGACTCAACGATCATCGAATTAAATCCGCCGCCGTCCGAATGCAAGGCATAGTGCCAGATCGGTTCCGTCAGGCCCGTCGCCTCCAACGCAGTGGCCGACCCGGCATCCCCGAACAGCAAGGACACAGAACGATCAGATTGATCAGAAAATCGGGTCGGTGTCTCTCCATGCAGCACTAAGACCCGACGCATCCCCCCTCCCTGTAGCATCATCGCGGCCAGCCACATGCCATAAGGATAGCCAGAACAGCCGAGTCCCACATCAAATGCGGCACAATGATCGGCAAGGCTTAGACGATGATGAACCACACAAGCCGTAGACGGCAGGAAGTAGTCCGGTGTTTGCGTCACCATGATGACGGCATCGATCGAGTCGGTCGCCCAGTCAAGCCGTTCCATCAGACGCTCCGCCGCAGTAATGCACAGATCGCTGCTGCAGAGAGTGTCCCCTGAGACACGGCGGCTTGATACACCGGCCATCCCCGTCACCTTCCGGATTTCTTCTTGTGTAAACGCTGAGGCGTCCTTTAGGTTGTCGAACCGCCGGGTCGGTACACAGGTACAGACCCCTGCAACTCTAGCCCCGGTTGTCTTAACAACTGCCATAGGCATTCCTTCCAAGAAGAGTTACCTGATCATGATCAGGTGATGCATGAGGATCATCCGGCAGCGGCCACCACTCCGCATAGAGATATCCGATCGTTTTTCGCAGCACCGTGTAAATCCCATTCACCGACAACCACCAGCGTTCAGGATCGTAACCGTTTTCGATGCCGGCAATTACCCCGATTGGAGTGTTATCGCCAAACGCTCGTTTAAACAGCACCAGACTTTTTCTCGCATGTGCTCCAATAGTAAATACATTGATTCCCGTAACGGGAAGGTGTGAGTTGAGCAACCACTGCTTGACAGCCAAAGCCGATGTATAGGTCCGATGATTATCAATATTCCGAACGGTAAGAATGTGAATGGCTTGTTCACTGACCCCTAGATGTTTCAGCTGTTCTGCTGCGCGGGATGCCGCGGTTTCATCCGATTGCCCGCTCTCATGCCAACTAGGGAGGGTGCCCACCGTGACAACAGTGGTATACGGTCCACTCTTGAACTCCGCGGCCGCGTCCTTCATTGCCGAAGATTCCCAAATCCAACCCTCGACTACTAGCACGTTGGCATGGACGGGGTGATTGATCGCGAGAAAATCATGTATGGTTAGCGCAAACACAATCACGGTGAGGAGTACGGCAACGATCCCAACTTTTACGGTGCCACTCATTGTGATGTATCGGCTTGGATAAAAAGATGAAACGACGACCAGCCTTGTGCTTTTCACCAGTCAACATGAAGTGCGGTCCATGAAATGGTCTCGCCTCTAGAAAAGCGTATAGACAAATGGAGCCAGCGCCGAGCCTTGTGTGAACACGATCAATACACTAAACAACATCAGGACAAGGACGATGGGGAGCAACCAAAACTTCTTTCGCTCTTTCATAAATGTCCACAATTCGCCAATCACTTCGCCCATTGAATGCCTCCTTTATGAAATATTACGAAGCCTTAGAATTGAAACTTCATATGTCCTTGCGGCCTTGGTTTCTTAAGAACACGATACGTTGAGAAATCTCTGCCACATGCTTGCCTCATGACGTCTTTTCCTAGCAAGCGGAACAGAATCCCCATAGGCGTGATGAGGCCATAGAAAACAAGACCAAGAAGAATGCGGGTGTTGATCCATCCAAGAGCATGTCCTATCCCCGTCCATGCGGTGTGTATTGGTTTCAAGATTCCAGGGGACATTCCTCCGAGAAGCATAAGCGTTCCGCCCAGGCCAATAGCCCAGAAGCGCAAGGCGTCTCCTCGAATCAAGAGTGGCCAAAGCCCGATACCAATGAAGACTGCTCCGACCAACAGACCAAAACTGCGTAAGTCTTTCTTCGTTGCCGATTGCTCTTGAGGCATCGCTCGTCCTTCCCTAGTCTAGATCGAATTCCTTCTTCCAGTCAGAGTCTCCATCAAGTGGCTGTTGATCTTCTTTCCTCAGCACACAGTTCTCAAGCACCAATAGATCCATCTCCGTGCGCATAAAGCATCGGTAAGCATCCTCCGGTGTGCACACAATCGGCTCGCCCCGTACGTTGAACGACGTATTCACCAGAACCGCGCAGCCCGTCTTGTTTTCGAAAGTCTTCAGCAACCGATAGTATCGTGGGTTTGTCGCTTCATGCACGGTCTGGACTCTCGCTGAGTAGTCGATGTGCGTGACGGCTGGGATCTCTGAACGAGGGACATTGAGCAAATCGATTCCCCAGAGGACGTTCTCCCCAGAATCGAACGGCAAACGGCGTTTCTCTTGTATTGGCGCAACCAACAACATATACGGACTGTCGCAATCCATCTGGAAATACTCAGAGACCCGCTCTCTCAACACCGAAGGTGCAAAAGGTCTGAACGATTCGCGGTATTTAATTTTAAGGTTCATAACGGATTGCATCTTTGCACTTCGGGCATCACCAAGGATACTTCGTCCACCTAACGAGCGCGGGCCGAACTCCATGCGCCCCTGAAGCCATCCCACAACTTGTTCACTCGCAAGAGCGTTGGCGGTTCGATCGAATAGGTCCTCGTCACTGAGTCGTTCATAGACAGCCCCGATGGCCTTCATTCTGGCCTCAATGTCATCATTCGAGAAGGCTGGACCAAGATAACTCCCGCTCATTCGATCCACGACATTATCCGCCGTTCTTGGCTGTCCTTCATGCTGGTGCCAGGCACTGAGTGCCGCACCAACGGCCCCCCCGGCATCGCCGGCCGCCGGCTGAATCCAAAGTCCTTTAAAATGGCCTTCCCGCAAGATGCGTCCGTTTCCGACACAGTTCAAAGCGACGCCTCCTGCCAGACACAGATGCTCAACACCAGTTTCCCGATGCATGGTATTGGACAGACGCAGCATGACTTCTTCAGTCACGTCTTGTATGGATCGGGCTAAATCCATCTCCCGTTGAGTCAACTTCGTCTCAGGCTTCCTGGGTGGGCCTCCAAACAGGCCATCGAATTTCCGGCTGGTCATGGTCAGGCCCGTGCAGTAATTGAAATACTCCATATTCATTCGGAAGGTGCCGTCAGGCTTCAGGTCTAATAGGTGGTCATAAATGACCTTCACGTACTTGGGTTCCCCATAAGGTGCCAGGCCCATTACCTTGTACTCACCTGAATTCACCTTAAATCCGGTGTAATAGGTGAAGGCAGAGTAGAGCAATCCGAGAGAGTGTGGGAAGGGAATTTCCCAGAGCGGCGTCAGCTTATTACCGTCTCCTAGCCATGCCGAGGTGGTTGCCCACTCACCTACCCCGTCCATGCAGAGGACACCTGCCTTCTGATACGGTGATGCGAAAAATGCCGAGGCGGCGTGGGATTCGTGATGCTCACCGAACAGCAACTCAGGAAGGTCTGATTTCTGTACTTCGTCGGCACACGTCAGCAGTTCAGTTGTAAGAGAAGTACGCAGAAGCAGCTTCTCTTTCAGCCAAACCGGCATTGCCGCCAGAAAGGACTGTACCCCACTAGGCGCAAATCCCACGTAGGTTTCCATCAAGCGTTCAAACTTCACGAGCGGCTTGTCGTAGAACGCCATGTACTTCAAATCCTTGACCCCAATGCCGGCTTGCGCCAGGCAGTACCTCACAGCCTGGGAAGGAAAGGCAGGATCATGTTTTCGCCTCGTAAAGCGCTCTTCCTGGGCCGCAGCGATAATGGCACCATCCTTGACAAGACAGGCGGCGCTATCGTGGTAATAAGCCGAAATGCCCAGGATATACATGCTATCAACAGACTCCCTTCTCGGTGATGGCGGCGATGGGGGTCGCCAGCAGAATCTTATTGTCGAACCACAGCGGCACGATTCTACCCGCCTGTGCGTTGCCCACCTAACCATGTACTCTTCATGGAGGACAACAATCTATCGATGGTGTCTGAACGAAGACTTCGTTTGAGCAGCTGCTGTTGAGTCCATTGTAGGCGCTCACTGCAAAGTAGTAGATGAATCCTGGATCGAGGTTCGTCACAGTTCCGTGCCTGGAGGTCACAAATAGTTCTTGATCATACGCGCACGAGCCAGGCTGCTTGGGAGAGCGTTTCCCATAATGAATATAATACCCAAGAATTCTTGAATCTTCGACGGGGTCCCAGACCAAGCCGACTGACACTCCATCATGAGAGCTGTTCGAAGTAGTCTTCTGTTCCAGTTCGTCACTGCCATCGCACCCGATGAGAGTGAGACAGGTCAGACTCACGACCATCGAACAACCTAGGCCGCTGACGAATTTCTGTTTGCTTAATAGGCGGCGGATCTGAAGCAGCAGGGCAAGAAACATTCTAACGGTCATTCTCTCCAAATTTCCCGTTCTAGACCGCGCGCCGTGATCTCAATACCCGGCCCGAGCCAAGCCGTGGCAAACGGCGTGGGAAGAGGGGAAAGAATATGTCTTTTGTCAACAGGCGCCTTTGCCCGTGATCATCGCAACGGGTGTTGCTAACAGAATCTTGATGTCGGACCATAAGGACATGGTCCTGGCATACCGTAAATCAAGACGTACCATCTCATCGAACGTGGTTCGGCTTCGACCTACCACTTGCCAGAGCCCGGTCATACCTGGCTTGGCTTCCAAGAGACGCCCCCTGTGCCAGGGCTTATATTGTTGCAGTTCATATGGGACCGGCGGCCTCGGTCCTACCAGGGACATGTCACTGATCAGTACATTCCAGAGTTGCGGGAGCTCATCAAGGCTGGTTCTGCGAAGAAACCGGCCCAAGGGAGTAATCCTGGAATCATTTGTAAGCTTGAAGACGACCGGCTTCTCTTCAGCCTGTACCTGGTCGCTCGCGGTGATGAACCAGCTCACATAGTCGTGATGAGCCTGATGATCCGCAGTTACGTACATCGTTCGGAACTTGTACATCGTGAAGGGTTTCATGAGATGCCCAACCCGCATCTGCTTAAACAAGACCGGCCCAGGAGACGACAACTTGACAAGTACGGCGATGAGAGCAAACATTGGCAACAACACGCCTAATAATAGGGCGCTGAACACAATATCTATGCCTCGTTTGATCGTCTGAAAATTAGCGATGGCCGGTCTATGCGGGGAGAGTTCTGGATGCAGGAGAGGATCCAGTGGAGACACGTGTTTCTCATTTGACATGTTTGGATCAGGATACACATGCATTGTGATGGATAGGTGTTGTGCAAGCTCCGCGTTACCCTGAAGTACAATGGCACTCCTGACCTTGCCCTCAAGCCGATCGCAGGTGCAAGCGAGATCGGTGGGATTAATCTCGGGTACAATCAGACCGATGACACTCGAGGGCTCAAACCAGCCAAGAATATCCACATCTGATGCAACTACCGACAAAGCCTTCGCGACGTGCGTGCTGTCGGCCGTCCCTTGTACGCCCAACCTACCTGGAAGACTGCCCAGCAGCAATACCATTGCACGTCCTGAGCGATCCGCACGTTTCCTTTCTCGAGTGACTGCCTGCTTAAAGGATTGCTCATCGCAGAAAGCTAGATGTTGTGCCAATCTATTGAGATCCCCATGCATGACTTTTTCTGCATTGTTCATCGCGTCGATCTCCCTCAACGAACCTAAGCCAACACAATCTCTTTATGCTGATTGAGTGACTGTTCTGCTGCTTCGAGAATGCGGACGACTCGCAGCCCAGCCAACCCATCATTGATCGGTTTCGTCCCGTTCATGATACAGTCGAGGAAATAGCGCGTTTCGACCTTCAGCGCCTCAGCCTCCTCGATTTTTGGCGCATACATGTCCCCGGTCCTGTAGCTAACCAAGGTCGCATGCCTGCCCGATTCATTCTTGACATCGGCGCCCTTGTCATAGATGCGGATTTTTTCCGCCATATCGAGGTCGTTCCAAACCAGCATTCGCTTTTGTCCACCAACCATGGTCGTGCGCATTTTGACGGGTGAGAGCCAATTGACATTGATGTGCGCCAGGACATTGTCGGGGAAATACACGGTAAGGTAGGCGATGTTTTCGAGATTATTCACGTGAGCCCCGCCGGTAGCCACAACCAACTCCGGCTCAACTCCGATCAGGTAATCCATAATTGCCAGATCATGCGGCGCAAGGTCCCAGAGCACGTTCACGTCGTGCTGAAACAGTCCCAAGTTTACACGTGTGGAATCATAGTAATAGAGACGGCCCAACGTGCCCTCATCGAGGAGTTGCTTAATCTTGCGAACAGCTCCGGTAAAGAGAAAGGTGTGGTCGACCATAATCTTGAGTCCACGGCGATCTGCTAATTCAATCAGCTCCTCTGCCTCCGCGCACGTCGCGGTAAATGGTTTCTCGACGAACACATGTTTCCCATTCTCAAGCGCTTTTTTCGCTAATTCGTAATGGTAGGACACCGGCGTCACGATCGCGACGGCGTCGATGTCCGTGGCGAGAAGTACAGCATCTGGGTTCGTCGTCACACCAATGCCGGGATATGCCGTCATCACGCGATTCAATGCAGCGGGAGACTTGTCGCAGACGGTGACGATCTTGCAGTCGTGATGTCCCGCGAAGTTCCGCACCACGTTCGGTCCCCAATACCCATACCCGATTACTCCGAGACGCAACATAGCTACACTCCTTAAAAGAGGTTAGAAGGGATTACAGGATCTAGTCTTTTAGAACGGGAGATGAAGGAGAATGGCCAGATGGATTAAATGTCGTGAGTTCACCTGGATCCAACACATGTATCTGAAGAAAACGGGCATCCGTGAACGTGAATGCATCACGTAAACGATCCGCCAAACGAGCTTGTAGTGTTTGACATCCATCGACCACGGACTCTCGTTGCAGCGTCGTCAGTAGAACACCCAAGATTCGCCCTTGCCGATACCAGCCGATATAATCAGTGTCGCGGCAACTGTGAAATAGTAAAGAAATGGTCTTGTCCGCAAGTTCAACACTCAAGGGCACGCCGTGCCCTTGAGTGTTCGTCCGATAGATCAACAGAACACGACAGAAATGCCCCGACCGCTCAGAACGCCTGAACTCGCGCTGGACGAGATTGGAAAAGGCTAATTCAGGCAGGATGTACGTAGGGGAACACGACTGACGGCTCCTTATTAGACCCAGAAAGAGAAAGAGTTTATTCCACCGCAGAGATACGGAGCGCATGAGTACGTTTAAAGAGAAAGAAATGGTTCTGGTCTACAGAAGAACTCTTGAGGTCACTAACTTCTCGATGAAGCTCGAAGGTCGGTGTACCTGACAAGGCGTAAGCGGAAGCTTCGGCATAGCCGTCGCATGGACGGCCCAGTGTGATGCAGGACGTTCGACGGCAGCGTTACGTGACGTTCCCGTTATCCTTTCAGTGTTCGGAAGAGCGTGTGCTAGGAGTCAGCCTAGGTTTCACCTGCGCGGCAAACGCCGCGATCTCACGCGGAAGAGCATACCAACAGACATCCCCATAGCGGGTCACGACATACTTCAGAAGCTGTTCGTACAGATGAACCGGATATTCCGAGGCATTTGGCTTTCCATCAAAGGAAATGTAGTCAGGATGGACGTTCACCAAGACCATGCCACCATGTGAAGCCACCCAATCAATTTTCTTCACCCACAGATCGATCGTCGTTTCCTTAAAGAGCACGAACATCGTTGAGTCCTGTGGAAGAGTACAAGGAAGTTCGACGTAGCCCTTCGAGTCGCTGCCTTGAACCCAGAATGGGAAAATCGTCCCGACCCCATCTGGTTGCGGCTCGAACGGATCAGTGTCGAAGGTGGATGCATCGTAGAGAACATCGAGATCATGGAGCCATTCCAAGTTATGAAACATGAAACCTGCGCGAAAACCTGAGGCCTCCCACTTCTGAACATACTGATTGATCTTGCGAGCCTGCATATGAAAATGTTGCGACGAACGGTAGAGCGTTCCGTCGTGATGCAGATCATGGACAGCAACTTCAAAACCTTCCCGTTCAAGGTCCGCTCGGAGAGTATCGGGTACGCGGTACTCCCCTTCCGGCACAAAGTTGAACGCTGCACGGACGCCTAAAGCCTTGTCTAGTTCGGCCAGCTTCCGGCACAGTCCCAACCCGCGAGCGCCCTCGACATCGTGCGTGACAACAAAGGCAAGTTGCTTGCCGTTCGGCCACCCAGGCCAGCCCTCAGGCGGTTGAGCTGCAGACGATAAGATAGGCCATGAACCGCTGAACTGTCTCCGCAGACGATTCGCAATCAAACGTCGAATTCGTATCCGAATAGCCCACGGGATAGCCGGCTTGAGAAGATAGTATAGGTTCGTCATACGCAGAATGTCCTTACGCTTCTCTCATGCCAAATACGGCGTTGAGCAGCAATTCGGAAGCTTCGAAACAGACCCCCCAATATGCATATAAGACGTTTGAGGAATCCAGGGAATCCCTGGTTCGAGATTGGAATACCAAATGCGACAGCTTCACCCGTTAGACATTGAAACGGTCTCATCCTAGGTACCAAGGGAGTACTGAGTGAAGGGAAATCCGTACACTTTGACAAGCTGTAGAACAATCCAATGCAACCTTGATGAGAGAAGTTTCCAGAAACCCTAAGATATTGCTCGATATCAAGCAATCGGTCTGTGGCATTCATTTTGCTCGATACCATCGTGGTGACGCCACAGCACGGACGCAGTTAGAATACGTACGACTCATTCGTACTAGTGAGAAACACAAAGATGCGGATGACATACGTTGCAAATAGTTTAACTCTTGGCAGGATGTACTATTTTGCCGTCAGGGCTTACCCAGAGCCAACGCCCCCCCTATTTTCCTCTCTGACGAGGGGCCTAAGACGATTCAAGAACCCAGTTTAATCATCATAATGTAAACAGTTATCACCAGTCTTTCGTGGAAGGTGGAAATTATAAGGGAGTCCGAGTTGACGTACATAAGGGTACATATACTAACCAGGTACAGGGGTCGCACATGAAGAGTGGGGCGATGGTAAAGACCCAATCTTGATACAATAACTATGTTTCAATGGCTTAGGTAGTGCGAACGCCACACTCTTAATGTGCAAACATTGAAGACTTTGGCATGCGATGTGCTTGCAACCATTACTTAACAAAGCTCCTTTAGATTTACAGTGACTCGATTTGGATGAAATACATCTGCAGAAAGACGGAGGGGACCACATGCGATTATTATGGCTCTTACTTGGATTATGTATTGCAGCAGTAGCGACCATACATTCTCCCGCTGAAGCGGCCTGCAGCGGAGGAGGAACTGTTTGGACATGTACCGCTGGTAGTACGGCCGCAGACATCAATTCCGCCATCAATTCGGCTAGTGATGGAGCAGTCATTACGCTTAGTACAGGCACCTACTCAGGAACTGGCATTCAACTGAGTGCGAGGAACGGCGTCACCCTGATATGCCAAACCGTGGGTGGATGTACAATGACAGGCAGCGACTCAGTGTTTGAGATTAATGGGTGCCCTGCCGCCCGTACCAACCTTATGCGAATCAGCGGATTTAACTTTACCACCGCTGGCAATAACAAAATTTGGATCTACTGTACATTTGACATTACGAAACTTCGACTCGACAACCTGACCTTTACCAGCATTGGTTCTGGGAACCTAGCTATCTTCGTGGGGGAAGGTGGCGGAGGACCACCGTTTGCTGATCGTGGGGAGGTTTATGGTGTGGTGGATCATGTAACTTGTCAATCTCCTTCGCATAACTTTGTGTGCCTTCACAACACGTCAGGCGGGGACCAGTGGAGAACAGGTGGTGTAGGCTCGGCTAATGCACTCTTCTTTGAAGACAGTGTATGTAACTTTGGCACACGGAACGACTTTACCAAGAGCTGTGTGGACAACTGGCGAGCCCATGCGATGGTACTGCGGTTTAATACTGTCACAGGGTCCAATTTGCGGGCTCATAGCTATTGTCATTACGGTCCAGAGGTGATGGAAATTTACGGAAACACCATCAGTACAGAATCAGTGAGTAGCCCGGGGGCCTGGGATATTCATTTACAGGGCAGCGGTGAGCAAATGGTCTGGGGCAATATTGTTTCTCCCCAAGGCTCCGGATCGCTCGTTCCAATCGCAACTCAAAGCTACCGAAGCGATTCCTCAAATCTTCCTCAAGGGGATTGCACTGTGATTGCCGATGGGACACAAACAGGCGTAGGTACCCCCGATGATCCCAATGATGGAAATCGCTCGCCAACGTCATCCTACTATGGGTATCCCTATTGGCATCAGCCTGGACGCGATGGTGCAGGCACACTCAAGCCGATGTACAGCTTTTTGAACAGGACCCGAGGAACAAATGCAATTGCTCATCTCGTCGTGAACAATTCCGGGATTTGGACCGGATCAAAAGCCAATTGTTCGAACACGGACACGAGCCGTGTGAACTGTCACCTTCAGTTAAACCGGGATCTATATCAGGAAACTCAATCTTTCACCGGATCAAGCGGGGTCGGCGCAGGACCCCTAGCCAACCGCCCAGCTGTTTGCACGCCAACCCCCGAATCAGCCGATGTGGGGAATGGTGGAGTTGGATATTGGGCGACCGATCAGGGGTCTTGGAACAAGAGCGCATCAAACCCAAGAGGTGCTCAATTCAATGGGGCTGATGGTGTATTGTACCGTTGTTCAGCAACCAATACCTGGACAATTGCTTACACACCCTACACTTATCCTCACCCTTTGCAAACAGATGGAGGAGCAGGAGCGAGCAGCACTCCACCCCCTTCTCCAACGAATCTTACTGTCCAATGAGACCCATGGTGGGATTCCAAAAAGGAGAATTGCCTATAATTAACGTGGTTTCAGTTCATCATGCAGGAACAATATCCCGCAAGCTAGTGTTTTCTTGGCTGTGTTTGCCTGACTTATTGGAACGTAAGAATCACTGTATGTCTTTTCGATACAACTCAAGCAAATACTAACTGATACATGTTTCTGATTACCGCAATGTTTTTCCTGGCTTCATCAAGCACCAGGACGGTAACGATGGTCAGAACACAAGCGACGGTGAGCGAAATACCAAAAACCATAATCGAAGGAAGATCAAAGTAGTCCATCAACTTGTGCACAAGATGCAATATACCTATTTGAGCAATATAGCCAAAGAGAGAGTATTGGCCCAACATGACTATCCGGTCGTACGCAACTTTCATTACTAAATGTCTGATTCCAATCATATAGATTAAGCAGTTGGTTAGGCTGACCCCAACCAACTGGAGAATGTATGGCACGCCCCAAATGGTGATCGCGACGGTATAGACCACATAAAGAGCGGCAAACTCAAACGGATATTTATACAGGCCGTTAAGTCTGTCGATGGGGTAGGTTCCGCATATTAAACCCAGCACACCAAACCCTAACATTTCAAGGTTGGCGCTAGAAACCGACCATAGACTTGATGCTGTCACGCCTAGCACCACCAGACAACAAACTCCGCGAAGAAGCAACCGGTTGCCCCCACAAATGATCAATAATGCTCCAGCTACTGGCAGGAAATAACTGATTGGAAGCAGTACCCAAAACAATGACTTAGCATTACCTGAAATATAGATATCAGCAGCACGATCAAGAAATCCAATAATGCCTGGCAATTGCCCCCTATAGTTTGTCGCGAAGAGAATATTTGCGATCACATTGAGGGCCGTAAAGATCACCAGAAGTTTAATGCCACGCTGCAATAGTCTCCCAAATACATGGTTGTAGTTGAATCCGTGTTTTTCAGGATAAACACTGCTTACGATAAAACCTGTAATAAAAATAAACGATGGAGTAATAAATCTAATATATGTGTAAACTACCCCTTCTGTGCTAACAAAATAGTTGATCCAATGGTACAGAAGCATCAATAAGACGAGCACTCCCTTTGTGAAATCCAAGGCAGAATTCCGATGAATGTCTGTGCTCATCTTGATCTATGGTTCCAGACTTCGTTATCCAGAAAAAGGTAACGGACTAATACCTAGTACGAGAGGTGCCCTGTAGAAAAACAGGTGCTGGAAGGCTCTGCATGAGTACAATAACCGTCAGTAGCCAGAGAACCCCAATTTTATTGAATGACGCTTCCGAGTAGTTGTACACGACAGCAATGATCAAAACGACTAGGCGAATACCAGCATCTGGAGCTCCGACCATAAGCCGCTTCCTTATCCGTAGATAAGCCGCAACCAGAACACTGACCAATATGCTGACACCAAGCCATCCTCCGTTGAGATAGGTCTCAAGATATCCATTGTGGGCCTGAAAAATGCCTCCAAATTTCTCGAACGAGATTCTGAGTCGCTCTCCTGCCCAGAAAGTGTTAAATCCAGCTCCTACAAATTCATTTGGCTGAAGTTCCATCAGCATCGGCCAGATCTCAGTACGGGTGGTAAGGGTTGGATCTCTCCCCATTGCATCGAGGAAGTCCTCTTTAATACCGACAAGATAGTCCAATATCAATATGACTGCGATTAAACAGCCTCCAATCAACTCTAATCGAATTGGACGGTTTCGTATACCTGTGCGATGAAGGACAACAAGAAGCACCGATCCCAGTACCGCACAGAGTAGTGATGTGACACTATTCACTATCAATAAGAGATACCAACTTGACCCCAGGGTTATCAGACGAGATGCTAGGAGCGCTCGTGGTACTCGCCTGGTTCCTTTGGGCCATGATTCAAAAATATCCCAAAGAAGAAATACTGCACCAACCATAGCGAGAACACCAAGAGTATTTTTATGGGTGGCCACCCCCACCCACATTACTTCGCTCTTGTCATATCCAACATAGGCCCTCCCCCATTCTGGAAAATAGCGGATCAGAATTACGGAAAGAGGAATGCAAAGATATGACATCCTAACAAAGATCGCCTTAATCGCCTCGGCGGGAGCCAACTCCGTGAGTACTACGAGGGCCATAATGATGGCGCCAAACTCTTTAAATAACCTCTTGAAGGTGATCAAAGGATAGTCTGACCACAGGATACTAAGCCACCAAAAGACATAGAACACAACAATAGCGGTATTCTCTCTTAGGACCGTACCCCATAGAAGTTTTCGTCGCAACAGGACAACGCTGCCTACTAGTATGAACAGAATGCTTATCGTCGCCTCTATAGGGTTTCCTTCATCGACTGATTCTGAAAGTCCCCCCCCTCCAGTCTGTCCGAACCATTCAGTGACTGGACGGGAGCCATAGATTACGGCCCATACTACGACGATCCACGTTGTGCGAGTTACACGCGGACGATCCTTCTGCTCCTGGTAGTAAATCCAGATAAGGACGGTGATGAAAGCTATAAGAACCAGTAGATTCATCTACTCCCTGATGGGACTGAGCCGTTACAAACTAGCGCTAATGCTTTGGACACTGGGAGAATGTTTGCTCCTGAAACGATTGACCGGTCGACTATCTGCTCAAACAACTGCGGCACACAGCCATACATAGTAGGTTGAGGAGAAATATCATGGGTAGAAAAGATCAACCACCCATTATTTCTCTGATTACGCTCGATTAGATCCCAAATTACATCAGGCCTTTCCCTTGCTCGCTCGATAAAAAATGCATAAACGTAGTTTAAGTCCACCACGCCGATGTTGGCTCTCTGAGAACCGGCGCGGCAGCATGCAAAGCGGCGGCCTGTTTGCTCTTTTATTTGAGGCCGTGGTGTCGTGCTGATTGGATACGACATCGTCTCAAACCTCGTCCCCGGGATAATGGTTTCCAATGTACGCTGATTTTCTAGGATAGAGTGCTGGAAACATTGCGGATCAGTATCCCAAGCATCACAATGCCCAAATGTATGACAGCCCAACTCGTGTCCTTGTACCAGTACTTCCTTCACGTGCGCAGCGGAGCAGATACGTCCAACCGATTCCTCTCGATCCAAGAGACCCAGTGATACATAGTACGTGCCTGCCACACCATGCTGACGAAGAATCTTGCCTCCCACTTCCAAGGCCGAAAGAGGAAAATCATCAAACGTGAAGGAGATCAGCGGCATCGTATTCTGCATTTGTACCGGCCTTCGGCACAACGCTTGCGCGATAGTTCTTCGACACTTTCCTCGGACCCTCTCCCACACAGCTGCGATACTCACACTTCTACTTCTTTCTCATCCCCATGTATGGAAATGATGTTCTCCTTCGAGATCAACCGTGTTTTTGGGTATTTGAGGGAAAGAAGGCCATCCCTCTCAGCAACGCATTCGAACCCGATCTCTTCGAACATCTTCCCCGGCTTTTCGTTCTTTGTTGTCTTTCGATAATTGGCAAAAAAGTCGCGTCTTTCCGGAATGGAATACTTCTCTATAAGGTATGCCAAGAACGCATGCTCCACGCGCTTGCCTTGTATTCGACAACTAAACATCAGATCCATCAAGCGAGGTTCACGAATATCCACCAACGCAAAGCCTACGATCCCATAGCTTCCGAATCTGTCGGCGCAGCGAATCACGAAGGTCTCGTGGTCCTGGGATTGCTGGATCTCTGCCAACTGCTCGCGAGGATACCGGGAACCGGAAAAGTTCATTTGATTGGTCCGTTGTGCCAATTCATAGACGCGTTCCAAATTCTCACCACTGAGCTTCGCGAGTGCCACTTCAATCCTGCACTCCCGGAGAAATTTTGCGTAGTCGCCCTCGAATGATTCCTGGACCACCTTCCGCTCTTTCTCCTGCTGATACATAAGGCGTCTTTGTTGGCTTTCTTCCGTGATCGGTACCTGGCACTCGGGGCGTGACAAAAGCCTTCCTGCCTCAGCCGTGTCTACGACGGCGACATTGGGGAATGCACTTCGTACCTCCTCTCGCTCAAAAGGTTGATCGTCGACAAACGCCAAGCTGTCCACCCCGATATTGAGCAGCTGCGCGATTGTTGTAATCGCCTTACTTTTTGGATCCCAGCTGATTTGAGGATAGAGAAAATACTTATCGATCCCCCAAAGCTGAAGCACTTGAACAGCATCTGCGTAATTGTTCTTGCTGGCTATGGAGTGCAAAATGCCGCGCCGGTCCGTTTCTTTGATTACCTCAACGAGGTCATGCCGAAGTGTGAGTCGCTCACGTCCGTCCTCAATGAGCGTTCCGTGCCACAAGGTATTGTCAAGATCCCATACGATGCATTTCCATGGCTTCGGCGATCCAGTCGAATGCGTCTTCGCTTTCTGCTCAGGATACAACCATGCAAAGTCCATAAAGCCGAAATAGAGAACGGTATCGTCAGCTTCATTGGGTACGATCTCCACTTCAAACGGTTGCATGAGGTCTACGAGCTGGAGAATGTCACTTACAGCAATGTATTCAATATGAAATCCTGATACCGCTTGAACCACTCGCTGGAATGCACGGGCTGGCATTTCATGACGCGATCGAATCGAAAGAGTCAGATTGAACGGCCTATCGGAGGGGTTATAACACTCGATGAGGAAATAGTCGGGAGGGATGTCAGCTGGAGAAGCCCTCTCGGCTTCGCATCGACGAAGATAGGATACTTTCCCCAAGACCTTCGACTTGAGCTGCCGAGGAAGTGGTGCGGATCGCGCGAGTGCGCCGATCATCATATTTCTCTTTTCCTTGCGCAACGACTCTTGCCGTGAATACCGGGCAAGATTACCGACCGTCCAAAGCTTTGCCCACCGCTTGAATCGAAGCTTTAACAGATATGGCCTGACGACTTCATCGATGTCGATACGCGTCATTCCGTCAATAAACAATCGGCATCCTCCGTCCTCTCGACGATCATAAAGTTCGCATGTGGTATAACACGTCGGCCATGCACACTCAGTACAATGCTCCCCCCATGGTAGCGCCGTCCGGAACTCCACCAGAGATGTGAGTTCCTCAAACCGTTTGATCGTGCCAGGCGGGACGGTATCGATCGATTCGAGACGATCATTGATTTCAGATTCATACATGGAGTGAGCCTCCTTGCAAGAGCAACTGATGGTTCACCGGTTTACTTCGCCGGGTGAATGAACTGACTCACAGCCTCACCGATCACCCTATAGCCGTTTTTACTCGGGTGCATATCACGAGTGGTTTGGGCATAGAGTTGTCGGTGAACAGATTGCTTCAGCATCGGCAGTGTATCCAGGTAGGCGATTCCGGCCCGACCGAGGAATTCTGTGAGCGCGCTTTTTACGGAGCGTTCATTCGCAATCACCCGCATCAGCGCATCATGCAAATGAAGCTGGGGATTCTTTTCCAAGTACTCTGAAAACACGGTCTCTTTCGTGGGAATAATCACGACAAGAAAACGACATCCTTCGCTTTTGCACAATTGATCCATTTCCTTCAGCAGATGAAAGGTGATGCGCATACCTTCCCGTACAGGGCCACTTCGCTCATCCAGGCGTTCCGCGATACCAATTGGGCGAAAGGCCTCACGAATATTCTGCTCTTCGACGATAAGTGCCGTTGTATACGGATCGCTGCTCTCCGTCACCTCTTTGAACCGGACACCTTCTTTCACCATAGCGAAGAGCGGCCCATGGAGGATCAACCGGTACACCATGCTATGTTCAGACAGCCAATTTCTCAGCCCAGCGCCCCAAACGGGCGGCTCAGACGATCCCCATATGTTGGCATCGATATTTTCCCACTTTCCTTGCCGCAAGTATGACCAATGCTCAAGACCATAGGTAATCAAGAACGTATTTTCAAAATCATCACCCATATACAGGCCGCATATGACCCATCGGGGATGAAGCGTGAGACCCTTAGTAGTGAGAAGATGGTAATATTGGTTAGGACCATATCCGCCAAGGCCGAGATTGTAGACATTCAGTCCTGTCTGTCTGGCCACGACAGCTGGCCAGGCGTCTTCCATGGCTGCCGTATTGCCATAAGTATGAGAATCCCCGATTGCTACAACTTCGGCTGCCGATGGGACTGTTTTGTTTCGGAATCCCCATGTATCAAAGCCGGAAGTGTTGGGCGCTACTGTGATACCTAGCACGCTATCCTGTACGACTCCAGCAGACAAAATGTCCGCGGGATTCAAGAGCAGCCTTGCGACTAACTCGGACAGGAGGAAGCTCACTACAAGAGAGAGAACCAGTGCAACTGCTCTTACCATGACCTGCTATTTATGATTGAATGAAAGAGCGGGGTCGACTGATGTGGATCTCAAACACTAGAGACCGATATCGATTAGTCTCTTAGACCGCGCCTGGAATACCACTCATCTCGAGCACGCACGAGGCGGCTTCGAAGCCAGTATGGGATAAGGTCCTTGAGAGTTTTGTGCAGGCCTAACTTGAGACAGAGATTACCTTTGATAGTGAGAGGAACAAAATAACGTGGCAGGTCCATCCTGACAAAACCGTTCTCTCTCTTAAATCTAGTGAGCGAACTATCTGTCTTGTTGCCATACACATAGCTCTCGTAAAGCAAATAAGGAACGCTTTTTGCCGTGCAGAGTCTGACTGCTTCTGATAACAACGCATTGTTGGGCCGTCTTTCACGAAACTTCAACTTCGATATGATCTGCATGATTGCAGCACTCTTCACGTCCCAAACGAGTTTCAAGTAGCCGATCATTTCTCCTTCAGCGTAGGCTGCCAGGAAAGTACTTCTTTCACGATAGGTTCCGTTTTCAGCCTCAACGCGTCCAAAGTCCTTGCCGAAATGCCAAAATTGTCTTCCCGCTCTGACTGGTGACTCATTATAGATTGACATAATCCCGCGGACATATTCATCATCAAATGCCACCTGTTTCACAGTAACACCCTTTTTTTCGCTCGCACGTATATTTCTTCGACTGGCAGCCGAGATGTGTTTGTTGAACCATTCATCATATGACGAGAGAGGAATCACGGCCACATTGTCCGACTCCATATAAAATGGAAATCTAGGTTGAGTATCAGGAACACGTTGTGCGAAGGTGAAAAGATCAGGCTTAGACTCGAGGGATTGTAACTCTGACACTACATGATAAGGGTCTGGGAGACGGACCGCAGGAAGCCAATACTCATCGAATATCTCCGCGATCTGTAAATACTTACCATTTGCAATGATCACCACATCATCCATGCGGAATGCCGGAACCTCCTGCATCCTACCTTTGATACTTACCTCGTGCGTGGCGGTTAACATCAATGATACCTCTGGACAGTTTTCGTGAACGGTTGCTAGGGCATATCGACAAGTGCACGGTGCAGAAGCTCGAGAGTAAGCATAACGTGAATCTCATTGGTATAATTGCCACTTCCTTTTAAATGTGCTTGAACAATAGTCTCGATCTGACTTCTTTGGACGTATGGCCGTGAGAGAGTGCGAGGATCCAGCAAGATCTGGCGAACGTAATCACTAAGAACACCTTGATACCACACCCGATAGTGGTTGAACTTGTGTCTTCCCAGAAAAACCCGTTCTAGATGTAGGATAGATACGGCATGATTGATCCGTGCGAGCCATTGAGGCATCCCATAGTCATAGGCATACTCTGCCTTTACAAGAGTCTCTTCCCACTTTCGCAAAACCTTTCCGCCTAGCCCTTCCCTGCCCACACCACGATCTGTTGGGATGTCTCGCAGCACAGAACTACCATCCGCGATCAGATTCAGACACACATCGTAGGTCGCAAGAGCCGATTTAGGAGCACGAAATACAGTCTGAACGAGATCGTTATCAAGATAAGGCGATCTGACGGACACTTGCGTCTCCTCGAGAGCCAACAGTCCATAGTGATGCCAGGGCGCCTGTTTAAATACCGCAAACGATACGGGATGACCTAGGAGCAGTGAGTGATACGTCTCCTCTGCCTGGTTAAAGTAGGAAAGCGCGTCCTGGCTAAACAAACCTGATAGCGGTCGACTCGGCTTGAAGGCTCGCACGCCTCGTAAGACTTCACTCCCGTAATTCCCTGTCATCCTAATAGGAGCAATGGTCCTGGCACGTTCATTAAGATAGAGATCCGAAGCACGGCGTACGTCAACACAGCCGTCCGTTAAGTACACAGCACGCTCTGCATAGTGATGAAAGCGCGAGAGGAATTCTTCTCCGGCCTTGATCACTTCGTGCGGTTGGCCGCAAACATGAGCCACCTGCCGTGCTACCACGACATCTTGACAGTCACGATACACTCCCCCGAACGTGTAGCACGGCAGCAACCCTCTGAGAGGCTTGTGCCAAGCCAGGATCATGCGAGTGTCCAGACCTCCAGTAAGGGACAGGCCAATCCGTCCATCGGCGAAATAGCGAGGTAACCGCCGAGTAAAAGTGTCTCGAAGGTTCTCGTAGTACCGTTCGGAGTCAAGGACTTCCTGTCCTTCCCATTCCCGAGGATGAAAATAGATTCCTTTCTCTACAACAGTGCCGTTTTTGAGAATCCATCTAGAGGCACCGGGCAATACTTCTATACTGTCGAACAGCGTCCTGTTCTCTAACACGCAGCCGCATGTCACATACTCTCCGAAGGAACGGGGGTCGATTCTCCGAAGTTCAGGTCGTACAGCCAAAATTGCTTTTGCTTCTGCGGCGAAGTAGAACCCTTCTTTGGCTTGATGGTAATAGAGTCGGTGCATCGCATAGCGATCATTAACCAACGTGGTCGTTCCACGCATCCGGTCGGCCAGCAGACCATGGAACCGCCCGTTCAGCCCACAGGGGAAATTGGTCTCTGACTCGGCCCGTCGCACCAGATACGAGAATGGACTCACCATGTTGCGAACCCCAGAGGCACTCCTGTCCTGATCGAATTCAGGATCGGAGAAGTCCTCCCCGGAAAAGATCAATGTGAGGTTGCCATTCTCATTTCTCAGAGGCATATCTTCAGAAAAGGAGTTCCTTCTAGCTATCCACCCCACATAGAGCCCTAGCGATTCATCCACCCAGGTACCAGCAATATAAAAACTCTCGTGTTGCAGACACTCAACCATCACCTTAAGCTGAGCTTCCGCCCACCCACGAGGCATTCTTGTTTGAAGCCCAACAATCCCTGGCATACTCGATACAAATCTATCTATGAAACTGAAAACCGAGCCGCCTATCATTCACCGCGACACAGCTCCAGCAGAAGCTACCCGTACGCCTTCTGCGAACCGAAAGATCCCACCCTCTGTCAAGAACTGATACTCGCTTTGATTCACGGGGTGAGCTTCCACTTCGACCACCCAATCACGAGCCAGCATAGCGATCCGTTTGAGACGACTCTCCGGTTGAAGCGGCGGAAGCGAAAAAAAATAGTCGGCAAGCCGATGGCGCCGTCTCAACATGCGATCAATACAGCCACGATACGCTCGATTCCACAGGCTCTTCTCACCAACATCAAATGAAAAGTTTCTCCTCACGATGCTATCCAGCGGCAATAAATGCTGCAGCATCACGTTTGCGCAGAGGTGCATGTGGTGATGACCGTCAACGCGCACCGGTGCTTCTCCGTACAGGCGACTGAATTCATCGAGTTGCATCTTCACAACATATTCGAACTCATGAATCAGCCGGGGATGAAACATTACCTGCATAAGGCGGTGTCGCAAGAGGTAGACGGCAAGTCTTTCCTGGTGTTCCCTCAGCTTCGAGGAACAGTTTCTTCCAGAAAAAGACGAGGTCAGATTCAGATGCAACCCCGTATCGATTTGATGCTCTCGTGTCATCGCCGCTGCTCGTTCGGAGTCTTCCATGAACATCATGGCGCTCACGGCAGATACCGCTCCACAACGTATGCAATCCAATGTCCGATCCGTTGTTGTCCGATCTCTTCCCCAGTCATCAGCATTGATGATTAGTGCCCCGGTCGTTCCAAGGGAATGATTCGCTCTGCCGGTCGAGAACTTCACGTTAGGGCCCGACGCAGTCGTCGCAATTTCTCTCCAACCGTCACGCAGGCAAGACTGAGCCTGCTCTCGCATGAATCGAACCTTCCCAGAAAATTCACCGCTCGGCCTTTCTCCCCTGCCAAATCTCGTTTGAACTTATACGTGCCGGCATTTGTCTCCGGGTTAATCCCGTTCAGATCATATTGACTCACGTGGGCCGCTTTCAGTCTCTGGATCAGCCGCCACTGGAGAAGGTAAGATCCTCTGCGCTTCAATCCGACCGTCGTCGTCGCGCCAAACAGATACAGTGCAGTAGAACCGATCGCGCTGCAGATGAGTCCAGCGCAGTCTCCATCATGGGAACGGCAGAGCAACAGGTGCATCTTGAATGCGGCTGGCAGACGGCGTTGCATGTCTTGAAATTCACGAATGTCGTTCGGTTCTTGAAACTTCTTTCTGGCGACCATTTCTTTGTACATGTCGATGAATTTCTCAAACAGGTCATCATCCTGCCCTTCAGTGATCTCAACGTCTTGTTTAGCCGCTACTTTAAGTTCCCGCCGCCAGTGAGGGAACATTCTCTCTTGCAGCTCATCTTCTGAAGGGGTCAGGTCCATAAGAATCGTTCGTGACCGCCCCCCGTCGCCTACTCGTATAAACCCTTCTTCCTCTAAAATAGGCAGGACCCATCCATGCTCTTCCTCAAATAGTACAGGATACAGGCGGACCAACAGTCCTCTTGTTACGGAGTACTCATTGCGCAAAGCCCGAACCGCCTGACGAAGCACAGTTGGGTCAGAGCGCTCGTCTTTCAATTTCCATATGGGACCCCACATGACATAGGCCATCCCGGCGCCGACCACCGGAGCCTTCGCGATTCGGCTTTGTGCCATCGCAACCACTCGTCCTTGTCGTTTCAGCAGTAGATGGCTGTTGTTGCGATGTCCGCTCCTAACAGAACCGTAAGCCCAGGTCTGATAGATATTCGCGTCGTCAAACTGATCGAGTAGTTGATACCACGTTGCTTCATCAACCTCGTCGACCTCGACCCTGTACCCCGCATCTAGCTCAAACACCCTGTGTCTCCTCTAATGGACGTCTTCTTGCTCGAATGCCTAGTGAGTGAGGTTCTACTCGGTCACATATGGCTCTGCGACCGGGTTGATGCCGACCGTCGCCAGCACTTTACCGAGATGATCACAAAGCCTTACCAGGAGATCCATGAGCCGATCTTGCCCAATCAGAAATGCAAATGGTATCGCAATCACATAGAGCGGAATTGCCACCAGAGACTTCGCAACATCACGCACTCCAAAAGTTGGCATCATTCGTTCACTCGCCCCGCGCAGCAGTGCCCTTCTCAGCATAAATGTCCGTTTCCAACGGATCGGAGGAACTTCTTCAAACGCAACGGCTTCGTTACACCACACGAAGCGGTAGCCTCTGCCAATAGCCACTCGAAAGAACTCCTGATCTTCTCCGTTCCGTAAGAAAGGCTGGAAAGGTTGCTCCAACCCTGCAAACACATGCATCTTCAACAGCACGTTACCCGTTCTGCCCTTCCTCCAGTCGATTACCAGTCCTGTGGGATAGGTCTGTCGCTCATAAAATCTTCCCTTCACAACCCATGGCGGAGGTGGCTGGTCAAAATGCGGCTTCACAGGACCTAAGACTCCGTCGACTCCATATTTGTGACAGGCCTCAAATAGCGTGAGTAGCCAACGTTTGATCGGAAACTCATCATCATCGATAAATGCGAGAAAGTCTCCGCTGGCATGCCGAACCGCCCTATTCCGTGCACAGGCAATATTTTGTCGAGGTTCCACCTGATATGACAGTCGGAGGACTGAAGCAGCTGAGAACTCTTCAACGACTCCCCTCGCCGCCTCGGCCTGATCGTTATCCACCACCATGATTGAAAAGGTGAATAATCCTCCGGTGTCTTGAGCGTCGAGTTCTCCTAATAATCTCCTCAGTAAAGTTGGCCGTTTAAACGTGCAAATACACACGCAAACATGTGGCAGTGCGTTAGACATGTCTTCTTGGAGTCAGGAACAGATACACGAAGCGGCTGTAGGCGTGACGCACATATGGTCGATCGTCAGTGCAATATCGACATATAGTGATCTCACGCCTTCGGTTGAACCCTGAGAATTATAAACTCTTACCCTCAATGAAGGACCACCATCATTCGTATTGATGGCGACATTATTGAAGTCTACCTCCATACCCCGGTCGCTCTTTCTGAACGCAACGGAGCGACGCTTCTGAAACCAGGTCACAACACGAGTCGCACTCGTACACCAAGCCCCCGTCCCTTTCAACGTATCGAGGAGCCGCGCATATAAATCTCCCCACAATCGTTCAGCGGCGATGCTCCGATCATGCCAATTGAACGTCAAGACGCCGCCCAATCTCATCGCATTCTCAATCAAAGTATCGACACGTTTGGCCGCCTCTTCCGATGACAACCCTAGATAGGTGGGGTAAAAGAGCGCCGTGTCCATGACGTGCATCGGCAACTCAAGAAGATGAGTCGCGTTGATCGGCTTGTAGACCTGCGTCGTTCCCGCCCGGTACCCCACGGTTTCGTTGTACCCGACTGTCGAGTCGTACGCAAAACCAGCTTTCTCTAAAAGGACCGGTGACTCGCTGTTGAAATACAACCAGTGCATCCGAACGCCGTCAATCGGTGCTCCTGTCACCTTCTCTATCTGCGTTTTTTCCCCCTCAGCACTCGTGTTATCCACCCAGGCATCGATGCCATGCAACCCGATCTCCCCACCATCCCTCATGACCGCCTGGATTCGATCATCAATGTCTGTGACGCCGTATCCGGATGCACGAAGATGCGGAGCGCTCCCGCTCTCAGTTCGTCCTGGGTCTCCTTTAAATGGAAGCACGAAGAAGGTTGATCCAACATGTTGTTCGATGCTCAGATACCGATCAAAATCCAGCCAGAAATCACGCGCGAGCCCTAGATAGACGAAGGGCAGTCTTGCGGCAGCGGCCCAGTTGCTCATGAGATGCCTGATCGATTTACGGCCTCTCAGCACATCCAAAGCGGACCCGATTAGGGCACGATACAAAAATCCCCAAGCAGTATGGTCCCATCGATGGTGTCGAATAGAGGGATGGTCCACATCATGCGTGAGACAGGCAATGAAGGCATATCCTTGAGGAATCGGAGGAATTTCAACCAGCGGTATATCTGACTCGACAATCAGATCGCGAAGCAATCCAATATGGACCTCAACCGTCGGAATACCCGCATATTCAAGCGGCTGACCGAGGGAGAGGAGGAGTCGTATTTCACGAAACAGGTCGTACCCAATGCGAACCACATTTTCCCCGATGGCTCGCCTCCGGACTGCCGCTGATTGCCGAGACTGCTCCTCCTCCAATATGTCCTTTTGCTCATCGAGGAATGTGAGAAGGCTGTCATAGATAGGAAAGCGCTCTCCATGATAGAAGAGTGTTCCTCCCTTCAGATGGATTCCGATTTCGATCTTTGCCTCGCAGTCATAACGCAATTCCTGTCCGGCATAGACGATGATCAGTTTGGCCTCAGGCACTGACCCTGCCGGAAGCTCTTCGGACACACACACCAGAACATCATATCGTTCTTCTGGCCGATAGAATTCCCAGGGGGTTTTGAACAACTCAAAAAACTCGCGCGCCACTTCATGATCTTCAGGCTTAGCGATGAGGCCTATCATGTTAGTCGTGGCGGACGTGGAGCAATCACACCTGATGGAACTGACCGGCCAACTCCATCCTCACCAAGAGATGAGCAAGCGCTTTGAACATGGTGCCCTGCCCCCAGTGGAGCATGGGCGTCTTGGCTGTCATGAGCGGGTACTGGCGGTAGTAGAAATAGCCCTTCGGGTCCTGCATGTTTCGAATCGTCCAGGCTGCCACACGCTGACTGAGCGCTAATGACTCAGGGTCCTCATCCGACACAAACCCGAGTGTATCGATCGCCTGGGCTGCGCATTGAATATCGATGGGATAGGCGCGGGAATGGTAGTACTTAGGCCTTCCGTTCGGCTCAAAGAAATTGGCTTTATAATAGGCTAGCGCCTTCTCAAAATTCCGAAGATACGATCGGTCTCCCGTAGCATCGGCATAGTGCTTGAGCCCATCTAAGTTATATCCGGTGTGGAAATTGTCGATCCAGTGGTGTTCGGGTGTCTCCGCATACCACCACGATCCATCCGGCCGCTGGCGAGAGCAACTGTACTCCATTGCTCGACGCGCCACTCGTCTACACTCTTCACTGCCCGTATGCTTGGCCACTCGAGCTAAAAGGCCTCCCCCCAGCATATTGGCATTGTGGATGGAACTCTGAACATGTGCCATATAACTGATGCAGTCTCCGCTCTCTGTTTCTTCTCGCGGCAGTTCGAGAATCCAGTTGCACGCACTATCCGCAACTCGCAAGAGCCACTCATACTCCGTTACTTCAAACGCATCGATATACGCATGACCGATCAATGCGGTCCATACAATGATAGGGTCGTTGTGCGTATATCGACCGGATCGCGATGCAAAGGAGAAATGATTGCTCCAGCTATGCTGCGTAAACCGCTCCACTTTGTGCTCGTCAAGCCACTTCAAGCATTCGATCGCCTTATCGAGATACTCTTGCCGCTTTGTCGTCTGGTAGAGCAGGACATACCCTGACGCCATATATCCACGCCCTTTGGTCGAGTCTTTTGGCTTCACTCCCAGCAGAGGACGAAGATTCAGGGGAAACTGCCGAATCAGTTGTTGGAGAAGGCGATCGCCCAAAAGCGACCTGAATGTCAACGGTCGAAGCCAAGATGATAACCCGTCAAATGGTTCATACCCACGATATCCTTGCCCTTCAACCCATTCCTGGACTGCCGATACGCTTCGCCTGATCTCCTCAGAAGAAATCGGCTTATCACCAACTAACCGAGTCGTCGTTGCTTTGGAGGGTCCGTCCACAAAATCGATCATGACGACTTATCTCTCCTCCTCATGTTGCAGAAGGGCTGCCGTGAGCCTGAGCAATTTCTCTTTTTCTCTACTCCAGACATGCTGTTGATAGACCGCTTGTCCCCGTTTCGTGGTCTCGAGAGCTTGTCTTGGGTGGGTAGCCACCCAGCTAAGCTTCATGGCAAGATCATCGGCATTGCCCAACTCGAATAACACCAACGAATCTTTATTAAAATACGCCTCGATCCCGTTCGCACGTGGAGCCACAACGGGCTTCCCCAGCGCCAGATATTCAAAGATCCTCGTTGGAGTGTTGATTTCGGTAAAAATACTGCGTTTGTTTGGGATGACTCCCACATCACATTGTGCAATGGCTTGCACGAGCTGTTCCAACGTCCGAGGCCCCAGATATTGCACGGCATCCTCCAGACCCTTTGCAGAAAGACCCTGCAAGACGTCGTCCAGGTATGAAGTTCGTGGACCGTACACCCTCAACTCAACCTCGGGAACAGACCGTCTGACTTGCGCCAGAGCTTCTACGGCAAGGTCAAGACCATTCCGCTCAACCAGGGTGCCGTGATACATGATCACGAACGGCTTCCCTGTTCTTGAGGCTGCCTCGTCATCAATTGTCACAGGAGAATATCTGAAGATCTGTTCGTCGGGCGTATTCATCACAACGGACATTTTGGGGCCCCCACCGCTTCTCGAAGCAAATAGTTCCTCACAGGTTTGATTTACCGTAAGGACCATATCTGCGAATGCGATACTCTGCTTCTCTAAGAAAGCCGTTATTTTTACAGCCCTGCTTTCTTTACCAACATTGAAGATCGTCATCATGAGCTCAGGCATAGGATCATGCAGATCTAGTATCACCTTGGCTCCAAACAGTTTGGGGATCAGCGCTGCGAATACCAGCACATCGGGCATGTTGTGTATGTGGACGAGGTGGTAACGTCTGATTGGAGAACGTAGTGCCAGTATCCAGAATGCGATGAGGATGAAGAGGCAATATTGGAATACATAGCCGAACTTAGAAGTTCTGGTTTTTTCAATCCCGACTCGATCGATTCGGATTCCCTTGAATGTGTCCTTCATGGAAACCTCCCCTTCTCTCAGGCAGATCACGTCGACGCTCACGCCCGCCTCAGCAAAAGCTTCGGCCGCTCTTCGAGGGCGCGGATCTCCTGGAAAAGCTGAAAACGACACGACCGCCATCCGTTTCCCGGCTAGAGGAGAGGATTCAGAATCGCTGAGTTTCTGAACGTCCATTTCGCCAGACGGTAAGACCTGTGGTTCGACTGATCCAAGAATGGCCATAGGGAGATTTCTCTTATTGTATTCTACGGAACGTACAGACTGCGATCACTTGTTCTTCTTTTCGCGATCAACTTTGTGCTGATTGGACGACTCGATCGCCTTCAAGAGATCCGATCGGTATAGCTGGCTCAGGATCTCGATGTTGCTCATGACGCAATGCCCACCAATGATGCCGGGGAAATACTTCACGCGTGGGAAGAACGGGACTTCTTCATAGATCGAAACAATTTCGTCATAATTCAGACCGAGCTGATCACAATATCTTTCAACTTCCTGTGCCCAGGCGATCATCAGCCCAAAATAGGTTGTTTCTGTCAGCTTGGCCAGTTCGGTCGCCTCGGGCGAGCTGAGTACTCTGGTTTTCATGCCTGCTCTATGAAAATGCCCTGCAATGATGCCTGCGCTTTCGGCATCGAGAGCGCCTACAAACTTGTCATAATGCAGGAGATCAGCTGCCATGCGTATGTGCTTGCCACGCACGGGGCTGTTGACGACCTTGGCGCCGGCCCGTTCCGCTATGGACCGTGTCGTGCCCACCGCCACCGTACTGTTGAGAACGGTCACTTTTGGTTTGAATCGTTGAATATACCGGATGGTTTCTCCCGCGAAATCCGGAATTCTGAACGGATAACAGATGTGCATGACATCAATGGGCTCGAGTGAGTCGAGCGGAGGCGTGATGTCGACTCCGATTGTCTCATAATGTTTCGAGAGCACTTCAAGAAGGGGCTTACCGACCTCCCCCAACCCTACGACCATCACCTTCCCGTTACCGCTCATACCCTTGCTCCTCTCCTCATGAATGTTCAATACCTTTAGACATGATGCGCATACACAGCCCGGGTAATACGGATCCTGTACATCGACGACGTACAGGAGTTCAAATCATTAACGATCTAATGAGAATGGCTATGCAATAAGTGAGGAGAGATCTTTACGACTGAGTCTCGGCTCCAGAAGCCGTCTATCCGACGAACTGAGTGCCTTGCACCAGTATGCGGTTTTTTACACAGATGCTGCTGTCACCGGCGGCGGGGCCTTCTCTCACTTTGCAGGTGATGCTGTTATTCGAGTGAACAGTTTTTGAAACATATCACGCAGCCTTTGCATCTGCTCCCTTTGATGAAAGGCAATAAGCTCCCGGTCGATGGGCCTGTGTGCTCTGGTGACAGATCCCCAGATAAAACCTGCGAGTAAAGCGAGACCTCCCAGTACATACGGCCTGCTTCTCATTTGCAGGCAGGAGCGGAACACCTGCCAAAGCGGATGACCGCCGAGATAATAGTCCTGCTTCCCTAAGCTATACCAGGCCTTCACTTTTCCGTGTGAAGCGGTCCCCATGGGCCTATGGTGCATGCACACCCGTTCAGTGAAGGTTCTCGTTTTCCATCCCTTCATTCTGGCCGTCGTGACAGCAACCCAATCGATCCCTCCCCCTTGAATCGGCCTATACCCGCCAATTTCTTCAAAGCACTCTCGACGGAAGAGTTGGCACGCTCCGGAGACATGATGCCTGCTCGTGAACCGATAGTCATACGACTCTTCCCCCTCCACAAAAGGGGTGCCGGCGACTCCCAACTGTGGGTCATCGGCAAACTTGTTCAGGAGGAATTCAAGGTACTCTGCCTCAAACGTAATATCGGCATCCAGATTCCCTATCACATCGTATGTCACCCCGGCGAGCCGTTGATAACCTGCATTAAAACAATAGACCTTGCCGGCAAAATGCCGCTCCTTCCTCTCAGGCATTCGCACAAGTTCGATCCATGATTCTGTCCCGGCATACCGCTTGACAATCTCGTCGGTACCATCAGTTGAACCGTCGCTCACAATGATCCACCGGACCGGCTTAATTGTCTGGGCGATAAGCGAATGCACAACCTGCTCGATAAACTTTGCTTCGTTTCTTGCTGGTGTAATCAGTGCATATCGAAGCATCATCGCTGAGTCTTTCATCAAAGGTCCGTGGTTCAGCCTAAAGTCCAGGTCCTTCTCTTTCTAGCCTGACGAACATGGCTGGAGCAGCGCCTAATACCATAACTATCGAGCTCAGCAATTCCAGCTTCATGAGTGTGTGTGCTTAGGGCGCAAGACTTTTTAATGAGCGGCGCTCAGACCAAAAACTCGTGACAACTTGCTTGGTAAGAAATCCGAGAGCAGTCTCTTTGCGACCTTGATCGGTTTGGTCATTCTGAACATCCCTATGGTGACCAGCATGTATACGACGACACAGACCACAACCAGTGCGGTCATGCGCTGGAAAGAGGGGAGATCTGACAAATAATATATCTGTAGTGTGAACCCTACGGCTTCGGCTAGGAGAGCCCCAATCAGTGGTGGTCCTATTGCTGGTATCAACTCACGAATGCCTATATGAAGTGGTTGTCCGGCATAGACAATCGCCGGCACGAATAGTATATACGTACATATTCCATAGGAGATGGCGACCCCAATGGCGCCGAACGGCAATCCGCACAGGACAGCCGCCACTTGAAGGAAACAGCTTACAATTCCCCACCGCATCCAGCGATCTGGCCGGCCCGCCGCTACATGCAGCCAGCCGAGTGTACGTTCGATAACTTGTGCAGGACCACGGAGCGCAAAAAGCACGAGAAGCGTGCTGGCATCGACCCATTTGTTGCCTAACAACAACACGATTAAATCCTGGCCTATCACCGCAAGAATGACGAAAGCCAGTGTGGCGAAAAAGGCCAGTGAAGATAGCGCGGTCGCCCATGTTCGTTTTAACTCAGCCACATTGTCCCTCAACTTGCTCAGAGTGGCCACGGCAACGGAGTGTAGCGGCAACGTAACGACTGTCAGCGCGTTTTCGTACACGGTCGAAGCGTTATGATAAAGCCCTAGCTCTCTTGCTCCAACCGTATAACCAAGACCGACGCGGTCGGCAGCTTTTGCTAGATAATCCGTACTCGTGAAACCAGTAATATTCAGGCCGAACTTCACTGTCTCTTTGACTTCCTTCGAGAGCACCGGCAATCCAGGAATCCAGCGACAGTTGGCCCAGATGAGGATGAGCATCACGCAGGCGGTTACGAGCGGTCGAAAGACGAGGGCCCAATAGCCACTGTCGGAGAGCGCCATCCCGATCGTTGTTGCTGCTCCAAGAACATTGGCTGCCACTTCGATTAAGGCCACCTTCTGAAACATCAACTTTCTTCGAAGAATTGCTGAATGCTGGCAAGAGAGCGCGGTGATGACGAAGGTCAGCCCCCAAAACTGCGCAATGCTTACCAATCGCTCTTCTTGATAGAATTCACCGATCAGAGGAGCAGCGGCCAGTACCACACCCGTAAACAAGGCGCCCAGGCCCGTCGTCAGCCAGAACAAGGTGCTTAGTTCCTCCTGGGTAATCTGAGGCCTTTGCACCGCAGCATCCCTCGTTCCGAGGTCCATCAATACATTGGCGAATCCTGTCAGAGCTGATACCATCGCAACCAGTCCGAAATCTTCTGGCACCAGAAGACGAGCCAGACATATCGTGGTTCCTATCTGCACCGCCGTGTTCGTCGCCTGTGCCAGGATGGAAATCGCACCGCTATGTAGGGATTTCTTTGAGAAGTCGTTCTTCTCCAACTTCTCTTCCTGCAATTGAACCGACAAGTCCAACCTCGTGAGGGAGATCCCCTCTCTCTTTAGTTATGGGCGTGAATGTAGTAATTATAGAATAATGGAAGCTGACCGTTTTCCCTCAGAGCATCCATTATTTGGTGGGACCAAGGGAGGGGCTAGTTACACACACCAAAAGCATGAGGCGATGTAACGTGGCTTAGCCAACCTGCACACCGGCTCCTAAGCAATCAGCTCTTAGGCCTTGCAGCATATCTGCCAATCGCTGTTTTCTTTCCTGGAGTTTCTGCAGAGGTTGAAGTCCTGTCAATTTGAGCACCGACTCCCACCTATGTACCCAATCGTGTTTCGACAGAGATTCGGATATATTTTGCTTTCTTATTCTCTCCTGTCTGATGAAGTTTTTATCGAGATCGAGTATCACCTCCCTGATATTTTCTGATCCATACGGCACATGAATCACTGCATCGGGCCAACTAAAAATTCTATCGAACTCCTCGTTATTTCTAGGCTGGTCGCCAAGCAAGATAGCTCCTGCAGCAAGCCCCTCGAAATATCTTGGCCCAAATTCTTGCTGCCCTCCTATTTTCTCTGGCTCATCGATGCTTCCTGGATTGACTATAAAATAGCGACTTCTCTTAGCGAGGTTAGACAACTGCAATCTATGCTCTTCGACATCGTAGACAGCAAGGTCCTTTTGCGAATCATACAGGTACAGAATGCCATCATCCTTCGCCATGCGGAGAAGCGCTTTATGTGTTGCATGCGCTCTTCCCCCTATACTTAAGACATCGATGAACCTGGTCGGTCTCTGAGGATATGGACAAAACTTAATGGCATCGACTCCATACGGTAAGTGCATCACCCGATCGCCCAACAGCGATTTGAATGCATGTATCCTCGCTGTAGTGAACAAGACAGAATCGAACTGCGTCAGAGTTTTCATGACACTATTGTAGTGGGGGATGTTGTGTTCATAAAATTCGGTTATCCAGCAGATCGCTACCTTCGAGTGTTCCCGCCATCCCTTGACGGCATTAAGTTCAAGCAATTCTGACGGCTTTTCGCATACTGTAAAGAATAGACTATAGTCTTTCTTCAGACTTACTTGCTCTACGCCCGGATTTAATCCAATGGGAGTGTACTTTCCTATACGCTGGGCATTCCGCTTACGGTGGTGATACCATTTGCCCTGTCGGGGGGCAATGATGTCGACCGCATCTACTTCTGTAAGTATCGCCTCAAGTTCGAGGCATGGCCCACGCCACGCCTCCTGCTCATAGAGATTCTTGTGGGAGAGAAACAGTACTCTTCCATCACTAACAACTCTCTCACCTGTTAGTTGATCCATCACCAAGCGTCTCCCAACAAATGGCTAGCCGTATGCCTTTAAAGCACTGACGCCAGCGCTAAACCTCTTACGTGATTGCTCGTTCCCTCCCTATACCGGGCTTACATACCGTTTCTTCAGTCGTCTGCATGTTATCTGAGCGATCTGTGATACGTTCTAGCCAAATCTCCCGCCAGTATGGATAGGTAGCTCGTGGACAATAGATTGGCTTCGTGAAATGCCCCACGCAGTACAGCCCTTCAAGAACAAGACATTCGTTCTTGAGCTCCATCAGTTGACCAGTCTTTTCGTTCATGATCTTCTTGAGGCGCTGAGATACGCGGAATGTTTTTCCACAATTAGTGGCCATTTCAGGGTGAAAAGCCATACCTCGGTTGACCAGCTTGTCGTCGACTGTCTCAAGAATATCCTCGTACTTCTTTATTTTGACCAACTCTCCAACTTGAATATTCGCATTTACAGATGGAGTTCGGGTCCTTGCTGGGACACTGCCCCTACGGAAAGGATAGGGTATGCCTCCACGTATTCTTTGAATGGCATCGTAGGCAGATCGAAGTGCAGAACCAAATCCAAGGCCTGATTCGGCCAGATCATGAATAAGCAGGGCCAGCAAAGACGATAGAATTTGTGATATCCGCGCGTTGCCTGATCTGTAGTCCTCCACATATTGCCAAAGAGCCCATCGAGGCAGTTGCCGTGTGGCGAATGGAAGCTGCACTGCCTGACATCTGTACAGTGGCCTTTCCGCTCCCTCTCCTTCCTGTATACGACGGGTTCCTGCCCAGATGTCCGACTCAGAACATCCTGCGATCAGATGTGGCTGGATGTCCTGCCCATCAGTAACTCGCTTAAGCCAAGCTTCCTTCCAGATTATCGTGCATCTCATTTCACAACCGCCATAGGCCACACCGTCACAACGCAACCCTTCTAAAATTACCGAGTTCGACAGACTCCTTGCTCCAGTACCATTGACCGTATCACACACCTTGTGCGCGCGGTTTTGCACCGGAAATCTCTGACCGCAATATGCCAGCATTTGTGGCATGAATGGCAGTTCTTCTAAACGCGCGCGTGAGTCCAGGGTGCTCAATATTTCCGGCAGACTACGAACCTCAACCCATTCACCAACCCTCAACCTCAGGGTCGTTGCTATTTTATTTTCATTCATACATGGCCCTCGGCTATCCAATATGTAATCGACTGCTACCGATGCACTCAGTCATGGCGTGGGCGAAACGAGCAGCCTTTCAATTGCTAATTGCACGTGTCAGATCGAGGCCTCTTTTTAAAATCTTGACGACCTCTCTAGCATCGGATCCATTCGGTTGACTAGAGATGACACCCTGAGGCGAGCACAATAGGACCCAAACAAATCCGCGTCGTCCAAGATAGATACCGCATACTCGTCTATCCAATATTCACGCCCGCGTCCTCTCATTCCGTCGAACCCAAAGAAGAGCCCCAAGCCCCCCACCGAGAAGACAAAGCGCCACAAGAACACCGATGGCGTTCCCGACATTCCTCCCTAGCATTGCGTAACCTGCCATACCAATGCCCATCCAGAACAGCTTCTGCCATTGGTAGGAATCAAACCGCTTTGCTAGCTGCCGTCGTTCCCACCATGTTAGATGGGCCTCTTTTGAGAACGGTACGAGTCTTCGAACCATTGCGGGACCTAGCCTAAGCAAGAACAGAATTGCGAGGAACGAGCCAATCACGTACCAAACCTGTTGTCCGTTGTCACACAATTGGCGGAGCACGTATGCGGTAATGAAGCCAAGCCCTATCCGCGTACCTATGCTCCAGGGGTATTGATCAAGAAGCACGACACATCGCTCATGGACTGGCATAGATGAATGATCCATCACCTTCATGTTGCTTCTTTCTTGCCCTGTTCTGGCATCTCCCTTCCATGTCATAGCATCTCGTGTTCAGTCGCAGGATAGATAATAGATAGTCGCAAGGTTGTGTTTGGGTCTGAGGTGTGCGCTGAGCCATCCTGCGATGACGAAACCCAAACCGACTCAGAGAAGACAGAAAAGATACGCGGATGAAGACCAGGGATGATGGCGCTTGGAATCACACACTCGTCAGGATATGCCGTCGACCTGCTGCAGCCTATGAAGAAGTATGGCGAGACCTACCTCTCATCGCTCAAGGAGTCTGCGAGCAAGTCACTATAGGACAACGATTTTTCGCCCGTAGAACGCCTCGGCATACTTGGTCGTCCCGTTAGCTTCGATACCGCGAAGTCGAAGCAGTGAATAGAACGTGTCTTCGGTAAACCACTGTCGGCTTCGTTGCGTTGAAAACTCTTCCATCAGATATCTTGCCTTTGCATCACACAATTCCTTTGAGAGCGGGACATAAACATTGGGTTGGCCAAGATCACCGTCATACTTTGGAATTTCGTACTCAAGAATCAGGTGATTCCTGAATGTGTTCCACGTCAGCTCACAGATCAACCGGTGGTCTTGGTGCGAGTCATGCCGGCAATGAGAAAAAATCAGGTCCGGCGTCACACGGGTCTTAAGCTGCTCAAAGAAGGCTTTAATCTCTTCTCCACGATAAGGGAAGAAACTTTCTTTGAAGGCCTTCGTAACTATGGTATATGCTTTAGCTCCGCTGAGAAACCGTTTCGCACTAGTAACGGCCTCCTGCTTTCTGGCCCCATTTGCGCAGAAGACTACCCACGTGACATTGCAATTGCTGTACGTTTGCAGGAGCTGAAGAATGGTCCCACCACACCCAATTTCGATGTCGTCCGAGTGAGCTCCTAAACATAATATGTGATGTTCCCTCGAAGCCTTCTGCTTTACCAGTGGCCACATATCCCTTAGACCCTTTTTGCCTTTATACTGGTCCATCTCCCATATCCCCAAAGATCTCATCCCGTTCTTCTGGTGTTATGACCACACCGCCCAAGGAGTTTCCCCTTTAGCATACATGTCGTCGAGGCGCTGCTTATCCTTAAAAGTGTCCATACTGATCCAGAATCCCTCGTACCGGTACGAACATAGCTTGCGCTCTTTGATGAGGCGCTGGAATGGCTCATAGACCAGTTCCTCCCCCGCCTGGATGTAGCGAAAAATGTCGCTCCGAAGCACAAGGAACCCTCCGTTGATCCAGAGACCGGTCTTGTTAAGGTCCTTAATATCCAAGACGTTTCCAGATTCCTCGACTTTGACAACATGAAAGCTCTGAATAGGACGGACGCTCAAGAAACTCCCAATCGCATCTTGACGCCTAAAATCCTCAATAATGTCGGGCAGACAGCAGTCCGTTAATCCATCGGTATAGTTAGCCAGGAACATCTCCTCGCCCTTTAAATACGGCTCTACAGCCTTGAGTCGCTGGCCGACGTTGGCATTGAGTCCTGTCTCCACAAACGTAATTGTCCAATCTTCAATGTCAGTTTTTGCGATCTGGATCTCCCGTCCTCCCTTAGACATCGTGAAATTGTTCGACAGACACTCGTCATAGTTTCGGAAATAATCCTTGATCACATCCCCTCTGTATCCCAGACAAAGAACAAAGTCCTTATGCCCATAGTGTGCGTAGTATTTCATTAAGTGCCAAAGAATCGGCCGATACCCGATGTTCACCATGGGTTTTGGAATGGAGTCCGAATACTCCCGTAGTCGCATGCCCAGACCACCACAGAACAATACGACTTTCATCTTGTCTCTCCTCCTCTTCCCACATGCTGAGGGAATACCTATAAGCTAGCGGCTTGAGCAAGCTCAGCTTTGTACCACTGAGCAGTATGCGCCAGACCTTCTTGCAAGGAAGTCTTCGGTCTCCACTGTAACCAGCGCTCCGCCTGCGCGATATCGGCAACTCGGTCACTGTTGCTTGGCGGCGCTGAACCCTCCTCGAACCTCGGCTCAACCGTCGCACCGGTGATAGCTGCAAGCCGCGCAGCGACTTCTCGAACGGATGTCGCCACGCCTGTTCCAAGATCTATAGTCCGCCCTTCCACACCCGACGCGACTGCTGCAGCAAGTATCCCCTCGACAACGTCATCCACAAACACGCAATCGACACGACGATCGGCACTTTTGATGATCGGTTCTTTTCCTTGCAACAGGGACAGGGCCAGATACGGGACGAGCTTGTTAGGCCGTTGCCTCGGGCCATAGGCCATGAACGGGCGAACGATGACGATGGGCGAGCCATGCACTGCATAAAACCATCGTCCATAGAGCACTGTCCCCCATTTTGACAGGGCATAGGGTGAGGCTGGTAACGCATCGCCTCCACCGACCTCAGGTTCTTCGAGCGATCCCGTCAGAATGACCCTCGAACAACCGGCCTCCGTTGCTGCGACCAACACATTTACCGTCGTGACCAAATTCCTCTGAAATGTAGGAATGACCAACTCGAGGTCCGTTGACGTGTTCGTCTGTCCAGCAAGATGAATGACGACATCCGGCTTCACCTCCTGAAATACGTGGCGGACAAATTCAAAACTCGTCAAATCTCCGACGAAGACCGGCACCGACAATTGCGGCTGTGGCGTGCGAGCAACTCCATATATTCCGGAGTCGAGTCTGACCAACTTGGCCATAACATTGGCGCCAAGAAATCCCGTGACCCCGGTAACCAAGACCTTTCGGCCCGCCCATTGATTCATAGACTTACCGCACCGCCCCCACGCTCTTGTTGAATGGTCGGACAGATGTCCTGCACATTTTCGTGTGGCACCACGAGTTCCTCTGGAAGCTTTGCTAGATCGCTTACGCGATAAAAATCCCTGAGCGCAGTTCCGGTGCAGGCAGCATCGACGTTGGGTGCACCAATCTTCGCCGCCACATCATCAATATGAACGGTGCGGAAGTCGATGCTGAATCGTGTATATCCGGAGGTGTTGGGCACGCTGGAATGCAGGTGCGCGGCTGAGAACAACAGCATGCCGCCCTCTTTTGTGATCACGCGAATCTGCGGGTTCAGCTCCACCTGTCCAATGGGATGCGGTTGTTTTCTCGTATCCTGCTTGATGTATTTCGCTGCATCTTTCCTCGCAGTCTGCACATACTCGTAATAGTTGAACTCCCTCGACTCATTGGCGACAGGCGCATCCCAATAGAGAGAATGAAACGCCATCGCGTTATCCGGCTGAATGGGATAGATCGGAAGCCACCAGTTGATCTGACACATCGGCGCGGCATACCACGTGTCCCGGTGCGGATGAAACGCGTACGCGATGCCCGAGGTCAAGAAGTTATCCGAGGTCGACGTCCTCATGCGGGGAACATCGAAAAAAGTCTTATCGGGATTACATCCCATATCTACTAGAAGGTTCTGGAGCAACTGTTTTGAGGTCGGATGGTTGATAAACTTCGGCTTTAGGAGAGTCAAAAGCTCTATATATTTCTCGACGGTAAGGTGATGCTGTGCCGTCAACGGATCATGCGGCCAGAACGCCTCTCGGATCAGTTCACGCGCCCACTCAATAAACGCCAGCGAACTCGGCCGCGGCGAATACACTAGGAGTTGCCCTTCGAACAGAAACTTCCGACGACGATCGTCGTCCACCATTGGATCAACAAATACCGCATTCATTCGACACCTCGACTCGCGTTAAAGTTTTCCTGCTCGCACATCATCGGCGCTTCACCTTTCCTGTATTTCCTACCGCTGCATATGGATCAGGAGTCCATGGGTGGATACACAACGAGCCGGCTCCCGACAGTCCCCGTGCTGAGATACACTCAACATCCTACATTCCAATCCCTGCATTCGAACGACATGACTCCGCCTCAACCAACTGGCGTCTCCTCTCAACGAGCGCCAGCATCTTTCATAGTATGTAACGCTGGGATCTTACCCGGTGGGAAGACCATGCCACTTGATACTGTTTCTCTACTCTTCCATCGCGAGCGAGCAGAGAGATTTCCATTCCTGTCGTGTGAGGGAGACACGCCACTCTAGATAATATGCACCTTGGGAATTGGGACAATGAATTTCCCTCCCCACTCACGAATGAATGAGTTCTGCTCGACAATTTCTTCTTTTAAGTTCCATGGGAGAATAAGAACATAGTCTGGCTTCGTTTCCAGAATTCTTGTTGGCGTGAAGATGGGAATATGTGTGCCTGGCGTGTATTTCCCCTGCTTGTATGGATTTCGATCGACGGTATACTCAAGAAAGTCAGTTCTGATTCCGCAATAATTCAGCAACGTATTTCCTTTCCCCGGTGCTCCATAACCCGCAATGGTCTTTCCAGATTTCTTGATACTGATGAGACACTCGAGAAGATCTCGTTTTGTTCTCTTGACCTGCTCGCCGAATTGGCGATAACACTCCAAACTGGAAAGCCCCGCGACGATTTCTCGTTCGTGCAGTTCCTGGACCCTCTCCGAGACCAATTTTTCCCCGTCTTCCTGGTGGCGGGCGTAAATTCTCAATGAGCCGCCATGCGTGGGTAACTCCTCCACGTCGAACAAGGTTAACCCATGTTCGGCAAACACCTCCTCTACGGTCAGAAACGAGAAGTAGGAGAAATGCTCGTGATAAATCGTGTCGAACTGATTGTCCTCCATCAGTTTCATTAGGTGCGGGAACTCCATGGTAATGATCCCACTTGGCTTCAGGAGAACCTTCATGCCCCCAACAAAGTCGTTCAAATCCGGGACATGAGCCAAGACATTATTTCCCAAGAGCAGATCAGCATGTTTCCCAGCCTCAGCGAGCTCTCTCGCAGTCGCTCTCCCAAAAAACTTTACTAGCGTGGGGATCCCCTTCTGCATGCCCACCTTCGCAACATTGGCCGCTGGTTCAATCCCTAAAACCGGCACCCCTTTCTCTACGAAGTACTGAAGGAGATACCCATCATTACTTGCAATTTCTACGACTTGACTCTTGGCTGAAATCCCGAACCGCTTGATCATGAGGTCGGTGTAGGCCTTCACATGCTTCAGCCAGGTGTCGGCATACGATGAAAAGTATGCATACTCGGAGAAGATGTCACCGGGGCTGACATATTCCTGCAACTGCACAAGAAAGCATTGCCCACATACATACGCATGAAGCGGATAGAACGCTTCCATCTGGTTGAGCTGATGACATTCAATATGGGTCTGGCACGGAGGGGACATGCCGAGATCGACAAACGTCTCGACCAGCGGGGCGTTACAGAATCGACACCTTGCCTGTGAATCACTAGTTTGTCCCATGTTGTTATCCTTCTACCTGCTGATGAGAACCCACAATCCGTCCCAACCGTAACGGCAGACCATCACGAGCGGCCTATCGGCTTAATAAGTCCGGCTTCCATCAAATCATCTGCGGCCTTTCGAATCTTTCCAAACACCATTCCCGAGCGCTCCGCAATGTCCAATAAGCTGTGCCGACCATCGGACAGATTCAGCACCCAGAGCAGGGCCAAGTTTTCCTCGCTGCCCGGAGCTCGGTAGAGTCCCTTCTTTCCTAGTTGCGGTTCACACTCCTGATTGAGACTCACATACGTCTCGTTCCGCTCAATAATTTCCAGAATCTGACTCATCTTCTCGTAAGAATCAGCAAGCGACTCGACCGTGACAAACTCAAGATTGTCCGCGGAGGTATGGTATTCCTGGAAACACCCATTGGGTGTTCTCATAAAGCAACCGACCGGAAGATCGAACCCTGGCGAGCAATACTGCCGTTCATCATAACCATATGGGGAAAACTCCTGGATCGAAAAATCTTTGCCACCGTGCTGCAGGGTGTGGATGGCGGCTCGGTCAATGTCCACACGTCCCGACCGCGACCGTTTATATGTTAGCTTCCCACGATCTCCGACGCAGGTCAGTACCATGCCGTGCCGAACTTTCTTTGTCTGGGCCTTGTTCAATGCCAACCAAGCAATAGCCCCAACGGTCACTGGCAGGAAGAGGAACCGATAGGAATAGCGACGCGGCTGATGAGCAAGCGTCTCCGCAAGCAGGGTTCCCAGCGCAACCCCGGAAAGATTATCGTTGCATAAGGATGGATGACAGACGTGGCAAGAAATGAGGATTTCCTCCTCCTGCTCCCCGTTGAGATAGCACTCGCCATAGGACAGATGGCCCGCCTCCAATGATGAATCGATACAAACCTCATAGTTGTCGTCACGGAGCGTCAGCAGTTGCTTATGGCTCACACAAAATCCCCAACTCTCTCTGTAGTACGATGTGCGGTAGGGGATCCAGTCCGGGTGATCGGGCAAAGAGAACAGATGTGGCTTCAGTTCATCCAGGGACATCTGGCGATGGACAGGAACGCTATAACTCACAACATGCAGGTTGGATTGTTGGAAGTCTACAACTCGTTTCCCATTCGAATCCTTAATGTAGGCATCGCGAATATTCCACTCTTTTGGGATTGTCCAATCGAACACGGGGGTCCCGGTAGGAATCTCGTGCACTGTAAGTGGGATTCGCTTCTGAATGTGACGAAGGGTGGTTCGGAGGCCTTCCCCAGTGATACTTCGGCAGAGCGGATAAAGCTCGGCTACAAAGTCATGAATCTCCCTTCCAATACCTCTTTGAGGGCTCATCGATCCTCTTCACCTGGCTTTCAAAGCCTATGGCGATTTAGAAACCAATGCCTGCATACCTGGCCATCTGCTGCTTTTCTATGAGTCGGCGACCATCTACAAACAGTGGTTGAGGATCCTTCCCCTTCAGGAGTTCGGGAACCCTTTTAAATTCATCCCAACGAGTAACTAAGACCACGGCATCCACATCTGAAAGTGCCGCAGCCAGACTTTCACAAAACTCCAGCTCATTGGAATCAAAGAGCTTCCTTGCATCATCCATCGCTATAGGATCATAGCCTTTCAGGACCGCCCCCTCCCGCACCAAGCCCTTAATGATAGGTATGGCTGGAGACTCTCTCATATCGTTCGTGTCGGGCCGAAATGACAAACCAAGGATGGCGACTCGAACTCCCTGCAAGGAAGGGAATTGCCTCTTGAGGATCTTGATGATTTGTTGAGGCTGGCGCTCATTGATCGACAACACTGCATTCAGCAAGTCCATCGGCACATGATGCTTTTGCCCATGAGCCGCAAGCGCTTTGACGTCCTTGGGAAAGCAACTCCCACCAAACCCGCAACCGGCGGAGAGAAATGATACCACCGGCGGCTGGGCTCGCTGTTTACCTGGCAATGGAACAGTCAGATAGCGACTGACGTGAACTCCATGCATCACATCGACCACATCCACGTCCTTAATCGCAGCACACAGATTGGCCATTTCATTGGAAAATGATATGCACGTTGCCAATAAGCTATTGGCTGCATACTTGATCATTTCGGCTGTCTTATTATTGGTGCGCAACACTTCCACATCTGGAAATCCTTGATACAGTTCCGCTTGCCGTTCAATGGTCGGCTGATCGATGCCTCCCAGAACGATTCGATCTGGATACATGAATTCATTGACCGCTTCACCTTCTGTAAGGAACTCCGGATTCATTCCGACTCCAAAGTCCACCCCAGCCTTCTTTCCGGATGATTCCTCAAGAATCGGCAATACCACCTCATCCGTTGTCCCTGGAACGACCGTGCTCTTCACGACCACCACGTGGTAGCCACGTTTGGCCTTTAAGGCTTGGCCGAGTTGCTTTGCCACATTCTTGATATACGTCAAGTCGATCTCATTCCCATCGAACGGAGTGCCCACGGCAATCATCGACAGGTCAGTCTGTTGAACGGCATCAGTGAGATCAGTTGTCGCCCGCAACCTGTCACCCGCATGCTTCTTCAGCAAATCATCTAAGCCACGTTCATATATTGGAGCCGTTCCCTTATTGATCAAATCCACCTTGGATTGATCAATATCGACACACATGACATGGTGCCCTTTTTCCGCAAAACACGCTCCGGTCACAATTCCAACATAGCCCGTCCCGACAATTGAGATCTTCATGCCCTTATCCCCCTGCTCTTCAGCTACGCATCCTGTGCATCACGATTGCCCTGATACCAGATGAGTGATCGCTTCAATCCGTCGTCGAGCGCCACGCTCGGGTTATATCCTAGATGAGTACGCGCTTTGGTGATAACGGGACAGCGCCGATTGGGGTTATCGATAAGATAACTTACATCTTCACTCGCACGACGAATGACCCGTCCCTTGTAGCCAAAGAGATCCCTGGCAAAGGCGGCCAACTTGTCCGCCAACTCGACCATGGAGATTTCTGGCGTCTCAACTCCGATGTTGTACGCTTCACCTGGGTGCCCCTTCACCAGGACTTTGTAATAGCCGGTCACGGCATCTGACGAATAACAGAACGTTCGCTTGGGTGATCCGTCTGAGAGCATCACAATGTCTCGATCACCCATAATGTCGCGGGCGAAATCTGGAATCACGCGCCGGTCACTAATCTTTAAACCGGGGCCATAGTTATTGAATGGTCTTGCCACTTTTACAGGGATCCCATACTGATGTGCGAAGTTGACACACAATGTTTCACCATACCGCTTCGCCTCGTCATAACAGGCGCGTGGCCCGGTACAAGACACGAACCCGCGATAGGTTTCCGGCGTCGGAATACTGTCCGGTGTCGGATCTCCATAAATTTCGCTACTCGAAAAAAACAGAAACCCTTCTACTGGCTTGTTCATCGATTGCTGATCTCGTGTATACTCAAGCAACATGCGGAGACCGTTGACATTGGCATCCATTGTTCCGATAGGGTCGCGCTTGTAGTATGTCGGCGAGGCGATAGATGCCGCATGAATGATAAACTGAACATTGCCAATGTCGGCCGGAAGTGGACTCCGAATGTCGTGCCGTACCAGCGTTAGATTGCGGTCCCCTTCCACCCTGGAGAGCCAGCTAGGCATGCCTCGACTAAAATTATCGAATACCAGAACTTGGATCGGTGGCTTGCCTCCATGTCCAGAAGCATTCCAGTGCAAGGCAGCCTGGATAAAGTAATGGCCAAGGAAACCGGCTCCACCCGTAATCAATACACGTTTTCCTGAGAGCGATGACAACTCATCCTTAAGGGCGATACACATTCGATCGAGATCACCCTGCACAACGTCATTGGAATTCATTTGGACCATCCTCTTCCTTGCCGACACATCGTGACCTACTCACTGCATTCACATGAGGCGAGACTCTTGAGTCAGATCTGAGAAGTTTGACTACTTCAAGAACTCTCCTCAAACCGGGAACACCGTAAGAAGACTGGTAGATGTCGTTGGTTAATGCGCTGATGGGGCAGTGGCCGAGAGAGATTGCAATACCTCCGACACCACTCTTTCTTGTTGATCTGCAGTGAGTCCAGGGAACATCGGGAGCGACAAAATATGTGTGGCCGACTGCTCGGCGATCGGAAAGTCACCCACGTGATAACCAAGATGTTCGTAGGCTTTCGTGAGATGTAATGCGACCGGATAGTGAATCCCTGTTCCGATACCCGCGTCGGTCAGCTTTTGCTGGAGGCGAGCACGATCCTCAACCTGTATGACATAGAGATGATAGACCGACCGAGCCCAGCTCGGCTGATGTGGCACTGTCAGGAGTCCTTGCACTCCTGCGAACAACTTGCCGTACCGTTCAGCAGCCTGCCGACGCTGCTCATTCCATGTGCCTAGATGTCGTAGTTTGACCCGCAGAAATCCGGCCTGGATCGCATCAAGGCGGCCGTTATAGCCTTCGATATCGTGGAAGTACTTTTTTGATTGTCCATGATCACGCAAGAGTCGGCAGGTCTGGGCGAGTTGTTCATCATTGGTTGTCATCGCTCCCGCTTCTCCGCAGGCGCCAAGGTTCTTGCCAGGATAAAAGCTGAACGCGGCGGCCTGCCCCATTGAACCGGCTTTGTGCCACCGACTGTCTTTTTGTGAGAAGTATTCTGCTCCCTGTGCTTGGCAGGCATCCTCGATTACTTTGAGGTTGTATTGGCTAGCCAAATCCAGAATGGCGTCCATGTCAGCCATTTGGCCATAGAGATGAACAGGAACGACAGCCGTGACGGGCTTACCGGTGGCGTTGTGTACGACTTGTCGTGTTTTTGGATTCCACCTGCACCTGCGTTCAAGGTACTCGCGCAGTTTAGCGGGATCCATGGTATAGGTTTGTGGATCAATATCGACGAAGTCTGGACGGGCGCCCGCCTGGGATATCGCCTCGGTCGTGGCAATGAATGTGTTTGGAACTGTGATGACGATGTCTCCCGACTTTACACCGGCAGCGATGAGGGCAAACCGAAGGGCATCGGTACCACTTCCCAGACCGACGCAGAGTTGTGCTTCGCAGAATCGTGCAAACTCCTCTTCAAACCCTTGCACCATCGGGCCACCGATGAACCCAGCGGTCTTCAGGGCGTTCTTCAGGACTTCGACCAATTCTCCTTCAAACTCTCGATGGACGGTGACTAGATCCAGAAACGGGATATTCGCGTTAGTCATCTGGGCCTCCAGGTGTTCTTATGGGGTTCGTGAAGCGGCTAAAGACGTGAAGCGTAAAAGGTGAAAAGTGAGACGAAAGATGTGAAGCCAGCTTCGCCCGCTGCTCAGCGAGGCGAAGCTGACTTTACGGTCTCGTTGCGGGCATACCGCACGACTCTTCCTGGATTCCCTGCGACGATCGCATGGGCCGGCACGTCCTTTGTCACGACCGCACCGGCTCCAATCAGCGCTTGTTCCCCGATCACCACATTAGCCAGAATCGTCACACCTGATCCGATTGATGCGCCTCGCTTTACCAATGTGGTTTCGACATTCCAATCGGCCTCGGTCTGTAGAGATCCCGTTGGCGTGGTCGCACGAGGAAACGTGTCATTGACGAATGTGACGTTATGTCCGATAAAGACCTCATCCTCGATCGTCACCCCCTCACAAATGAAGGTATGGCTCGAGATCTTGCACCGTTTCCCAATTCTGGCGTTCTTCTGAATCTCCACAAACGCTCCAATTTTAGTGTCGTCGCCCACTTCACACCCATAGAGATTGATGAATTTTGAGAATTTCACATTCTTCCCGAGCCTGACATCTGGCGCAATGCAAGTAAACGCGTTAGGGGCTGTCGTACTCGTCTTCGACTCCTCGGTCGGACTCGGCATAGGCGGGCCTACTGTACCGTCCTGCAGAGTATCAAGGTCCGCACAGACGAGTGCGCGTTTCGGTGCATGTTCCATAGACTCCGTCCTTATGATGCTGCCACCTGCCACAAGCCAACTATGGTGAGCAGATGTACGATATGTCGTGATAGCAATCGAGAAATTAGGACTGTGGCAAGAAATGAGGTGAACTGTGCTGACGATTCGTACGCCCTACTACTTCACTTTCTCAATTAAACGCTCCGAGGCATAGGGCATGGCATACCCGTATATATGGTGAGCCATGCTCTGCGCATCGACTCGGTTAAGAATCACTTGCTGACGCGTCGCCAAGCTCAACATTGTGAAAGCTTTTCGCACAAGATTCCGGGGCGTAGATCCTGCCCGGATCACCCACACAATCTCGTCGGCTAGACTCGCCAAGATACCTACGCTTGCGCTGGATAAGACCGGTGGCGTATTCAGGAAGATATACTGAAATTGTTCGCGCAGTGTCGGCAAAATCGTTTTCAACTGTTGGATTCTCCAAAGCTCATTATATTCACCTGTCAGTCCCCCAGCCGCCAAGATTGAGCATGCTGACTCATCGATCACTGATAAACAGTTCTCGAGTGACGTCTGGCCATCCAAGAGCTCCGTCAATCCTGCGCGAGCGGGAATCCTGGCATAGTGATGAAGAGCCGGCCGTTGAAAGTCACAATCGATCAGCAGAGTCTTTTTCCCAAGATCTCGTGCCATCGTGTAGCCAAGATTCACTACCGTCGTCGTTTTCCCTTCGCCCGTGAGCGCACTGGCGATTTCTACCACCGTAGAATGGCGTCCTTCACTCGAGAGCGCCAGTTTGGTTGCCGCCATTCGATATTGTTCGGCAGCAATTGAACGAGGCTGCCACTTAGCAACCAAGCCCAAGTTCTCCAATGTGAATCCATTTCGAATGGCGGTTGGCTTCTGTATCGAAAGGGCAGGAGAGCTGTCACTGGTTATTCTAAGGCCAGTCTTTGCCGGCACGCTGATCTGAGGGCTTAGGGTTAGGAACTCAGGTATGCTTGCCAACACCTGGATGCCGGGCAAGAGTTCCACTTCTTCTCTTCGCTTAAACGTTGGATTCAATTGATCGATTCCTAGTGCTAGGGCAATGCCGAAACCACCTCCTCCTATGAAGCCAAATATCATGATCGCCAATCGATTGGGTTTCTCGGCTTTCTGAGGAAGATTAGCTGGGTCCATGACACGAATCTGTTCACCTTGCTGACGTTTCTCAAGATTTTCAGCTACGCGAGCGTTCAAGCGTTTATCCAGCAAGGCTTGGTAGTTCTTCTGCATGTTGTCGTAGTCGCGGACCAGGATCATTAATTGCTGTTCATGCGACGGTGTTCGCTCAACTCTGTTCTCTAATTCTCTCATGTCTCGCTTGATTCGGGCTTCCTTTGCCTTGAGGTTTGTGATGTCCAGTCTGACCTCGTCCATTTGAGACGCAAGCTTCTGCGTTGATGAGTCAACTACTCTTCCCACTTCCACATGGCGATCCAGTGGGGATTCTTTGGACTGCACAAAGTGTCTGTTCTCTGCAATACGGCTTTGGAGTTCTGCGATCTCTTCTTTGAGAGCGGCGACGTCGGGGTAGGTGTCTTTGTACATCGCCATCAATGTCGCCAGCTGCTTTTGCAACTCACTCAAGCGAACGATCAGTGGATCTTGAACCGACTGACTTCTCACAGAGGGCATCAGTGGGCTGGACGCACGGTCTTTCATTTCATACTGCTCATATTGCATCAGCGTCTTTTCAAAAAGGCTCTGTCGCGCAGTGAGGCTGTGGATGGTCTCAGTGGTTGTGTTGAGTTCTGTCTGTAGTCGATCTAATGTCCTGAGGTTCGCCTCCTTCTGCTCTGGAAGCTCGGTGACATAGCGCGTCTTGAATTCGCTGATGGCACGTTCCTTCACCTCCAAGAGCCTTTGTGCATCCTGTAACTCTTGCTCTAGAAAGGATGAGACGCTCGTCACAAGCTGCTCACGAACTCTGGAGTTTTCCTCAACAAATAATGCAGCGAGTTTTTCCGTCACCTTCATGGCCGTCATGGGATCTTCGTGGGCGAATGAAATGGAGATGGCTTCGACACTCTTGCCCCAGGTGCTGGGGGTGCCAACGGTCTCTACCTTAATCGTTTTACGCAAGGTCTCAATCGCTGACTCAATCCCTTCGCGCCGGATTTGTGTCTCATAGGGTTTGTACTCTTCTAGGATGCGACTAAGAAATGTCCGACTCAGTACTTGCTGCTGAATTGTTGTGAGTCGCTGTTCAATATTGGCTCCTCCGATACCTTTCACGTAGTCTTCAGGGATCTTCTGATTTTCGATCAAGATCAGGGTGCTGGAGCGATAACTTTTGGGCAGGGCGACGCACAAAAAGGCGGCGATGCCGACCCCTGCCACAAGCGAGCCCAGCACGACCCATTTCCGACGGATGATGTTACGCCAATATCCTTGGATCAGCACCGGCAAAGGATCTGACGGTGGGTCGTAAAGAGGAGGAAGCTCGATGTCGCTCGTAGTCATATCTTCTTCACTACTTAGTAGAATGCCTTCGCGAGTGCGATTTGTCCCACGTGTCTGTCGAAAGCAAAATGGGCTCCTCTGAATACATTATCAACATTCTGGTAGCTGTAGGTTAGCGTGAGAAACGTGTCCTGGGTCACGCGATAGAGCATCCCCCCCATTCCCCCCACAGTGGTCCAGGAGAGGCCACTTGCGGAATTCGATCCGTACTCGTTGGCAACGCTAAAGTTCCCGCCAAACAGAACGACCACATCGTCGATCGGGGTATTCTGAGTGATATTACACGATACCATGTGATTGAGCAGCGCCACGCTTTGGAACTGAAACGACGGAGCGATACCCGTTCGGTATGCGAGCGTCAGCGATGTAGTTGGGTTCTTCCAAAGCAAAGCAAGGCTACCGAGCGGTGCGATTACAGAGGAGAACGGAAGTCCATTCAATTCTCCAGATAGCAGCTGCACGCCACCGGAGGCATCGACAGTGACAGTGGGAGAAAATCTGTGAGTCCACCCCAGAGTTCCGCCTCTTGTCTTAAACGACCCTAGTCGACCTTGGTCAAAATCACTTGCAGTGAAGTCCACTCGTAGTGAGTCATAAAGAGAGACCTGCGTGAGCAGGCCGGCAGTGTAGGTGGAAACGTTTTGGCTGATCAGACTCGTGGCCTGCTGGACCTCCGCTGCTCCATAATGGATAAAGCTATTTGTGAAGCTTCCAGTCAATTTGATCTTTCCGGTGAGCGGAAGCTCGAGAGCAGTGTTGACGCTGTTGGAACTTGTATTGGCACGGGTTGCCTGAAAGCCTGCGACGAAAGGGTTTGCCTGTATACCTGATTGGTCGCCCAAAAGAAACGCTGGAGGCTGGGGACTATAAAAATACGTATCGGATACGGTGAGCCTCGCCCCTGGTCTCCATCGGCTTAAGAGATTGCTCAGGTCCAGCGTCGCACCGGCGTTGGCTCCCACATAACTGAGTCCTGTATTGATCGCGTAATACCCACCGACTGCTCCCACAACAGCATTTAACTTCACCAGATTTTCTTGAGCGGTATATAATGCTCTCACTTGCGGCACGATTGTCGTGACGAAATCCTCCGGCGTCAGACCACGAAGCTGGCTCTTTGGTGCAAAAAATACATTGCTGTCGTATCGCTCAGAAACTTGAATCGATGGAACCAGACGTAACCCATCACCGGTCCGCCTTAAACTGGGATCGGTTGCCCCACTAAACGCTGTTCCTGGAATAATCGGCATTCCTCCACCCATCCCACCACCAGTTGCTCCACCGATATCACCCATCTGCGCCTGACTGAGCGAAGACCACCCCACACCTATCCCAAGGATGAGGCCTGCGATATGCACACGAAGCCATCTTTTGCTCACCTAAGGCACCACGATGACATCGCCGCTTAGGAGTATGAAATTTCCCGGTACAGCGACGCCTTTGACAATGTCGTCATAACGTACCGGAATTTCGATCTGGTGCTTCTCTTCATGGCCAACGGCCCCGGTACTCACATTGCGTAAGACCTTGATTTTGTTCTTCTTCGCAAAGGGTGCAAAACCGCCGCCCAGTGCCACGCCCTGCATCACATTGGCATAGGATTTTAGTGGGTATTTCCCTGGCTTTAAGACTTCTCCTAAAACATAAATGAAGTAGCTGTTCACTTCTTTTACTTGAACCGTGACGATCGGCGATGAGACATATTCCGTGAGTCGCTCGCTGATGCGCTTTGCTAACGTATTCGCAGTCAGACCGGCAGCCGGCACATCCCCAATGAGGGGCAGGGTGATCGTGCCATCCGGACGAATTGTCACCTCGCCAGACAGGTCAGGACTTTTCCAGACGGTCACTTTCAGGACATCTTCCGGCCCAAGAAAAAAATCAGATGGCTCCGTCAGATGGACTCTGTAATCCACCCTCGTTTCTGCGCACCCGACCATAGTAAATGCTATGGTGGCGATGACAATCCAATTAGGTATTTGACTCATCCTCATTATTATCTCTTTGCAATAATTATCAGTGATGTCTCTCTAACAGTCTCCCCTGACATCTCTAATCAACGCAGCTCGGAGTGTTGCGTAATCAAGCGTGAGTTCAGCAAATTGTCGTTTGAGGCGTTGATTCTCATCCTCCAGTGAGCGTAATCGTTGGCTAACAGCAGCCGGCTGCTTCACATCGGCGCACTTCACTCGCCACCGGTAGAGAGTTCTAATAGAAACTCCATATCGATGTGAGACATCTGCAGCCATTTCACCGGCATTCAGTTCAGACACTATGGCTGCTTTTTGATCTTCGGTAAAGCGGAGCCTGGACATGGCAACAGACAGGTTTACGAATCTACATTACTGGAGATGGTGAATCGTCGTTCGTGAAGCGTGAACTATGGAGCGTAAAGAGTGAAAAGTGAGAAGTGATAATGTGACGCGTCATCCATTGAGGAGTTAGAGGTCTGAGCCACATGCTCCAACGTCAAACCCCAAGCCTCCACCCATCACTAACTTACGTTTCGAGCTTCAAGTTTCAGGTTGTCCGGAATCTTGAATCGACAACCGTGAAACATGAAACGAGACACTCGAAGCTTCTACGCGAAATACGCTTCACGAGGCTAGTGTCACTAGGGATGCTGCACCGGTGCAACTTCGTCGCTTTCAATATGGATGAGTGCGGCCTGCTGCAGGAGGGAGGAGCGGATTACCAGGCCATGGTGACTTGTGCGGCGAACAAATTGACCACGAATACCTACAAGCGGACCATGGATCACTTCTACCCATGCCCCTTCGGTGAGATAGTCGCATGGCTCCATCACCGGATTCATCGAGGTTACACGCTGGAAGACCGCGATTTCTTCTTCCGGAATTGGTTCAGGTTTTAGACTACCGACAATGCGAACGACACCAGGAGTTTGCAACACAGCCAGACTCCTCACAAGCGAAAAGTTCGCAAAGCAATAGCCGGCAAACAATGGGAGCGTGGTCCAGACCTTACGATCCGACCATTGACGGCGTTGTCTTCCCACCGGAAGCAAGGGTTCGATCCCTATTGCCCGTAGTCGATCTCGAACCTGCTTCTCATGACGAGACTGGGTTTGCAGAGCGTACCATAGGCATTCAGGGCTCGATAGCGCGACCTGTTCTTGCTCCAGTACACTTACTTGCTCATGCCGTATAACTTGCTTTGTTTGACTAGTATCAATCATAGCTTCGCCCCGTGAGTCCCACCATACCCTTGAACTGGTAGGTCTATATAGACCTACCGATGTAGGGTCATGCGGATCTATGTGTACTGGACTAGAGTCATCCATTACTACTAGACAATTGTCGAATTGTTGCTTATCCATATCCAGTACGTTTATCTGATCACTGGCGTTCAAAGCCGGGTGATGGTTGAAGAAGGCCGCTACGGACTGCATTATTGTGAAATATATAAGTTACTGATACTAATATGATCGAAGCTGTATTCGAGACAGAGGATTGCGTAGAGTCGCGCTCCGAGGAGAAGTGAACCTCAACATTGACAGACCTCTTCATGAATCGTTTTAGATACAGCATCAATTTAGGTTCACCCACTGCCATCAAGTACTTTTAATTCCCACAAGCAAGTAATGAACGATTGAAGAGCAATGGATTTGACTCCTAATACTTCAACCTCTATCCGGCTTTCTTTAAGCCACAGGCTTGGTCTACTTGCCGGCTTGTCTAACTAGGATCCAGACCAACAGACGGCCTAAACTTCCATTGACTTTCAAGACTCTCTTAGCCATAGGACCACACCATTATATTCGTATATCTAATATATAGTTACTTGTAACTACTGTGTGTATAAATGATCATGACTTCACTGTTGATTGAATTCTGCGAAGCTTACCGGATCAATTTCCTATCGTTGCCTTTGAAGGCTATGGCAACGGCATGCTTCTTGCTCCGTGCTCCCATGTGCGTACAGAGCTTCTATGGGCTTAATACAGGCATTACTACGAATCTCTGCGTATAGGAAGGAGGTCAGCTCGTCTGGCATAATTGGCGACACTAGCGTTCGCCCTTTCTAAATCGATGCAGTATCTATGATCGAAGCTTTACTCAGATCAAGCAGACAGCGTTTTGTGCTTGGCTCTCGGAGCATCTAAACTAAGTCTTGGCTCATCCTTCGGAAATTGCAGGGGAACACGTAACCTTTACCGATCAAGAGAAATCACCGTTATTATGAGTACCAACACCATTCCAACACGGACCATCGCGATTATTAGCCGTCACCATCTCGTGTGGTTGGGATTGCAGAAAATTTT
>DIHK01000058.1:0-19876 GCA_002420115.1 Nitrospira sp. UBA5698
TGTTTTACCATCACAGCTCGACTCCTTCCGTTTGATGGCCACTGCATTCTGCTTCTCAGCAAAAATTCTCTATATCAAGGCGCGCAGGTATTCCGCCTGAAAAATTAGAAACATAGCGGCGGCGAAATATAGCTCAGCCCCCTCTTAAGTGTCAAGAAATTTTCACGCGCAATGATCTGAGATGTTCTCAAATCGCTGGTCAAAATCCGCGTGAATCAACTACGGGCTACGGTCGCTCCCGATCAATGACAACCGTAATGTTTTCAGCACCCGGCTTGAGTGGCTGACTCATCCCTTCAAGATCCCCACTTTCCGCCATCGCCTTCCCGGATTTGGATAATCGCGCGACGATGACAACGGTATCGATATCCGACAATTTTCTCGACGGCATCGGGCTCGTAGAGTCGTCAAGCCGGAATGTAAACGGAAGATCCTTTCGCGATGCCCTCACGATAGACACCGGCATCGGTGGACCGGCTACGTCCTTGGCAAACACGAACAGTGTGTCGGGCAAGGAAGCCCTGTTTGCCAGATTCGGCCCTAGGATTACCTTTCCTGTAATCGCGCGAGACTGGCCGGACGGCGCCGCCGCCTTGGTTGGCTTCGCCTGCTCCATCGGTGGATTTGCCACCAGCATGTTCATGCTCGGACCACCACCCATCCGCCGTTTCGCTTCGGTGATACTGGCCTTGAGCTGATCGGACGATTCTTGGTCATCGGCGGGAAGGTACGTATGGGCATCCTCCCACTCCTTCGCTGCACGTGCAAAGTCTTTCCGGTTATACGCAATCGTCCCTGATAACATCAACGCCTTAACGTTGTGAGGATCAAGCTTCAGCGCCTTTTGGATCAAGCTTTCCGGCCTCCCCTCCAGCTTACGCCCCTGATGCACGGCCAGAGCATCGGCAAAGTCGGCTAGAAGACCTGCGTTGTCCGGGTCCAATTTTGTCGCTCTTTCAAAGATCGGCACCGCATCTGCATACCGCTCCATCGCCATATAGGATCGAGCGAGCAGTCCCCATCCCACTCCGTCGTTGGGATTCTGCTCCAACTTCTTTCGCAATTGTTCGATCAGCTGGTTCAACCCCTCCGCCATCTGGGCATCACCACCGGGTCCGCCTTGAGAGGCAATGGACACCGTCGGATGGGTCATGGCAGCAGGATTCCCCAGCGTCCAATAGAGGACACCGCTGGACGCGGGAATGATCATCGCCAACGAAAGCGCCACAAATCGAAGATTCACAAGTCCTCCCGTGGTGGTCGTTGAAGTATCAGTAGAACCGGTCTCTTCGAGTACGCGGCGCTCCAGCTCACTGCGTGCGGCCTGGTACTGTTCATCAGTCAGCAACCCGTTGGCAAGATCTTGCTCCAGCTCCGAAAACTGCTGCCGATACACCGGCAGTTTCTTCTCCTGATCGTTCGTCACGGTTGGCTGACGCATCAACAGCGGGCGCAAGACAAGTCCCAGGATGGCAAGAGTCATGGCGGATGCGATAGACCAGAATGTTACCGTCATGGGCGCTTTCCTCCTTCAGTCAACAACTGTTCGACCCGTCGATGCTCATCTTCAGTGACCGGCACATCGACCACCTTACTGGCCCGACGCCGCAGCGTGATGATCAGCGCGGTTGCGCCAACGATCACCAAGAGAAACGGCCCGACCCACAGAAGCGTCGTCGTGGCTTTGAGTGGCGGTCGGTACAAGACAAAGTCTCCGTACCGCGCCGTCAGAAATTCGATGATCTCTTGATCGCTCATGTTCTTCGCGATCATTTCCCGGACCTCTCGACGCAGATCTTCGGCGAGCGGAGCGTTGGAATCGGCCAAAGTCTGGTTCTGGCACACCAAACAGCGCAGTTCAACGGCAAGATGTTTGAGCCGTGCTTCGCTCGCCGGATCATCAGCCAACGGCCTGGCTTCACCAGCCCACACGGGCCCGGACAGGAACAGAACGACGATGAGCGCGATCCATTGTATGTTCATTGTGCTTCAAGCTGCTTGACGAGGGGAATGATCTTCTTCTCAACGGTCTCAGAATCCAATGGACCAATTTGCTTGTACTGAATGACTCCTTGCTTGTCGATGACGTAAGTCTCGGGCACTCCGTACACGCCATAGTTGATCCCGACCCGGCCAGCGTCATCCACGCCCACGACCGGATAGGGATTGCCCCACCGACTCAACCAGGTCATCGCTTCATCCCGTTGATCCTTATAATCCATGCCGTAGATCGGCACTTCCCCGGACTTTGCCAGATCCATAAGGACCGGGTGTTCCGTCTTACACCCACTGCACCACGATGCCCAAAAATTGAGCAACCAAACCTTCCCCTTCATATCCGCCGGCGAAAATACTTTCGCTGGCTCGAACAACTGGGGCTGGGAAAAATCCGGAGCAGCCTTCCCGACGAGGGGAGACGGAATTTCACGAGGATTGAGCTTCAGCCCGATCCCGAGAAACACGACAACAACGATAAAAATGGACAGCGGCAGGAGAAAGCGGGTCATGCCACTTTTCGCCTTGCCGCTCGAGTGGGCTCAGCCACAGCCGGCTCCTGCCGACGCCAGGCGATGCGATACCGACGATCACTGATGGCGAGCACACCACCCAGAGCCATGATAAAACATCCGCCCCAAATCCAATCGATGAACGGCTTATGGTAGAGCCGCACGCTCCACGCCCCGTTATCGAGCGGTTCCCCCAGCGACACATACAGATCCCGTAGCAATCCTGGATCGATGGCGGCTTCGGTCATGACCTGATTCTGAGCGGTATACCGCCGCTTCTCAGGATAGAGAACCGTCGTCTCACGACCATCCCGACTGACAGCAAAGCTCCCGCGGGCAGCAGTATAATTCGGACCCACGACATCCTGTGCCCCGTCAAAACGGAACAGATAGTCCCCGATCGTTGCCGTCTCGCCCACATTCATCCGCACATCTTTTTCCGTCTCAAATCCCTTCACCATCGTCACACCGACGATAAAGACTGCGATGCCGCAATGCGCGACGAGCATCCCCCAATAGGATCTGGGCACTGACGCCAGCCGTTCAAAGAAACTATTCCCGGCGACATGTGTCAACCGTTCTCGCAACGACACGACCGACGTCGTCACGATCCAGATCGCCAACAGAATTCCGAGGCTGAGTAACGGAGTCCAGTTGCCCATGACAATGGGAAGTGCAATAGCCGTTACTACGCTTACTCCGAAAGCCCACTTCAATCGTTTTGCCAAATCAGGCAGGCTTGCCTTTTTCCATTGCGCCAATGGACCGATTCCCATCAAGAAGATCGCCGGAGCCATTAATGGGACGAAGACCGTGTCGAAATAGGGTGGCCCGACTGAGATCTTGCCAAGATCCAGCGCGTCCAAGAACAAGGGATACAGCGTCCCCAACAGCACAGATCCCATCGCCGCAACCAGCAGTACATTGTTCGCCAGCAGCATTCCTTCACGGGACATCGCTACGAAACTGCCACCCAATCCGACGCGCGGCGCCCGCCATGCATACAGGGCCAGCGACCCACCGATCACGATAGCCAAGAACGCCAGAATGAACATCCCGCGCTTTGGATCAGTGGCAAAGGCATGCACAGAGGTCAACACACCAGAACGAACCAGAAACGTCCCAAGGAGACTCAATGAAAAGGCCATGATGGCCAGGAGAACCGTCCAGACTTTGAATCCTCCGCGTTTGTCCGTGACAGCCAATGAGTGAACCAACGCCGTCCCTGCCAGCCATGGCATGAAAGAAGCGTTCTCAACCGGATCCCAGAACCACCAGCCACCCCAGCCCAACTCGTAATAGGCCCAGCCGCTGCCCATCGCGATGCCAACCGTCAGAAAGCACCACGCAACCGTCGTCCATGGGCGAGACCAGCGAGCCCAAGCTGCATCGAGATTTCCCCCTAGCAACGCAGCAATCGCGAAGGCAAAGGCCACCGAGAATCCGACATATCCCATATACAGCATCGGCGGATGGATCACCATGCCGGGATCTTGCAAGAGCGGATTCAGGTCGCGTCCCTCAGCAGCGGCAGGGATCAACCGTTCGAACGGATTGGAGACCGTCAGCATGAACAAAAGGAATCCGATACTGACGAGGCCCATCACGCCGAGAATACGGGATCGTGTGGATTCTGGAAGATGAGCGGAGAACAGCGTGACCGCAAACATCCAGAGGGTCAGGATGAAGGTCCATAAGAGCAGCGACCCTTCATGCGCGCCCCAGATGGCCGCCAGGCGATAGTGGAGAGGGAGTTGTGAGTTGCTCGTGGCCGCGACGTACAGGACGGAAAAATCCTTCTCCGCAAACGCGTACGCAAGACAGCCGAATGCGGTGGCCACCAAGAGAAACTGTCCGCGTGCCGCCGGTTTCGCCACAGCCATCAGGCTCGAGTTCCCGACGGCGGCACCATAGATGGGAAGAATGCCCTGGACCACGGCCACGCAAAGTGCAAGAATCAACGCAAAATGACCGATCTCTGGAATCATAGTGAGTCTTTCGTACCTTGAGGAACAACGAGTGACTTGCTTTGCTGCGCCCCAGAAGCCTTGGCCTTCGCCATCGCTTCCGCTGCTTCGGGCGGCATATAATTTTCATCGTGTTTGGCGAGGACTTCGCTGGCGACAAACGTCCCGTCGTTGCCCAACTGTCCCTGTGCCACAGCGCCCTTCCCTTCCTTGAATAAGTCAGGAAGAATTCCTTTGTAGGTTACCGGCAAGCGCTTCGCCGTGTCAGTCACGATAAAATGGACGGTGAGGCCGTCTTTTTCACGAACCAGACTGCCGTCTTCAACCATCCCACCAATGCGAAAGCTACGGCCTTTCGGAGCTTCTCCGCTGACCACTTGCGTCGGCGTGAAAAAGAAGACCAGATTGCTCTGGAACGCGTTCAAGACCAACACGGTTGCGATACCCAACACCACCAGCCCCAACCCGATAAAGGCAAACCGTTTATGCCGCGGTTTCATCCGTGCCTCCTAACATAGCAGCACGCTGTTCGGCGCGCGCCGCTGCCCGTCGTCGCCATAAAGCCAACACTTCCCAGACCATGCACAAGGCCGTGGCTAGAAACGAGGTCCAGACATAGAGGCCGTAGCCTCCCATTGCAAAAAACTCCGATGCGCTCCCCCACTGCATCAGCGAGCCTCCACTGCTTCGTGAATCACCGCCGGCTTGTCATCCCATGTCGGCAGAGATTCCCGCTCAACCATGACACAGCGGACCCGGGCAAGGATTACGGCAATACTGTACATCCAAAAGGCGATCGTCATAATGAGCATGGCCATCAGCATGGTCGCCGCCATTTTCGAACCCGTCGCCATACTCACGGAGGCCCCTTGGTGCAAGGTGTTCCACCATTGAACGGAATAATAGATGATCGGCACATTGACGACCCCAACCAGCGCAAACACCGCGCTTGAACGATCCGCACGACGCAAGTCATCGATTGATGTCCGAAGCAACATTACTCCCGCATACTGGAACAGGAGAATCAGTTCCGACGTCAATCGAGCGTCCCAGACCCACCATGCCCCCCACGTAGGCTTCCCCCACATGGCTCCCGTCAACAAGGCTAAAAAGGTGAACATCGCCCCGGTAGGCGCAATCGCCTGCGCCATCATAAAGGACAGTCGGGCATTGAGCCCCATTCCAACGCCGGCCCAGATGGCCATCACCACGTACAGGAACATCGACATCCAGGCAGCCGGAACGTGCACAAAGATAATCCGGTAGGACTCCCCCTGTTGAAAGTCGGTCGGTGCTACAAAGAACCCCATATAGAGGCCAACGACCATTAGGATAATGGCCACCGCCGCAAACCAGGGGATGAGACGGCCTGCCAAGGGATAAAACGCTTGAGGAGCTGAATACTTCGACCAGATCACGTGCGTGAAATCCTTTTACTCCAATGCGACACGTAACGCCGCTGCCGTGGCCCAGGGTGCCAGAAAAAGTGAGAGCACCAGACAGGCCCCAAGCAGCGACAAGTTTGCTTCGCCGCCGATCCCAGCCATACTACTGGTCACGGCACCGGCCCCGAAGATCAAGACTGGAACGTAGAGTGGAAGCACCAGGAGGGCAACCAGTAGACCACTCCCCCGCACGCCAAGGACCAACGCGGCGCCGATCGCACCAATCATACTCAACGTCGGCGTCCCAAGCAAGAGCGACAATACCAGCACCCCCAGCGCCTCCCCGTCCAGACCGAACTGTAACCCCAGCAGCGGAGAAAGCAGCACAACGGGAAGCCCGGAGATCACCCAATGGGCCAGCACCTTCCCAAGCACCAGGAGCGACAGCGGTTGGGGAACCAGGACCATCTGCTCAAGGACACCGTCCAGATAATCCGGGGTAAACACGCGGCTAAGCGACAAAAGACACGTCAGCAAGGCTGCGACCCACAATACACCCGGAGCAATAGTCCGCAAGACCGCCGGCTCGGGCCCGACCCCCAATGGGAACAGACTCACGACAATCACCAGAAAAAAGACCGACATCGCGGCGTCCGACCACCGTCGCATGGCCAGCAGCAGGTCCCGCTGGATGATTCCACTGATGGAGTCCCACATACTGGAGTGACTCATCCAGCCAGCCTCAGCTGCTGCAGCCGCTCCGCGGGAAGTGCAATTTCTTGATGGGTCACGACAACCACCAACCCCTGACGCTGTAAATGCGCATGCACCCGTTGCGTCACCACCGCGGTTGATGCCGTATCGAGCGACGTAAACGGTTCGTCCAACAGCCAGAGCGGGCGCGTCGACAGCCATAGCCGGGCCAACGCTACTCGTCGCTTTTGCCCTTGCGAGAGCACTTTGGAGGGTAACCGATGGACCAGTCGCTTCAGCCCGATCGCCTCTAGCGCCTCCTTAGCCCCGCTCTCCGAACAAGGCTCCCCGGCGAGTGCCATCGAACTCATCAGATTTTCAACCGCCGTGAGATCGTCCTTGATTCCGTTGAGATGCCCGAGATACATCAGCTGCCCGGAATAGAGTTCTTTCAGCTGATGAATGTCTTCTCCGTCCCATCGCACCGAACCTTCCTCGGGGGGCAACAAACTCGAAAAGATACGGAGCAAGCTGGTCTTTCCGCTCCCGTTCTCCCCGACGACCGCCAACAGTTTGCCCCGCTCAACCTTCACATTGAGATCGGAAAAGAGCCGGCGCTCCCCGCGACGGCAGCTCAATCCAACAGCTTGTAACATAGTCCGCCTATTCAATCTGGAACCGCCGAGAGTAAGGGAACGCGACGCTGAAAAACAAGGGGCGAAAGCGTAAGATACTGCGCCACTCAGCAGACAGTCGGCACTGCCATCTTGCACTGAGGGCAATCCTACTGCTATCTAAGATCCAATCTACTAGATGAATTCCTCGCCGCCACCGGTTGTGGCGAGACCTATCCGCTCCAAGGAGAACATCATGAGTGAACTGGTTTGTATCGCATTTAAGGACTCCAGCACGGCTGATCGAGTGCTCAACGAACTGCGCGCCATGGAATCGAATTATATCCTCGACCTGGAAGATGCCGTCATCGTCATCCGCGATATGGACGGCAAAGTCCATCTAAAACAGTGCGTTGACGTGTTCGGGGGTGCTACCCAGCATGGTGTCGCGCTAGGTATGTTATGGGGCGGGTTGATAGGTTTGTTGTTCTTTAACCCCCTTGCAGGCCTGTTGGGAAGCCTTGCAGGCGGAGCCAGCGGAGGAGCGGTCTCCGTGGGAGCCAGTGAGTTTGGCCTCTTAAGCGACTACGGAATTCCCGATCAGTTCATCAAGGATTTGGGTAGCACGATCCAGCGAGGCACATCCGCGATTTTTCTGCTGATCCGGAATGTTGACCAAGAGAGATTGTTGGCAAGCTTCTCCCGGTACGAAGGAACAATCCTCAAAACATCACTCAGCAAGGAACAGGAAGATAAACTGCGGGCCACCCTGACAGACCAACACAAGCAAAAGAGCGCTAAAGCGTAGTAGTAGTATCGGGAAGAGCTACGCTCATCCTTCGACGGGCTGTACAAAACAAAGCAGTCAGTGACTAGCTGAAGTCGTCATGTGTGCAGGCCTGTCGAAGCATGCAGCCCATATTTCCGAAGCCTATGACGTCTCCTCCTTCCGTTTCCCATCCAACAGACAACTGACGTTCATATCGCCCATGACGTTGATCGCCGTGCGACAACGATCGAGGAACCAATCCACGGTCAGTAGGACAGGAATATATTGCACGGGCAACCCCACGGCGGTAAAGACCATCGTCATCGTCACGAGCCCCGCTTCGGGAATGCCGGCGGCGCCGACCGAGGCGATGATGCTCGTCAGCACTACCAGCATCTGCTGTTGAAGACTCAAGTCCATTCCGATCATTTGAGCAACGAACAGGGCTGCCATCGCTTCGTAGAGGGCGGTCCCGTCATTGTTGAAGTTCGCACCAACCAGCGCACCCATACTGGCGGACTGCTCGCGCAACCCCACTTTTTCCTTTAGGGAAGCATAGGTCACCGGCATAGTGGCAGTGGAACTCGCCGTCGAGAAAGCCATCACCAGTGCGTCGCGTCCACCACGCAGTAACTGCCCAGGAGATACCCACGAACCGAACCGGATGCGGACAAGGTAATAGACCGTCTGGATCGCAAGGGCGAGCAGGACACTTACGACAAACATCCCCAGCGCCTTGAATTGCACAAAACCTTCCGTTCCCACGATGCTGGCCACGATGCCAAAGACAGCCAACGGCACGACCGCGATGATCCAATGCAATATCGTGATCAGTGAGTCCAAGAAGAGTTCGACAAGATGGCCTACGGTTCCAAGAGGACGCGCCCGTTCCTGGCGGAGTGCCATACCAAAGGCCACGGCAATGAAAATTACACCGATCACCTTCCCATCATCACCAAGTGGACCAAGCAGACTCTTCGGCACATTTTCAAGAAAGAGGGCGAGCGGATTGGCGCTCTTGGAGGCTTCCTCAGGCGGGGATGGCGGAGTAAGGCCCGCCCCATGCCCTGGTTGGATCACATTTGCGACAGTTAGCCCAACCGTGATCGCCACCAACGTATTCAGCAAGAGCAACCGGGGTAGCCTCCCCGCGAGCGGCCCACCCAGGTTCGTCGTCATGAACGTGTGGACAATTGCGGCCAGGATCAATGCTGGAGCCAGCGCACCGAGCAGGCGCAACACCAGCTTCCCTGGCACCGCCAACAATGCCGCGCGATCACCCAACAGCAGCCCGGTGATGATACCGAGCACCAGGGCGATGATGATGCGCCCATAGAGTGGGATATTCTGCCACTGCCGCATTGGTCCCCTGCTTGGTGGAGGGTTGGTCGTCCACCGGTTGTTCTGTCGATCTCTTTGTATCCCTGCAGAAAGAGAAGCCTACTGCCTGCAACGCGCTCCGGGGTCACCGCCTACTCGGTGGTCGATCGTATCAGATCTGATTCAAGGCGAGTGAAAAAGATACGACCTGCCCAGATACGGGCATCACCGAGGAGACTCATGATCTCTTTGATCAAAAAACGGCTGAGCGAACTGTTCCAGCAACCCGACTGTTGAGACAGCAGGAATCGCAGAATCAGTAGTCAAGTTTGAAGTCCTGAGGCAGCATACCGCTATGAGACTTGTACGACTGCTCCGAGAATCACGGTCTACGACTTCAGCAGAATGGCGACTGTGCCTGAAATGGTTGAATGCCTATCAAGAGGAACTGTCTGACCTTGGAATCACTCCTGCCCAGGCCCGTGCCATCCTCTATCTTCAGCGAAATCCAGACAGTTCTAGTCGGCAGTGTGCCCAAGTGTTTGGCGTGGTTGGTTCAACTATGAGTCAACTGGTTCGTGGTCTACACCACAAGGGATGGATTACCAAACAGCGTTTGCCGGAAGGCGATCGGTCAGTGCTGCTTGCACTGACTCCGAAAGGCCATATACTGGCCTGGCTGCTTCACAAGCAGCTCAATGCACGACTCCCACTCACCGCAACAGCGTCATAGCTCAATATGATTTATGGACCGCCGGCTATTCCGGCCTTATCTGCGTGACGCGCCCACCAGGCAGTGAACGGTGAAGTCACCATGCCTTCGTAGATGATTGACGCCTCTCGCCCTCGGGAGTCGAGCATCTCAACGACTGGCGAGTTGCAACATTCCGTAGAGCATTCCGAATATGGCGACGAATGCGTAGGCTTCGATGAAGGAAAGCATGATGTGTCACCCCTTTTCGTGTGTTACCTGAGTTTCTTATACACCTCCAAGATGAAGCCTCTATGATGAGAACATGAAGAGTTCTTCATGCTACCGGACAAAACCGTTGCAGCCATTATTGATAGACCATCCAATATGATCGCACCCCGTCACGATCTGCTAACATCTGGCAATGCCTCACCGTCTGGCATGGACGCTCGTGTGAACCCTGAGCGGTTTTGTCGTTCCCGCGCGCATAGTCCACTACATATTCTTTCCGTGAAGTGGAACAGCCGACCAGCAACAGCATCAGCCACAACACAACTCCGAATGCGAGAACACCTTTGTAGCCTGTATACAGCCCATAACCTGCTTGGACGTGCCTGAACATACCCATTGCCCTCTCCTTCCTGTACGAGTGAATTTGAACAGAGTGTTGATTCAAAAGCCCATGTATCAGGCTTCCATATTGCCCCCGTGGAGCCGAGAACCAATCCCACATCTGTAGGGGACATAACCACCCATATGGGAGGGCAGAAGCCTGGAAGGCTCCTCACACAGGTCTTGATAGTCTCAGCTGAAGAAGCGTAGATCGCACGCCACATTTTCTCTTGACGGCAACCGGCTCCCAGCGTAGCCTCCCGCCGGGCTTTCATCGGAAGGAGGAGATGACGGTGGAAGAATGGCCCTATCGCCTTATAGCGGGCATCGGTTTCATCACGATCGCGTTGCTGGCCTGGGTAACGGGGACACGCAATCGGCTGAACTGGACGACCATTGGAGGCAGCGCGGCATTGGCTTGGGGTCTCGGTATCCTGTCCTTTTGGTTTCCAGGGTCCCGCTGGTTCTGGAGCATGATCAACGATCTGGTGGTTGCCGTCCTCACCGCCTCGCAAAAGGGCACGGTGTTTCTGCTTGGGCCGCTGGCACTTGGTCCCGGCCAGACGTTGCCGGGCGGAACGGTCTCGATCGGGTTTATCTTGGCGGCACAAGCGCTGCCGGCCGTCGTGTTCTTCGCCGCCTTGATGTCGGGTCTCTACTATGTAGGCGCCATGCAAGCGATCGTGAGGGTGTTTGCCCGTCTTTTTTACCGGACCATGGGATTATCGGGAGCCGAATCGCTCTCCGGCGCCGCGAATATCTTCGTCGGGATCGAGGCAGGCTTGATTGTCCGTCCCTACCTCGCGGTCATGACACAGTCGGAACTGCTCTTGGTGCTGACCTGCATGATGGCGACCGTGGCAAGCACCGTCATGGGCATCTACGTGTCGGCACTGCAACAGACGGTGCCGCAGATTGCCGGGCATTTGATTTCTGCATCAATCATCTCGATTCCTTGTGCGGTGCTCATCAGCAAACTTGCATTTCCCGAAGATGGACAACCCGTCACGCTGGGCGGCGTGCCCTCTGAACCTACCAGCGGGAACTCATCTCCTGCATCCGATAGTGAAGCAAACCCGCCGCCTTCCAACTTCATCGTCGCCTTGATCGATGGGGCAGGACAGGGAATAAAAATGGCCGTCGGCATTGCTGCGTTACTGATCGTGTTTCTTGGATTGGAAGCCCTGGTTGATTTGGCACTGATACAGCTTCCAGCAATTGGAGGAACGCCGCTCTCCGTCACGCGGATCCTCGCCTGGTTGACCTGGCCGTTCGCCGTTCTCCTGGGTCTCCGTCCTGAGGAATGGCAGATCGGCGCGGACTTGTTGGGGTCTCGGTTTATCGAGACGGAAGTCGCCGCCTATTTCAAGTTGGCCGCCGTGCAATCCGCGTCTCCATCGCCGCTCGCTCCGCGGTCCCTCACAGCGATGACCTATGCCCTCTGCGGATTCGTGCATGTGGCGAGCATGGGCATCTTTGTCGGCGGTATCTCCGCATTGGCCCCGCATCGGGCTAAAGATATCTCGCTCCTGGGCCTGCGGGCTCTCTGGACCGCCTTTTTGACAACATTGCTGACCGGTTGTATTGCCGGGGTGCTCTCCTCTTCCTAGAAAGTGGCACTCACCAGTCGCTCTCCAGACTCGTACCACCGGATAAACCGTTCTGACGTATGCCGCCATTCCACAGTGCCAATGCATGCATGATTCGTGAATCGGCTTGAGAAGGAGCAATTCGATCAAAGAGGAGGATGACGTCGCAATTTCTGCATGCATCGATTTTCAGCAGCCTCTCCCTTGAGTACGAGACTTGAGCTCGACAACCGACTCTTCCAAACCGTCGTACGGCTGCCTGGGATGTTTTCTATTGAAGCAATCTCATAAACGATAGACCATCTACACAACTCGTCGAGCCATACAAGGCAGCTTCTATCATCATACTTCTTTTTTCAAGACGAGAAACGCAGGAGGCATCCATGTTGGGACTCAGCACCGTTCGATTTGGAGCCCAAATGCTGTTCAACACTGTCACACTCAAGCCGGGCATGACCTTTGAGGATGTGGAGATAGCCGTCGGGGAACTCTGCACTGCTGTTTTCCTATGACATCGTCGCCCATGAATACTACGGTAGTAGCTCCCGACTTGCTGTGCCAACATCACTCCAGGCTGCTATTTGAACTACCTGAGTCCACTGACCCAACCATCATTGGGAACGTCGAGGCCCCTGTCCAACATTAATCGGAGCAAGCGCAAAGCGCTGACCGAGAAGTGCGGTTGGGATCGCCAGCTCTGTCTGATTGTTTTTCACCCACCACGCAGAACCCTGTGTCGGATTGCCATGCGGCATGATCGCTGTGCTGACAGCTTTGTCTCGGCAATCTATCCCACTCCAATCGCCATCTTCTATCTCAAAGAATGAATCCTAAGGCGCCAGTAAGGACATTTTTCAAGACAAGTACGTTTCCTAGGTTGTTTCATCAGTCATTTATCATGTAACATAAGCGAATATGCGACTCCATGTCTTCTCTCAGGCAAATCTTCGCGTGCGATTAGCCCGCATTATTCATGATGGTTCGGGCAAAATTGCAAAATCGCGTTGTGAGAGACTAACCTGCCCGCCAGAAGCTCTGTCGTAGCAGTAAATTCGCGATTGCAGTAGGAGCATTCAGGAATAATGCCGGCTAGATTGCTGAGCTCAACACGAAATCGTGGACAGATGACGCCTTAATCATATGAATGCCTGCAACCAACAGATTTCAAGAGACTTGTCAGTTGAACAATGTGCACTCTTTCATGGGCAGAATGAGTAACATAAAGGAAAGATCTGAATCATTCCCGATTGCGAGTGGTCACTTCGCAGGATACAGGGCGTTTGACTAATCGCTATCTGATGTGTTGAATTGATCAGACCTTCCCTAGATAAAGCAACCCACACAGAGACCACATGTGCTTTTATTATCAATAACTGCATGATCTTTAGGAGGCGCATTATGTTGCTAAAATCGCTGATGACCAGGATTGCCTACAGCATGCTTATTCTGAGCGGTATCCTCGTCTCGGAGGCTCATGCCTATATTGACCCCGGAAGTGGAAGCGTTCTCCTCCAACTCATTCTCGGAGGGGCAGCTGGTGTCGGAGTTGTCGTCAAGTTGTACTGGGAGCGAGTCAAAACGACATGCCAATCGCTATTCGGCCGGGCGGGGAAAACGGATCCCAATGGTTAAACCTCCGATGGTCCACACGGCTAAACCGGCAAGGGTAGGTGGGTCTTTCCGAGATCCGAGTGGGTATGTCTATCGCCAAGGTGACCGCATTTTGCGGACCGTCACCAATGCAGGAAAAGACCAATTCGACTTCGTGCGCGAATCCGGACTCTTCGAGTTGCTCACTCGAGACAAACGTCTCCTGCCCTTCAACCTCGTCGAAGGAGCGCTCATACCTGATGGGGTTGGCGAAGCGGTGTCCTATGTGCTTGAGGTGCCGAAACTCGCATTTGTCTCCTTCCCTTATGAGTGGCCGTTTCCCGCCCTTAAGGCTGCCGCTCTTTTGCATTTGGATATTCAGCTGACCGCCCTTGATCACACCGTAACGCTCTCTGATGCCTCTGCCTACAATATTCAATTCATTGGCCCCACCCCAGTATTTATTGACCACCTCTCATTTCGTCGATATGAACAGGATGAGGTGTGGGCGGGGCATCGACAGTTTTGTGAGCAGTTTTTGATTCCTTTGTTGTTGCGGTCACTGTTTGGCATCCCCCACAACGCATGGTATCGCGGGAATCTGGAAGGGATTTCTGTCGCTGAATTTAGTCAGTTACTGACCTGGCGACACTATCTCAAGAAGGATTTGTTAACACATATTATCTTTCAGTCCTGGTTGCAACGATCGACCGAGTCCACTTTGCGAGGGGAGAATCTCAACAAAGCCAAAGTGCAAGTGGGGGGCCTACCCGTACAGGCCTATCGAAAGCTACTCGCTGGCCTGCGTAATTGGATTAGCCGTCTGGAGCCTGCTCAAACCAGCAAGTCGACTTGGCAAGACTATGCCAACAATCACTCGTATCAGGCCGATGAGTTAGGGAAGAAAATAGCCTTCGTGCGGGACTTTGCTGCGCAGCACTGCCCTCAGCAGTTGTGGGACTTTGGCTGCAATGCCGGAGTCTTTTCCAAAGCCGCCATAGATGGCGGCGCGAAGTACGTTGTTGGGTTTGATTTTGATCAGGGAGCGCTCGACGAATGTTATGCACGGGCCCGTGAGAGTCAGGCGCCTATCCAATCCATTGTGATGGACATGGCCAATGTGAGCCCAGACCAAGGATGGATGGGAGTCGAACGGGAAGGATTTGGCGCACGTCGATCAGCTGATGCCCTCGTTGCCCTCGCTGTGGTGCATCACCTTGCGATCTCCAGAAACATTCCATTTGGCGAGCTCCTGGATTGGCTCATCGATCTTGCCCCTTGTGGGGTGATCGAGTTTGTCCCAAAGACAGATCCCATGGTACAGAAACTTTTGGCGCTTCGCGCGGATATATTTGAAGACTATACGTGGGAATTTTTCACTGACCGTATCGCCAAGAAGGCACGGATTGACCGTGTTCTACAAGTTGGGCAATATGGCCGCACCCTCGTGAGTTACATCCGGCATGGATACGAGGAAATTCACCGCGAGCGACCCTTGTGAAGCCGGAGCCGTCATCGGAAGCGTTTTGGCTCGACCAGAGACCTCACCTCGCGATTATAGTCCCCTTTCTTACATTGCTCACCCCCTTTGTCGCCTACTTGATGAAGCGGGATTATCCTCCGATGAGTCCCGAGATCTTGCTCATTCTTGCGGGGATACTCTGTGTCTCAACCATGATCGGCTTGCTCCGGTACGCTGGCGGAAGACGAGTGTATGCCATGAGTGTCGGCGGATTTCTCGCCGCTGCGGCTGATTATCTCATTGCGTGGGTTGCACAGAGTCGTACCATTACGCTCCTGGTTATTTTTGGCGTACTTGTAGTTCTGGTCCGACGTTTTGAAAAGACCGCGACTTTGGTGATCACGGCATTTCTCTGCGTGTTTGTGATTTCGACGGTCCTGCTCAATGGATTTGAGAAAGAGTCCGATCCGGCATCAGCCATATCGCACGTGGATGTGGGGACTGATGGACCCCCACGGCTCATCCATCTCATCCTGGATGAACATCTTGGCATCGAGGGGATGCCCAACGATACCGAGTATGCCAAGGCGCTGAAACACAAGATCAAACAATTCTATCAACGATACGGGTTTGATCTGTATGGAGGGGCATACAGCCATTACCTCGATACAGAGGACTCGATCCCGAATCTGGTCAACTTCTCCGCTGAAGGCGTAAACCTGGCATTCAGTACAGGTGATCGCCCTCCGTATGTCTTACAGCAGAACCGCTATTTTCAATTCTTGAAGAGTCTGGACTATCGCATCCATGTTATGCACGGGGACTATATAGATTTTTGCTCCAGCCCGGGTGTGGAACTTCACTCCTGCACGAAATCGGGATGGTTTAGCTTGAGCAATGTGGCGAGGCTGAACATCCCGGTCCTGACGAAGACGACGACGGCAATCGCCGCCTTTGTGACTAGTTATCCTCGATATGAGGCCATTCTCGATGTCTATGAAGAACGGATACGCCCAGCCTTGCTCTTGCGCGGGGTAATTGGGCCGGTCCTTGATCGGCAATCTCTTTGGACAAAGCGACGGGTCCATCCCTTTTCGGTGAATGCCATGGTGGCGATGGAAACGCTATCGGCACGCATTCAGCAGCTCCCTCGCGGTCACATGCTATTTGCCCATCTCATGATTCCGCATTTCCCCTACGTGTATCGGGAAGATTGCTCACCGCGGGCGATTTCGGAATCGATGGATGACATGGAGCAAGTTCCTCTGGAGTTGCGCACAACTGAGGGCCGAGCCGCTCGCTACGACCAATACTTGAGACAGATAGGGTGTCTCTATGTCAAACTCGATGAAGTATTCCAGAGCCTACAATCGTCCGGAATGCTTGGCGATTCAATCGTCATTATTCATGGAGACCATGGTGGGCGCTTGGGTCTCCGACTTCCAGCAGCAAAGGAACAAGAAGAACTGACGCCGATCGATTTTGGCGACGGGCTGTCGACGTTGTTTGCCGCGAAGGTCCCTGGAAAGCCGGGGGAGTATGATTCTTCACTCTACGCCATCAATGAATTGCTCGTTGACACACTCCGCACCGCCTTAGGGAAGGCCCCTTCGCTTTCACCCCCGCAGAAAGCACCGTTCGCATATCTCGCGAACGGGCATCGAAAACACATGCTGCTTGTGAATATGCCCTGGCGCCCTCTGGACATACCCAACAGCCACGCTCCTGGTCGGCAACCTTCGCATTCACGTTTGGGCAATATTCCCCGCCACTGATTTTTTCACACATTCAATACGTCGGAGTTCGACGCGCACGAGCGCTCCCATGCGAACGACGTCTTCAAGAAGAAGTTCGCAAAACTGGCGACCATGTGTTCCGAGACCAAAGAGCTGGGGTATGACATGCTGTGGCAAGGAGCGGCGGGAGGCCACTAACAGAACCGGATCGCTTTGTTCATCTCACATTGTGCCAGAGTGTTAACCAAACGGAGATCAACGATGAGCATGAAGCTCGTGGCAGTCATGACACTGATCGCGCTCATGGTGCCTCCGTTTGCCCAGGCGCAACTCGATTGCATCGTGCCCACGCGCGAAGAAGGCTTCGATCCGAAGCAGCCCGGTGCCACGGAGCTCCAACGTGCCGCGCGTGAGGTGGCCGCCATTGTCCAACAGAACGCGGTGTTCATGCAGGGCAACAAACCGGTGCGGATCCGCACCACGATCGACTATGGTGGCTGGGACCGGCAATCTGCCTCCGTCGTGACCACGGCGTACAACCAGAAAGCCTGGCTCGCCGGCGGCTGCAAGGTCAGCAAGTTTGCGGATCGCGGCGGTGGGCTCTCGGATGGGACGATTGCCATCTTCATCAACGAACCAGAAGCCATGTTCGGCGGACACCTGGGAGATGCCGAACTGAAGGCCAGTGGAATGCCCATGCCATTAGCCAACACCGCCGGATTTCCTATTTATGCCGGGGGTGGCAACAAGGACAATCCACGCCTATTGATGAGCCGTGCAGGTTATGAGCCGTGGGTGCCGGTCACGATTGCCGACATGTTGGACTGGCGCGAGCGGGAGCTCAAAACAAAGGAGGAAGAGTACCAGGCTTCTATACAACAGAACGGCAACGAACTCACGGAAGCGAAGATCGAAGAGATCTATCGCGACATGAAAAAGATCAATGCGGGGGAAGCGGAGAAGACGCGCACGCAGCTGCTCGCCTCGCTCAAGACAATGCGGGCAAAGAGCGCACGCCAGTCAGCTAAAGCTGCGCAATGGACGATGCAGCAGCGCAACGCCTTCGATATGTACCGGGCTTCATTCACACCCGCGCAACTTGCAGCGCCGGGCACCATCAGCAATTCGTTGACACCGGACAAAGTCATCCGCGTCGACGATCCGGCGGGAAAACCACTCGCAAAAGTCGATCCGGCATACGCGCAACGCGACCCCCAGCACATTCACTTGATCGTGGTGGGGCTCAATCCTCAGCCGAAGACTGATCCGAATTATGCGTGGTTCAAGTCGTCGCTCGAAGCGCTGGACTATGCAGCGCTGGCCAAGTTACTTAGCGAGTAGTATGTCCTGAATGGACGAGCTACCGCATCACGAGTTCTGAGTGGGAGGTGGCCGTCGAGCCTGGCATGACGGCATGCGCATTAGGAACGGTGCTGATTCTTTCGGGGCTGGAGAGACTGGAGGGTATGGCAGATGTTGAGGGTGTTGGGAGAAAACGATGAATTGGTATTCCTGCGCCATACACGATACAAAATCAGACGTGCATTTGCTTTATTTCCATTCAGCGCGACAGGCTCTAGTCCGCCAAAGGGTCAACGATGGGTTCGAATTTGCTATCCTTGAGCAAATGAACTCCAAGTAGTCGCCGTGAACTTTCAAGATTCTTCTCAGCTGCAAATCTAGCATACCGCCCAGTGATCGCTTTCCAATAATTTTCGATCAGCCCGTTAACCTTGAGGTCTAGCATCTTCAACACTTCACGATCATTGCAGAAGGCATACTGGTTGCCCCAACCTAGAAGTATATTATTTACGTCCTCAAGCGTGGCAACCGCGCCTAGATCAGCCTGCATCAGCTCCTGAGGATCATCCATAAGCCTCTGACTCTTGTCGAGTGCTGATTTGACTGCGTCAATAATGCGTTGTCTTGGCCTGCTCCCAGGGCTAATCATTCCTGGCCTGATATTACACCCCAGAAATTCAAACCCATGTCGGATTTCTCCCATACTCGCTTTGTCTGATACTAGCTTCGGGTCGTATGCAGTAAGACCATGCTCGGCAAGCAGGCGCAAAGCACTTCTAAATGCAGCCTCCACCTTTGAGCTGGCTGAGCCCAGAATAATGAAATCATCAATGTACCGGATACAGGTTATTCCTCTACCATTCAATTCCCTATCAAATCCATCTAGCAGAATATTCCCCAGAAGGGGGGACAGGCAACATCCTTGGGCAACTCCAATTTCATAACTCGGAAACAACTTGGCTGCTGCTCCGATGGAGGCCAGATTATCCAGTTCAACGTGCGTAGCCTTTTCGAGAAGGCATTGAAACTTCGAATCCGGAATCACAGAAGAGATCTTTGCAAGAACCACACTTCTAGGAATATTTCTGAAGAACGAGTCGATGTCAGACTTTATGTAGAATTCTACTCTGTCAGACTGAATGGCCTTGTAGACTGCCCTAATAGCGCCAGGCACACCAAGCCCTTTCCCTTTAATGCCACCGAAACTTGCTGGGTTTCTGTAGTATGGCTCGATAGCAGGATTCGACTGCAGCACCTCTAAAACAGCACGCTGTACAATTCGATCAGGGATGGGGGATTTAACTATAGGACGCGGTTTCTTGCCTTTTCGTGGGATGAGGACGCCCAGTGCGGGAAGAAATTTGAATTTCCCCTTTAAGAGATGGCGGTAGATCCTCTCCAGGTGATTTTCAATGTCACGGCTAAATTCAGCGACTTGTCTATTTGTTTCTTCTTTTTCTGAAGAAATTCCGCTCGAGTAAACGGCTCGCCACGCAGTACGCAGCGTACTCCTGCTATAGACTTTTTTGTAGTGCGAGTCTGACTTTCCCGTTGGAATTGCGGACGCTGAGCCGCCACTGGCTAGCTTCGGCTCAGCTGATGCAAGAACGCTCATCCTGTGGGGGCTCCAGCTTGTGGT
>DIHK01000058.1:20192-20469 GCA_002420115.1 Nitrospira sp. UBA5698
GGCCCGCTGACTAGGGTTGTCAGGACTACACTGAGGCTGACGCTAAAGATTGCGCCCCCCAGCACTACCCTGGCACGTTTTTGCAGGCACCAGGATCTCTCACGTTTTCCTCCTTCACTTTACGTTTTTAGAGGTGCGTGTCAACCCCTCAACCTGCGTCACCCTCGCCCTATAATAATGCTCTGCGACCGTCCAGTGGGAACTTATCGTCCATGCTCCGGTCATCCGCAGACCTTCTTGGCGAAGGTTCTCCTCTGTGGGGGCTCCAGCTTGTGGT
>DIHK01000058.1:20779-25526 GCA_002420115.1 Nitrospira sp. UBA5698
GGCCCGCTGACTAGGGTTGTCAGAGGATTTTTAAGGCTACCATATGGAGTATGCACCGGTCAAAGAGTGCACCATATGAATGACCGCGCGTGGGCCATAGTTTGTGGCCAGCACAACACGACCCAAAGGGGTCAACTAAGGGGTCGGGAGTCTTTTATACCCATAGCTACGCCAGATAGCGGCAAGAACCAATTCACGCCGCCGGACGAACCTTGACGGTCAGACGAACCGTCGCACCAAGCCGAGCGAGCAAATCGATGAGCGCATCGGTGCTATTTTATGCCGCGTGAGCTGCTGCTTTTTCCAATAGTTCGTGAATGAGCGTTTGGTAGGGCTTCCCACGTTTGGCGGCCATTTTTCTTAACTGACTCAAGAGCCGTGGCGAGAGACGGATGGCGATCAGCTGTTTCGCCATTCCGCTGGAAGGTCTTCCCACCCGGCGCGCGCGTCGAAGTTCTTCGGCCGTCGACTCCGGGATATCCGAGAAATCAATCTGTGAGTCGGGTATAGGCTTCGCGTTCCCGCCGGCTCGCCGGCCGCGCACTGATGATCCGGAATGTTTCTTTTTCATGTTCCACCCCTCGTACGGTATACACCGCAAGCAACAGCTGTTCGCTCACCGATTGCCCGAGTCGTTTAAACCGGCGCTCCTGGGATGAATGTGTAAGATCGTCCCAGTCGAGCCCATTGGCATCACCAAAGACAGTTGCCGCTTCCTCGAACGACACACCATGTTTCTCAAAATTGGCAATTGCCTTCGCTACATCCCAGGTAAATACCCAAACGTATATACAGTAATGGACGGATCGTTATAACCCACCTTGCTTTGCCCCCCCTGATTTCCTCGTGGACGCAAATAGGATCAGGCATAAGGATTGGGTTATGCACTGCACAGTGAGCTCAGGTTGCCTAACGAACCTTGACGATCAGACAAATCGGTCACGTTCTTCTTGGGTTGGGATCCGACAAGTCGCCGCCCGACCCATCCACTGATACCGATGACGCGCCACAAAATCATAGACTACGTCGCGGATTGGGGCAGGTACCAGCACACAGAGATAATACAGGGGCCACCACCAGGAGAGCTGTCGCAGCACCCTGAGAGCCGCAGTGGACTTGGTAGAAACCCGGCCCTCTTCCAGCAAGAGAAAGGTCTGATAGTCCGTGGCGGATAAATCCAGGTCGCGTAGAATGCGTTGCGCCTGCTCGGACTGAAGCGTTCCGAGCTTGAACTGCCGACCTGGATCATGGTCGATCACGAAGTTCACCCAGGCATTGCACCAATTGCAGACCCCGTCGAAGAGAATCAGCCGCTCGTACTTGGCCCATTCATGCACCGAGGGATCAAGCTGGTCGTTCATCAACCACCTCGCGTAGGACCTCTGAACGAAAAGCCGCGTCAGTACCGATACCCAATTGAGACCACGGCGAAGTGGAACCAGCCGAAGGCGAACCGCTCACCGTTATCCACCCCGCCTTCAAACGTGCGATACCCCGCCGAGACCGACCAATGGTCGGTGAGATCGTGGCGGATCTTCGCGGCGGCATCGAAAGCGCGTCCTTGCGGAGCCACCAGCCCGTCCACATCCACCACAGCCATCCACCGCGGCGCGAAGTGATATTCCGCATTCACGCTCAGTAACGGCACAAAGCCGACGTTACTATCAGTGGCGGTCGAACTGGCTTGCCTCAATTCCACTTTGGCGTCGCGAATGAAGGCCGTGGCGCCGGCACTTACTCGCCATGCTGGTGATTCGTAGAAGAGATAGCGATAGGTCACTCGGTAGGAGTCGAACTTGTAGTCAGATTCCACGGGAGCACCCGGTGCAAAGGTGCCTCCGGCAAACAACACCGCCAAAGCAAACGACCCGGTCCCGGAGAATCCGAGTGGCTCATAGACGAAACGAAGCGCATGTCGGCGACTAGGATACCATGTCGCCTCCACCCGTCGTTGCACAATGGGAGTACTGTCCTGAATGTCTGCAAGCGAAAAGCGTGTTCCCGCCGCCGAGTCAGGAATGTGAATCTCGTTGCGGCCCTGCCAGATCGCACCGGTTTCAAATTCGATCTGAAACCGCCACGTGTCCGTCTCGAGATCAGCCGCAACACCAGGAGTCTCAATTCCGACAAGACATGTGATGATTGCCGACCATGCAATGCCCCATCTGATAAAGGCTTTGAGCATCGAAAGATTCTCCGTCGAATATCTGCTCAGGGATTGTGTGTGTATGCAATCACCTCATGATAAATAAAGGCGCGTCGCTCTCTATTCTTCATACTAACACCTCTCGCCATTCTTACCATTCGACTCCCCTTCGGTTAGGCCGAAGCGGAAGTTTCTCGCCTGGTCATGAATGTGGGACCGGCAACCGAAGATGTCGTTCAGTTCAAAGGTGGCCGTGGTCATGGGTTCAGCGTCTTATTACGACCGTCAGACACAGCACACAACCCCCACCCAGAACCCGCAGATACAGTTCCCTATGATCCTCTGGTTTTCGTCGTGCGCCATGCAATCACGGCGGCGGTGCAAAGCATGAGCGAAGCCAGAACGAACGGCGCGCCGGGAAACTCCATGGACGTGCTGAGACTTGAGTGCTGAGGATTGAGTGGGAAGTCGGATCGGATGAAGAAGGCGAAAGTTTGCGCGAAGAGTATCGGGCCGATCATGCCGGTCATGCCATTGATGCTGGCGATGGCACCCTGCAGCTGGCCCTGCTCAGAACTGCTGATATGGCGTGTCATGAGCGCTTGATTTGATGGACCGGCAAGTCCCCAGAAGGCCATGACGGGAATACCGAGACAGAAGATCCAGCCTTCAGGCGCAATACCATAAACGGAGAATCCGACTGCTCCACAAAGCAACCCGAGCAGCAGCGTGCGGCGTTCGCCAAACCGAGCGGTGATCGGACGGATCAACCCACCCTGCACAATCATTGCCGCCAGTCCGACACCCGCCATCATCAGTCCAACCGAGGCCGGTCCCCACCCATAGCGATAGCCCATATACAGAACCGAGACGCTCGGCAACACTGCGTGAGCCAGATAGCCGAAGAACGCCACTGCCGCAAGGCCGAAGAGTTCGTGATGTGAGCGCAAGAGCACCAGCGAGCCGACTGGGTTGGCCCGCGCCCAGCTAAAAGACATTCGCTTATCCGGCGGCAGGGATTCGGGAAGCACGAAATAACCGTAACAGGCATTCAGAAAACTGAGCGCTGCTGCGCCCCAGAACGGCAATCTTGGATCAATCGCACCCAGCCAACCGCCCAAGGCGGGACCGATGATGAAGCCGAGGCCGAAGACCATGCCGATCTTGCCGAACGCCGCCGCTCGCTGTTCCGGCGGCGTGACGTCGCTAATATACGCACCGGCGGTACTGAAACTGGAGGAGGCCATGCCGGAAATGACGCGGCCTACGACGAGCCAGGCCACGTTCGGCGCGAGTGCCATCACGATGTAATCGAGCCCTAATCCCAGATTGGATAGCAGCACAACCGGACGCCGACCGAATCGATCAGACAACGCGCCCTGGATCGGCGAACAGAAGAACTGCATGAAGGCCCAGGCTGTTCCCATCAACCCGTAAAGGACCGCTGCCTGTGCGGTATCGCCGGAGAAAAATTCCTCGACGAGTTTCGGCAACACCGGAATGATGATGCCGAACGACAGCATGTCGAGGAGGACTGTGATGAGAATGAAGAGGACTGCGGCTCGGCGCGGTGGGTTTGTGGCGGATGGATAGCGCATCACCGCATCCTAGCAGACTGGCCTTCACCCAACGCTATCCATCATCTGAAGATAGTTCGGATACGGCGTCAGCGCCAACATCTGACTTGAAATTCGAAAGGACGGATCGGTCGTCTCAGATTGAGATGTTCTGATAGCCTGGAGGCGTTTTGGCAATGGTCCCATCATCCTGAAACATCACCAACCATAGAAAAGAGCTTGAGCGGCTGCAGCCTAAACCATACACCTCCACTCCTATACAATTTCTCATCGGCGCAGCAGACATAACTGATTGATACTCTTAGCAAACCCGTCTTTTTCACTAGAAGCCGTCCCCCAAATTACTGTCGGCACACCTTCACTTGGAACAGGATTCAAACTTGTTCCAGTATCCGAACAGACTGACTTCTTTGATGTATTTAATCAGTGCCTTTTAAGCACAGATGTTGCGTGTGATATCGCAGTGTATGACGAGAGTAATATTGCACGGTGTGCATTCTTGCTCCTTTACATCACCCTTCAACTTCTGTGAACGGGTCATCGGAACAATGGCCTTACAGAACTCTGCTCGATTCTGAAAGGTTCACACCATGAATAACACCTTCTCCTTCTGGGTTGGAAAAACCGTCTTGGTGACAGGTGCCACCGGTTTTCTGGGAGGCTGGTTGATACGCCGACTCCTCGAGTGCGGCGCACAGGTCGTGGCACTCGTCCGTTCCCACAGGCCGAACTCCCAGTTTTTTCTGGAATCGTTTGATGACTCCCCATCCGTCACGGTCTACTGGGGCGATGTTTCCGACCAAGCGTTGATTGAACACATCTTCGACGAGCACCCGATTGATGTCTTGTTCCATACGGCGTACGGCGCGGATGTGCATCGCGTGCTCGAGGAACCCTTGGAGTGCTTCCGGTCCTCGGCCATCAGCACATGGCAAATTCTAGATTTTCTCAGAACGCATCATCCGACCTGCACCTCGGTCATCAGTTCAACCGACAAGGTCTACGGCCGTCAGCCGACACCCTA
>DIHK01000045.1:0-24787 GCA_002420115.1 Nitrospira sp. UBA5698
TCGCCAAGCCTTCGTTGACAATCTAAATGATCGACACCTATAATGAACTGCCTTCGCTAGTATTATCGTGCCCTCCCAATTTGTGACTAGAAGGGGCAAAAGACCTAAATTATCTAACTCGGCAGTGCCCCGAAATCTCCTTCGCGTGGGGCTTCTGTGGTCTTGCAGAGGGGTAGGCAAAGAGCTTAAAGTGGTTAAACGAACCACGTGTATAAAAATGGTGTTTTTTCATAAACCTTTATTTTTATTCGGAGTGTAGGTTGCGATGAGTGACTATCGTGTGCTTCCAGGCCCCGAACACTTTCTTCCCCCGGCTGCCGCAAGTATGGGAATTAGCTTGCCCAATCCAGGAGAAGCTCATATTAATGGTATCATCACTTCGGAAGATAAGGCCTATGAAGAGGCTGCTCGCCAATTTTTGATGGCCAAGGTTCCAACTATCTTCCCAGGGCCGCTCGTTCTATGGGCGTGGAATGAGAAGGCTGCTAAGAAAGCCACGGCTGTTCGCCATCTCTTCAATACCCTGAAGGAATGCGTACAGTCTGGGCAAAAACCGATGCTGATTCCTATGCCCGACTATCGGCCCAAATATCCCAAGATCAATCCAGAAGTTGAGATCAATCCGAATCACCCGAATTTGACAATCTGGCATAATAAGATTGATTGTTGCATGTTCATCGGCGTTCATTGCCACCAGGCCAATCTATCACTGAAGATCATTCGTGGAGGCACCTCCTGCTATACCATCGCCATGTGTGCCCAGGCAGGTCACGAAGACGCAATGCTCTCATTCCGCGATGCCTCGGTCGAGAAGATTATGAGATTAGCCGATACTGTAAAACGATTGAAAGGGACGGTCCAACCACGGCTGACATCAGCCAAGAATGGGGCTTCAAGTTAACTGCTTGCCCCTGCGAACGATAGCATGACAAGGAGGCTGAACTTATGGCGGATACACACTCAATCATTGGAACCAAAAATAAAAAAGGCCAGACGTATACAGATACCTGGAAAATGATGAACGAGGCGCCGCGGACGCCTTCCTTCTACACGGGCAGCGAAGTCATCAAAGAAGCCATCCGCCGGGCAAGCTGCGATGTCATGATCGCCTACCCAATCACGCCGCAGAGTGAAGCCGCCGCATTGATCGGCGAGTTATTTGCCGAAGGCTATATCGGGGACTACTTCCGTGGAGAGAGTGAGTTTGCCGTGATGTCGCAATGCGCAGGTGCATCATTCGGTGGAGCCCGCGTGTTTACGACAACAGCAGGCCCTGGCACCATGCGAGCCATGGAAAATTTTCCGATGTGGGCTGGTGCCCGGTTGCCGATTCAGATGATTGTGACGTGTCGAGGAATCAACTCACCGCTTTCAATTCAACCGGATACGCTTGAAATTGCGTATCTTCTGAATACCGGCATGCTGGTGTGGCATGCGGAGACCGCTCAAGATTTTTTTGATTGGATTCTGAAGGGATACATCGTGTCTGAGGAGCCTGACGTACACCTTCCGCTCGCACTATGTTGTGACGGTTTTTTTGTCACACATACAAAAGATGTGGTGAACCTCACACCAGCCGATATGTGCCTCCCTCCCTATGATCCCTATCGATCGCCTGTGCCATGTATGGATATGGAATGTCCTCCCGTGCGCATGATGCGTGATCCATTTGTTATGAAGAGCAACTACATCAGTTACGCAACCCATGCGAGCTGGCAACAAGAGATATGGGCCGCGGTTGAACGCTCCCGTAAGCACACGATCCATTGGCTGAATGGCCTGGTCGATACGGAGAATACGGATGCGGACATCGTGATTGTGGCTTCAGGTACGGCTGTTTCACAGGGTCGTGAGGCTATCCGCATGCTGGAAGATGAAGGTGTGCGATGCGGCCTCGTGAAGGTAAAGGCATTACGCCCGTGGCCCGAGGAAGAGATTCGAGAGGCTACCAAGAACGCAAAACACATTTTTGTACCGGAATTCAATGTAACAGGATGGCTGGCAAAAGAAATTCGAGCTACAGTTCCAAACTCCCAGCGTGTCCATGCCGGCCCGCACGTCTGCGGCGGAATGACCATGCCGCCCGAGATTATCGTGTCGGAAATCAAGACCGCCCTAGGGATGAAAACCTTCTCCATGGCTGGTCGTGGAAGCTGAGACCCTTGAACTTCGAACCTGTGCGCCCTAACAAGCGATACTGAGGAGGATATATGAGCAAAGAGCGTATACAAATCTCCGAAGCCTTATACGACATTATGCCGTCGGACTATCAAGACCTTGTGAAGAGTGCAACCTACGGCAAAGAAGATCGTGGGTGGAAAGATATCGGAACTTCAAAGGAACTGATTGAACAGCACTCACTATGTGCTGGGTGTCCAGAATCAATGGCTTTCCGGTACATTTTAGCTTCGCTGCCGAATCCAGAAGATACGGTAATGGTTGGGTCCACCGGCTGTACAAGTTTGGTCTTCCCGATGGTTGCCGTCCATAACATCCATTCGCTGTTCGGAAATCAGAACGCAATCGCATCCGGCCTGAAACGTGCGCTCAGTGTTCGATTCCCCGGCAGAGTGAAAGATGTCGTAGTCCTTGCTGGTGACGGAGCCACCGTCGACATCGGCTTGGATATGACCTTACAGGCCTGGTTCCGTCAGGAAAAGTTCACCACGATCTGCTTCGATAACGAACTCTACGCCAACACTGGCGGCCAAGAAAGTGGACTCATGCAGAAGGGGTTCGTAGCAAAAATGGCTCCGGTTGGTAAGCTATTCGATAAGGTACGGCTACCTGAGATCGCCCGCGAGTCCGGGTGCCATTATGTTGTCAATTGCACAGTCAGCAAGCCATCGCTCGTTGAAAAGGTCATCCGAAACGCAGTGCATGTCGCCCGAGAAATCGGCCCGACCTATCTCCAGCTTTATACGCCATGCATTCTTGAAATTGGCAAGAACAGCATGGAGGGGTTACAGGAAATGCGCGATTCGGAAAAGCCGGCTGAACGGTTTGCGTACAAAGAGTACATCAGCGAACCAGCCAAACAATTGCTAGCCGAATTGGCAACCAAGGATAAAGAGCGGAAAGCAGCAGCCAAACAGCTAGCAGGACAAGCATCTGCATAGTTTAGACCGGAGGCAGACATGATTAAGAGACGATTGAACATCCGGATGTCGGGCTTAGGCGGACAAGGTGCGGTTACAGCAGCACATGTCCTGGCTATGGCTGCGAACCGAGATGGTAAGTTCTCCATCTCCAACCCGTTTTTCGGCGCAGAGAAACGCATGGCGCCGGCAGAGAGCTATTGCCGCATTGGAATTGAGAGAATCTATGACCGTGGCGAGTTGGTATTCCCGGATGTTATTCAGGTTTTTCATCCTCAAGTGATCACCATGGGGAAAAGTTACACCATGCCGTTTTACTCAGGTGTAAAAGAAGGCGGCGTCGTCATCATCAATTCTGCGCAGCCGTTACTATCCAATGAGGATGTGGATCGGCTCAAGGACTTGAACGTCGCCGTGTTTTACATCGCTGGTACCGAGTTGGCCATTGAGGTAGCTGGTACCGAGCTGTCGACGAATATGGCGATGATCGGTTCTGTCTCAGGCATTACCAAATGTGTCTCAATGGCAGCCCTCGACGGTGCGCTCCAGGAGCGGTTTGGAAAGAAATTTGTGGCCTCCGGAGGAACCGCCTCCTTAGACGAAGCCATCAAGAAGAAATTTGCCAAGAAGGAAATGTTATTAGCCAAGAACTTGGCCACTGTTAAAGCAGCCTACGAAATTGCCAGTGAATGGGCTGACAAAAACAAGATCGAGCTGCGCGTTGGCGATCCTGCTGTCGCAGCGTAAGAGAAGGAATCACATTGCATGTATAACGTCGCGCAAGTTATCGATGAAAAATGCACAGCGAAGAAAGGTTGCCGGCTGTGTATCATGTACTGTCCTGAAGCAAACTGTCTGGACTTAAACACCAACAAGATGGTGGCGGAAGTCGTTATCGACCGTTGTAAAGGTTGCGAACTCTGCGTCATCGTATGTGATGCAGCCAAACATTTCGCCATCACCATGCAGGCCGTCAGTGCCACAGGACAACTGATGACCAAAAAAGGTGAATCTGCAGCGTTAGGACAGGCCTACCAGGGCTGAACGATATTGGGTTGAATTCAAAAGCCCCATAGCGCCAACGCTATGGGGCTTTTTATTGGCGTCCCCCTAAGGTACTTACATGGAACATGAAGATAACGTAATCAACGAACTCCTGAGAGAGATTGCTGGATTGATTAATGAGTACCCTCGAGCCATTGAGCGTCGAGCAGCGGTAATTGATGCCACAGGTAAAGACCCCGATCTTGTCGATAAGCTAGTCAAGGCAGCTGACACCATGCGCGACAGTGGAAATCTTTACCTCACATGGGCGAAGCACTATGCTGCATTAGCAGAGGGCAACACAGATGCCTCCTCGGATGAAGACGAGACCGAGGACTTTGACATTTAAAAAATCTCCCTATTCCACAAAAAGTTTTGCTAAAATACACTTCTCATTGAATAACACTTCTGTTCCCCGGTAGCTCAGTTGGTAGAGCAGCCGGCTGTTAACCGGCTGGTCGCAGGTTCGAGTCCTGCCCGGGGAGCCACTACACTCTCATCACAACAAATTCTCCTCCTTTTTGCCGTAGGATCTCACCTCTCGGGTGGTCTTCCTGGTCAGCCCTTGGTTAATCATGGCCTAGTGGCGATATCCTAATTATATACCGGCTTGTCGGAGTGCAACAGAAATCCGCTGCTCCTCCTTAACCAGAACAACATGAGATCCTTTCGCACGGCTGTTCAGACTCGCACCTATCTTGGTGGTGATACACGCTCTATCTTGTCCGTCCTGCCACTCCACTTTTCAGAACAATTTCGCAAATATGATCCAGGCGCTCAATGTGTTCGTATGCAGCCCAGGGATCCATAGCCACCGCACACACGCCGTGATTCGCCTGGCCCACAATATCAAATGCGATCATGCCATCACCCTGCAACCCAAAACACTCTGACGTCGCATCAGCCAGTTCACGGGACAATGCCGGAAAGGCAGGAACCGTCCGGCCCACTCGTGTATAGCGTGAAATTTCAGGAAATTCGGCACTGATAGCCTGAAGGTCAATCCCGGCATAAATGGCGGCCACCACATGGGTTGCATGCACATGGACGACGGTTCGTGTGCGTTTGGAGTCCCGCTGCAGATTCCAATGCATCCAGAGTTCTCCGGATGGCTTCTGTTGTTCGTTGACTTTTGGTACGCGCAGACCGGTCTCAGGATCACTGACAATCTCCAATCGAACCACATGTTCAGGGTGTACGATCGTCTTGCGCCAACCGGATGGGGTGATATACAAGTACCGGCCTTCCCGCTTTTTCATACTGATATTGCCGTCCCTCGTGGTAATCCACCCTCTCTCATAGCAACGTCTCATGACATCCCCTATAGCCGTGAGCATAATCCCTCCGCTAGAATGTTCACCTGAGCGCAGTCCATATCTTACTTATTGACACGATAATAAATTGACGCTACGGCTCTCCACACCTCATCCGCCTCAGGAAGGAAGCGTACCATACTTGATACTATGATGAACCCTACCGTGATGGAACTGGCATTGTCCTTTCAGCCTCCACTGCCCCTCAAAAATGCTCATCTCATGACCCTCATACCCCGTTATGTGCCGCGAGAGACATCTCTGGCAAACATGCCTCAGGAATCGCGATTCTTTTCCGTTGCGCCACAGTCACAGCTTCAAGGATTCTGCCATTGGCGGGACGATCGCAAGGCCTTTCCCACTGTCGTCCTGGTCCATGGCTTAGAAGGCTCCAGCGAGTCGCGATACATGCGGGGGATCGCAGCCAAGGCCTTCCATGCTGGGTTCAACGTCATCCGCCTGAACCAACGAACCTGCGGTGGAACCGAACACCTTTCTCCGACGCTCTACAACAGTGGTCTTAGTAGTGATTACCGGGCTATCGTGAAGGAACTTATTCACCATGATGGTCTCGATCGAGTCTGGCTGGTCGGCTATTCCATGGGTGGCAACCTTGTGCTCAAAGCGGCTGGCGAGCTAGGATGGACTGAGCCGTCTTTGGCCGGAGTGGCCGCCGTATGTCCGAACATCAACCCGACCATCTGCGCCCGTGCCCTGGAAGAGCCGCGCAATTGGATTTATCACCGTCATTTCGTCACAAGGCTGAAAGCGCGCTTACGACGAAAGGCCTCCCTATTCCCAGGGAAATGGGATCTCTCCATACTTGACCACATCACCACCATTAGCGAATTCGATGACTGCTATACCGCCCGGGACGGGGGTTATCGAGACGGCGCCGACTATTACGATCGGGCTGGATCGCGACACGTGCTCAATAATATCGCGGTGCCGACTCTTATCATCACGGCACAAGACGATCCATTCATTCCCTATACCATGTTCACCGAAGAGAAGATTCAGGAGCACCTCCAGATCGCTGTGGTCGCGCCGCATTATGGGGGACATTGTGGGTTCTACCAGGGCCGACGCCAAGGGGAAGATCCCTACTGGGCGGAGAACCGAATCCTGGATTTTTTATGCGGCATGCGATTGAGCCGGTCATGAAGGCATGAGTGATACCACCCTGCTACTGCCAAGACCTACCGACAACACCCTCCACGCGCTGAGCTGAGAGTGCCGCAGGCAAACTGCCCCCTACCGGAGAAAACTGAAGCCACAATTGAGAATAACCGTCGTATGGGAGGGAGGCAGTCAGGCAATGCTGGGTTCGAGATGCGTCCACACCTCATCACGGTATGTCCGAAACGGGTCCGGCATTGGGAACGGGGCATGACCTCGGACTTGGAAAATTGACCAATTGATCACATAGGCAGGAAATAGCCCATCAGGATTCGCAACTCGATCTGCATCGGTAGGCCGCCCCCTTTCCAAGAGATGCCTGACCAATGCACTGCGCCCATAGGCGCGTGTATTCTTGGGGGCCTCCTCCGTCGCAATCTGAATCAACGCATCGGTCGTCATGCGAGGAACCCGTCCCTCCTCCACAAGCCCATAATAGAGTCCCTTGGCCGGATTCAAGTTGTGATACTCCAAATCCAAACTCTTGAGCAGAGGATCCCTCCAGTCCAATTGTTCTGCTTCTCTGAAACATTCCAGCAACCAAAGCTTTGAGGCCCAATCCACACGGCCAACCAGCTTCTGATAATCCCCGCGAAGATCGTTGAGGACCGACTCCCATTGTGCAAGGACCCAATCAGTTTCCTCATCCTGTCCCCGACAATGCCGCAGCGCACAATCAAGAAACTGTTCCTGAATATCCAGAGCCGACATGGTTCGCTGAGACTGAAGTCGAACGACCCAGTTCCGCTCTTGGTCCTGGGATATTTCTTGTAGTGCCTCCACCGGTTCATCAATTTCCAAATCCTGAGGGGCATGCCCTTCCTCAATCAGCTGCAAGACCAAGCCGGTCACACCAAGTTTCAACGCCGTCGCATACTCAGCCATATTGGAGTCGCCCAAGAGCAAATGGATTCGACGAAATTCATTGGGATCGGCCAACGGTTCATCTCGCGTGTTCACAATCGCCCGATTGTGCTGTACCCACTCGAAGAAATCATTGACGATGTAGTCGCTCCGTTGAGAAATTTGAAACGGCAGGTTTGAGCCACCTCGAGCACCGACGGTTGCACGTGGAACAATCAATCGATCCACTTGAACCCAGGCATCCTGCGGACTGGCGGCACCGACACGCCCCGCTCCGGTAAAGATCTGTCTGGTGACCAGAAACGTCACGAAAGGCGCCAACCCACGCCTTGAAAACGGAAATCGACGAGAGACAAGATAATTTTCATGTGAGCCAAAGGTCGCATCCATCTCATGGTCGATGTTGTTCTTGATCAGCGATACGTGGTCGGACAAACCAAGATCTTCGATCGTCCGCTGCAGCAAGAGATCTCCGGCACGGTCAGACGCCACAACATCCGTGAGGGAGTGACATTCGGGAGAGGCATACTCTAAATGTCCCATATCCAGGTAGATCCGGCCGCCGTTTGTGATAAATCCCCCATTTCCAGGCGGCTCATCATGGCCGCGATGGTGGAGATCAAGCACTCCTCGACGCTGAACCTGGAACAGATGATTTCTGATGTGATGGGCAAACCAGGTTGGGGAATGGTCAGGCCGATCCTCGTGGATCAAGAGCCCGTACTCGGTTTCCAAACCAAAAATTCGATGCAACATATGCTTACGTGAGTGCCGAACTCAGGTCCTTGGGAAGCAACGTCTCCAACTCACCAGCCCCGAGTGTCCGATACTTGGAGGTTCCTGGCACATGGCGATCCAGCAGCGCACATTCGATGGACTTTTCCTGCATGCATTGGCGCACATGGGTCATGAGGGTCGGAGAGTCCGTCACCAGCTGATCGGAACTTCCCTTCTCGTCCTTCGGATCCCCTCCAGTGTCATCCGTGTGCCGCTGCGCTCGATCACCGACTGCCCAGGTGTGAATCGCAAGATCCACGGCGTCTTTCAAGGACACACAAGACTGCGGTCGAAGATACTCCACCATCCGCTGCTCAACCGACGCGCTTGCCGCAAGGACTGCATACCGGCTCTTCTCTTCGAACACGCCGTCATAGGTGATCGTGAGGAAACCATCTTTCCCAACTTTCTGGCTCAGCTCAGCCAGCATGATCTTCACGATGAACGGAGCTTTAAAAACCTCCTCAAACGCCTGCTTGACGACCGGTGCAATACCGTATTTGACGAGGCGACTCCCCGTGACATCAGAAGCAGAGCGGTTGAATCCTTCGACATGAGCCATTTCCAACAGAGTGAAACGTAACTTCTCGAGATCAGCCGGGTGTCCCATGCCCCCGAATGCAAGACGGTCATAGATTTCATATAACTTGGGGGTGCCCTTACTCATCGTCATCAGGAGAATCCCCTGCTCGCATGCCACACCCACCACCGGGCTCCCCTGCGCAAACTGCGCATCAAGGTACTGTCGGCGATTTCCGACTGCTTCGACCCACCGATAGGGTTCTTCGTACATAGCGTGACGACCTTACAAGCCTTTCGATACGTGTGATTCAAACAACGAGCGGAGATGTGGATCCGACATGGCCGTTACACCATCGGATGTGATCAACTTCACAACCGGATACAGCCCGGCCTCTCGATTCACACCACCGGTCGCGCTGTCGAATTCGGCAGCGCACGTGAGCAGCCGCAGCGCCTGAACGGCCGCCTGCTCTTCAGACATCGCACTCAGGGGCTGCTCACCCCAGGTATTCACATAATGAAGAATACCTCGAATAGTGGGCGAACCAGACCCCGACACGGCGTACTCCACTCCCTCAAACTCTGCGCCAAGAATGTCGTAGAAATAAATCTTTGCGGCCTCTTGTTCGGCATCGTATCCGGCAAAGATTGGAACGACAGCCCCAGTCCCCGCCAGGGCTGCCGGAACATTTTCCTTCAACAGCTTAGACAGGGCTCGAAGCTTGCCCTCAAAGCTGAGCTCCTGAAGTTGTGTCCGCCGATAGTACTTGAAGGAATGTTCGAGAATACGCACCATTTCATACGCGGTGGCGGGAACCCCTGCAATCGCCATGACGCTATGTCGATCTATCTCCAAGACCTTGTCGGTCCTGTCGTACATGACCATGTTGCCGGCTGTCGCACGACGATCCCCGGCCACCAACACCCCATGACGATATTTGAAGGCAAGTATCGTGGTGGCGGTGGTCAGAGCCTGCCCCACTCCGGCTTGTCCGGGCATTCCCAATACATACCCCTGGTCCTTCAGTAGCTGGTAAAAATCACCCTGCATCCGCATGCTTACCTCGTGAACAGTGAAACGTAAAAAGTGAAAAGCTCATGGTGTAGCCCAATGGCACTGCTCCTCATCACCTTTTCACCTCTCACTTCTTCCTTTTCATACTACTGCCCTGTCCGCTGCCGGTATCGTTCCGCTTGCTTCGGATCGACTCGGCGCATCCGCTTCAGAAGGCTATCCTTATCGGGTGATCCGGTTTCTGGACGACGTGGCCCCACTCCATCTTCCAGAGGACTGGGAGATTTCGGCATGGGATCGCCTGGCCCTTCTCGTCGTTCTGGCATCAAGCTGTATTTCATACGTCCCTATCCTTTCGGTGGGCCCAGGCGGCCAATGCATCAGCCGGCGACTGGGCCGTCTTGAAGAGACCAATACATCGTGTCACCTCTTGCGGATCAAAGAGGTCGCGCATGTCGAGCGTACGGGATCGGAACCCGTCGGTAAACTGGACCTGCTCCCACTGAATCGACTCAATCTGGTCCGAAAATTTCTGTACGCAGAGACCCCGTAACCCGCCACGTGTGTCGACCGGACCATTTCGGATCGCCGCTTCAATCACGTCATCAGTCGTCAGCCGCCAGGCTTTCCCCTCCGCTTCCAAGCCCATGTAGAGGCCCATCTGAGGATCAATATTGTGATATTCCAGATCCAAACTGGCCAACCATGGATCGTCCCAATCAATCCGCTCTTCCCGCATAAACGTTTCAAGCAGCCATTGCTTCGTCACCCAATCCAACTTGCCGACCAATTGTTGCCGATTTTGCACCAGCAACTGCAACGTCTCACCCCATTCCTGCAAGATCCAATCCGATTCCGCGTCGCGACCGGAGAGCGTCCTCTTCGCGGCTTCATAGTACTGTACTTGTATGTCCACCGGCGCGATCGTACGTCCATTTTTTCGTCTCACCACCATTTTGAGGTCTGGATCGCGTGAGATCTGTTTGACGGCTGCCACCGGCTGCTCCAATTCGAGATCGGGTACGGCCTCCTGTGCGATCATATCGAGCACCAACTGTGTCGTTCCCACTTTCAGCGCCGTCGCATACTCACACATATTGGCATCGCCGATGATGAGATGGAGCCGACGATACCGTTGGCGATCCGCATGGGGCTCATCTCTGGTATTGAGAATCGGTCGATTATGCATCGTATCGACGCCCAGCTCTGCCTCCATAAAGTCGGCACGCTGGGAAATTTGGTACGGCCCCGGAACATAGGGTGATTCTTGTGCCTCGGTCCCGACCTTCCCGGCACCGGCGACGACCTGCCGACTTACAAGAAACGGCACTATGCCGGCCACCAAGGCCGGAAAGGGAATAGCCCTGGGCACAAGATAATTGTCGTGGCATCCGTAACTGTGGCCATGGAAATCCGTGTTGTTTTTGTAGAGCCGAACATGCGCGCCACCAAGTCCCTCGTTACGCCGCTGAGCCGCACGGTGGACGATCCGTTCTCCTGCTCGATCCTGCGCCACCAGATCGCGAAGCGTTCGGCATTCGGATGTGGAGTATTCCGGATGCGTATGGTCGTTGTAGAATCGCGCCCCGTTCGGCAAAACAAGGTCGCTTTTCATGTCATGGAACGAGAAGGGGCGATGGGCATCGCGTCGTGCAAACTCATCTTCTTCTTTATCCTGTTGCAAGCCCGAGACTCGGAAACCGCGCGCATCTTCATGTGGATCCTCAGCGGCATAATCCCACCGCCGCTTGAAAGAAGCGGCCAGATGAGCACGCACGAGTTCCATTGATTCGACTACCGGATCCATGTCCGGTACATCATCGCGTGTGATACCGTACTCGGTCTCAATTCCAAAAAGACGCATAGTGAGTGAGAAGTAAAAAAGAATACGTGAAGAGACGGTCAGACTCGCTCATAGCCCCCGACCAGTCAGTTCCTGACCTTTCTCATCCTCAGATAATCTGACTGGTGAGCCGTTCTTCAGCCTGACGGCCTCGCCGGAAGGACGAAATACCGACCACCTGCTCCGGATGATGATCGAGCAATTTCAGCCATTCCTCGGCGGCATCGTCCGGCGGTAACATGTCACCCTCTCGAAATTCCTCGGACACGGCTACCCGAAGATCCTCCTCCAGCAATCCCGCCGGCTGCCCAGACTGAACCGTACGATCGATCGCCTTTTCTTTCGCCCGTTGAACGATCGACGCCAGGATTGCTCCACTGACAAGATCGCCGCGGTACAGCACCGTACTCTGACCACTTCTCAGCCTGATCGAGAGGAGACGGGTTTCTTCCGTTCGACGGAAGATCGTCTCAATAATGTCTTCGACAAGCGACACCACCGCCTTCACCGGCTCCCCCCCGCGGTCCTGCACCAACTTGGGGTCAAGTGGAAGATCCGCCGTCAAATAGACCTTCAAAATCTCGGCTGCGGCAGCCTTGTTGGGCCGACCGACTTTAATTTTTCGATCGATTCGACCGGGACGCAACACAGCCGGATCGATCAGGTCCGGTCGGTTGGAGGCCAGAATGATGACGACATCCCGCAACGACTCGATCCCATCCATTTCGCTGCAAAACATCGGGACGAGCGTGTTTGAGATATTGAAAGAGCGCATGGCACGCCGCGTCCCCACAATCGACTCCGCCTCGTCGATGAAGATGAACGGCAGAGCCCCTTCCTTTCGTCGAGCCCGAGCCTGCTCAAAGAGATCCCGGACCATCCGCTCTGACTCCCCAAGCCACATGTTGAGAATTTCCGGTCCTTTAACATGAAGGAATGCCCCGCTCGTCACTGGCGGACGATTGTCCATCCCTGGTACCTGTCCCGGCTTCAATTCGCTGAGCTGCTTGGCCAAGCTACCGGCAGCGGCTTGCCCAATCAGGGTCTTCCCGCACCCGGGTGGTCCGTAGAGCAAAAACCCCTTTGGTTGAGAAAATTTGAACCGTTCGAACGTCTCCGCATGCACGAGAGGATATTCAATCGCCTTGCGAATCGCAGTGATCGCTTCGCTTTGTCCTCCGATCTGTTCCCACGTGACCGTGGGTGTTTCATCCAGAACATGGCGGCTGGCCTTCCGATCCACCAGTTTCTCAAGAGCTATGCGGAGACTGGGGTCAATTCGAATGTGGTCCCCCGCACTGAGCTCGACACTGAGCAAATCCGTCGAACGCTGCAAAATCAACGACTGCCGGCCCATATCCTGTTCAAACCGCAACCGGCCGTCTGGTAACGTTTCAGCCAGTTTTAAAATGGGCCCGTTCCTATCGTACCCCAGGGTCCGAATAACCGCATAGGCTTCATTGACCAAGATCTGGGTGCCGATCCGCAGATCGGCATCAGCCACGCGAGGATCCACGTTGGCATAATACTCCGCCCCACCGACGACGATACGGGCGAGACCCGGAGCCGGAATCTCAAGCAAGGTGCCGATCCGATTGGCTGGCGCTGTGAGCTTGGCCACGACCTCACTCACCTTCTTGAACTCTAACTCACGTTGCTGAGAAGCCGTTTGAGACAGCATCACGGCATGCCGCAGCTTGTACAGCAGCTTTTGCCGAGGATCACCATCTGAGAAGGAGGCGAGACACTGTTCAATCAACTCGAGCGGATCCGTCCCGGTCTTCAGCGACGGCTCATCGCTCCGGTCATGCTGCGGCTCCTGATCAAAAGAACTACGATCACTCATAGATAGTCCTTTACCAAACAGAATTGAGTGATCCTACCATACACATGTCGTGAATTACCGCCACGCTAGTTGACGGCCTGTAGCGTGACCGACACCTTTTCGCGTCTGTTACCGCGGAGGATTTCGACGGTCACCTGATCACCGACCTTATGTGCTTCCATGACATCCATGAGATCATCAATGGTAGTCACAGCTTTGCCAGAGACCGCGACAAGGATGTCACCAAGTTGGATCTGTCCCGTCATCGTTTCGCGAGCCCCCTTGAGACCGGCGCGGTCCGCTGGCCCGCCGCGCGTCACCTTGCCAATGATCACCCCTTTGATTCCCCATCGCTTTGCCATTGCATCAGGGACCAGCGAGACCCCCAGTCCAGGACGGATAAGCTTCCCGTGCTTGATGAGTTCAGGAACGATACGATTGACGGTATCGACCGGAACCGCAAACCCAATACCGGCATAGGCCCCACTCGGACTCACGATCTGTGTATTGACCCCGATCAATCGCCCCGCACTATCGAGCAAGGGACCGCCGGAGTTGCCAGGATTGATCGCAGCGTCCGTCTGAACCACCCCTTCAATCGTTCGATTGGACATTGATTTGATGGTCCGGCCCAACGCACTGACGACGCCTGTAGTCAAGGTGTGATCGAGCCCAAACGGATTTCCAATCGCCAGCACTTTTTGCCCAACTCGCAAATCATGAGAGGAACCGATCACCATTGGCTCCAACTGGCCGTCCGAAACTTGTATCTGAAGCACCGCCAGATCGTGATCGGGATCAGCCCCAACTAACTTAGCCTGATGTTCACTCCGATCCGCCAAGGTCACCTTGATCGCATCAGCCCCATAGATGACATGAAAGTTCGTGACGATGTGGCCTTGCTTGCTCCAAATGAACCCGGATCCTGATCCCTGCGGCACTTCCATGACATTGAGGGACCAAATGTCCTGCTGGATGGCGGTATTGGCAATGAACACTACGGACTTCGTCGCGCGCTCAAAGACCGTGATCGTCGTTCGCTCATCGGCACCCAGCTCCAGGGGCGCAGGCGTCACAGCGCGCGGTCTTCCTTCAGGGCCGTCATAGACGGCTCCCAGCGGCTTGCCCCAGTCCGCCGCAACCACTGTTGAACTCAGTAAGAAAGTGACCAGAAACAGGCAAGAATATCCGAGCGGGCTATTCACCTAATACCTGTAGGACCAGTTCACGGGTTCGCGCACGCGTGTCAAAATCCACGAGGACGACCTGCTGCCAAGTTCCAAGCAGCAGCGATCCGGCGGTAAACGGAATGGTGACGGAAGGCCCTTGCAGTTGCCCTCGAAGGTGACTGTGACCGTTGTCTTCTCCCGGATTAACCGTATTATGTCGCCAGCGGGGATCTGCCGGGATGAGACGGTCCCAAAACGTGTGCGTGTCGGCGCGGATCCCTGGTTCATCCTCAATGATCATCACGGACGCAGTCGTGTGCTTGACAAAGACCGTCACAATTCCTGCATGAAGCTTCGCCTCTGCCACGGCAGCGGCGACAGACTCGGTAACATTTTCGATCTGAGTCCCCCCGGCCATTTGAATGGTCAGCGTTACAGTCCGAACGGCCATCAGATACTCCTAGGCAGTAAGATTGCGGAGGTACCGGCGGTCGTGCTGAGTCAGCGCTTCACCTCGCGCTGCCTCAAGAATCGAGTCAAAGGCCCCTTCGGCCGTCAATCCTCGTACAGCAGCTACAACCTCGCCACTGAGGATCGCCTCTTGCTCCAACTTATCCAGATACGCAAACGCCTCTGCCAAGCTTTCTTTACTCCTGGCATAATAGTCACGTCCCCGACGCTGGTTACTGTAGGCCTCAAATTGCTCACAGGCCACAAGGACTTCCGCTAATTGTTTCACCCATGATGGTGCCTTGGCTAACCGTTCCGGGTAATAGTAGTACAGCATCACCTGCTGCATCCACGGTTGCCAGCTCACCCCTAGCTTCGTGAACGTCGGCCTCACCGCCCGCAACCGTCTAGCCAGTCGCCTGGCATACCCCAACCTCATCTCAACCTGCTCGATCGCCCAGCGATCCAGCAGTACTCCCGCAGCCGCAAGGTCCTTTCGATAGTGCGACACGAAGGCCTCCGTCTCACGACCATACCTTGTATGCGGATGGACGGCTCGCCATTCACGAGGTCTCGTGGGAATGCCCCGTTGTTTCGCCCACGACCAGATCGTGCCAAAGAGTCGTCGATCCAGACCCGCACGGCCGAGGTCGTGCAGCAGGCAGGCCACATGATAGAGCCTGACCCGACCTTCAGGATGTCCCAACCGCACGGCGACAGCCACACACATCGTCGCCGTCCGCACGGCATGGGGGCAGTCGTAGCCACGGATGATCCGATCATGGTGAAGGGGATGAGGATAGTCGTACAGACTCATCAAGGCTTTCACGAGCGAACGTGAAATCTCTGGCGCCTGTAATCGGGAAGGAACAGATCGTGCCATGCCTGATAGATGCACCCACGGGATGATACAGATGCTGGGGAGAATATCGTCGGAAGGAAGAAACTGTCAAGGCGACTTCGAAGAGGAATCGGCTCGCTCAATACTTCCCGGTCTGCTATGCTCGGACCATACTCACCAGTGAACGGTACCAGAATGATGAGTTGGTTACGACGCGGTGGGCTCATCGGGATTACCCTCATGGTAACGGCGCCAATGGACACCGTTGCGGCTTCCCCGGATCAGCTGACCGATCTTACCGGGCAAGTCCAGGTTCTGGTGACGTTGAAAAGCCGAGATAACTTTTCCAGTGAATACCGGTATGACATCAGTGTCAGAAACCTTTCACCGGATACGATCCCCGGCGATTCTTTGGTGATCGTCCTCGACAAGATCACCAATCTTGCAGGCGAGGACCACGAAGCATTGACCGGGGAATCATTCCTGAAGCGATTCGATGTCCTGGACCAAGACGGCCAGACTGGTGACGGGAAACCCTACTTTCATATCCCGCCGGGATCCTCACCAGACCTCACTCCACAATCGAACAGTCTGCCTGCCAGCATACGCATCCGAAATAGAGACTATGTCGCAGTGTTTACCCCGTCGTTTAAGGTCTTTGGACAAAAACGGGTATTGCCCGACGCAAAGCGTCCAGGAGGTTCACTCTCCGTCCCTGCTCCCCAGGAGCCTGCCGCAGCTGCCAACCGCAAGACCATCGATATGCTGATTCAGCTGCTGATCAAGAAAGGAGTCCTGACGGAAGAGGAGTGGAAGAAAGCCACTAAGCCGTGAGTGAGTCACCCTGTATAGCCTGTTTGGGCACTTGGCCCCGTCCAGACCATTTCCTTGAAGATCTTGGATCGTCCAAAGCCTATCTGCACGAAGACCAGTTTTTCCCTGGATGGACGGTGATGGTCTTTCACCGGCATGTCACTGAACTGTTCCAATTAGCGCCACCCGAACGTGTTCAGCTGATCGAAGATGTCAGCCGTGTAGCCGGCGCCTTATTCGAGATCTACCACGCAAAAAAGGTCAACTATGAACTCTTAGGGAATCAGCTCCCCCACATCCATTGGCATGTGATTCCTAGACTGCCGAATGATCCAGCCCCCCTGGAACCGGTGTGGCGCGTACCACATAACCCTGTCCATCTCACAGGGGTAACGCTTCAACATACAATCGATCGTGTACGATCCGCTCTTCGAGGAAAGGGGTAACCCCGCACATGATCTTATGACGGTTAGTCATGAATGAGGCGGACCGGACCAGCGATCATGTCTCCAAATAGCGTCCGATCTGTCATAGGCATGCGACTGTGCCTCAGGGCTCTTTAAAATCCTCGCTAGAGCCATCTTTTCTTCAGGCACCCCTTGACAGATACAGAACACCGCTCCTGGCAACAAGAACGCCATCCCCAGAAAACATCACAACCTGTGGATATCCAGTCAGCAGACTGGGAATAGTATGGACCTCAGCCTCATGAAGGGGATAACTCCTGGAAAGTTTCTAGGAATGCGCAAGAAACTCACAAACTACTCATTGAACCACTATTCCTAGGGGTTCGATCGCGAAGAGGCGGATGCTTAAATAATAGGCACTTTGATAATTTTACGCGTGATCCGCACTCTCCCGACCTGGTTGCAAGACTTACGCACAAGGTTATACACAGAAGATGGGGAGTACGGATATTCCGGCCCCTTAATTTCTAGCGAGAGCCCAAATTCGGAAACAGCAAGGATCTAGCCCGCATTATTCATGAGCACTTCTGCAGCAATCGCCGATCCCTGCTGCGACAAGCCTTCGGGCGGTGGACTCGCCCCTCAGTCCCTCGACGTACTGCACGAGTACGCCTCAGGACCTCCGGGCTCCGCGATTTCGCCACGAACTGTCATGAATAGTGCGGGTTAGAGTGACGCGCAGACAGCAGACGATACACGAAGCACCGCTTCTTGATGAAAGCGAGTTTTGTAGGAAGAGAGAATATCCTGCATCGCCTTGTTTGTAGTAGCGTTGTCTGGATGGATCAGACTCAGAATATAGGTCGGTTCGTTCACCATCACGCCTGACGCCGCCCGCCATTGACCCGACGCCTGCCAGACGGAAAGTCCTTCCGGAAACCACGGTGTCACCGTCTCAGTGAGAAATCTTGTCCAATCTTCCGGCGTGACTGAACCCGACGGTGTGTCGGTTCCGAAATAGACCATTTCTTGAACGGCACGTTGCTCGCCACTGCCGCAAGACAACCCGTTCATTGTCCCGCAACCCGAGACTACGGCACAAAGAAGAGCATTAAAGAAACTCCTGTATGCTCTCCGCTGAACAACCAGCCTTCCCCTAAGCCCCTTGCCAGCTCGCCTCGGCTGCATAGTCACTCCCGATTGAAAGCCGAGGCCCATTCCCGAGCGACGTATTACGCCCCTAATCATACGACACGCGAGCCTCTATCCCTCCGATGATCATCCATGACGTTCGATGATCTAAGGGCTACACATCCACTCGCGGATGCTACCGCCTGAACAGTGGCGCTTTTCCGGCCGGTCTAAACTGATCACACCCTGCTTTCTTCGTGAATGCTCAGATCTTCAGCCTACTCGGGGGTAGGGGGCATTCTTGGACCGCTAATGTGTGCTCTGCTTGAGCAACGGCTCTTCGGAGCGTCTCCAGGTCTTCATCGGTGTTCCGCCTGTTGGAGAGACGCTTCACCACCTGAGCCGCTGCCTCCGCCAAGACCTGCAACGCCTCCCTCACATCATCAGGCTCGGTAGATTTTCCGGCTGCAGCTGCACGGGCCATGGCGAGGCGACGACGCGGCCCGACATACGGCTCTGGAGCGATTGGATTGTCCTTTTCGAGCTCTGGTCGTCTGAATATCATTATCTTTCCTCCGGGGGTAAAAATACCGTACCATAAGCTCAACGGCGTTTATAGAGGGCTTTCCACAACTCCCTTTTTCACCTGCGACAAGAGACAAAGGATTGTCGGTGGTACGGCACAACCCAGACCACATTGGAACAGACAATACTGAGGCAGCTCAACCTCCTCTATCTGATCTCTCGTATCTTATCGTAGCTGTGATACGGGCTAGCATTCGATCAGCCAGGACATCATTGAGAGACTCTTCGAAAAATCGATTCCCATGTTGGCCATGAAGAAGCCCCGAGCCGCTTGATCACCCCTCCCCAAGTCAAGTATGTTGCTAGCCATGGATCCGTTTACCTTGTCAACTGTTGCCACTGAGTCTTATGGAGTGGGTTCAATGTTTCTGGTTGTGGCACTTTGTCTGTGCGTACTTGCCCAAATACTGGGATCACCTATGACCCTCAACAGTTTGATCACAGCAGATCTGTCGATTGAATCAGCCAGTGAGGGCTATACAATTCCTACCCAGGCAACCGAACACACAACCATATCAACGTTCCCCTCAATAGAAACAGAGCCCTCTCCTTCCGGCAGCCGACTTCTCCAAACCTCTATTTTTCATCCGCCTCAAACATAATCGTCATCCCTGCTACGTTGGGCTCAGATCTGGGTGCCTGTGTACTGGAGCGAGCACCTCCTTGCCCAATTCGATCAATTGGAAGGCACTCTACGGCACGCGAAGAACCCTTTTGGATCAGTCGGTCCCTTCGCTAGCACCTAGAGCCTTTAACTCACGACAGATCTTACCTGCTTGGAATCAACTTGGTAAGACTAGCTACTCATAGAGGAATATCTATCATGGGGATACTCACAGGTCAGACGGCACTCGTGACAGGAGCAAGTCGCGGAATCGGTGGAGCAATTGCGATTGGTCTAGCTAGAAACGGTGCCTCGGTATACCTTCTCGGTCGAGACCAACCTCGCCTGCGTAGCATGGCAAGATCGGCATCTCGTACTTCACCAAAAGTCCGTATCTATCGGGCTGATTTTTCCTCTCAGCAAGACCTCTCTCGTGTCATTCTTCAACTTCAGCAGGATATCCCACGCCTGCACATCTTGGTCCATGCCGCCGGAGAAATCGTTGTTGGTGACATCATCTCTTCCCCGGTGCGGAGCTTTGACCTTCAGTACCGGATCAATCTTAGGGCACCCTATATATTGACGCGTAGCCTGCTACCGCAACTCACGATCTGCCAGGGGCAAGTAGTCTTCATCAATTCGAGCATGGGGCTGCATACCAAAGCGAACATCAGCCAGTACGCAGCCACAAAGCATGGATTGAAAGCTTTGGCCGACACCCTTCGTCATGAGGTCAACACCGAAGGGGTACGCGTGTTGAGTGTCTTTGCAGGACAAACCGCTTCAGCCATGCAAGAGAAGCTATATCGCCAGGCAATGCGCCCCTATGATCCTAAGTCGCTTCTCCAGCCCGAGGACATCGCTAGTATGGTTATCGGCGCACTGGCATTGCCGCGTACGGCAGAAGTTACTGATATTCATATCCGCCCGCTCAAGAAATAGGCATGAAGGAATCGTTCAGGATTCTGGAATCCGTCCTTCCACCTCCGCTCTGGGACAACATGAGAAACAGATTCAAAACTGACATATCACGACAATGTTCTGCTGGCATTCAGAGGTGTCTCCGCTTGTTTGGACAAGCTCTGCGAGTTCATAAGTGGCGCCTGGCTCATTCGACCTACCTGGGCAAATTCGGCTCCACCTGTCGAGGACTTGGTGCGCGCAAGGATCGCAGGCCGGTCACGATGGCCTCCAGTTCCGAACGCGCGCCCGTTCTGTGCAGAGTCTCATCGAGTAACGCGCGCAGCTCAACCCGCGCGTCACGCACGCGGGTCACGCGAAACGTGAAACTGTAGTCCGGTAAATCGGCATCACTGCACACCTCGCCGCTGGGACAAGGGCTCAACACAACCGTCTCGATATGTTCATCACCGACATTCGGCAATACCGCTTCAAGATCCAAGGCGGAAAGATCGACCCGGGCACGACCGATAAAATCCGCACCACTTCCATCATCTGCACAATGAGGCCCGGCATGCAGACCCTTCCCGGGAGGCAATGTTTTGCAGAAACCAGTCCGCCACCCCACTATATCCTTCTCCCACAGCTCCACTCCAAAACTCAGTGGAGCAGGTTCACCGGCCTCATTGCAGACCGACGTCTTTCCTAAGACAACAATCCCCGGTCGTACTGCGACAACACAACTCCGAACCGGATCAAAGGAATAAAATTCTCCTGAATCGACACCACTGAGCTCAGCCGAAACGGTCCAGCCTTTTGAGTCTTCCGTCCCGACCATCACCTCATCACTCCCCCACCAATCCCAGCCGGTTTCATTCCGTGCCTTGAATCCTACCGCCTCAAGCTTATAACGTCGTTCCGTCCACTCAATGGCATCCCAAGCAACATCCTGCTCGACCACAGTTCGGACCTCTGAGGTCCCAGACGTCGACGCGGTCAGAGGCTCGTGCGCAAAAACATCGACACCACCGCACATACATGCCGTCACACCCACACACCACGTCATCAATCGTCTCTGCAATACCATGAGGCTCCCCTTACCTGACACTGTGATCACGCAACCCTTCCCTTCTACTCAGCCGCATTCGCATCACCCGATCAACCTACTGATCTACAGAGTTAGTCAGACATAGTCCATTGATCATTGTCGAACACCAACACCACCTGAGGCTGTACGGAGGTGAGACTTAAATTAGGGTGACTGTCCTGCCAACAAGCTGCGGGGAAACTATTCGGACAATCTCACGACACCATGACGCAGATAAAGAACCTAGATAATGTGATCAGACTCGGACCACCACCATCACTCCGGCTGAACCTCAATGGACCATGCTCAACATCTGCCGGGCTTGGGCCCTCAGCACCTCACCGTCTCCCCGTCTTCAATTTGGCATAGAGAGAACAGCCTTTCTGCTCTCGGAGATCGCAGGCTTTTCCATAATGCTTGAGGGCTTCCGTGTCATCTGATTTGACGCCCCGTCCGACTTGATAGATCACCCCGAGATTGATGCAACCCTTGGCGTCGCCATCGTCACAGGCCTTCCGGTAGAGCGTCGCGGCACGCACATCATCTTGCTTAATCCCATTGCCCGCCGCATACATTGAGCCAAGATTGGAGCAGCCCCTGGCACTCCCGCCGTCACAGGCCTTCCGGTAGAAATCGGCGGCTTGGAACTCATCCTGAGGGACCCCGGTCCCCTCGGCATGCATCACACCCAAGTTGTAACAACCTCGTGCATTACCTCCGTCACAAGCCTTCCGGTAGAACTCGGCGGCTCGAATATCGTCCTGTTGGATTCCCGCACCAGCTGCATACATCGCGGCAAGATTGTAGCAGCCTCTCGCGTTCCCACTCTCACAGACTGTTTTGTAAAGATCGGCGGCCTGCACCTCATCCTGTTGTACTCCGGTCCCTGAGGCGTACATCACGGCCAGATTGTAGCAGCCCTTCATATTGCCAGCATCACAGGCCTTCCGAGTGAAATCGGATGCCTGCACATCGTCCTGTTGAACGCCTGTTCCCTCGGCATACATCACCCCAAGGTTGTAACAACCCCGTGCATCTCCGCCGTCACACGCCTTCCGCGAGAAGACCACGGCTTGCACATCGTCCTGTGGAACGCCCGTCCCTTCAGCGTACAACACCCCGAGATTGGAGCAGCTATTCGGATCACCGACTTCACAGGCTTTTCTGAACATGGCAGCAGCTCGTGACTCGTCCGGCTTCACCCCTTCGCCCTTCATATGCAGTAAACCAAGCGCATTACAGGCAGCGGGTGCCCCCCGCTCACAGGCAGCCTTCAGCTGCTGTGGTTGGTCGGCGGCCGCTGTGGGACACAGCCCGACCAAGACCAGCACTCCGACGATAAGGCAGACAGGAAGAAACGCACGAACCACCATGGCAGACCCTCCGAAGACGCAGAACAAGGTGAGCGGGCGCAGTCTAGCGAGATTCCCCGTTCAGATTCAAGGCGGGAGAGCGTGCCTCAATGCACATCAGTATGGTGCATCAACTTTATTGCGGTCGTGCCATCCAACCCACGAATAAGTTGCGACAATTTTGACAAGAAACGTATGAACCATCACCCTGCAGACTATCGCCCCCATTCGGATTCCAGATCGTCCACGTCGAGAGCGCGATGCGCAAAAGATGGGCACCCGTCGGCATGCACCTCATCACCCTTCGACTTATGACGAGCAACCGATTCCGCCTCACGCACCCGTTGCAAAGTGAATCTGGAAGGCGATAGGATCCGCTTCCCTCTTGCTCGGTTCGTTCATGTCGGAGGGAACGGCGCCACCATTGGCTGGGACGTCATCGTCCTGCCGCCTGTAATGTCTGAGCGGGGTCCATAACCACTTCCGTGCCGTGATGCCCGTGAGTAGGGCGCCAATCCATGTGTCGTCACCGCACTGTATCCCATTTGGTAGGTCAACCATGCTTGTGAAAATCTCGACCTGTGCACTCATCGTCATGGCCCTGTTCTACGGATCTGTTCCGGTTCCGGTTTCGATTGCGATTACTCAACCGATAGGAGTGAATCCATCATCCACCGTTCCACACGATCGTCTTCACACTCCACCGACCTCTCCCCACCTGTTGCCCTACGGAGCCTGGTATGGACCTCGACATATCCCAGTTCCCGAAAATGCCCCCCGGATCTATCGCATCGACGACGAGTCGCTCCGAAGTGCAATAGACGCCCAGGTCTCGGACGACTTAGGTATGGCTAGGAACAATCTCCAGGCGGCCAAGCAGAAGATCGAAGAGCTCAAGCAACGCATCGGTGAACTCGTACTACAGCTCCATGCCAAGGATACGGAAATCACCGCCTTGCGGTCGAATGCCATCGAGAATTCCAAGAGGTTTCGGGACGATCTCGCCGCACAAACCGAGGACCTGAACCAAGCCAAACGCCGAGTAACCGAAATCGAGCAACAGATGGCGGCAACTGCAAAGGGACAGGAACTGGTTCAAGCCAAGCGCCGTATCGCCGAAGTTGAGCAATTGGCTGCTAAGAAAGACCAGGACCTCACCCAAGCCAAGCGCCGCATCTCAGACGCGGAACAACTGACAGCCAACAAAGAGCTGGAACTGAACCAGGCCAAGCGCCGCATCAACGAGGCCGAGCAACAAACGGCGGGCAAAGAGCAGGAGCTGATCCAGATTAAACGCCGCGTCAGCGACGCGGAACAGCAGACGGCAAAAAAAGACCAGGAGGTGGTCCAAGCCAAACGCCGCGTCACCGACGTCGAACAACAGCTGGCAGCGAAAGAACAGGAAGTGACCCAGGCGAGGCGCCGGGTGACCGAAGTCGAGCAACAGATGGCATCCTCAGGACGGGAACAGGAACTGGCCCAGGCCAAACGCCGGGCCACGGACGCGGAGCAGCTGATCGTGAAAAAGGAGCAGGAGCTAACACAGGTAAAGGACGAGCTGAAACAAGTCAGTCAAAAGTTCGCCGACGTGAATCCGCAACTCGTGGCGAAAGAAGCAGAACTCGCTCGCACTAAACAAATGCTCGTGGATATTGAGTTGAACGCCAATGCCAACACGAACGCATCAAAACAGACCGACGCCGCGGCCACACAAGACGAACCCCCTCCCGCTCTCTCGCTCCAGTCGATCGATCAAACACTCTCCGCATCCTCCATACTGGGGGCGGATACCGCCGATGAAGAAGAAACACTCACGCTCATCGGGAATAGCGACCTCCGTAAGATCAGTGAAAGCCTCACGAGCCTGCTCCAACCCGAACTGAAGAAGGGCACGGTGACCGTAAGACAGCGCGGCAATAAGTTGACCCTGGCACTGGCCAATAGCGACTTGTATTCTACCGGTGACGC
>DIHK01000045.1:25099-55053 GCA_002420115.1 Nitrospira sp. UBA5698
ATCGAGGTGGCGGGACATACCGACAATACGCCGTTCAGATCCGACCTGCGAAAGGGCTTTCGGGATAACCAGGAACTGTCACGAGCCAGGGCGGACTATGCTGCACAGATCTTGATCAACGGAGGACTGCAGAACGACCGAGTCAAAGCGGTGGGCTATGGGGACAGTAAACCAATCACGACGAATGATACGGATAAGGGCCGGAGCAAAAACCGACGATTGGAAATTGTGATTACCCAAACACCGGAATCCGGGATCGCCGTGGGTGAAGGGAAAGCTCAAATCGGCAAGAAACCACAAGATGGGTTACATAAGCGGTGATGGCTCAGTGACGAGCGGACCTGTTCAGAAGTTTTGCCTGCCTCTGAACAAGTCCACACCTCGCAGACTTTCTTAACAGCTCACCCGACCACGTCCAAATCCTCGCACCGAAACACGGATGGCTTAGGTTAAAGCAGAACAACCTGCTGAATGTTCAGAGTCGGCTCCGCAGCCGCTCATACCCGTTCTTCAATTCCTCAATCGCCTGGTTCAGTGCATCGCCGACGGACACGGCTGTTTTCCCCACTTCTTCCCGCGCAGCCTCCAGTTTCGGCTTGATCTCGTCCCACTGAGTCTCCAGCCGAGCCCATTCGTCTTTCGCTTCTGCCTTCGCCAGATGCAACTGCACTTGCAGTTCATCGCGCTGCTGCTTGAAATGTTCGAGAGCTTTCGTGATTTGCTCAGTAACCTCTGCCATGGGATACGCTCCTTTGTGAGAAGGTGGACAGATGGAGTAACAATGTCTGCGTCACATGACCACGATTCATCCCATCAAGCCCAACAGCCTCACCCTCCTAGGAGGATCCGGACAGCGCAGATGAACCTGTGGTTGCTCACCGACCCAATGAGCTCTGGGTGGATGAGTCTGAATGCACCATACAACCGGCAGGTCCAGAGTTCAACCCTACACCCTGCTCGATTGTAAACGCCCTTTCGCCATACATGCTCGGTTATGGGTCCATCGAGAACCGTGCGGGACGCTGGCATCCAACCAACGAGAAAATGACACTATCAAATACTAAGACCTATCCAGTATGGAGAATCTTCCGAACGACGCAACGGTTCAACCCAAACAGGTTACACACCTGGAGGACGCCATGTGGGCGGCTTAAAGTAGGATTGGGCTGGGACTTGCCCAACGGCGTTGTGGATCTCAAGAAAATGGGGATAACAAGGTAGACCCTCGATTTCAGTCGGATCAAAGAACCCTGCGTCAGAGGTTTCCTCCTGATCGGCGTGAGGAATCCCGGTGATCACTCTCGCCGCAAATACCGTCTCCACCCCTGCCAGTTGATCGCCGTTCGGATAGACCACGGAGAACCGTTCCCCTGCGAAGACGCCGAGAAGCTGTGTGAGTTCGACGTACACTCCAGCCTCCTCCCACACTTCCCGTACTGCTGCGTCTGATGGGAGCTCATGAGGGTCGACAATCCCGCTCGGCGCCCCCCACAAGCCTGAAGGCTTATCCTTGACGAGCAACATCCGTCCCTGATCATCATAGGCCAGGACCGCCACCGTCGGGACGTGCAACAACGTGGTCCCGACTTTTGCACGAAGAGCTTTGATGAACTCAGGAATAGCCATGCGCTCGACGTTACGCCATCGCCATGAAAGAAGCCACCCTCAAGATGCATTCGACCAGTGCTGCATATCGGGAGATACGTTGTCAGCAAGTCTCTTACCGAAGCCTGATCGCACAGAGCCTAACCTCCCATTGTCGGGGACCTAAGAGACCAGAGTGGGGATGGGTATCTAGGGTCTCGCGCACCGGAATTTTGCGTCGAACGGCACATTGACACCGGCGCGTGAGAAGGTGCACCATATACCTTCCATTGAATTCGTGAAACAAGCATCAACGAGAATACAGAGAACGTACGACATTAGGTGTAACCTTAGCGAATAAGGAGACCAGGATCATGGCATTGCTGATTACCGACGAATGTATCAACTGTGGCGCCTGCTTACCGGAATGTCCGAACGAGGCCATATTCGAAACGCGCAGCGGCGCAGAAGAGAAGGGTCTGCATGTGGGTGACGGTCAAGGCGTGGGCGACAATATTTACGTGATCGCTCATGATCGTTGCACTGAATGTGTCGGCCATTTTGACGAACCACAATGTGCCGCGGTCTGTCCGGTTGACAACTGTTGTATTTCTGATCCGTTGTATCCAGAGGGGACCGATGTTCTGCTGGAACGGGCGAAGACCCTCAATCCCGACAAGGCAATCGATCCGGCAAAAGTGTGGAGCGGCGTGCGGAACTGAACGGTTCCACTTCACTGTTCCGATTGGAGCAGGCTGTTTAAAAGTTCTTCGTGCCCTCGATAGGTCGAGACCTATCGAGGGCACAGAGTGAGTCAAGATCGCCCGCAGGATGCAGAGATAGCATCGGTCCAGGGTTGTGTGCCCCGCCAGAACTGCAGCGTTCAGTTATGTCTGAAAAGAATCCCAGATTCTTGACGAATGCCACAGTCATCAAGGTGCTCGCGAAAGTCTTTGCCTTCCAAGCCATTGAGATCAACCTCTTGCGGTCCCAGGCTGGCATCTCTGATGCGAATTGGAAGACTCTGAAGACCGAAGCCTTTAAGAAAACCTACGCCAAACAACGGGCGTTCTATGAAGATCGCCTGAACGGTGCCTTCGCGCTGGAACACATTTCCCAATCTGAACGCGAGACCAGGCTGCTTGAACTCTGGCTCAAACAGAGCGAAGAATCCTCCAAAGACGAACCATAGGCCAGACAAGGTCTTTGCCGCTTTCACTTCCTGGCGGCCACTCGCTTTGTCCTTTTTCCCTCCTGAATACGAATGTGCCGCCCTAGAACATCTCTGTACGAAACCAGCTGCAGAACACTCAAAAAAATCACAAGACCGATTATGGAATTTCAGGACACCAGGTAGCCGGTTTGAAGTAAGGGTTGGAACTGGCCAACCGCCTGGCGGATTACCTGGAAATGGGGATAACAGGATAGCTTCTCAATCTCGTTCGGATGAAAGAACCTCGCGTCAGAGGCTTCCTCATGGTCGGATTGAGAAATTCAGGATGATGCCGTGAGCCACCTCTCGAAACAGATAGAACTCCGACGACTCCCCTACGCCATATCGAACGGTATACAACACTCTCAGATTTCACCAAGTAGGACATGGACAAGAGACCCGATGCACAGACTGTTTTTCTGATCAAAATAGAGCCATCTTTCTGTGGCTCATCCCTTGACAGAAAAGAATCCTCGCTCCTGCTGCAGAGAGACTCATCCCCAGAAAACTTTACAACCTGTGGATAGCCAGTCAGCAGACTGGGAATAGCATGGGTATCGGCCAGACTGAGTGGATAACAGCAAATGATTTTTCTAGGAATATGCAAGAAAATCAGGAATGTCTACTTAGACCACTATTCCTTGTGGTACATCGATGCAAGAGCGGATGCCTATAAAATAGGCACTTTGATAGATTTGCGCGCTACTCGTTGCGTCTTGCCTGGCAAACAGAACTTGCCCACATAGTTATCCACAGAAGATGGGGAGTGAATATCTCCCGACAGGTCACTCACCTGAAGAGTCGCCTCGGTTCTTTCTCTTTCTAATTGCGGCGAGCTGGTTGAGGGGATTTCCACTTCCATGGTGGGATGGGATCAGGTTCAGACCACAGGCCGTGTTTGGAGGCTCTGGCTAGTTCTTCCATATCCTTAAGAACTGGATCATGGACTTCACCAGGCTGGACCCAGGCAAGTCCCTCTTTGACCAATTCATAGGCGATGTTTCGTCCATCCGGGAGTAAAATGTCGGCTGTCATGCGGCCCCGCTGATCCTTTTTCAGCTCCCTCACCAAGACATCGCGATTGGCAAGGTACGCTGCCGCTGCATGTTTCGCTTGCTTGCCGTAAGGTTGTTTCAGCTCAGGACAATCCACATCGCGAAGAGCGACCGTCTGGTTTCTCTCTTGATAGTGAATCGTCAGACGGTCCCCTTCATGCACGGTCAGCACCCGTGCGACGAACTCCGTCCCGGCCAAAGCCTGGATCGGCACGACCAGTAAGATCCCCACAATGGTGGAAGAGAGCCTCATGACGCTCTATGCTACCGAGCTCCGCTGATTCGGCCAACCTTTTCCCAATTTCATGCAGTCACCAAGTAATCCGGTCCAGGACGTGCCGTGACCAAGCCTTGACCAGGATATTGCACCGAGCGTAGAGTGTCAGTCGATACCGCCTCAGCCAATAGGGGGTGGTCCTCATGGGTGTCCAGAGAACAGCAGACCGAGCGAACAGGTCTGGTCATATGTGGTCCCCCTCGCGGTTCTCTCTTATTATTCCTCTCATTGAAGTATCGGTCACGTCTCGTCGTGCTTTTGTGTGCCTGATACGAAATCTTCCACCCTTGTGCTTCTGTGGTCCGCTATGAAGGGAGGAGTAATTCTACGTCGAACCATCGCGAGAGAGCCGCCCATGCTCATTCCGAACATGGAGTATCGTCAGGATCCATCCGGGTGTTGCTCACCGAAGCACAGCGCCTGTTCAGACAGAGTCTGCACCTCCTGCTGGAGAGGGAGCGTGATATCGCTGCCGTCCTTGAGGCGTCCGATGCACAAGAAGTCTATCGGCTTGCGATGGCACACAGACCTGACATCGTGTTACTCGACGTGGACATGCAGCATCTTGACGCTGCATCAGTCACACATCTCCTCCACAAGCACCATCCAAGGATGCGAGTCCTCCTCTTAGCTCGATACGATGAAGACGCGCGGATCGTGTCCGCGATGAAGGCTGGTGCCGCTGGATACATCCTCAAAGATACCGATTGGACGAACTTCCTACACATCCTCAGGTCAACGGCAAATAGCCGACAGGTTCTCTCTCCGATACTACCGGACCGCTTTGTACATAATGTTCCTGGCTTGTTACGACACCTCCATGACAGCGACGCCATCGAGCTCTCCACGTTGAGCGACCGTGAACGCCAAATATTGGCTTGTGCGGCAGTCGGTGAAAGCAATAAGGAAATTGCCGATCACCTGTGCGTCTCCGTCGATACCGTGAAGACGCATTTGCATCACATCTACCAGAAGCTGTCGGTCGACGGACGTGTTGAAGCCGTCATTGCGTATCTTCGACGTCAGTAGCCTCGCCGTTCAACCAACCCCTCCTCGACCAATCGATCGAGACAGTAATTCCATCCTCTGAGCGATGGAGAAAAGACACTCGATTTAACGAATACGGAAGACGATCCACACACCCTGAATCACACCTATGCCTCTATCAAGCAAGGAGGTCACCCGCTATGCATGATGTACACATCCTCGATGAGTTATAATCTGAACGAGGATGCGCATTACTGGATGCAGCGTTTTTGATTGGAATCGTCGCCTTTGCATTGATGAGCGCCGGCTTTATGGACGAGGAGTGCACATGGCTAAAGATCATGGGGTAGGAGACCCGTCAGCCTTGCTTGCCAAGCGTTCTGCCATGGCCACGTTGGCTCGGGGGACTCCTGTCCTCTCCTCACATACACCCAACAGACATGGATACTTGGCCCATACCGTGCTGTCTGTGTATCCTCGGGAGGGGAGTCACTGCATCCTAGATTCACCATACCCATGCCGTGTCCTGCTACAGTCTGATTAGCCCAAGGAACGGGACAGACAAGATGTCTCCATTGACTGGCTATACCCCTGACGTTGCTGCGCATTCGCAATTGTAGGCTTGGTATGCTAAACTAATGGATACGAATTTTGCTCCTCGCGCCCATCCCTCCCGACACTGTGTTTGCGCGATCGTCAGCAGTGAATTCCCTGGGCAAGATTTTCCTGTGAGCCATTGCGGTGCGTGTGAGAATACCACGGCCTGCGCCGGACAGAATTGTAGCAACATGAACAATTCCCAAGAGCACAGTGTTTGGTGTCAGGCCCACAAGCCGCACTGGGTACTTAGACTCGGAGAGGATCTCTTATGACAACCGCGAGTAATAACCGACCAGCATCCGCAGAGCATTGGGTCCGCATTCCGAACGGCACGCGAGTGCGTCATCGATCGGAAGCTTACGAAGGAATTATCGACGGACTCACAGAGATCGTCTCCGGATCGGAGCGAAACCCCGACGGGAAAACACAGTATCGCGTCAAGGTGGAGGGGGGGACACGATTGCTGGTTCCAGAACAATATCTGAATGTTCTGATCGACACTAACCAGTTAGTTCTGATCGGTCGTGAATCTGAACTGTATCGTCGATCTCTCACGGACCGGCTCCGAGCCGTCCTTCCAGAAGATCGGTTTGTGGCTGCGACCGAAAAGACGCCTGCGTCCCGTGTAAAGTCTCGGTGATGGTAACGCCGGCATCAAGCCGCTGGTTTGCACATAAACGTGTCACATGGAGCTAGCATGAAAACATCATGGGGAACGAAATCCCCGAATAAACGGAGGCGAGTCGTACTTCGGACCAAGGTGCGGTGGGAGAAGCTGGGGCTCCAAGATCCGGCAGGATCGTCATCGGCAACCTCGATTGAAGACCTTCGTCGTCAAATTACATCAGCCGCCAGTCAAGGGTTGAGTCCCGATACAGTGTCCCGCTCTCAACAGCAGGATGGACGCTCAGGGCCAAGCGCCAAGCGATCTGTGTCTGGCCGTAAACGGAATCCCGCTTCGTCGTAACCAGAACGTCAGCACCTTGCACCCGAAAGGAGGCCATCATCGGAGGACCAGGAAAAACTACAGCCGCGAAGAGAGATCGAGAAAAGTCACGTCAACAGAAGCAGCGCGACAAAGAAGCGCGCCGCGTGGAGCGGAAGGCGAACAAACCGGACCGTCCAGCCCAAGAAGGCGAAGACCCAGATCTCGCTGGTTTGCACTGGGGTCCTCAAGCACCACTCTATTAGGCGAGCGTGCTATCCCTAGCAAGTGCCTATGGTTTACTTCACGTAGGTGGACCATAGACAGAGCAATATTTTTTGTATTCATGAGAGTACCGTTCGAGATTGACAAGGTAATTGTCCCCCTAGCCCCATCTCTCCAGCGATGGAATTGACATCGGGCAGGTTCACTCCACGTACGATCGTTGAGATAGTTCCCCGGGCAGTTCTTGATTAATGCCCAGACACGATATCCGACCGTTCACCTTCTCGCAATATTATGGCTTCTGAGGTCACGAGTACATCCTTGCGCATTGGTTATTCCGTAGAATGTAATGGCTATGGTGCGCGTGGTTTACCGATCGCGACTCTCCCCCAAAACTGGGCCATACACCCAAACCCCTCACGACAATAGGAGTCGAAATGAGCCGTCTGAACCTTGAACCACTCATGACGTTTCCGGATGGATCCTACCTCGCGATCAGCACGGAATGCTCGAAGGAGGGCGACTTCTCCTGTTCAGTCTATACTGTCGTCGAAACCGATGATCGCACGGACTTCCGCAATATCGCGAGTCACCTCCTTTCTTCATCCACATGCCTGACTGCCCAAGAACAGGCCTACAGCTATACCCTGCGTCTCTACCCCAACGCGGGTGAGGCGATGAAAAAACCGCCGTACCTGATCTGGCATGGGCCTCGATCATCGAGCAACCAGTGATTCATCTTGAAGGCACAGAACGGACGCCGCTCACGCGAGGCGCCAAATAGCTATTTCCTCCCACACCTGCTAGGATACCGCGGTCTCATCGCGAAGGGCCTCGCATGAAACAAGATCATAATGGCCCATCACCGATGTTGTTGTTACCGAGAAACCTGATCGGAAGCCTGACCTAAGCCGCCTCCCTGGTTGCGTCTTCGGCCCTCTCCTTCCCCTCGCAAACTATTTCTCGAGTCTCGGCCATATCATCACACCTGGAAGGAGAAATGTTTATGAGTACAAAATTGTACGTCGGCGGATTGCCGTACGCAGCAACCGAATCGCAACTGACCACCCTTTTTGCTGAGCACGGAACCGTGGAGTCGGCCCGTATCGTCGCCGATAAGTTCACCGGCCAATCTCGTGGATTCGGTTTTGTCGAAATGTCGACCACCGAAGAGGCTCAGGCGGCTATTACGGCCTTGAACGGATCACAAATGGATGGGCGATCCTTAACCGTCAATGAAGCCAAACCGATGGAACCTCGGTCTGGTGGAGCTGGTCGTTTTAGTAGTGGTCCAAAGCGTAGCCGCTACTAACGACACGCACGTTCGAGATGATTCACCGACGGGGCACCTCAACTGAGGTGCCCCTTTTTCCGCTCTTGGTTCAGCATTAGTCTCTCCAATTGACTTCGCTCTAACAGGCTGCGGAAAAACTCATTTTGACCCATGTCGCCGTCACGGATATTGAGCTGTGAGAGGACGTTGAATATTCATGCAGGATGCGCAAAAAGGCCGTCCAGCAAGGCCGCAGCGAGCGACGAGGCGAATCGTACTCTGGGCCGTACGTTGAGCCTCTGAGCGATGCGAGAACGCCGGTGGCGGTCTTTTTCCGCATCCTGCTAAGTCTCCCAACCTCTCGAACCCCACATCCACGGTATATGGAGCTATCGATTCCTCTACCCTGTCTTTGCGGCGCCCCTGCTTCCAGCGTCCTGGCTCATTAGGACAATCTTCTCTTTTATGCCCCCCTGCTCCCAATAAATATCGCGGCACCCCAGAGGAGCTGTATCAGGCGTGTAGAATACGCGATCTTGCGTGAGGCCCAATATGGTGAGTATGCTGCACATAGCTTCGGATATATAGAACACTCACCACAGAACGTGAGGATGGAACGAACTCGTGGATTCACTGGTCACCTGGACCAAGGTTGTATATGCCCTACACGCATTCAGCCTGCTGACCGGCATCATTGGCACGGCTACGATAGTCGGGGCATTTCTCACTGGCTGGCCTTCGATCATTGCGGTTATGCTCAACTACATCAAGCGGAGCGAAGTGCGCGGCACTTGGTTGGAGTCCCACTTTCGCTGGCAGATTCGAACGTTCTGGTTTGGACTGCTGTGGATGTCCCTTTGCGCGGTCTTCATCATCGCGACCTTTGGGATCGGCCTGCTCTTCATGTGGCTGCCGATCACCCTCGTCGGACTCTGGTTCGTATACCGCATCATTCGCGGTTGGGTGACCGTGAACGACAGGCGGCCCATGGACCTGTGAGCGTTGTGGCCATCACAAATGCACGACTCCCCTCCACAGTTGCTCATCCCTATCCGTTCCTGACTTTGAGAAGGTATATAGTTTTGCAAAGTCGCGACAGAAAGGGCTGTGATAGGATTCCCCTCAATCACGGAGGCAAGCGTTGAAAACCTGACCTCATCAGGAGTTTGGCCAGAGCATGCTCCGACGATGTTCTTCATGCGCCAATCAGCCGTATGACGCATGAGCAGCACCGATACCACCCACTTTCATGTCCTCCTGATCCTTGTCGTATTACTTACCATTATTCCAAAGGTACGGGCGAACGCACCATCAGATGGCGCGACTGAAACTGAGATTACCACGGCTCCTCATGGTCACACGAGTGGACGCGTGGAAGGATCACCAGGAAGCATTGCCTATTCAGAGTTTAACCATCGCTTCGCTGGTCTCAGCGACAGGCTAGTTGGGTTCGCGGAGGGGGGCCAGGCACTGCGGTATCCCCCGCTCATCTGGACCCGACTTATTGTGGAGATAGTTCGGCACGATATGGAGCCGGCGACCCGGATTGAACGGGCGACCTGCGGTTTACGAAACCGCTGCTCTACCAACTGAGCTACGCCGGCACCTTGGTGAGTCTGGAGATGACCTGACAGGAAAGTATTCGGGCATGATAACGACCACCAGCGTGGCTGTCAATTGCAGTCTGTCGTGCCGGCACAGCCCATTAGGGCCCAACCTGCATGAGGGTGGGCAGCGTCTTTGAGGCACCAGCTGGAGATTCCGGTGCATTCGGAATGGACGCGGGTTTTGGATTATTTCCTCTGGCGATTGGATAGATCCGAGCCATGCCTCCACGACCGACCTGCGGCAAGCAGAGAGGCTCCTGCTTGCTTTTCAATTGGTCACGGGTGACCTGAATAACCTGAGTTCTCGCATAGGTGCAGAGTTCCCCAGCCGTCACGGTCGCATCACGGTTCAAATCCGCTACCCCTTGCAGGCCCCTCAGGAGATAGTAGGTAAACAACCCGTGTTTGCTATGATCGTGCGCTTGGGCTTCCTGTAATTTCCGGTTGCCCACCATCCACATCTCGACATCTTTTCTCGCGTCACTGAACCCGGACTCCCAATCTGGTTGGGGGATGGTGGCAAGATCGGCACCCGGAACAGGATCCAATGAAACATCGAAGAAGAGCACCGCCCGACGAATTGGAAGCCGTTGGACCGCCTCCTGCAGTTGATGGAGAGGATAGACCCCGGTTGGACCACCCGGCGCCCCATCATAGGCCATCAACGACACGGCCCCACTTACGCCATCAACCAGAGCACGGCCTGAAAAAAACACGTAGAGGTCGGTGGTTGCATCCGTTTTTTTCCGCAACCATCTTTCAAACGTCTCCTCTAAATCGCTCAGCTGGGCTTGGCGATCGAGCAGCACTCGCATCCGTTCACGCGGCACATTCCCGATCGCATGAACGTATTCCGCCATCACCGCCGCATCGTGGCTCGCATGGCTGACCACCGGCACCTGCTCGTCTCGAAAATGTCCGACACCGATCGTCACGATCACGGCTTTCGGCTCTTTAAACGCCGTGAGTGTGTTTGGCAACTGATCAACATCCTGAATCGTCATACTATCAGGCTGCTTGGGCTTCGCTCCAAACGCAAAGATCTTGGGCGGCGGCACAAGGCCCAACGGACTTCCGGACTTTAGGCTCAGCGAGAGCTCTCCGTGCCCGGTTGATTCGATTGCTGTGACATGGTTGGTGAGCGTCGTTCGTCTGACTTCTCCCGGCTGAAGCGTCCCGACCACCACCTCACCCGGAAAGACACCGGCGAGCTCATCCTTCCCTTCCACCACTACGGCGACATCCTTGGCCTCGACCGTCCCTTCATTCTTGACCTCGACTTCGATTGTCAGGGATTCGTCAGGGTCCAGAAACTGGTCACGGTTTTCATCACGAATAATCGCTCGAAAATTGACGTGCGCGGGCTGAACGAGTTCGGAAGGAACCGTCTGGACAGGCTGAGTCAGTTCCAGGGCAGCAGGAGGCGGCACTGCGGTAGTTCCAACGATCGGGGGTACTGGTTCAGATCTAAACTGACCGGCGATCGGCTTCCACGTGTCTTTCGTCGCCGCGTAGTCTTGTATCTGGGATGAGAGTGCCATCTGCTTTGCCAACCTGTCAGCCGCCGAGTCGATGGCCTCCTGGAGAATGGCTTCTAACCCACTAAGGACACAAGACTGTTCAGCAACAGCGACTGTCCCACGGCCAACTCCATCCAGTTTCTTACTGAAGAGTACCGTCCCATTACGAGCCAAGAAGACCATTTCCATTCCCACAGTCGCCGTGGCCGGATAGGTGCCATGTCCTTGAGATGGAATGGCAAGGTTGATCCGTCTGACGCCGACTCCGACTTCAATCGCCCCATCCGAGGCGAGGGGCTCCTCAGTGTGATTCGGTGTGGTCACCTGGTTGAACGCGTTGTTCAATTGTTTTGGAATAGACGTGACCAGCAGATCAGCCAGCGCCATCGTCTTCTTTTCACCGCAGGGGGTATCGTACGACACCTCAGCGGCAGTGACGCTAGGCGAAAACCAAACGGCTGGGGTGAGAGGAATCCGTTGAGGGATCACGGTCGGTGGCGTGCGGGTAAACACAGAGCAGCCGACAACGAGAAGGACGAGGCCTGCTATGCTGCCGCAGCTGGCGAGACCACCCCACAACTTCACACACTGGATCTGAGGACGTTGAAGATTTTTCACAGAGTGGTTATACAGACTTCATCGTGGCGTCACAACCGGTCAAGCGCCGTTGACAGCCAATTTCCGCTAGGCTAAGGTCGCAGAATGCCTGCTCCAGCAGCTTCCTCATCGGCGACTTCTTCTGTCACTCCTTGGTCTGCCCTTGCCAGATTAATCCGGTTACCGAACCAAACCGGCACCTATTTGTTGCTCTTACCGACCTTGTGGGCGTTGGTCCTCGCAGCTCGAGGGATCCCGCCCTTCAAGCTACTTGTGGTTTTTATAGGCGGCGCATTCGTCATGCGCAGCGCCGGTGTCATCATGAACGATTTGGCCGATCAGGCCTTCGATCGACAAGTGACCCGCACCAAGACCCGCCCACTGGCATCCGGAGAATTGTCCCGCCGTCAAGCCTATATGCTGCTCGGCCTGTTGCTGATGGTTGCGGCTGGCCTGCTGCTTGCCCTACCCCCATTAGTTGCCTGGCTCTCCCCCATTGCCGTGGGTTTGGCTGCTTTGTATCCCTTCATGAAACGATGGATCCATATCCCTCAGGCTATGCTAGGGATCGCATTTGGCTGGGGAACCATCATGGCCTGGGCTGCGGTTCGGGAACATATAGAACTCTCTGCTTGGCTTCTCTTTAGCGCTACCGCCGTGTGGGCTATCGCCTACGACACGATCTATGCCGTACAAGACTTAGAAGACGATCGGAGAGTGGGGGTGAAATCCGCTGCACTCTACCTTGGCTCATCACTCCACCAGGGGGTAGGCCTTGCGCTCGCGATCATGCTGGTCCTCTTCACCGTCACCGGATGGCTTAACCAGCTACAATGGCCTTTCTACGGTACGCTGGTTGGTGTGGGACTCTTTTTCATGAACCAGGTGAGGCGCTTACAACAACCAGTCTCGCCGACCGACGCCTTCGCCATGTTCCGGAATCATATTTGGGCTGGCGTCGCACTCCTTTTGGGACTGCTGGCAGGTGTATCAGTCTAACAGAGCACCAGCTCTCGGATCATGATAACCAGGGCGAGGATTCGTCCTCAGTTGGTATGAGCGAGTAGCCAGAGGTCTACATCATGACGACCTGGCCGGTGCCTCAACCGGCTAAGGTTTCTCAACCGGCTTCACAACGGTCGGTTCCTCCCTCGGAGCTCGGAGCGTGGATACATAGATGGTGACGGCCTTCGCATCCGCATCATTGAGACCCAAGGCCGGCATACGCGTATGTGCATCCATGGCTTGCGGATTCTTCAACCAGCGGTAGATCCATGTGGCATTCAGCCGAAACCCAGCCCGATCAAGCGCAGGACCAATTTTCCCGCCTTCGCCTGCCAGATTATGACACCCGTTACACCCATACTTGTTTTCGTAGAGTTGTTTTCCGCGGTCGACTAATTTTGCTGTTTCCGCCGGCTTGACAGTCAAGTCTGGCCTGGGAACACTCACCCCTTTGCCCGGTCTGGTCGAGAAATTATTCAGTGCAATCTGTGCGACGTCCATTTCTTTCTTCGCCTGCACCATCGCGGCTTGTTCAGCCGCATAGGCAGACTCATCGACATCCACATCCTTCTTCAGCTGCTCACTCTTTCGCTCAGCTTCGTCACTGGCTTTCTTTTCCGCCGCCTCATAAGCTTGCTTCGCTTGTTCGAACTTGGCCTGTGCGGTCTTCAATCCTTCTTCCAGCGAGGTCTTGCGTGCCGCGACATTGAACTCCATCTTCATTCCATGCAACGTGCGGACATGACCGACGATCGCCCACACCTCATCCTCCGACAGCGTATACTTAAACGTGGGCATGGTGGGTACTGCAAAATCATCGTCTCCGATCGGATCGCCACCTTCTTCAGTCGTGTCCAACATGTCGCGTGAGATTGTCGCGAAGAGCTCCTCATCCTTGAACGTCCCCATCTCGGACTTATTCGACAGATCCTTTGGCTTTGGATCCGGCATCGCTGACCAATTGAATCCTTCGTTCTGCTTACCGCTTTCACCATGACAATCACTACAGTAGTGGGTATAGAGCTCATGACCTCGCTTCTCTTGCTCGTTGGCGCACCCCCCAGCGAGTAACACCGCGCCGCCGATCATTCCTACCGCGAATCCAATGACACCCAGCCGTGCCGCCTTCATGCTGACTGTCCTTTCTTGAGTTTTCGGATCAGGACAAACTGAAATCCCAAAGCCAATGCGGCAGCAATCGCTGCGTACATATAGCCGGAATAATCCGGCGGGGCATCGGCTCGGAAATACCACCAGGATGAGACCGCCTTTTGTGATCCCTTCTCGACCAGGTCCCCGGCGCCATCTTTTCGACCATCCCAGACCGCAAAGGCGATACTGATGAATTGGCCCGGTGTAATTTGGACATCTTCTTCCGCATGGCCAGTCGACAAATCACGTGAAAACACGACCTTCCAGGTCCCGTTCGAGTAGACGCCCTTCGCTTTCACATCCTGATGCTCTTGCGCCTTCAAGGTACCGAAGCCTTTCGCATTCATATCAACGGCCTTGGCCGCCTTGTTCTTCCAGAACCAGATATTGACCGGGCCGCCCTCAACCTGCAGCATCGGCTGACCATGGGCAAAGTGCGCTTTCTTATCACCCACCATGAATTCAAGCGCGGCTGCATCGTCCGGATCCTGAGTCGGGTCGGCATATTCAACAAGCACAGCCACTTGTTTCCCGTCGTGTAGGGCACGCACAATTACATCCTTCACCGTCACTTCCTGGATACGATTCTGCCAATGTACTTGTGGGGACATGGGGAACGTGGCAGGCGGCGCACTGCTCCAGGCTGCCGCGCTTGGATCGTCTACGGGAACTCCCCCTGTCATCAGCGTGGCTCGAACTGAGACGCTCTCTTGGGCAGAGCCAATCGTGACTCCCCCGATCATGATAGCCGTGAGCACGCCGATTCCAACACGCAGGACCTGTCCTATAATCTGATTCGCCGGTTTCATGCTGCCCTCATTCTCCCTAGACACCTATGTCCATCCACACTCTATGGCTCCCCTACTCCCAAGTTCGTGGGGACTGGTGGGCTCCGTCATACTCTCCCATGATGATCTTCCAAATCCATTCATCAGGCAACTCGACTTCCCAGCGAGGCATTGCAGATTTCCATGGGGCTCCTTCGATTGGAAGGCCGACACCGCCTTTTTTAATTCGCCAGAAAAGATAACTTTCTTGCAACATGGCAATCGTCGTAGGGTCGGCAAAATTGGCCGGGGCTGGAATATACCCACGAGCGGCCGGTCCCTTTCCATCAAAATTTCCACCATGACAAGGTGAGCAATAGGCAGCATAAAAGCCCTTGCCCTGCATAATATTTTCGGGAGTCTTGGGAACGGGGTTTGAGAGGCCCGTGTATTCTCCTGGCGGTGCCGGATGAATCGTCCGGCTTTCCGTCGGGGGAAGATCGCTTACCGCCGTACTCCCGTAGGTCTGCCACCCCACCAACAACGGAAAGAGGATGAAGACACCGTAGCGCAGCGCTTGGAGACCACCGATGTTCTCACCGGTCAGAAACCGCTGGATCGGTCCCCAGAAGGCATCCTTCGACTCTCCACTGAGCGTTTCAAAAATCACGATCCCGGACGCCGTCAGGAGAAGATACAGAAAAATCAAACTGGAGGGCAGTGGAGCGGATCCTGGTATATTCGGCAATACAAACTTCAGAAATGCATACATGCCCACCATGAGAATGATCGGCTTCCCTAGCGCCCCCATACTTTCCTCCCTGCCAGAATGGTGAAAAAGCCTACCAGCATCGTTCTTACGTCGCTTAGAGATTCACCGTACAGCCCCAAGCACGTTCCCCTCGCCGCTCGCTGCAGCCTTGCTGGACAGGTCTTTTGACCATTATGTTGTCCTACACAATTTGCGTTGAGACATGGTCCGTTCCATGGATCGACGCAGATCAAACCAGCTTTCGACAACCTTAACTAGCGCACCTTGGCCATGGCTACAGAAGCAGCACCAGCTGACTTCACGGGAGCAGACGGCGTTTTACCAGGAATTTCAAGTTCTGAGACGCTGACGGAGATCGGCTCACCGCTCATTTGTTGGAGAAACGCGATGATCGCCAGGATCTCATTCTTCGAGAGCCCGATTGGATCCTTATTGATCGCAGGCATTGTGGCTGGATATTCCTTCGGCACACCACCATGCCGATAATCCTGATACACGAATGCCTGTGGATCCGTTAGACTTTCATAGAGAAAATCCTTACTGAGTTTAGCACCAATACCCTTCAAATCCGGGCATCGAGCGGACTCGCTGGGTCCGATTGAATGGCACAGAGCGCATTGACCTTTACTGAAAAAGACCGTCTGTCCGATTGCGGCAATATCGGTCGGCGTTTTGATGCTGCTGATATCGATTTTCTCTTCGGCCGGTGGCAGGGAGGCTAGCTGGGGTACTGCCAGGGACATCAATGAAAATAGTCCCAAGACGATGAAGACAAAGCCCGTGACCCGAATAAAGACGGCCTTGATGAAGAGGAGGATGAGTATTCCAACCCCTACAATCGACAGTGCGATCAGCTGTAATTGTGCTACTTCACTCATATGCCCTCTAATTTGTAGTGCTGAATCACCGGTGTTGAGCTCTTCTTCCTTCACTCAACACGTACAATCCAAAACGCACAACTCTCTTCAGTCTATTGCCGCTCTTCTGGTGCGCCCCCGGCCATGGCGGGAATGCCATGTGGAAGCTCTCCTTTTCCGGTTCCGGCTGCCGCTTTGTATTTATCACCCATGGTCGCGACCCAGAAGATAAACGCGACGAGGATGCAGAAGAAAAACGTACAGAACGCCATAATCAATGAGGCGCTTCCCAGTGCCGGCGAATACGCATAGGGCGACGTATCACGCATGACGCCATACACATGCCAATGGACTCTGGAAGACGACCGGGCATAGCCCATCAACGTCATCAGCAAAATCACCATCACGGCATTGAGCACCAGCGCATACCCTGCGCGAGGGGGCATGCTGCCCCATACCATCTCCGTCGTCGTCTTGGCACTCTTGAGTAAGAGTGCCGTCAACGGTGTGATCGTCAGAATAACAAACCCGACGATCGCCACTTGGGACGTTGAAAAATAGTTGATACGGACGATGGCCGGCACAAAATAGCCCCATATGCCGAGGACGATGACCGCCACGCTGGCTAACACCAGAACAGCGCCCATCACCGCCTTTCCCAGCTTTGCCCATCCTGCCGTATCTTGTTTTCCTGCCCGCCAATACATGACGAAACTCATGAACGTAATGAGAATCATGAGGTTGGACACCGTCATCTTAGCCGACATGACGCCCAGCACTCCGAGTAGAGGATGGTGTGCACCGCCCATTTTTTGGGCTTCTTCGATGCTGGCGACGAGTGAATGTGGTGTCATCCAAACGGCAAGACAAAGCAGTAAACTGATGAGCATCATCAACATGGCCCGTCGATACTTCGCCTCCGAGCCAGGAATACGGTAGGTGATTCCCAGCCAGAAGTAATAGTTGGACCCAAGAAATAGGACGCCGATCAGCATGGCCTGAATGATAAAGAGCCAGGACAAAAATCCACCCATCAGGGTAATGCCCATCTGCTGGTTGTATTGATAGATTTCTCGCATGAGCCAGTAGCCAGCGAACGGCAGAGCCAGGAGCCCGAACACTCCAATAAAGTTACCGACGTAGCCCATCCAGTCGTAATGCTCTCGATCTTCGGTGCTCTTCACCGACAAGTAGCGGACCCCGGCATAGGCGCCGCAGATATACCCACCTAGTACCACATTGGCGATCAAACGATGAATATTGATCGGCCACCAGGTTGGATTCCATGTCGCGGCCCAGGCACGTTCGAACGCCGTCCCGTCAGCGATCACGACCGGGCTCGACTGGAATGTCGCCCACGCATTCGGCACAATCATGATGAATAGGGCGAAGAAATTCAGCAAGAACCCGAGAAAGACGTGGAGGGTTTTCTTCCGGCCATATTGCATCGCATCCCAGCCGTACCAATACAGATAGAGTGTCGCGGTTTCAAAGAGAAAGAGCAGACAGTACAGGAGAAAAGACGGGAAAAAGACGTCCGTCAGGTAATTCATGAGCTTCGGATAGAAGGCGACCAAGAGGAACAAAAGAATCCCGCCGAACAATGCAGTGGTGGCATACGCCGAAGTCAGAAGCTTGGTAAACTCCTTGGCCAGTTTGTCGTACCGCTTTTCGCCTCCCCTCCATGCAATGACTTCACACAGCCACGCAAAAATTGGCACACCCAGCACGAAACCCGCGAGCAGGAGGTGAAGCTGAGCAACAATCCATACAAGATTCCTACTGCCGATGTAGGGAATGTCTCTGTACTCAGTCGGCCCGGCGGTGGTTCCCTCGGCCGCAAACCCCATGGAAGGGAGGAGAAACCAAGCGGCCGTGAACAAGAGACCGAGAAGCCATCGCTCTTGACCACGCATGGTCCGGAGAGCCCGTTGAACTGTTTCGACCTCCTGTATGGCACTCACCACATCACCTCGCAAGTTACGGTTTCGAATTGTCTGGGGAGGCTGCCCCTGCCGGCTTCCCCTTACCCTTCTCTTTTTGCCCTTTGGTTTCCGATTTCTGTTTTTCCATCGCCTCAACTTGTGCAGCCACTGCCGCAAGCCGTTGGGTGTTCTTATTCAAGGCATCGACTGGTTTATACACCGGCTCTGCTTGAACTGCCGGTTTCGCACAACACTCATGAGGATGAGGAGTTGTCACAGGAAGGATGGTCCAGAAGACAAGCGAGAACACCACCCCGGCTCCAGCCAGCGAGGCCAATAGCAGCCCTTGGTCATTCGGCACACGCATCAAGTCCCAGCGGGTAACAAGTCCCTGATAGTTTTCAGGTGCCTGACGGCAATCTTCAGCAATACGCCGAATGGCTTGACCTAGGACGGATACTCCGATCACCGACAGGATGAACAGAACAGCCGAAGAAATCGATCCCCATACCGTCAGTTCAAGACCGATGCGCTCTGCAACCGGTAATCCCGTATCATAGATATGGCGTAAGGCTTCCATATCCGCGAGTGAATGCGAAGCGCTGATGGCCGTCTCCGTCACCTTACTGACGACTCCCCACAGAATCGGCATGATCAATGTGCCGATAAGGGCGGTCCTCCACCAGATGGCAAATCCAAGTCCGTCGTGGGGAGGTTCTTTCTTCAGGCGCTCTAGAAAGAAGGTTCGCCCGACGAGACCGAGCGCCCAGATGTCAATAGGAATGGAGGCTCCAAAGATGAGTGGGAGACCGATCCCCTCACCAAAATGCGTGTCATAGATCGCCATGATCGCCGGAGCTGCAAATACAGTAACCGGACTGGCGAGCAACATGAGGAATGCAAGCCCGAATCTTCCCTCGAAATGGACGAGACCCAGGGTCATCGCCATCACAGCAAACACGGCTTTGATAGGAATACCTGTCCAGCAGGCTGACCAGAGGATGCCGAATCCGATCTTGGTAGGGGACATTGAGTCGCGTTCTTCAGCCATATGTTCAGTTCGTATGAATGGTCGTTAGTCGAGGAACTCTCGATTGATCACCGCCGCCACCGTAAAGAGCGCAATCACAACCATGATCACGATCCAACTGATCAGCGCAATGGGCCGCTTAAAAATATTCCGCTCAGGATCCTTATCGAAAAATGGAAGTGCGACCATCAGCCCCATGAATATGACCGGCAGTGCGACGGCCCCCATGAACTGGCCGAACTGTCCGGCGAAAAGCTTCAGTCGTAACAGCTGGAAGTAAAAAAGAAAATACCATTCCGGTTCTGGATGGTACTCCCCAGGATCTGGAGTCGCCTTGTCGAGCAACACAACCGGTTCCCAGAGGGCTAAGGCGCAAAGGCCGACGAAGACGAAGGCCATCCCAACGATATCCTTCCAAATTTGACGGGGGAAGAAATAGTCGGTTTTCGCCTTAATCTCTTCCGTTGTCCCTTTAAAAGGACCAGCCGGAGCGGCCACCCGAAACAAGAAGATGTGGAGCCCTGCCAATGCCATCAACGCCGCAGGGAGAATCATCACATGAAGCACAAAAAAGCGGCTCAAGGTCATCTGCCCAGGACTGGCACCGCCCTTTAAAAATCTTGCGATAAAATCGCCGACGATCGGTGTTTTATCTAAAATTTCGACACCCACGAGCGTAGCCCAGAATGCGCGTTGATCCCAAGGCAGAAGATAGCCGGTAAAGCCGAATGTAATGACGATCCCGAAGAGAGCGAGCCCAACCAACCAGAGCAACTCTCGAGGTTTTTTGTACGCCCCCCAGAGAAAGACCTGCGACATATGCGCAAACACACAGACGACCATCGCACTGGAACCCCAGAAATGGTAGCTGAGCAAAAACCAGCCGTAGTCGACGTCGTGGATAATATACTGCGTGCTGTCGTACGCGTGGTCCGCAGTCGGCACATAGTAGAACATGAGCATGGTGCCGGTGACCGCTTGCATGGCAAAGATGAACAACAAGATCGAACCGAACACGTAGGCCCAACGCGAGCCTCCCGGAATCGGCTCATTGAGCATCTTCGCCTGCATTTCCTTGAGCCCAAGCCGTTCATCGAGAAAAGCAAGAATCTTTTCGCTGGTGCTGGGCTGATGATCAGGGATCACGGCAGGCGATGAGTGTTTCATATCCATGATGCTACGCGCTCACACAATCCGAATTTGTGACTTCGTGCCGGCCTTGAATTCCATATCGATGATCTCGACCTCGCCGGAAGGTGAGACCTTCACCGGCAAGGCATCCAATCCACGGGGCGCCGGTCCATCAAGAACTTTCCCCCCCGCATCATAGATACTCAAATGACAAGGGCAGAGAAAGACCTGGCCTAACGCCTTATGTTGGCGCCATTTGAAACCACAGCCAAGATGGGGGCACTTACCGGAAAATGCGATATAGGGAACATCTTTTTTGTTGGTCCAGATGGCCTTCCCCTTCGCATCGTGGAATTCGACATCTTTACCCTGATACACCCTCTCCAGCAGGTCGGGGGTCGCACGGAGTACCCAAACGTTCTTCTCAACTTCGTACTCGGGCATGTACGCCTCTTTGACCTGCTTCTTGTATTTAAATTGCGTCCCGACATCCTCTTGCTTAATTTTGCTGACGTTACCGACCTTGAGCCAGGCGTTGTCAAAATCGGCATACATGGGCTTCATCAAAAAGCGAAGGATGGGGTAGGCGAGAGGGAGTCCGATCAAAAACCCAATAACATGGGTAAAGTTCATGAAAAATGTTCGACGCTTGACGTTCTTTTCCAGATCAGGAAGAGGGACCAACACCTCGCCTGGCGTAACATGGATATTGTCTTCCAGATGGGAGATCTCCACTTCGTGCGTCGTGACATAATCTTCGCGTTTGAAGGGAGGCAACGCCAAGATATCCGCAGAAGGAGCCCGTAGCTGTACTGCGTCTTCCGTGACGTCCTGGACCTGGGTCATCATGATCTGCCGCTCTCCACTGCCGTTCATGGAGACGACAATATGACTGATTTCATGGGACAGCGGATCGAGCACGACCCGGGTGACTTCCCCGATATCGTGATCCGTACACCGGACCTTGGATTTCAACTTTGGTTGCAGCATTAGTTTTTCTTGATGGGCTTGGGAGTAGTGACTGCAGTATTTTTGAATGAACCTAACCAGGTGGCGAGGGCCAGCATTTCCTTGGGATCCATGAGATCCTTGAACTTGTTAGGCATGATGCCTTTCTGCCACTCCTTGTCATACCCCTCAGCCATAAAACTCTTGGGGTCCGAGATTTTCTGTGCAATTTCCTCAATCGTCATGAAGGTGCCGATGTTATCTAATTCAGGACCGCGCTTCTTTCCACCTTCGCCCCTGAGCTTATGGCAGTTGTAGCATTCTTGCAGTTGCCACTGCTCTTCACCAATTTTCATGATGTCACCGGAAGCGGCGCCACCGGCAGAGGCAGGCTTTTCTCCAGAGGAAGGAACTTGAACCGCAGCCACGGCCTGTCCACCTCCAACCCCCTTGAGGCGATCTTCCAACGCTTTCACTTGCGCATCGAGCGCCTTCGCACGAGCGATCAGCTCTTCCGTCTTCCCCTGGGCGGACTGCTTTCGCTCCTTATCGAGAAGTTTGCCGATCTTCGCCTTTTCATCCTCAGGGTCGAACTGCGGCAAGAATGATGCACCGGCGACGCACACGGAGATGAGAAAGACCCAGAACACGGTCACGGTGAGGAAGGACATCCCGCCGCTCATCACGTTCATGGTCTTTGCATCAAGGAGTGCAAAAGTCACTGCCCCGATCAGCGAGACGAGAAAGAATAAAATCTGAAAACTCACAGGTACTTCTTGCGAGTTAGCAATGGCAACCAATGCGCCGCCTACGACTAAGCCGACTCCAAGTTTTTTAAATAAATTCCACATGTGATTTCTCGCTACCTCAGTAGACGCCCCACAAGGTGATCACTTGACTGGAACTGGAACAGCCCCGCCCTCAGGCTCCTTGGCCTGCACCACAGACGGCCGAATGGCAATCAGTGCCGCCACTGTCACCACCGCAATAAAAAATACCGTGATCGCGGTAATCCATCCGGCGGAATACGAAAGCGTCGGAGTAAACGACTCCGGACTGAGATCCGACACCAGACTGTAGGTATGGAAATACTTTTTCAAAAGCGACCGCACAGCACCCATGAGCCCCATGATCCAGGTGGACGTGAAGGCCAAGAAGATCAAGACAAACTGAGCGGCGAAGTCAATCTTTCCCCAAAGGATGGTCCCTTGCTTAATGGCACGGTTGTACAAAACAAAATTGACAATCGTCACAAATACCAACGTCAAGATGGCTGAGAGCTTTGCCGGCATCGAGGACAAATAGTCCCATCCTTCCGGTAGCTTCAACTCATCAGGCATATCCGTACCCGTCGCCACAAATCCAGCAGGGGTGAGCCAGACGGCATCACTGATGAGCATGATGATAAACCCGATCTTGATGACGGTTCGCGCGGAGACCGTCATAGGGACAAACCGACCCAGGAGAAAGGGGGACAGTGTCAGCGGCAGCAGAATCGCCAAGGACATAGGATCAGGAATCCACCAGTTGTTCATGACCCACATGGTCACCGGGAGCAAAGCGATCAAGACAATCGGGGCCAGGATACTCATCCGAACATTATCGGCGCCCTCAATACGCTTGACACTCAGCCAACTATAATAATTGATACCCAAAAAGAGCAGGCCGATCATAATGCCTTGCATTTCAAAAAACATTGAAAGCTGGTCGGCCATCATGTACGGACAGAACGAGAAATCGTAGTCGCACATCTCATAGGCCAATAATAGCCCCGTGAATGGTTGCAACAGCGATCCGCCGACCGCGATCCAAATCGCGACGAATCCCATCCAATCGTAATATGCCCGCTCTTCCTTCGTCTTGGCCGCCATGTACATATAGGCAGCAATCATACCGGCAATGAACCCACCAAATGCCACATTCCCGTCGATTCGATGGAGACTCAACGGAAACCAACTTTGGTTGGCAATTTTATCCCACAAGGTCGCTGCAGCGATGAAGTCTTGCGGCGAAACACCTTCGGCCTTCGGCGGGGTGTTCATGAACGACGTAGGCCCGTTGATCACGAACAGAATCAGCAGACACACCAGATTCAAGAGAACACCCAGCGCGATGTGGCGCCCCTTCTTCTCACCCTTCCAAATATCCCATGTATAGAGATAGGCATACATGAGGATCGTCTCGGCGATAAACAGCGCCGGATACAAAATCGCAAAGACGACATAGAATTGATTGATAAAGGACGTGGTGAACTGTGGGTAGGCGGCGAGAAGAACAAAGATGAACAATCCCCCAGTCACGGCCGTCATGCTAAAAAGAATCACCGTCACTTTGGTCACTTCTTTTGCAAGACGATCGTATCGAGGATCTTGCTTTCGGTAGCCCAACCATTCGGAGATCACCACGAAGATGGGAGATCCGAGTATGAAGGCGGCAAACAAGATATGCAGCTGCGCAACGATCCAAACAGCTGTTCTGTTTCCGGTGTACGGGAAGTCCACAGAAGACGTTCCGACCTCCTGGGCGAATACATCCGAAATACTAAAGCCAAACAACAACGCCAGCAGAGCGAGAGCCAGGAGACTGCTCGAATGTGTTTTCACGGTGCCTCGATGCCCCCTATCCTTATTTATTATGCAAGAATCCAACACTGAGGAGCCTATGACTCACGAAGGCCTCTTCCACTAACAACACAGCCTAGAATACTAGAGGCTCACCACCCCAGGGCCAACATCGGGTGAACTGAATTGCCTCGAAACCACAAAATCCGATCCACATACACCCTGAAGATCATCTAAAACGGGCAAGAGTACCTCAGATTCGTCGATCATGAACGAATAAGTGAACCCCTGAGTACCTCACAAGAAACCACGGAGACTTCACAGCGGACGCGAGCTGCAATGGAAAAACCCATCACGCTCGTCATATCCACAACAGTTACTTAAGCGTATTGGTCCAATGGTCACTTAGCACTGACATCAACCCATTGATTCTTTTCCACGTTCCAAATTTTTCCGGACAGGCCAAAGCTTCGCTCAAACAACACAAGCTTCCACCGGTCATCTTCCGAGAGCTTGCTCTTCCACCCCTTCATCTTGGTATTCGGCACACCTTCAGAGATCCGCCAAAACCACACTGTATCGGAATAAAGCTTCATTCGCTCGGGATTTCGAAAGTCCGTCGCCCCTGCCTTGACCGGCTTCCCATCTTTTCCATGACAGCTTGCACAATTCACATCTGGATTCGCTTCGCCGACGAATAGCTTACGCCCTTCTTCCAGCTTCTGCGCATCTTCCCACCAACTCGATGGCATATGCTTCTCTGCATACTCAACAGGAGCCGGAGGTGGAGGCACGATCGGCCCCTCTCCCTCTGGATTGCCGCTACAGGCAATCAGAAGTCCCAGACTCAGTACGACCGGGAGATGAAAAAGCCTAACCCCCATGAGAAATTATCTCTTTTTCTTACCCTGCGATCTCCCCTGGCCTTGCACTTTCCTTCGCGCAGAGCCGAGGAACCTCGCACCTAGTGCACCACCAGCTACCAGAAGAGCCGCACCACCTCCCCACCAAACCCATGGCGGGGAACCCCCTCCAGTGCATGCGACTCCAAAATCAACTCGGACCTTCCGATCACTTTCGAGATCTTTAGGGTCGAATTCAATTTTCAGATTCTTCTGCTCTCCCCTTGCCTCAATGAGCAGGGGATCACCGAGATTGTCATTATGAAGATGGAACATGGCTTTATAGTAGCCATCTCCATTTGTCTTCACGACCTGCCCATAAGAGACTCGGGTATCCTTAACGAGCACGTCAACATTGGAGGCACCGACCCCGCCCTCCCCACAGACATACCCTTCGACCATGAAGCGGTGATCCGCCTCGTGCGTCGCAGAAGTCATGGAAGGAAAGCCGACACTCAGTACAAGGCAACCTACTACGACGAGCAGCCGTTCCGGCGCACTCAGGCCAAGTTTCACACTCAATTAAAAACTCGTCGCTCCTTTAAAAACTACGCACGACTGGAGCCCGAGCGCACTGCATCAGGGCACGGGTTTCTAGCATAGCAACTGGTCTTTGTCAATGAAAAGACAGGGCCTCCGAGAGGGATATGAACGGTCAGGACCGTCGTTCGTTAGGATATAGAATACACGTATAGGAGATGATATGAGCAAGGATACGAAAACCTATCGGTCTTGTCACCCTTCCGTCGCCACCCGACGGTGGGAGCTTGGACTCTTCAGGGGACAAAAGAGTGATCCCTGGCTGTTCTGCCATCCCCCTCGACTCAAACAAATTCTACTTTTGGGGTGCGCCACGGATGGGAATGGTGGGAAGAAAACGCGATGACGAAATCTCTTGTCCGGAAACGAGGAACGCTGACCCCGTCGGTCACGCGCGGCTTCGCTTTTCAAGGCTCGCTAGAGGTAGCCCCGCGTCCGTGCATCCGCTTCCATCCTTGCGGCTTCTGCTTGACGCTCCGATTCCTTTTTGGATACCCAGGTTTCCCATGATTTTCCGTTTGCCGTGTCCTCTCCAGTGAACGCGATCGTGGCAATCTCGACATAGGGAATCCGTCGGGTGTCTGGCTGGTCTGTTGGAAATAACTCAAGGTAGGAATCACTGACCGAACTGTGACGGTTGTAGATATAGCCGGCGACAGATTCACCTGAGCGCAGCATGACCGTGACGTCCCCACGATAGTCGAAGGCAAGCTCCACAGCTTCTGCTGTTTCAGTCACAGAGTGCGGGGTGAATACGCGTCCCTCAAGGGAACTACTGCTCACGGCAATATGATTCTTGGTGTCGGTCATGGTGGATGGTCATTTGTCGATCGTTTTGAAAACCTGCGCTGCTTCACGTGACCATGGACTATTGATCGATGACCAGCATCTATCGCGAAGTGGGCGACAACGTCAATTTTGCCGTCCGTACAAATCCAGAAGCCGTACTAAAGGTATCTTCGACTGCTGACGCCTCATAACCGCAATGGACCATGCAATCAGCGCACTTTTCGTTTCGGCCGGTCCCATACTTCTCCCACTCCGTCAACTCCATCAGCTCCTGAAAAGTTCGGGTATACCCTTCCTGGAGTAAATAGCAGGGCTTCTGCCATCCAAAGACGTTGTAGGTTGGATTCCCCCAGGGCGTGCATTGATATTCGCGGCGCCCCATCAAGAAGTCCAAAAACAGAGGAGATTGATTAAAGTGCCATCCCGGTTTTGGACGGGCCAATATCTTAGAAAACAGCTCCTGAGTTCGTGACCGCTTCAAGAAATGCTGCTGATCCGGAGCCTTTTGATAGCTATACCCTGGTGATATCGTCATTCCCTCGACACCAAGGGCCATCATTTCATCGAAAAACGTTCTGACTCGTTCTGGGTTGGCATCGTCAAACAACGTCGTATTGGTCGTGACTCGGTGCCCACGTTTGACTGCCGCCTTGATCGCCTTCACGGCTACGTCATAGACCCCATCACGACAGACGGCCAAATCGTGCTCGTCCTTGAGTCCATCCATGTGGATGCTAAAGGTCAAATATTTAGAAGGCTTAAACTCATCAAGCTTTCGTTCCAAGAGGATGGCATTCGTACAGAGATAAATATACTTCCTCCGCTCTACCAAGCCTTGGACGATTTTCGTGATTTCAGGATGAATGAGTGGCTCCCCTCCAGGAATACTCACCATCGGAGCTCCACATTCTTCTGCGGCAGCCCAACACTGCTCAGGAGTCAACCGTTTATCAAGAACATGATCGGGGTACTGAATCTTCCCGCATCCCGCACAGGCAAGATTGCAGCGAAACAGTGGTTCCAGCATAAGAACTAAGGGATATCGCTTCACTCCCTTGAACTTCTGGGAGAGGACATACGTCGCCACAGTACACATCTGGGAAATCGGAACAGCCATTCCGCTCTCCTTTACCTAACTGATTGTATTTTTAAACGCCCTATATATCTGAACAGCTACATCGTATAGCTGTACTTGGAGGCACAAGAATGTTCGGGATTGTAACATCTCATCTACAGGTCGTCAATTTTCTTGTCGACCACTTCCTTCTGAACCATGAGGAAACGTACCTCCGGTTGCTCGCCGTAATTTCCACAGGAAACGACAGGACACCGAGAGGCCTTATCCCCGAGCACCAATCTCAATCAAGATGAGATATAGCACGTGGGTCAACCGAGTGCATCCAAGCAGGTAGGGTGCTCTGATCCCATCGTCAAGCACAATAGAATGAGCGCTGGTCGATCGAAAAAGGATTCTTGAGGTGTTGATCCGCCGACGACAATTACGATACGGCGATGAAGAGCCAGCGAGTCAACCAAGGGTTCGTATGGAGGCGCCGAGCGGGTTCGAACCGCTGCATCGCAGTTTTGCAGACTGCTCCCTTACCACTTGGGTACGGCGCCCCGGGATCGGCATTATAATCGCTTCGTTTTCCAGAACTCAATACAAGAACTATACGAGCACCTTAGATCTCATTTGCGATACGAGAGGAGGAAGGACGCATAGGTTCCGACCAGAGCTTAGAGGAAACCACTCGATGCTTCGTGCTGAGAAGCAAACCATACAAGATAAGCATGGCAATACCGAGGTGATGATAACTCTTTAAGGCTTCCCATCTGACTCTCCCCACGACTTCATAATTCAGTACCATCGTCAGGATCACATACACCGCCAACATCGTGTATCCTGTGCGGCTCAACGCTCCGCTCACCTTTGTTGCGGCAGCGACAACGATACAGGCCGCCGGTATCATCCAGACGAGATGCTGGTCCCACGTGATGGGCGAAAGAAACAGCGCCAAGAGGAGGACTCCCGCGCACTCTCGCCCCCATTCTGAATCTCCAGACCCTTGAAACGTTCGCCGACTCGACCAGGCGAATAGTCCGACGATACCGATGACAGCCACTCCAACAATGGCGTTCGCCAGCGGTCCCGGAAGATCCAACACCGGCTTGTAACTCTCATCGACTTGCCTCAATCGATGAGTCGGGGGATACGTCACCAGGTACCGCAGCATGGTATGGCGGAGCGAAAGGTTGGCCTTCTGCAGCTCGTTTTCCTGTCGCCCCTCCACCTGTCGATCGAGTACCGACAACACCGCATTCCTCGTCCATTCTATGTGATGGTCCCACCAACTGGTCGGCCCCATATAGAGAATGGGCAGCAGAATCCAAAGAACGGTGGCGAGGACCGTGTACGAGGCAAGCCGCCACTGCCGCTTCCAGAGAAACATCAGCACGAAGAGCGCAGGCGTAATCTTCAGAACGATGCTGAAGCCCATCAAGGCAGCGCCCAGCCATTCCCTCCCGACCCATATCGCATAGATTCCCCCGGCGATAATCCCTAACAGCATGAGATGTGGCCCACCGTCATCAAGATCATTCAAGATAAACTGGAGCGTCAAGGCTCCTGCGCCGACTCCTATCAGCAATCGACTCCACGGTTGCGCTCCGGAAGAACCAGACACCATCCGGTGAAAGAATATGACCGTCATGACTAAACATCCGATAGCCACAGCATATCGCAGGGCCAGGCTTGGATTTCTCTCCAGCATGAGCAGTGGAGCAAAATAAATCCCCGTGGTAGGCAAATACATATAGCAGTAGTCATTGGCGTAGAGATATTCACCGGTGAGAAAGCGCCGTCCGATCTCGCGATGGATATCGATGTCGCGGAAGTGATATGACCGCCCAAAGGAAATAATGTAGCCGTGTACGACCGCAGCAATGGTCAGACCGAGTTTTGCTAATCGGATAAAGAACGGAGACTTGGCGAGGTCACAAATCCAATGAATGATCGATTGCAAGTGCATTCTCCCAAGCACAGTGACATGCGCCAGAACGACACGTCAATTGTTTCTTTGATGAGCCATGTCCAGAAGGAAGCTGAAGAGATGCGAACCGCCGCAGTGCGAGAGTTGAATTACCTGTGGGGCAAGACTGGAATTTGTCTACCGAGAGTTGAGGGCTGATCACCCTGAGGAATAAGAGGTTCCCATGTGCTCGCAGCACCGGAAGCAGCTGACGCAGCATTCCCTTCCGCTTCTTTCTCCTTCGCGAGCTGCTCCACTTCCACAATCAGCGTGTCCATCAGTTCTTCCATCGGGACCTTGCGAACAAGCTTCCCCTTCTTGAACAAAATACCTTTCCCTTCACCACCTGCAATCCCGATATCGGCCTCTTTTCCTTCTCCGATCCCATTCACGACACAGCCAAGTACGGATACGTTCAACGGCGTCTTAATATGGCCGAGCTTCTTCTCAAGCTCGTTCGCCATACGGACGACGTCAATTTCAACTCTTCCGCAAGTCGGACAGGCAATGACATTAATTCCGCGATGGCGCAGCTCAAGCGACTTCAGGATCTCGTAGCCGACCTTCACTTCTTCGACCGGATCTGCGGCAAGCGACACCCGCAACGTATCGCCGATGCCTTGCGAGAGAAGATATCCAAGGCCCATGGCTGATTTCACAGCGCCGGTCATTGCCGTGCCGGC
>DIHK01000045.1:55118-72158 GCA_002420115.1 Nitrospira sp. UBA5698
TGCACATCGGATGCCTTGAGCGACACCTTCATATTGGTGAATCCGACATCCTCGAGTGAACGAACCGCGTTCAACGCGGACTCTGCCAAGGCTTCTGGGGAGGGCCAGCCGTATTTCTCCAACAAATGCCGTTCGAGCGATCCACCGTTCACTCCGACACGGATCGGAATGCCGTGGTCATTGACAGCCTTGATAACTTCTTCGACTTTCCACCAGGCGCCGATNNGCGCCGGTCATTGCCGTGCCGGCTTCGGTGATGCCGATATGCAACGGATAGTCCGACTGCATCGCAAAGAGGTAGTAAGCATCGATCGCATGGTGCACATCGGACGCCTTGAGCGACACCTTCATATTGGTGAAGCCGACATCCTCGAGCGAACGAACCGCATTCAACGCTGACTCAGCCAAAGCTTCCGGGGACGGCCAGCCGTATTTCTCAAGCAAGTGCCGCTCGAGCGACCCGCCGTTCACCCCGACACGGATGGGAATACCGTTGTCGTTGACCGCCTTGATGACTTCTTCGACTTTCCACCAGGCGCCGATATTGCCTGGATTGATACGGACGCAATCGACGATCTTTGCCGCTTGCAATGCGAGACGATGATCGAAGTGAATATCCGCAATCAACGGTACCTTCATTGCGGCTTTGATCTTTGGCAGGGCAGCTGCCGCTTCTTCGTCCGGCACGGCAACACGGATGAGTTCGCAACCGACTTCTTCGAGTCTGCCGATCTCCTCAATGGTCGCATTGGTATCGCGCGTATCAGTCGAACACATCGACTGGACCGACACCGGTGCATCACCGCCGATCTTTACCGTGCCGACTTGAATCTGCCTGGTCTTTCGTCTCGTAATATGCATCTAGTGGCTCGCCTTACTCCTTACCCCTTACCCCTCACGCTCCTTTAACTACCTTGTTCATCTCCATGCGGAAGATGACCGGCATGTGTGGTCCCGACAAATTGCACTTTTTCCCCCGGCGCCTTCCCGAGGAGCTCTTTGACACTTTGATAAATGCCTTCTGCCGTCAGCCCATATCGCTCCCGGAGCAAATCTTGCGGCCCTTGTTCAATATACCAATCAGGTAAACCAAGGACCTTGGTCCTCACACCAGAGACACCCGCCTCCGCCAGCGTCTCAAGCACCGCAGACCCGAACCCGCCCATCTTACAGCCTTCTTCAACCGTCACGACATACCGAACCCGTTTCGCCACATCCACGACTAGTTCCTGATCGAGCGGCTTCACAAACCGACCATTGACGACCGCCGTAGAGACGCCTTCTTCGCTGAGTCGCTGAGCGGCCTCCATCGCTTGCCACACGGATACACCGATCGCCATGATCGCCACGTCCGTTCCATCCTTCAACAACTCACCTTTCCCGATGGGCAACGTATGCGGAGCCGCGTCCATCTTGACGCCCAGGCTCACTCCGCGCGGATACCGGACTGAAATCGGGCCATTATATTCCAGAGCTGTCTTCATCATATGCTGAAGCTCGTTCTCATCTTTTGGCGCCATCACGACCATGTTGGGAACGTGACGCAAGAAGGCGTAGTCAAACGCGCCGTGGTGAGTGGTGCCATCCTCAGCCACAAGGCCACCACGATCGATGCAGAATGCCACCGGAAGATTCTGCGTCGCCACGTCGTGCACGACCTGATCATAGGCCCGCTGAAGAAATGTCGCATACATCGCAACGACCGGTTTCAGCCCTTGCGTCGCAAGTCCTGCCGCAAAGGTCACGGCATGTTGCTCAGCAATTCCAACGTCGTAGAGACGATCGGGAAACTCTTTTTCGAACGCCGTCAAGCCTGTGCCTTCACACATGGCTGCCGTAATGGCGACAATGCGTTTATCCTCACGGGCCAATTTGACCAGTGTATCCATTGCGAACGCCGTGTATGAAGGACGCACGGCTTTTTTTGCAGGGATGCCCGTCTCGCGAACAAACGGTGGGCAGGCATGAAACCACACCGGATTCTTCATGGCCGGCTCATACCCCAGTCCCTTTTTCGTAATGATATGGAGAAGGACCGGCCCCCTCATTTTCAGCACGTTCTCAAGTGTTGGGAGAAGATGCTCAAAGTTATGCCCATCAATAGGACCGCTGTACTGAAACCCAAGCTCCTCGAACAGCAATCCAGGAAGAATCACGCCTTTGGCAAGCTCTTCGGCACGACGGGCAAGCTTTTGCATATCACTGCCAATATGGGGGATCTTGCCCAGCAGTTGCCCCGTTTCTTCACGCATCTTCCCGTAAAACTCGCCCGTAATCGTTCGGCTCAAGTACGCGGAGATCGCCCCAACATTTTTCGAGATCGACATCTGATTATCGTTGAGGATGACGAGGAAATCTTTTCCAAGCCCTCCGGCGTGATGCAGACCTTCGAGCGTCATGCCGGCCGTCATCGCCCCATCACCGACGACACACACGACTTTATGCTTTTGCTTCAGCTGCTCACGGCCTTCTACCATACCAAAGGCAGCCGACACCCCAGTCCCGGCATGTCCGGCATTGAACGTGTCGTATTCACTTTCTTCCCGCTTGCAGAACCCGCTCAACCCTCCGTACTGGCGAAGCGTGTGGAATTGTTCGCGGCGACCGGTCAGGAGTTTATGTGTATAGGACTGGTTACTGGTGTCCCAGACAATCTTGTCGGTCGGCGTATCGAGGAGATACTGCAGGGCAACCGTGAGCTCAACCACACCCAAATTTGATGCCAAGTGTCCACCGACATTGGAGACTGCGCCGATGATCTGCTCACGAATCTCTTGGCACAGCGCCGGGAACCGGTCTGGAGATAGTCGTTTCAGATCAGCAGGGCTATGGATCTTTTTCAAGATGGACATGGATGCTCTCCTTCGTTTGTCTACCATGGACGCTCACCGCCTTAGGCAGGAGAAATGCGCGACCTCTCACCTGATCCAGGATCGAATTTTCGTGAAGTTTCACACAGGAACCACATGAAGTCAAGTACTTACGGAAGGCATGCGGACGTCAGAAACCACTCACACTGTCTGTGGCACGAGCTCTACCGTAGTCTCCGACCTCGCCCGGCTCCCAGTGAATAGGATGCCACAAGATTCTTGAACCTTACGCTCCTTCGCGTTCAGAGGTTCAGGAGGATCTACCAAACTAACACTAGTGATTGCGCTGCATCTTCTACCGGAAGGAACCTTGCCGGATGCCATATTGAGCATCCGATAGGCTATCAAAATCGACCGCAGGCACTCTGAGCTCTCACCCGTCATGGGAGCAGGAAGAGTTTGATACCGGCTTCCTAATATGGAAAATCCAGTCCGGCAAAAATCGCTCCCCCCTCTTTACTGAAACCATAGTCGATCCGTCCCACCACGTTTGGGCGAATGATCCCTCGAAATCCAATGCCTGGCGTAATGCGATAGTCTTTGAAGCTGACATTTTTGAACGAGTTGAACACTTGTCCGGTATCGATAAACGGCGCAATTTCGAAATCTGCCATGACTCCTGCGAGACGTGCCCGCAGGATATGAATTCGTTCTTCGACACTGAAGGCAATCATCTGTTTATCGATATATCGATCCACACCAAAACCACGCAATGTATTTTGTCCACCGAGCGAGCTCTGCTCAAAAAACGGAACGTCCGTGCCAATCGTGGCTTGCAGCTCTCCGTGCACCACCAGAATGGCCCGTTTAGACTCACTGGCAAACATTTTCTTCACATCAAGCCCATACCGTGAATAGAGCGGATGGTCGCCGTTCTTGAAGTCGTAGTTCAGCTCGGCATAGGCCGTTACCGCCATTCCATCGGTCGGCGTCACGAGATTGTTGCGGGTATCGTAGTGGAAGCTGATCCGCTGACCGAGTACGGTTGCGCCGTCGACACCTGGTGCATTCGGGAAATTCGTGCCTGAGAACGGAAGGTCCGTCGCACCTTCCTGAATCGATTGCATATGGCGCAGTCGTTGACTCACCGCAATCTGCGTCACTTCATTGGCGTAGACACCGAATTTCCAATTCAGCCTTGTCTCGGACGCCGTATAGTTCGTCTCATCATCCTTGTGTGTAGTTGGCCCCAACCCGAAAAACCGTACCGTCGCATTCTTGAAATGCATCGCACTGAATCCAATGCTGTAGCGGCCGTTACTAAAACCTGGGTCCACATAACTCAACAAAAACTTTCTCTCGATCCGCTCAGTCCACGATGCGATCCCTCGCAGCTCCTTTCCACCTGGCTCATATCGAAATAAATTGACGGTGCCTCGCGTTCCTACGATGGAGTTGTAGACTACCATCGGTGCGACCAAATACTTCAGATCGCCATCCGGCCCAGTAAAGAGGGCCGGCACAATCAGTCCGATATCGTTGCCGTCGTTCTTGCTGCTGCTGATGGCAGGGATCGGGAACAGCTTGACCTCAGCCTGAGCCTCGTTGAGAGGCGCAAGACAAACGGTCGCGCACGAGACAAAGACAAAGCCAATCGCAAGGCTACGCATACACGTCGTCATCACTTCTAGAACCGGCGCTATGGTGCCTTGAGCTTGTCGGATTTCTTGCGGAGCTGGTCAACGAGATCCGTGTACGAAGAGGCACGAAGAATCTTCGTGAACTGTCCACGGTAGTTATTCACCAAACTAACATTATCCACGACGACATCATAGACCCGCCACTCGTCGGCTTTGTTGATCAGTCGATAATCGAGAGGAATTTCTGTTTTCCCAGAAAGCACTTTCGTCCGGACCTCGGCATACTCTTTCTCTGTGCGTTCATTCAAATACTCTACGCCTTCGCCGGAATAGGTCTCGATCTTATCCGCATACGAATTCGTCAACAAGGTGCGAAACAGATCGACGAACTCCTGCTTCTGTTGGTCTGTCAGTTGGTTCCAGGGAGCTCCAAGAGCTCGCCGAGACATTTCAGCATAGTCAAATCGTCCCGACACCACCGTTTCAAGCATGTGTCGGCGCGCGTCCGCTTTCGCCGGCTGCTTGAGTTCTTTATCCCGTACGATCCGGAGCACTTCATCAATGGTTGCCTTCATCGCTACCGTGGGCTCCCCTGCAACACTTGGGACAGGCATACTCACACTGACCACCGTCATGAGCAACACCACCACGATGGGCCAACGAGACACATCTCCCCTGTTCCACCACGTCCTCATTGCCATATCCTCACCTACTCCCTTGATCCAATAGCTCATTTCTTCGCGCATGATTCCATGCATTCAAATTAATTGACTTTGCCATGCACATATTGGCTCACCAATTCCTCCAAATCGAGACCGGACTCGGTATCTCGAATGGTCTCACCCGGCTTCAAGGGATCGCCCCCTCCGCCCGGCGACAGCGCCAGATACTTTTCACCGATGATCCCTCTTGTCTTGATCGATGCAATGGTATCAGAATAGAGTTTCGTCCCATTGTGCAACCCTAGTCGAACGAGAGCCCGATCCTCCTTCAGGCTGATGGCCTTGACGCGACCCACTTCAACGCCGGCGATTTCCACAGCGGCCCCTGATTTTAATCCTGTCGCGGAGTTGAATAGCGCATCGACCTCGTAGAGATCCCCCCCGATCAGTTCTAATTTCCCAAGCTTGACCGAGAGATACCCCAACGAGATGATGCCGATCAATACGAATACGCCGACGATCATCTCCAGTTTGGCCTTCTCCATCACGACACTCCTTTAGCTTGCGGAACCGGAGTTTCCCATCAGCACCGTACCGCCCACCGAAATGAATTCCTTAATCTCCGGATCAGTGGTGCGTTGAAACTCAGACGGCTCGGCCATCGCCGCGATCTTTCCCTGTTTCAAAATCGCCACATAATCGGAAATCCCGAAGATTTCTGGGATTTCATGACTTACCATCACAGCGGTAAACCGAAATCTTCGCTGCATACTCGTAATTAGGTCGTGAATCGACTTCGCCATGAGCGGATCCAGCCCTGTGGTCGGCTCATCGAAAAGCATGATCTCGGGCTGCATAACCAAAGCACGAGCCAGCCCTGCGCGCTTGCGCATCCCTCCGCTCAATTCTGCCGGAAATTTATGTCCCATCCCGGTCAAGCCGACTTGATCGAGTTTTTCCTCGACCCGGTTGGTCACCTCCGGTCCTTTCAATCGGAGCTTCTCCCGAAGGGGGAAGGCGACGTTTTCAAAAACCGTCAGCGAATCGAACAGCGCCGCCCCCTGGAACAACATCGCAAATCGCTTGCGCACCTCATTCAGCGCATGCCCACGAAGCCGCGAAATCTCCACGTTGTCGACCCACACCTCTCCAGAATCAGGCTGAAGCAAGCCGATCATGTGTTTCAGCAAGACACTCTTGCCTTCTCCACTGCGCCCGATGATCGTCGTGAGTTTCCCTTCCGGCACCGCAAGATCGACGCCTCTCAATACCTGCTGCCCACCCAAGGTCTTCGTCACCCCGATAAGCTTCAACATGATTACAGATTAAAGAGAAGGGCGGTCAAAAAATAGTCCCACACGAGAATCAGGACCGACGACAGCACGACCGCCTCGGTCGTGGCGTTGCCCAGCCCCTCGGCACTCATTTTGGTAAAGAATCCCTTATAACAACAAACCCAGCTGATAATCAGTCCAAAACTGATGGATTTCAGGATACCGCCGTAGACATCTTTCCACTCAACCGCAGACTCTATGGAATTCCAATAGGTCCCGGCATTCACCCCAAGCAGCTCGACTCCCACAACATGGCCACCGTAAATTCCCACGACGTCAAAAATCGCGACCAAGAGCGGCACGCCGATCAATCCTGCGATCAATTTCGGCGCGATCAGGTATTGGAGCGGATTAACGGCCATGGTATCGAGCGCATCGATCTGTTCCGTAATCCGCATAATTCCGATCTCCGCCGTCATGGCAGACCCTGCTCTCGCCGTCACCATCAGTGCGGCCAATACCGGCCCCAGCTCACGAATCATACTGACCGCTACGGCTGCTCCAAGCAGCCCCTCCGATCCAAATTTCCGCAACGTATGATACCCCTGTAGCGCCAGCACCATACCCGTGAAGGTCGCCGTCAGTACGACGACAAAAGTCGATTTATAGCCGATAAAGTGGAGTTGTTTGACGGTTTGAATGGCTCGAAACGGGGGACGTGCCAACCAGCCAAAAGCCGATAGCACGAAGATCAGCATGCGACCCATTTCAGCCACGGAGGTGAGAGCCCAGCGACCTAGTGCTTCAAGAAATTTCATGATCACAGCGGTACCGATGCACGCTCCTGTCTTTGCTGAGCCACCGCCGCAAGATACTCTCGAAAGAAAACCGTCAGCGCTTCGGCTGCGATCATACTCTGCCGACGAAGCCGGTCAATCCCCAAAAGGCACGACGGAGCAGCCAGAACACTCCCGATCCCTTTGAGCCACCCAGTGGGCCTGAGAAAGAGATTGAAGTCAAGCGGAAGATCTTCATCAAGCAGATCCGAAACCGTTCGAATAATGATAAATGGCGTATGAGCCCGATTGGCTTCCACAGCCAGGGCTTCGCTCTCCATATCAAGGCCGATCGCTTGCGTCTTCGCTGCAATCGCTCGTTTTTCCTGAGCACTCCCGATCACATGATCACTCGAGACAAACCGACCCAGGTGGACCGCAGGCACCCTGGCCTGAAGACACCTGATAAGCTGATCACGTTCTTCACTGGCAACATCGATAGGCGGTACGGGCTCCGTGGCCTCCCTACCGCTATACACCAGCTCATGGCCGACTAAAAGCGCACCAATACCTGCTGCGATCAGTGCGCAGGCAAACCCTGTCGAGATGATGAGAGAAAATGATTGGTGGTCAAGCAACCGGGCAGCACATTGCCGTGCCTTTTCCGGACCGACACCGGTCTGAACCAGCCAATATTCTTGTCCCCTGTCAACATGCACAAGGGTATGCATACCATCGACGGTTCGTTCAACCACCGGATGGAAGGCCGACCGTATCGCCCTCATTTCCCATGGTGTCGCCGCGAAGACAGCGATGCGCGTACTCGTCTGCCCATTCAAAGATAGCGGAGGAAGAAGACCGGCGGGGGTCAATGCTCGGCCCGAGAGAGATCAGTTCCTTTGAGATGGTGGCGAAGTTCGTCAGCTCGCGTTTTTCCACGAGAACGCAGGTTACGATACATCGCCAACGCCCACAAGGGGAAGTACTGGGAATACCAATGGTATCGAAGGTAAAAAACACGAGGGAATCCTGTACCGGTGTGGGCAATCTCCTGCCAAGATCCATCCTTCGTTTGCTGCCGAAGGAGGAACTGCACTCCCCGTGCGACACTGAAGGAATCGATTGCTCCGGCCGACATCAGGCCCATGAGCGCCCATGCGGTTTGGGATGGTGTGCTCTCCCCTATTCCATGATAATCGCCATCATCGCGATAGGAGAGGCAGGACTCGCCCCACCCGCCGTCAGGATTCTGTTTTGATTCAAGCCAGGACACGGCACGGCGAATATAGGGAGCCGAAAGATCTTCCCCAATAGCACGCAGACCGGCTAACACGGACCATGTGCCGTATATATAGTTGACACCCCACCGCCCATACCAGCTCCCGTCTCCCTCCTGCTCTTTCTTGAGGAAGGCCAGAGCCGGTCCAGCAGATGGATGTGTCTGGTCATACCCTAAGGCACCGAGCATTTCCAAACATCGCCCGGCAAGATCAGCCGTACTGGGATCCAACAGCGCCTTGTGGTCGGCAAACGGAATATAGTTGAAGACGACCCGGTTATTGTCTTTATCGTAGGCGCCCCAACCGCCGTCGGAACCTTGCATGGCCAGCACCCATTGCATCCCACGGCGCATAGACTCATCCAGCTCACCTTCTTGATCGGGGATCTTCAATTTAGAGAGGGCCATGATGACGACGGCAGAATCGTCGACATCCGGATAGAGCTCATTCTCAAACTGAAAATACCATCCACCCGGCTTCGCGTCCGGCGAGGAAATGATCCAGTCCCCTACCGTCTGAGTTTGGCGGGACATCAGGTAGCGGCCTGCTTTTTGGAGCGATGGGTGATCCTGCGATACACCGGACTCGATCAATGCATTGGTCAACAACGCGGTATCCCAGATCGGCGAAGAGCAGGGTTGCAAATGCACCGTGGACACGGACTCGCCGTCCATCATCACTGACTCGTAGACTTCCAGGTCCTCGATCTCACGCAGGGCTTTGACGACGAGCGGATCATCGGCCTTATATCCCAAACATTCGAGCGCCATGATCGAATTCGCCATCGCCGGATAGATTGCGCCGAGCCCCCCAGATCCCTTGATGTGTTCCACCATCCAGGAGGCGGCCTTGTGCAGTGCTTTCTCTCGCAACGCCCGCATCGGCATCCGGTCATACAACTTCAACATGAAATCCAAGGCGACAAAAAAGTTGTGAGGAGTAAACCAGGCCTGATCCTTGTTGAACGGAGGATACTTCCAGTAACGCACCTCCTCGCGTGGGATTGGGTACAACTCGTCGATCCCCTGATCGCGGGGGATCCGACAGACCGGCCGGTGAGCGAAAACAATCAGCAATGGAATCAAGACCGCCCTTGACCAATAGGAAATCGCATAGATACTGAAATAGAATTTCTTGGGAAGCAGCATGATCTCCACAGGCATGTGGGGAACCCCTTCCCAATCATACTGATCGAACAAGGCCAGCGTGATTTTCGTGAACACATTGGCCTGAAGGACTCCTCCCATGGCCAAGATGCGGTCCTTCGCTCGAACCATAAACGGTTCATCCGCAGGCACCCCGCTCAGCTTCAACGCAAAATAGGCCTTGACTGAAGCACTAATCTCCGACGGTCCTCCATAGTAAATGGGCCATCCGCCATCAGGAAGCTGCATCGACTTGAGATATCGAACCGCCATCACCTCTCGTGCTGGATCCACCCGATCAAGGAATCGGCGAAGCATCAAATATTCGGATGTGAGGGTGGTATCAGCTTCCAATTCGGCAACCCAGTACCCCTCCGCATGTTGGCGGGTAAAGAACCACGATTGGCTCCGCCTGATCGCATCATCAACTGAATCCGGCTGCCCCACCGCATGTCCGATCGGACGACGGCCTGTGGCCGCATCCAACGCAGGAAGTACGACTGGCTTCTCCGACACCAGACGAAGCGATGCGACGGGGTTGAACTCCGTTGCATGGTCAAGCCTTCCCGGTGTCCCGGAGAGCAAACTGTCAGAGAGGCGATTAAAGAGCGCCTTAATGAGGTTCATGAATGGTTAGGACTCAAAACAACAACGAGCGGCAGGTAAGAAACCGTCATCTACAACAGGTCTCCCCGTATGTGTCCGAAAAAACCTACACAAGCACTGCTGCGTTATAACAGACACCCAAAATCGAGTCAAGCGTGAGCGATGCAGAAGTGCCTGATGTACCTACCAGATTCAGCTCCTGTAGATAATTGAAATCAGTATGGCTCCTACAATAATGAGAACTCAGCCGGTGGAAAACTACATCGAGGCATAACGTGGAAACTTTCCGCACCGTGCGGGCAAACTCACGCGAGTCTCACCGCATGCGGATTGACGGTGTGAGAGATCCGGCACGTCCCGCCATCGCGATGAATGGACAGAAGCCCAAGTGGGATGCGACAAGAAATCCGATAAGGAACTCGCTATACAGCCGTGATGTCAGACCGCTGAAGGGGCAGCCAATCACCATATCAACATGACACTCAGGAGAATAACGCCCCAGAGTGCAAGCGATAACCGCAGTCCATTGAGAATCCCCATTGCGGGATCCAACGGATGATCACCTCGTTCCTCCAGCCTCTCCTCATCCTCCCGGCTGACACAGGCTCCATCATTTTTTGTACCAGAAGTGTAGAGGGTCTCCACAATCACTTGCGCACGGGCAAGATCACCGACCGATCGCAGATACGGGTGCCTGGCTGGTCCTTGGACAGGTGTCACGCTTACCTCCTCGATGGTGGTAACATCTCCCTGTTGCTGCACCTACAGAATACCCGAGCCTATCCTCCTCCTATACAAAAACCATCTTTCCAGCCGGAGACTTAACGGACCTCGCTGACGAACTCGTGCATCACATCGGCACGTTTACCTTCGAGATCGTCAGTGCTCCCTTGGACGCCCCCTGAGTCCAGCCAGCACAACCTCGACTCCGACAAACGAATCATTGACGTAAGCAAGAGAGCCGTCGAACAACTTGGGTCCGCCGAACAGGGTATCACCCGAGTCCACATGGAAAGGATTCACCTGAAAGAATGACAGCCGACGACACGACCGTTCGTTCAAGTTGGTCGACGTACATCCATGGTGTCATGACATGAGAGACGCCCAGACGAAAGACTCTCGCACAAAACCAAATTTTCAGACCGGTTGCAGATCCCCAAGCCGTACAGATACGAGCTTCGAGACCCCGGGTTCTTCCATCGTCACACCGAAGAGCGAATCAGCGATGCTCATCGTACGCTTGTTGTGCGTAATGACGAGGAATTGGGCATTCTGCGCCAAGTCTTTCAAGACCGCCGTAAACCGCCCGATATTTTCCTCATCCAGCGGTGCGTCGATTTCATCCAACAAACAGAACGGAGTCGGCCGAATGAGAAAGCTCGCAAACAACAGCGCCATCGCCGTCAAGGTTTTTTCTCCGCCCGACAGCATCGTAATGCTTTTCAGCCGCTTGCCTGGAGGTTGTGCAACGATCTCAATACCAGGCTCTTGATTGCCGAGTGATTCGCCGTTTTCCAATGGCGGCTCCTCGATCAACTGCAACTCAGCCCGTCCTCCCGGGAAAAACTGCCCGAATACCTCGGTGAACTTCTGCTGCAGTTCATCATAGGTCGCGGCAAACATCTCCTTCGTGGTCAGGTTGATACGCTGGATGATCTCCTTCAGAGAGGCGATCGAGTTCGAGAGATCTTGCTCTTGCGCCGACAAGAACGTGTGGCGTTCCTCCAATTCCTGATGTTCGCTGATTGCAGCCAAATTGATGGGACCCATGCGATCCAGCCGATCACGAAGTTTCTGCAGCTGTTCTTTCAGCTCGACCTCCGAACGCTCGTCCGCCTCCTGCTGTACGGCGACATCCGTCTCTCCTGCCGACCCATCTGATTGAGGCGGGACAGCGACGAGTGTGAGCGGATCGATCTGATAGGTGCCGGCCAACGTCCCTTCCACGGTCCCTAACTGCATGCGCACCTCGGCACGGCGAACCTCCACGGTCATTCGGGCGTCCCGAACAGTCGACATCCCTCGCCGCACTTCCTCTAAGCTGGCTTCAAGCGTGTGACTCGTGGCCATGTGTTGCGCCTGTTGTTCCTGGGCCGCAACCAATTCCCCTTTGACCCGTCCGGCAGTCACACCGAAATCCTGACACAACGTCTCCTGCCGAACTTGCTCCTCCCGACTCTGTTCGATCAAACCCTTCAAACTGTTCAGATGCTCACCCAAGGCTCGGCGCCGTTCTTCAGCCTCCTGGATCTGCTGCATGACACGAGCACGATTCAGCTGTTCGTGTTCCCGCTTACCGCGCAATCCTTCTACGGCCAGCTTGGCCTGCGTGACGTGCTCTTGATGCCGATTCATGGTCTGATCGAGCACCCCTAGGCGTTCTCGTACTCCCGCCACTAACGCATCCTGCCCGTTTTTCTCCGCGATCCATTGCCCCAACTGGGCCTGCACCGATTGCGACTCCTCTTCCACCGACTCCCGCGCACTCAAGCCCTCAAGAATCTCTGCATCCACGGCCTGCACGCGTTGGTCGAGATCAGCCAGTACGTGCTGAAGTTGTTCCTCATCCTTGCGCAATGACAAATTCTGCATCTCCGCTTCACGCAGGGCATCACTGAGTTGGCGGTCACGCTGGGTAAGCATTTGAATCTGTGCAAAGAGCATGTCCCGCTGTTGCTTACTCTGATCCAGCTCCGCCACGAACGACTGGCGTTTGGCTTCCAGATCGATCACCTCCCGACGACGTTCGAGCAGACCAGGCGTGCTTTGCACCTGACCACCCGTCACGATACCCGAGGCATCTACGACTTCTCCGTCCAGCGTCACGAGGATCGGTCCATCAGGAGCGCCCCATTCCTGTCCGGCCCACAGTTGCAGTGCCTGATCCAACGACCGAATGATCACCACGCGATCGAACAGAACATCACGAGCCGCTGTTCGAGCTGCATCGGTTTGAACCAGCTCAACCGCGCGCCCGACTACGCCGGGTTCCGCAGCGATCATCGGCCACCATGAGGGAGTCGTCGCCCCCTCCCATCGTGGACGCTGCGGGATAAAGCTACCTCGCCCGAGGGCCTCCTGCTGGAGAAACCGAATCAGCCGCTTGCCGACGGACGGCTCATCCACGAACCATCCGCGAACACGCTCCCCCAGTACCGCCTCGACCGCCCGTTCCATCCCGGAGGGAACGACCAGCCACTCGGCCACCGCATCCCGCACGCCTTCACACGACTTGAGAGCAGGCCCTTGGTGCTCGCCTTGTCGACCGTAGCCCATTTCTTCACGCACCACACCTTGGAGCGCCTCAAGGCGTGAGTCGACCCCGGCCAATTCCTCAGACCGTCGTAGAATCACCTGATCCAGCGACTGCATGCCCCCCACAGCCTGCGTAGCCTCTTCCTGCACGGCTCGCAACTCCTCACGCAGTTCCGATACTCGCCGATCGGCCTCTCCATACTCCTTCCGCAAAGACTCATGCCGATCGATCGCTACGGCACGCTGACCTCCAAGCTCCTCCCGCTCGGCAGTCAACCGTGCACCGCGCCCTACGAGATCTTCCAGGCGTCTCGCTAATTGTGAGATGGCCTGTTCGGTATTCGCAACAAGGACGGCCAACTGTAATACATCTTTGCGGCCTCGCTCCTCTTCCGCGACAGCCGCCGCCCGCTGACCGACCAATCGCATCAGTTCCTGCTCCAATTCCTCAAGCGTCTGAACCCGAAGCGTCATGTCCTCTTCGACTGCGCGTAAAGACGCCTCAATCGTCTGCAGCGTGTCGGACACCTGCCCCTGTGAGCGCACCAGTTCCTCGAGTTCAGCCGACTCCTGCACCTGCTGTTGTCCGAACAAGAGCCCACGACTTCGTTCAACCTCCGCAGCGGTCAATGCTTGGGCTTGTTGCTGCTCAACCCCTGCCAACTCTTCACGAATCTTGCCGATCGCATCGGACATGCCGATCGCATCGAGCCGAGCCTGCTCAAGTTCCGTCGTGAGCCGGGCCTGCTCCGCTGCCTTTTCCGATTCTTGCTGATCAAGCGTGAGCACCTCACCCTCGACGTCCTGCAACGCCTGCCGCAACGCCCGAAACTCTTTGGTCAGCAACGACACTTCGATCACGCGGACTTCCCCTTGCAAGGTCTGATAGGTTCGCGCCTGGCGCGCTTGCCGCTCAAGAGAATTCAGCTGTTTTTTAACCTCGGCCACGATGTCTCGCACGCGGAGGAGATTCTGTTGCGTCGCGTCCAGCTTACGCAATGCTTCCGCCTTTTGCTTTTTGTAGCGCACGATACCAGCTGTCTCCTCGATCAACTCGCGGCGGTCCTGAGGAGACGCGTTCAAGATCTGATCGATCTGCCCCTGGGCAATCACCGTGTGCCCTTTGCTGCCCGCACGCGTATCGAGCAACAAGCTGCGAATATCCTTGAGCCGACAATGGACTTTGTTGAGGAGGTACTCACTTTCGCCGTTACGGTACAATCGGCGAGTAATCATCATCTCTTGCATTTCGGTCAACTCGTTGGGAAGGCTTGAGCTTCCGTCGAGCTTCATTATTGTGGGATCCAGCCCGCCGATGATCAGTGAGACTTCGGCCATTCCCAGAGGCTTTCGGAGCTCGGTCCCGTTGAAAATGACATCCTCCATTTTTTCACTTCTGAGCGTCTTGGTACTCTGTTCGCCCAACACCCAGAGAATGGCATCCACGACGTTGCTTTTCCCGCTGCCATTGGGACCGACGATCGCGGTCACGCCCTCGGGAAATTCGATCTTCGCCTCAGCAAACGACTTGAAGCCCATCATGTTCATGGTCTTTAAATGCATCAGCTCACCCTAGTCATTACGAGAGATCTCACGGGCCACACCCCTCGGAAAAACAGAAAACTGCGGGACCTTGTACCATAGAGATCTGCGGAAATCAAAATCAAAACACCGCAGGTAGGGGATGGCCATTGCACCCCCTACAATTTATAGATTTAGTTAGGAATAGATACTTGAAGAGAAACAGTCGTCCATCAGCTGCCCGCAAACAATACCCCCTCATGTGGAGGAACCGAACAGCGATCGCTGATTTCACGCTCTACACTATCGGGGAACACCGGCCATCGACTTCTTCGAGGACTCGATTTGAACCAGCTCCTTCGGCAGAAGGAACTCGACATCCTCCTCAATCACCGTCAACTCTTCCACTTCAAACGGCTCTGCCGCTCTCAAGAATGCGACCACTTCCGTGACCAAAATTTCCGGCGCTGACGCACCGGCAGCAATGCCGACGGCCTTTGCTCCTTCGAGCCAGACAGGATCGATATCGGCAGCCGAGTCGATAAGGTAGGAGGGAATGCCGCACTGCTCTCCCAATTCTCGTAACCGGTTCGAATTGGAGCTGTTCGGAGACCCGATGACGAGAATGACATCCACGAGACGTGACAACTCTTTGACCGCATTTTGTCGGTTCTGCGTGGCGTAGCAGATATCTTCTTGATGGGGCCCTTTGATATTAGGAAACCGCTGATGCAGCGCCCCCACAATGTCTCGACATTCATCGACGCTCAACGTGGTCTGCGTGACATACGAGAGGTTGACCGTATTGTCCACCTTCAGCTTTTCCACGTCTTCGACCGACGAGACCAAGTGAAACTTGTCGGGAACCTGCCCCAACGTCCCGATCACCTCCGGGTGACCGGCGTGCCCGATGAGAATCAGTTCATAGCCCTGGGTATAGTCACGGTTCACTTCGTTATGAACCTTGATCACGAGCGGACATGTCGCATCAATGACATGCAAACGCCGCTGATTGGCCTCTTCCCAGACCGATTTCGCCACACCATGGGCGCTGAAAATCACGACGGACCCCTCAGGAACTTCGTTCAACTCTTCCACGAAAACGGCGCCCTTCCGGCGAAGGGTATTCACGACATGACGGCTGTGCACGATCTCATGCCGAACATAAATGGGCGCGCCGTATTTCTTAAGCGACAGATCCACGATATCGATCGCCCGATCGACACCGGCGCAAAACCCACGGGGATTGGCAAGATATATCTTCATGGTCGTCGTAGCTCCTTAGCTTAGGCTCTACAAGACAGTCTTTCAGACAGACACGATGGATTGCTCACGATACGTCAGATTCATAGGGTCCGTCAACAGAATTGCCGGACAACATGGTATGCGAATTCCAGCTGCATATTCGTCCGCTTGACTCGTGTCCTCCTCCTTCGTAGGCTCAGCACTGAGTAAGATGTCTTCTTATATCTGAGATCCAACTCTCAGTCTCTTCAGTTCTCGAATGGTCATAGGAGGTCCCCCACATGGCTCAAAGACCTTTTCAAACGGGTGCTGTCGTCAATCTGGCTGCCGGAGAAAGCGCGAAGGATGTTGTGGTGTGTACCATCCTTGCCAAAAAACGATTCGAGATCAAATTCCTCGGTATCAATGGCTTTGGACACCCGAACCAGCCCCTCTTCTACGCCATGCATGTGACGACGAAATCCGTCCTTGGCATCTATCCCATTGCGCTGACCGGCAGTTCCGAAATAGCTGAGCCTGAATTTCCGATGAGGTATTTTGGGAGCCAGGAGGCCATCCTCTACGCGGACCCAAAGTCTGACCTGATCTTTTCAGTCGCGCGTAAGGACACCACAGGAAACGTACGGGTGTTCATCAATCTCTGCGGCATGCTCGTGGATATTTGAGATTGAATCGTCAGCGAACAGAATGATCACCGGTGGTTCTCCGCCGCACTGAAAAGGTTTCTTCATATGAGTCATCCCACAAATCCATCGTCCATTCTGCAAACCGCCTTCGGTTTTTGGGAGTCCAAAGTCTTGCTCACCGCCGTCGACTTCGGCTTGTT
>DIHK01000060.1 GCA_002420115.1 Nitrospira sp. UBA5698
TGCTGGTCGCAGCCGATAAAAGGCTCGACCGGTAGGGTGCTCGGCACGTTGGCTGCCTATTATCGGGAGCCTCGGGTTGCACAACAGGCCGACCTCAGGCTGGTGGAGCGGGTGAGCTCCATCGCGGCACTGGCCATCGAGCATGCTTCCATGCTGGAGGCTATCAAGGAAAGCGAAGCGCGGTTCGATGCGTTTATGCGCCATAGTCCGGCGGTCACGTTCATCAAGAATGATGCTGGTCATTATGTGTATGTGAACCCGCAGTTCGAAACCTTGGCGAGCCTATCGAGGCAAGAGGCCGAAAGGAAGACCGTGTTTGACTTCCTGCCGGCGGAGATTGCAACCAGGCTTTTCGAGAGTGATAAGACGGTCTTTGCATCGGGTCAGATGCTTGCGAGTGAAGAGTCTCTGCCGGATCCAGACGGCACGGTCCGGGATTGGCTCACGATCAAGTTTCCTCTGGAGGTGGGGCAACGGCCGTTGCTCGGCGGAATCGCGGTCGACATCACTGAGCGGAAGAGACTCGAACGAGCGAATCAGGACCAAGCGGATCGTCTCCGTCTGGCGATGGACATTGCCAGATTGGCCACCTGGGATTGGAATATCCTGACCAACCAGGTGATCTGGTCAGAGAACTGTGAAGAGGTAAAGGGTTTGCCGCGCGGCTCGTTCGATGGAACGTTTGAAGCCTATCAACGATTGGTGCATCCGGAAGACCTGCCCATGCTGCTGGCGGATATCGAAGGCGCTCTCACTGGTCGAAAGCCCTACCATACGGAACACCGGATCGGGTCGCCGGCCGGCGACGTAGAATGGGTCGAGGGGAACGGTGTGGTCTATCGCGACGAGCTGGGCCGGCCCATTCGGATGGTGGGCACGGTGAGGAACATTACCGAGCAGAAGCGCATGGAACAGGCCCTCCGGCTGAGTGAGGAGCGGTACGCCAGGGCCACGGCGGTGGGAAGGGTCGGAGTCTGGGAACTTGATGTGCAAGCAGGCAGTTTCTATGGGGATCCGAATCTCAAATCAATGTATGGATATCAGCCGGACGAGCTCTCAGCCGATCCGTTTGTCTGGTTCAATCTGGTGCATCCGGACGATCAATCCATTGCGATGGCGTATTGGGAACGCATCGTGAAGCGCGAAACCGACGACTATGTGTATGAAGCACGTATGATCAAAAAGGACGGCACCGTCATCTGGACCGATATCCGCGGGCATGCCGTTCGTACGGCTGACGGGCAGCTGACACACATAATCGGCGCAACTCTTGATATTACTGCTCGCAAGCAGAGCGAGATGAGTCTCTTGCGCACTCAGTTCGCGATGGATCAGGCAGTGGACGCGGTGTACTGGATCGATCCGCAGGCCAGAATTCTCTACACCAACGAGGCGGCCAGTGCCATGTTGGGCTATACCAAAGAGGAGTTCTTGCAGATGACGGTCCATGACCTGAATCCAGACTTTCCAGCGGAGGTCTGGCCTGGGTGGTGGGAGGAGGTCAGAGAAAAGAAGGTGGTGTCATTAGAGACGAACCACCTGACGAAAGATGGCCGGCTGGTTCCGATCGATATTCGGGTGGTGTTCCTCGCCTATGGAGGGCAAGAGTTTCACTGCGCCTTTGTCCGCGATATCACAGCGCGAAAACATCTCGATCAAGTGCTGCATGAAAGCCAGGAGCGGTTCGAACTAGCCGCCATTGCGAGTAACGATGGCATCTGGGATTGGAATATTCTGACCGGGGAACAGTATTGGTCTGACCGGCATCTTGAGCTGTTCGGGCTCAAGCCGGGTGATCTGGCCCCGACGTATGATACGTGGATTTCGATGCTCCACCCGGATGACGCCGAGTTGGTCCGTCAAGCCACCCGTCGCCATCTTGAGAGTTGTGAGCCCTATGACATCGAAACACGGGTGAAGATGAAAGATGGCTCGTATCGCTGGTTCCGTGACCGTGGCCAAGCGGTGTGGAATGAACTCGGTCGCCCGGTGCGCATGGTCGGTTCCATTTCGGATGTGACCGAACGCAGGCAGGCTGAAGAAGCGATCTGGAGAGCGAATTCAGAACTTGAGCAACGGGTTGCGGAGCGGACGAAAGAGTTGGCCGCAGCCAATCGGGCTCTCGAGCGGGAGATCGTTGAACGGAAACGGGTGGAAGACCGACTGCAACGAACCCAGTATGCCGTGGATCATGCCGCCGACCAAATCTTCGTCATCGATTCAAAGGGATACTTCGTCGACGTCAATGAATCGGCTTGCCGCAGGCTGGGCTATAGCAAAGAAGAACTCCTGACGATGTCGGTGATGGATATTGATCCTGATTTTCCTCCGGAGGCCTGGCTCGCCTTATGGGCGGAGTTGACAAAGGACCAACAGCTTCGCATCGAGACCAGGCATCGCAGCAAGTCGGGTGAGATCTATCCGGTCGAGGTCGTGGCCAACTACCTGTGTCACAATGGGCAGGAGCTTGATTATGCCATCGTGCGCGATGTGTCGGAGCGGCGCCAAGCGGAAGCGGCGATTCGGGAGAGCGAACTGCGATACAAGTTGCTGACGGAGGCGACGTTTGATGGAGTGGCTTTGCATGATGATGGGGTGTTGCTCGAAGTCAACCCTGGGTTGGAGCGGATGTTCGGATATCAGCCGGGCGAACTCATCGGTCGCTCGATTTTCAATCTGGTCGTTCCGGAGCAACGTGCTCAGGCGATCGCCAATATGCGACAGGGAGTGGAAGGTCCCTATGAGATCATGGGACTTCGAAAGGACGGCAGCACGATTGTCGGGGAGGTGGTTGTCAGGCCCTACTGGTATCGGGGGAAACAAGTCCGATTGGTGGCAGGCCGCGATATTATGCTGCGGAAACAAATGGAAGCGCAACAAGCGCGCTATTTAGAAGAGCTCGAGCGCCAAGTTGCGGAACGGACATCCGAAATCGAGAAGCTTCAGGCACAACGGGCACAAACGGAAAAACTGGCTGCAGTGGGTCAGATGGCCGCTGCGGTCGCTCACGAGATCAACAATCCAATTGCCGGTATCAGGAACGCCTTCACGCTTGTGAAACAGGCGGTGGATCCGACTCACCCTCACTTTGAGTTTGTCGCAATGATCGATCGAGAAATTACTCGTGTCGCATCGATCGTGCAGAATATGTATCAGTTGTACCGGAAAGAACCAAGCAAGGCGGAGCCGGTCAATTTGTCGCTGCTCATACGGGACCTGGAATCCTTGTTTACCAAGAGGCTGTCTCAGCTCGGCCTGACGTTGGTTGTGACCCAGATGCCGCTGAGGTCGAGACTCCTGGTTCCACAGAGCGACCTCCTGCAAGTCTTGATGAATTTGGTCCAGAATGCGCTCGACTCGTCGCGCCTAGGGGGAACGATTTGGTTGAACGTCCGTCAGGATGAGGACATGGTACGGATCAGTGTGTCTGATGAAGGGAGCGGTATTCCACCGGACGTGTTGCCGCACATCTTTGATCCCTTCTTTACGACGAAGACCGAGAAGGGGCAGAAGGGGATGGGGTTGGGACTCTCTGTGTCGCAGAGCCTCGTGATGGCGATGGGCGGCAGGATGGAGGTGCAGACTGATCAGGGGGCTGGATCGACCTTTTCGATCATCTTGCCGGAGAGTGCGGCGGGGAGTCAGGTGTCCGGTCATCGGAACATCATTCAGGAGGTCCTGACACATGAGACATGAGTCTCCAAGAGTTCTGCTTGCCGATGACGAAGATACGTTTCGACTGTCCACAGCCAAGCTCCTGGAGCAAGAAGGGTATCACTGCGATTGCGCACAGGACTCCGATGAAGCCAGTCGGTTGTTGACGAATCAGCACGATGTGCTCCTGTCCGATATTCGGATGCCGGGGAATATGCAGTTCGAATTTCTCCACGATATTCGGATGCGGTTCCCCTCGCTTCCCATTGTGCTGGTGACCGGCTATCCCTCGGTGCAAACGGCCGTGGAAGCGCTCCGATTGTCGTTCACCGACTACTTGCTCAAGCCGGTTGAGTGGGGGGAGTTATTGCAAGCCGTCAATCAAGCTGCGGGAAAGTCTCGTATTTTGCGGATGACGGATGTCGCGCGCGATGAGGCGGATCGAGTCGGGACTGCGCTGGACCATGTCCGGGAGATCCTCTCGAGACCGGGAACGATGGCCAATGAGCGGGACCTGGCCTGGTCGATCGAGGCCTTTCTCAGTCAAAGTGTCGGACAGATGGCGACGCTCGCGACGGGAATTCGTGCGGTCATGGCGAATCCGTCGGCCGCCACGAGTGAGGCGACGGCGGATGTCTGTCGCGCGCTGGACTGTCCGAGACGGGTGGCCTATCGGGAAGCCTTGGAAGGCACGATAGAGGTTCTTGAGAAGACAAAGTTTGCTTTTCGATCCAAGGAGCTGGGTTTCTTACGGAGAAAGATCGAGGATTTGCTCAAGACGGATGGGGTGGGTGGAGCCGGATCGATGCCGATGGAACCAGGGAGCGGAGACAGAGGTTGACGTGGGCGCTGGTGCATGCTCGTGCCGGTGCTGCCGGATCAGCCGGTGTCCGAGTGTGGTATCCCTTCATGTTTTTAGTTCCTGATCCGATAACGGTTTGATACAGTCGACAGAGATTGGTCGAGCGGAAGGCTCGAACCGCCTAGCGGGCAGGAGCAAGACCTGTCAGTTGATGGCGCATTCGGAGGCTCTGGTGCAAGAGCGGACGGGTGCGCCATTTGTATTTTCTAGAGGTCGTACGATTGTGCGTATCAGGCCGGACGCGACGATCGTGCGCCCCTTCAAGGAAGGAGGGAAGGTAGTCAATGCCATGGTTGCCGCTTGATCCGGTCCTGCTTCGTCTTGGGCTCTATATCAAAATCGATCACGGGTGGATGGAGCATCCCTTCGTTCGCAATGTTTTTACGGTCTCGTCACCGACTGAAATCGCGATCATTCGGAAGCACCATCTCACCAAGCTCCTGTACGACCCCGAACTCTCTCATGCCGATGTCGTGGAAGCGATTACCAATCCGACCGGTCCTGTGCATGAGTTCGAAATCGATGCCGAGACGGCGCAGGATGCCGAAGCCGACGAAGCCTCGATTCTGAAGGAAAAGCACCGACAGATTCAGAGTGCCCTCGACCATCGCAAGGCGATCGATGAGAACTGCCGCAACTATACCAATGCCGCGAACGAGGTCTCGGTCATGATGGCCATGGCCAATGCGGGACAGGCGGATATGTTGCACTCGGCTGAGAAAATCCTGTCGGCGATGACGGGTGTCGTCGAGCAGGGGGAGGTGGCCCTCAGCCTCGTTTGTGCGGAGAGCCGACCGGAGCCTGGACAGGAATTGGCGATGCAGGGCATCAACGTCAGTGCCCTGGCCACGATGACGGCGAAGACGCTCGGCCTGAGTGCCGAGGAAATCGCACATGTCGGGATGGGAGGGCTGTTCCACAATATCGGAATGAGTCGCGTGCCCTTGGCTGTCCGTGTCAAAAGCGAGGAAGATCTTTCTCCGACTGAGGTGAAACTGCTGCGTATGTATCCGCAGCTCGGCAAGGAGATTCTTGAAGCGATTTCCGGTGTGCCTGAAGCCGTCATTGAGATCGTCTATCAACACCGGGAATATCTCGACGGCACCGGGTTTCCCAAGCGTCTCATTAACGGCGACATTGCCAAGGCAGCACGGTTGGTCGGGACGGTAGTCGAGTATAACCTCATCTCCAGCGACCAACGTTCCGCGCGCTACATGGGACCGGCACAGGCCTTGTCGTATGTGTATACGAAGCTGAAGAACAAATTCGGCCCGGATGTGGTCGAACCGTTTATTGCCACGGTGACGGTGTTTCCTCCTGGGTCCTTCGTCGAACTGAGCGACGGGAGTTTTGGACTGGTGTTGAAGAGTAATACGCAGGAACGATTGCGGCCCGTCGTCATGCTCTATGAGCGGCAGGCGTCACACGATCAGCCGGCCATCATCGATCTGGCGCGAGAACGTTCGATATCCATTGAAAAAGCTCTCGATCCGAAAGGGCTTCCGGAGCGGGTGAAGGATGCACTCCTTACGACGAAGCTGCAAGGGTATGTGATCACAGGAAAGTAGTCATCTCGGTCTGCCCTCGCCTGTTCTTGCGAGAGGTTTCTCATCTCTGCCTCTCTCTGATGCAGTGGATCAATTTGGATTCTGAATCTATTTCGATACAGAATCGTTTTAGATTCACCATGGAAATAATGACGAATCAGTCTCCGGTTCGTGCGTGCTCGCACGGGATCTGAGGTTCTCGGCTCTTGAGGCCGATTTTCCTTGTGTGCATGTGTGATTGGTCATCCTTCCCTCTCGTCTCGCCTGCCGAATCTGATCCCGTTCAACCCCGCTCACAAAAGTCCACTTCCCCCGGAAACATGGCGCATGAATTGCTTGCAACTCTGTAGAAGTACTCCTCAGGCCGGTCCTTCCCCTCGTGAACGAGTCGGCTGAGATGTGCCACGATGAGCGGTGTCCGGAAGGTATCCGGTGTCAGTCGGCCCGTCGAGTGCCGAATCGAAGCTCAATAGCAGAGGTGACGCGCTCTTGCAGAATCGATCCTCGCGTATGACCCCGTCGACGGGAAATCGGGACCACGCGCGCGTGTTGTTGGTTGATGCGTCACCGTTCGTTTTGCAGGGGATACAGGAGGTGCTGGCCAAGAGCCGGCATCTCCGTGTCGTCGGAACCGTACGGACCACGGATGAGGCATTGGCTGCCGTTCGGACTTCTCGTCCCACCGTCGTGGTCTCGGAAGTGGAAGTGGGGCGTGCGAGTGGGATCGACCTGTGCCGGACCATTCGTGAATCCTACCCCCAGATCGGTGTCTTGTTCTTCACGCACCGGGATGAGCAGCACCTTCTCCGGTCCGCCATCCTTGCCGGCGCGCAGGGGTATCTGTTGAAGAAGGCTTCGGCCGAAGCGGTGGTCAGAGGGATTGAAATCGTGTCTGAAGGCCTGGCCATTATGGATCCTCAGTTGACGCCGCAGATCATAGCCTGGGTCAGAGAACAGGGGAGGGGCGTGCACGTTCGACGGCTGTATGACTGTTCAGCAGAGGAGATTCGAGTGCTGGCGCTCATGAGCGCCGGAAAGACCAACAAACAGATTGCTCAACAACTGAAGATCTCGCTGGGGAGTCTGAGTACTCGGCTGCGGGCCCTCTACAAGCGGCTGGATATTTCACGACGAGCAGAGGCGACGAGATATTTTGTGGAGTGGAGAAAGGAGAACCACCAGACTGGTGATGACTTCTGAGAACGGGGTATCAGGGCTCTGTGTGGTCCTCCGTAGGGGAGCTCACGCCTTCAGAACTGCAAGGCCGAGAAAGGTCTGAGTTGAAAGTAAAGGGGGCGGGCGGGTCGTTGTGTGATCGTCAAGAACAATAGAGGCTGATAGCCACGCCATGAGCGGCTATCCTTCAGAGGGCCTATGAACGGTAGGAGTGGTGCTCAATGAGCCCGACCTACGTCCAGTGTCCTCTTTCCGGATTGCTGTGTGAGATGACTTTCGGCTCAACCGCATGAAAATGAGTTGGCGTATCACGAGCGATGTGGGATGCTGGGGAGCCAGATGACGCAGTTTGTGAGATCCGTCGTTGCATAGTGGGTAATGAATCGATGAAGCCGACGGATGAGTTCAGGAATGGCGAGTTCTTTGGAAAGAATAATGCCGGCGTGGATGCGTCCGGTTTCGTGCCATTGCTTGGCGAGCTGGAGAAAGTCTTTGTGGTTGAACGTGAGGATTGCTCGTCCGTGGCTCGTGGCAAAGGCCAATTGTGCTTCATCAGAACAACCCAAATTCCCAGCGTCTCGTGTCGTGATGCAGTCAATACCACGTGCGTGAAGCAACGAAGCCATAGTCAGGTGGATGTGTTCGTCCAGATAGACTTTCATGCCACAAGGCTCATGAGGAAAGACGGGGCTGTGGGATTACGGTTGGGAATCAATTTCCGAGGCTGACAGATGCTCGGCGATGTCCTTATCGAGGACGGCACGATTGTCGTAGTAATAGGACAGTGCATCATAAATCGATGCGAGACTGAGGTGAGGATAGTGCGTGAGTAGCTCTTCCGGAGTCTGCCCGTGATGCAACGCGTAGATCGCGATGGTTCGCACGGTGATGCGCGTCCCTTCAATACACGGGCTCCCACCACAAATGTTGGGATCGCTTGTGATATGAGGGTGAACCACTGTAGGCATACCCTCAGTGTACTCTATACGAATTTGCCTCCGCAAGCTTGGGTTGCAATTCTACGAATACCACACCACGATCAAGGCCAGGAACAGCCGGTCTCGCGCCTTGTCTCACCATTTAGGCGTAGACAGGTGCAGCGTCCGCTGGCTCGCCATGCAGACGAGGTGGACCAACCAAGAGATTGCGCACCGGCTCAAGATCCCCGCTGGGAAAGCTGAGTACTCGCCTCCGGGCTCTCTATAAGCGGTTGAACATTTCACGACGAGCAGAGGCGACGAGATATTTTGTGGAGTGGGAAAAGAATCAGAAGACTTAGCCAGTGCATATAGTCGAACGAGTCAAGAGAAATGCACGAAGGCGAGAGGATCCGAAATCCAGATTGTATCTGACACAGATAGTCGTCTCGCTTCCAAGGAGAGGAGAGTTCTGGTATTGTAATTCCTTAACCTAACTAATTGGAACAAATAGTATATTCAGGAAGGAGTTGTCTGTACTGTGTCGTGGCTTCCCCTTGATCCGGTCCTACTTCGACTCGGGCTCTATATCAAAATCGACCATCCTTGGTTGGATCATCCCTTCGTCCGCAATACCTTCACTATTTCGTCTCCGACCGAGATCGCGATCATTCGGAAGTACCATCTCACCAGACTGTTCTATGATACCGAGCTGTCCCATGCGGATGTGGTGGCCATCATCACTGACCCATCGGCTCCGGTTGAAGAGTTCAAGATTGATGCAGAGACGGCGCAAGATGCCGAGGTTGATGAGCAGTCGATCCTCAAGGAAAAACAGAAACAGATTCAGGCTGTCCTCCAACATCGGAAGGAGGTTGAAGAAAATACAGGCGCATATATCCATGCACGGAACGAAATCTCTGTCATGCTGGCTATGGCCAACGCGGGACAGGCGGATATGTTGCGCACGGCGACAAAGATTATGGGGAGTTTGGACAACGCGCTTCAGCAAAAGGATGTCGCGCTGAGTCTGGTCTGCGCAGAAAGCAATGGCGAACCGGGTCAAGAGCTCGCCATGCAGGCGATGAATGTCAGTGCATTGGCTGTCTTGACGGCGAAAACGATGGGTCTCGCACAGGAAGAGATTGCGCGCGTGGGGATGGGGGCGCTGCTTCATAATATCGGCATGAGTCGTGTTCCGTTAGCCGTTCGTGTCAAAAATGAAGAGGACATGTCGCCGACAGAGACGAAGCTCCTCCGGATGTATCCTCAGCTTGGCAAGGAAATCTTAGAAGTCATTCCGGGGATGGATCCTGAGGTTGTTGAGATTGTCCACCAGCATCGAGAATGGATCGATGGGACAGGATATCCCAAGCGATTATTTGCCGGGGATATCAACCGACTGGCTCGGTTGGTTGGCGTGATCGTCGAATACAATGCGTTGACGAGTGATCGACGTTCACCTCGATATCTCGGACCCGGGCAGGCACTGTCGCATCTCTATGCAAAAATGCAGCATAAGTATGGCCCGGATGTGATCGACGCCTTTATCGCGACCATCACGGTGTTTCCTCCTGGGTCGTTTGTCGAGCTGAACGACGGGAGCTTCGGGTTGGTCCTTAAATGCAACCTAGAGGAACGCTTACGTCCGACCGTTATGCTCTACGAGCGGCAGTCGTCCCACGAGCAAGCCGCCATCATCGATCTCGCACGGGAACGATCGGTCTCGATTGAAAGAAGCATCGATCCTAAAACGTTGCCCGAGCGAGTGAAAAATGCCTTGCTGCCCACCAAACTGAATGGGTATGTCCTTACGAGTAACCAGAAAAAGTCAGAAGAGGCCAACTCCTGAACCGAACGTGCATAGGCTAGCGTCTGTGCCTTGGTCACCAACTCGCCTGAGCGCCATTTGCAACGGGACGCCGTAGGCTAGGAACAGCGAGGCAATGGAGAATGCCGTATAAGATAGTCGATTCTATAAGCGATTGACAAAGTCGATGGAACACGATCACTTGCGCATGGCGGGTGATCGAGGAAAGTCTTTTGTATGGCTTGGATTCCCCTCGATCCTACTCTACTGCGAGTCGGGCTTTATATCAAAATCGACCATTCCTGGATGGAGCATCCCTTCGTCCGCAACACCTTTACGGTCTCCTCGCCGACGGAAATCGCCATTATTCGGAAACATCGTCTGACCAAACTCTTCTATGACCCTACGCTCTCCCATGCTGATGTCGTAGAATCCTTAGCCCAGCCATCGGCTCCCGTCCGTGCGTTCGAAGTCGACGCGGAAACCGAGAAAGATGCCGAGGCCGACGAGCAGTCGATTCTCAAGGAAAAACAGCGGCAGCTCCAGACGGCGCTCGAGCATCGCAAAGCGATCGACGACAATTCGCGCACCTATGCCAAGGCGACCACTGAGGTGTCGGTCGTCATGGCGATGGCCAATGCCGGACAGCCGACCACCATGCAAGCGGCCGCGAAGATCTTGGAGACGATGGGCAAAGTCACGGCCCAGGAGCCTGTGTTGTTGAGTCTTGTCTGTACAGAAAGCCGAGCCGAACCAGGCCAGGAGTTGGCCATGCAGGCGATGAATGTCAGCGCGCTAGCCAAGCTCACGGCCAAGACGCTCGGCCTCAGTCCTGAAGAAACCGAGCATGTCGGGATGGGGGGACTCTTTCATAACATCGGTATGAATCGAGTTCCGTTGGCAGTTCGCCTCAAGAGCGAGGACGATCTTTCGCCGACGGAAGCCAAACTGCTTCGGATGTATCCTCAACTGGGGAAGGAGATTTTGGAAGGCATGCCGGGTGTGGCTCCCGAGATCATTGAGATCGTCCACCAACATCGGGAATACCTTGACGGCACCGGGTATCCCAAGAAGCTCATCAACGGGGATATCGCCAAGACTGCGCGATTGGTGGGGACGATCGT
>DIHK01000034.1 GCA_002420115.1 Nitrospira sp. UBA5698
CTCTTGATGAGCTTCTGAATCGCGGTCTGCATGGCCTTCTTCGTGGCCTTCAAATCAGTGAGGGTCGTGATGTCCTTGTCGGCAAATCCATAGTAGGTTTTCAGTACCGCACTCAGGTTCTTCACGTCATTGACGCACCCATTCAGATCCGACCCGGGCACCTGATACTTATTGATCCCGATAAGCACTGCACGTTTCGCCATAACAGCTCCTTTCAATGGTCATATTTGACGCTGAATACCGTAGTGGTTCTATCTCTCCCGAGGATACTGAGCAAGCAACCTGCCACGCCGTATGCCGGAAGCGGACGAGCACGATGTCACACCTAGGCCGTACTACAGGAAGGGAGAATACAGCATTCCCACGCCCCCTGGAAGTCTCCGGGGAACAAATTCTCGTTTTAAGATGGAATGGATGAATCAGCGTGAAGAATCTAAAAGGATACAGTTCTGTGTCGGAATAGGTAGGGATTAGTTCCTCCGGTACCCTAAACACACCCGCATCAAGCCAACGCCCTATTCGAAATATAGTTGATACATCACTGCCAGGCGAATGCGTGCTTCTGGTATTGACAGAAATGCTCGTAGGCCCTACGCCTAGCAGAATGGGCTGAAACTCACCGTCGAAAGTATCCTAGACTACAGTGTGGACTTAGAAACAAACGTTCTACTTTCAATCTATTATAATACATGCAGATTTTAGATCTTGGCTTACCCAGGGGATGACCTCAAGAGGCTGTCTGGAAGAGTCCATGAATTGGCATCTTCACCAAATATACGCAGAACTTTTCTTCCATAACTGACGGCTGCGTCATAGAGAACAGTCCTATTTGTTGTCAGGCGGTCGATGTTCTCGATTCCTTCCGTACAAACTGTTGCGATACTCACATTCTGAGGTGTGGCCAAACGCCCTAAAGCAAGGTTACGAGCTTCGCGTGACCGAAGATGACGATCATTAAATACTCTGCTCATTACCTCATTGCCCTGTGCAAAAATCATGTTGAAGATCATTCGATTCTTCCAACTCGGCTGTTGACTCACGTAACTTACTGGTTTTGTTGAGAGCACAAGAACATCTGTGCAGCCATTCTCTAATGCCTGTGCTAGTGGAAACGGAATACCAATTCCACCATCGATACAAGGGCGGCCATCTACGGCTACTGTTCGGTTATAGTACACAGGAATAGCGTTCGCAGCCTTAAGGACCTGCACCAATGGAGTGCGTGTCTTTTTCGTATCCACGACAAATGCCTCGCCGGAGCTACTATCAATGACGGCCACATACAACCGAGTTCTCGTTCCAAGAACGCGTGCAACATCAAGTGGTTTCTCGTTTGGCACCACTTGGTCAAAAATATAGTCGACATCTAGAATCTTCCAAAAACGAAAGGGGTTAATAAACTTTCGACTCGTGCAATTTTCAAAATATACGCTGATCCCCAGAAGTGGTTGACCGGAAATGAAATAGCTCGCGTTCATCACGCCAGCTGAGGTGGCATAGACTTCGTCGAACACATCCGAAAGTCCTAGCTCGGCCAAAACATAGGCGCCACCTGCAGACGAGATCGCCCGCAGGGCTCCCCCCTCTATGACCAGTGCTAGCTTCCGTCCATCAGAAATTTCATCACACTGGCTCCCTCGTGCGCGGCGTGCCTTGATGATGTCAATAACCCCTTGAGGATTCACTCCGTGAAGCACCACTTCATCCAAAAGTACATCTCCCTTTACGATTTCAGATGCGATTTTTTCTGGGCTCAATATTAATACCGTACCGCAGCGCAACCGTGGCAAGCAGCATCCCCACGATTCCGAAATAGGCTCCAAAGGCCTGGGTTGAGCAGTCGCCGATTAGACCTTTTATCAAGTTCACCAGATTGGCATTGACCATGGCTTTGTACTTTGGAAGCTCAGAAAGCTCTGTATTAGGAACCAAAGCAGCCACCGATGCTGCTGCGCCCAGCACAACCAGCATGATCCACACCTTTTTCAGAGCAATCTTCATAATTACCCATGCAAACTGGCGAGCTTCTGTAAAACTGTTTATCACGTGTTGGCGATCAAAAAACTCGTTCCATGCCGAGGATGAACGAATCGCGTTCAGCATCATGCCCATTCCTATTCCCAACCCGGTTCCAGAGAACAAATGCACCCATCCATAACGGGTATTCACAAAAGCATCCTCGAGAGCCTTTACCGCGCCCCCGTTAGGTGGCAGAACTTCACTACCTTCAATGGGAATGCGCCATCCCATACCGACAATTCCCATTGGATTGAACCAAAAGAGAACACCTAGTACAACCACAAGGCTGGCGCATAAACCACCCGTTGCTCCCGCCACAATGGTGCCGATGGGACTTAAGATGGATTTTTTAGTTTGTTCGCTTTGGAATACTTCGTGATAAATCATAAGGGCTATCGCAATTCCCCCGGCCCAAATCACTGCAGCAATAGTGCCCTGCAGAAAGCCCATGAACGCATTGGGCATGTTAAACGTATCCATCGGCGCAACTTTCAAATACTGCGTCACTGACCATCCAAACCCACCAGGTATTACTTTAAAAGGTGCTGCCGCTATTGCAGCAAATGTGGCTACTGTAAAAAATGTGATTGGAATTGCTGGCCATCGCTCCTTCAAACGGATCCACCGAGCACGGGCCCGAATCTTACCTTTAAACATTGAGGGAATACCGGCAAACACCTCATCAAATCTTGTACGTTCGGTTTGGCCATCTATCGTGATCCGAATTCGTGCGAGTGCTTCCATCGCCACGGCTTGTGTTTCAAGTTGGCTAAGCGCACTGATAGCCTTGAGATATAGCTCTTGTTGGTCTAACCGAACTAGGCTCAATGTTGCTGCCTGCCGTACGTTCGCATCTTCATCCTTGAGTGCTACCTCGACCAGCATACTAAGGAGGTCCTTGTCAGCTCTTTCACCTATCTTCCCCAAAAGCTCCATAGCATGCTTTCTAACTGTCCTAGCAACTTCTGAGACCGAGGGTGAATAATACGATAAAGCGTTTTTAAGTACCCGTACGTGGCTTTCAGGATAGTGTTTCCACAACTGCTCTGACCATTCCAGCTGCTCTATCCCACTTCTGAGGCTCGCACGAAAAAGGAATTCTAGTTCCTCTTCCTCTAAGAGAGACTGTGCTTGGGACTGAAACCTCTTACACTCAGCAAGAATCTCACGGTGTTCACCAAAATAATTCTTGAGGGTATCAGAGGAATCTACCTTAGCTTTATCCAACACCTTGTCGAGTAAGTCCGCCGCAAACAGCAATTTATTCAACTCAGGGTCTTGAGCTCGCTGTTTGCTTACCGGGTCTGCGAGACTGTCGTGTGAAAGCTCGAACCATTGCTGTCCCCCTCGCTCTTCTCTTCGAATCAGGTGTCTACCTTCAAGCTTCTCTACTATCCGGTTGGGCAATCTGCCTGTCTTATACTTCCCTCGTTGCACCATAGTGCGAGTTGAGGAAGCAGTAATGAAGCTCATGAGCCCAAACTGAATCATTTTCTTTTCAGTCTCGTTATGCCGAGAAACCTCGTCCAAGACCTTTTCAAAAAAAACGTTTAGGGCGTTTTGGACAAAGTCTTCGAACCGTTTACCGTTCCCCGCAGCCCGTGCCAATTCTGTCTTTGTGATTCTCTTGATGCCCGATTCGAGACTTGCCCATAGCTGCTCGCACACGATCTGAAGGTGAACTAACTCGATATTTGGACCAGGCTTCTCTACCAGCTCTCCATGGGGCCCTATTACCCTCATAATATTTAATTGCTTAATAATCTCGTCCACCACATCTGAATCGAAAATGGCATAGGTGCTTGCAGGGCCTAATATTGCTTCTTTAGCCTCGTTGACTCCCATTCTTCTCAGTGCATAATCCAGCATGGGTAGCTCAGCAGGAAACAGCTTTCTGAACTCGAACATATAAGCCAAGTACTCCTGGCGAATTGCAAAGAGCACAGTCAACAAAGGATCATCCGTCAATGCGCCGATCAAATCCTGAATAAAAGGCACGCGTTCATCAAAACGATCCGCATGCTGTGTGAAAATCTCCTCAAATTGATCAAAAAGTATGATTCGCGGTCGGCCTTCCTGTCTCATTGCTTGCAGACAATCCCGTAGCCGTCTTGTGGAATGATCAACGTCTCTCTTATCCAACTGACTTATAACTGAAAATGCATAGATATTCTTCACCTTAAAGCGGTCTACATTTTCTGGCAAGGGAGTCCCAACTCGGATGCCGTTGAGGACCTGAACACCTTGGCCCTGAAGGACCTCTTGGAATCTAGTATTCAGGAGAGAGCTCTTCCCAGCACCAGATGGGGCATACAACAGGAGCACCCGTGACTTACGCATGAGCCCCAATAACTCCAGCACCTCAGAATCACGACCAAAAAACAGATGGCTCATCCCCCCCTCAAATGGCCTTGGCCCCATAAAGGGTGATTCACCTTCAACAACTCCCTTTAACGGTTTAGGAACAAGTGGCGCTGCTGTAATTGATTGGCAGCTAGGCGGAGGAGTCAGGGGAACCGTATATTTCTGAAGTTCCTCATACACAAAGCGGACAAGTTCTCTATCCTGACTCTCAGAGGAAGGCTGATAGAATTTCCTAATTATCTTTGTACCCAAGGCTAGCTGTAGATTTATAGGCAGATCAAACTCTTCAAGCATCAACGGAAGAATCAAGCACTTGGTCCTCATTGCAAAACTGACTTCCGCCTCAACCCACTGCCGATCGACCATACGGGGGGAAACCAATAAGAGAAGCACTTTGGAATTTGACAGCACCTTGGCTATTTCACCTATGAAAGACGAATCGAGCCCCAAATCTTTCACGTCCAACCAATATCTAACACCAGCCCCATCTAACAATGCGGCCAATCTAAGTGCTGTCTTTTCGTCAGGACGTGCGTAGCTGATAAATACGTCATAAGACCGATCCCGATTTAAACCAACTCCACAGAAAGGACACGTCAGGCTCGTTCCATCGGCAACCAATGCGACAACCATTCTCCGACAACCCCTACAATAAATCTCTTCTTGTATCATTTACCTACCAATCTGGTTATGGTCCATCTGGTTTGCTGAGCGGAGATCCTCGCGATATCCCCGATCACACATCAAACACTAAGATCCACCCTTCCAATGCAGGACATCAACTATCTGCATCACCTAATGCCATCTCCCCTACAACTCAAATCCAGCAGGCGCATTTTCGTCTCGCACATTTTTCATCTAGATATAGAACATCTCACCCAATTCACCGTCCTCTGGATGACTCACCAGACCACTGGTACGCTATTCAGCAGCCACCTCTCGTCAACTAATCGCGCATTCCTGACTTCACCTCTAAGATCGTGAACAAACACGAGCTGGTTCCCATTATGAACGTAGCGGTGTGATGCCAGAGGTTTTGAGAATTAAATACATCTGGTTGGCAACTAAGCTGGTGGCACCAATGGGCGGACAAGAGCGCTAACCCGCCAATCGACCACTTCGTCAATCATGAGCTGCGCTACGGACACGGCCAGCTTCACAGCCTCAGCCGAAGTTGGAGGCACTTTGCGCTTCATCAATACATTGATCGTCTGCCCATACTGTGTCATACCCTCTACCATGGCTTCATTCCGCATCGCGAGCCGAGCAAACGCGCCTTGATGCTTGATGCCCGCGAGCGCCGCACCGGCCACAGGGAAAAACGCTGCCATCACCGTCATCAAACCCATGCCACTGTGCGCACTTCCATCATCGGTCTGGATCTCCACCAGCAGTATGCTAAGATGCAATGCAACGACTGCAGCAGTTGCTACAAACAGCAAGCCGCCCCACCGGTGAAGTCGATGCTCAATACGATGATGGTGATCATAACACCTGCGATGGAACGCCACTTGTCCATCAACCACATCTTTCAGACGTTTCAGCGTGGCCAGCACATAAGTGCCATCGATACGAGCGGACGCAAGGCCTGTGGCGCGCTCCACAGCGCGGGCATGCCACGACATCCACGTTTCCATCGGCCTACCGTATCCACCTAGGTGCGAAAATGGCCGTGTCATCGGCCTCCCACCGCCAAGTGGGATCAAGAAGTGGAGCTCTCGTATCAACTCCGCCAATAGGCGGTACTCCATCCACCGTTCGTGCCACCGTCGGCGAGTTCCCCATCTAATCAAGCCAATAATACTCAGTAACAGCAAGAACTCGAAAGCGGCCGTCAACAACAACCAGATGGGATGCTGTTGCGGATTCCACCCTACCCACACAGGAAGAATTGCTAGGAACACTGCCACAGCTCCACCAAGAAAGGAGAACAGAAACGAACTACGGTAGCAGTCCGCGTAGTGATCTGCCAGCCGGTCGGCCCACGCGAAATGGTGGCCCAGTGTCCCATTTGCCCAGCCCCTGCCCCCCGGTTCCGTCGCAGCATACTTGCCACCCTCGATCGTCCCTATGGGTTCACGTCGAAGTGGCGAAAGCATGAATTGGTTATCACCTATGACATTGCGAAAGAATTTCCAGAGCATCATCGCCGGATTCTTATTCGGCATACGCTCATAAAAGTAGTCTGTGGCTTTCTGATCCTGGTTCTTGCGTTGGGAATCGAGCCCAACCACCTCTAGGAACAATTCCCAGATCCTCACAAGACTCTTTTTCTGCAGTTGACCATCATGCCGTGTGCTGCGTGGAACATCGAGAATCTCGTTCACGAGAGCACCCACGGTATCGCCATGGCTCTGAACCAATCCATATTCACGGAGCTGCTCCAAATCAGAACTTTTGCGCAGGATTTGCCACGCATGCGGATCGCGCGCATCGACGCAAATTACTGGGATCTGGTAGAAGATGGCTGCTTCCATGGTGCCGACTGTACCGCCTGCCCCTGCAGCATCCGCTCCATCCCAGACGGCAACCAGGATGTCCGATTGATTGAGTACCACACCGCCAGCCTGGCCATAGTCCGCTGCCTTATCAGTTCCCTTTCCATCCAACTCGAAGGCTCTGAAATCTGGACCGGCTTTCGCTTTGTCCAGAAGCGTGCGGAACTTTGTGAGCGAATCCTGCTCCAACGCCTTCGGGGACTCGAAATCCCTCTCATATTCGGCTTGAGCAAAGGGCATGGGGCAATGCAGTGCATATTTCAACTTAATGGCTTGGTCGGCAAATATACGGTCACTACCTTCCGCGCAAGATGACACAGCCACAAGCTTCGGCGTCACAGCCGCATCATAAAGTTTCTGTGGACTCTTGAAAAACGTGGACACACCATCCTGCACAGCCTGGAGGATGCCGTAAAGAATCTTAGCTAGCTTTGTAAGCTCTGCCTCAACAAGGCGATTTGGGCGATGCCCAACCACGCCCACACGAAACACGAGTGGGACCTTTGGGGGACCTTCGGAATTTAAACAGCTCATGGTGAGGTCATCTTAGCGCAGTGCCTCAACTACTGGCGAGTCTCCACTCGCGGTACAACCTGCCCAACCAGAATTATCAAAAGCATCCCAAGTAAACTAAGGAACGTCTGATTAATTCACCTGTACGCGACGAAGGCGGTTTCTGAATGGAGCAACAGGGGGACGTCGCTTGCCCGGGAGTGTGGTTCTTGGGGTTGGCCGGCCAGGCGGCGGTCGCCCGGAACCTCTTTCGCGCCCCTATCCGCTAGACTCCCGCCATCAGCCGCTGGCGCGCCACGTACAGATTTGCCAACCCGCAGCTGATATGCAGCCAGTGGGTATTCTTCGCCAGTCCTCGGTATCGGACTTTGGCCCACCCAAAGATCCGCTTGATCACCAAGAACGCGTGCTCGACTTTCGCCCGGACTTTCGACTTGGTGCGGTTGCGAGCCTGCACCTCCTCGCTCAGCGGCCGATGGCGATGCGCTTTGGCCTGAATGAAACTCTTGGCCTTGGGGGTATGCTGCCGAATCACTTTGCGCTGTCCACTGTAGGCCGAGTCGCCCCATACCCGCGTCTCCTGGCCATGCAGGAGTTTGGGCAACATCTGGCTGTCATCCACATTGGCCGCCGTGGCCGCGACCGAATGAATCAGCTTGGTACGGCTGTCCATGCCAATCTGCGCCTTCATGCCGAAGTACCACTGGGTGCCCTTCTTCGTCTGATGCATCTCGGGATCCCGCTCCTTGGTCCGGTTCTTCGTCGAACTGGGAGCACTGATGATGGTGGCATCCACAATGGTCCCGCGGCGCATCTGCAGCCCCTGCTTCGTCAGATATTCCCCGATCCGGACAAAGAGCTGCTGGCCCACCTGGTGGGTTTCCAAGAGATGCCGGAACTTGCAGATCGTCGTCTCATCGGGCACGGGCTCGCGGCCCAGATCGATCCCCACAAACTGTCGCATGACGCGCGAGTCGTACAGCGCCTCTTCCACGGCTGGGTCCGAGAGATTGAACCACTGTTGCAGACAGTGGAGGCGTAGCATCCGTTCAACGCCCACTGGCGGACGCCCGGGGCCCTCGGCCTTGGGATAGATTGGCGTAATCACCGCCACCAATTCCGGCCAGGGTACGACGCGGTTCATCTCGTTGAGAAACTGTTCGCGACGGGTGGGCTTGCGATATTGCTCGAATGTCACTTCGGCCAAGGTCTGTTGCAGCATGGGGAACGTCTCCCATTGAGTGCTGTGCTTCTCTTAGCACATCAGAAGAAACGAATAAATCAGACTGACCTTCCCCCAATTTCGTGGA
>DIHK01000055.1:0-27193 GCA_002420115.1 Nitrospira sp. UBA5698
CTCCAAGTGAAGCCTCGTACGTATCTATGAGGTCGTCGTATGAACCATGACAGTCAGCAGAAAGTCTGCTTGAGATCATTCGTGTCTCACTTCAGGCGGGCCCTGGCCTCCCTGGCATTATTGTTTGCCGCCTGCAGCTCCGGCGCAGATGGCGATTTGCCTCCGAACGCACCGCTGACGACGCCGATGGCCCTGGTCGTGAATCAAGGAGACACGACGTTAACCACGGTTCGTCTGGACGGAGTGAGTCCGGTGGTCAGCGCGACGCTGTCGCTCGGCCCTCGTCAAGCGGACGCAATCGGAGGAATTGCCTTTTCATTGGGCGAATGGATCTTTGCCGCCAATACGGCGACGAACCAAGTGGCCACGATCGATCCGATCGGAGGGTCGGCGCCGATTCTTGAAGACTTCCTGACGGAGAATCCGCTGGATTCAAGAGTGAAGATCGGGCAACGTCCCACCCGCATCTACCGGGATCCGGTCGATAAAGAAGTACTCTGGACGATGAACGACGGCGACCCCGTCACCGGTCTCGACACCCTGGCGAATTGCTCGCGAGGTGGGTCGGTCTCCGTGCTTCACAATTCGCATTTGGGAGTCGGTGGAGAGAAGCCGCGCATCACATCGTTGGTCTGCCTCTCGGGCAAGGGGCAGCACCTTGTGGCATTTTCCCCACCGCCGGTCACCCCGCAGCAGCTTGCGTTTGTTTCCAGCAGCACAACGGGAATTATCAGTGTGCTGCTTCCCGTCCCGATTGCGGATGGGAATGTGGCCTGGAGCGAATTCAACACTAAGATTGATCTATGCGACAGCGCAAAAGAGACGGCGTTGGGGCATCCGACCTGTGATGCGGATGCATTGACTCCCAACCACTCCGTCCCCGCCGGCATGTTTTGGTCGAAGAGCACGGGCAAGATTTACAGTTACCTGGCCGGGTATGGGTCGATCGTCGAAATCGATCCAGCCTCCTTGGCAATGACGTCGAGGCGAGTAGATGTGCCGGGGGTGTGGAGCGTCGAAGTGACGCCGAACGGACGGTTTCTCTTTCTGGCCGGTGAGAATGTCGCATCCGACCCTAACAAGGTGATCGGGAGGTTTGGCCTCGTGGACCTCACTCAGCCGACGCTGAGTGTGGTGAGTCACGGGCTGGACCATGTGAGACCGGCACAGTTTCGTTTCACGGCGGACGGCAACCGACTCTATGTGACTCAATCAAACGCGACCATTGGGTTGACGTCGCAACAAGCAGCCGCGCTGGACAAAGACAAGCTCTATGTTTTTGATGCGACGCCGTGGCCGGCCTCGTTCCCGCTCCTTACGCGCATTGAGTTACCACCTGTCGGATCTGTCGGTGTCCATGGGCTTGATCTGTGGGTGACCGGTCCGCAGGGAGCCGGAACGGCAAAAGGCATTGTGGTGACGAATGCTCCCCATACGGGGAACGGGTCAGTATCCCTGATCGATGCGGGAACCAATACGATTACCACGACGATTCCCGTCGGAAGAGGTCCCAAACAGGTCACCGTCTATTACGCGGGCCTGGCGGCCAGCGACAACCAAGCCACGCCGACCTGGTGAAGACGGTCTAACTCGCCCCGTACTGATTCCAAGGGAGACGATCAGATGAGTGCGGATCGAATCACGTTCATGAAACGACGGGTGTGTGCCGGGGGAGTACGCCCCCTTCTTCTCGTGTGTGTGTTGGTGAGCTGTTTCACATCGATCCAGGTCGAGGCAGCCTCGGCTGACCGATGGCAGCAGTTGACGGACAAGGGGATTGCCGCACGCGAACAGGCCAGGTATCGAGATGCGGAGCAGTTGTTTCTCGCTGCGGCGCAGGAGGCCGAGCCGTTTGGTGCCGCCGATACTCGAGTGGCTGCGACGTTCAATAACTTGGGATTGGTGTTGCATGAACAAGGGCTCCATGCGCGGGCCAAATCATACTATGAGCGAGCTTTAGCCGTTTGGGAGCAGGTACTCGGCCCCGAACAGGCCGAGGTCGCGACTGCCCTACACAATCTGGCGGAAATTTATCAACAGGAAGGTGAGCTTGAACAGGCGGAGGCCTATTATCTGCGTGCGCTCACCATCGGGGAACGCGTGCTGGAACCGGGCCATCCGCAGTTGGCGATCGGACAGAACGGATTGGGACTACTCTATCGGAAAGAGGGACATCTCGTTGCTGCAGAAGCCAGGTTCCATCTGGCGCTGGCTCAGCTTGAACGGCAGGACGGGACTGAATCACCCGATGTGGCACCGATCTTGAGCAACCTGGCATCGCTCTATAAGGAACAGGAGTTGTACGTCTTGGCTGAGCCGTTGTATCAGCGGGCGCTCGCCGTTCGCCGCGCGCACCTGGGGAATTTCCATCCGGCCGTCGCCGTGTGTTTGAACAATTTGGCGAATCTTTACCACGCCGAGGGGCTTTCCGAACTTGCAGAGCAACGCTATCGCCAAGCGTTTGCCAGTAATGAGGGTGCCCAAGAACCGGCTGAAGCCCTCAAGGGCAGCATTCTTGGGAATTGGGCCTTGCTCACGCATGAGCGGGGGCTGTTGGACGAGGCGAGACTGAGGTACGAACAGGCGCTTGTCATTCAGCAACAGACTCTGGGACGAAGTCATCCCATGGTGGCCATCACGCTCGATCGATATGCCGGGCTCCTCCGAGACCTTGGACAGCAGTCGCATGCGGGGCTTTTAGCCACCAGAGCCACGGCTATCCGCGCACAGCGAATGAAGTAATCCGACCGGGAAGGAGGAAGCGAACGTGACGAGCGTGCGACAGGACATGTCTGCGGCGATTTCTGTTGCCGGCCGATGGGCTTTTGCTGTCGTCCAACTTCCGGCGATGCTCTGGTTCGGGGGGTGCGGCGGAGTGTTGGGTGAAATTCCGGATCTGAATACTCCGGATGGGCGAGTGTTCGCTGAGCGGTGCGGGGCCTGTCACGGCAAGCCGTTTGGTGGTCATAGCGTCACGCATGGCGTGCCGGATCCCCGGTTCAGGACCGTGATGGAATGGCAAGAGGCATTGCCCAAGATGGAAGCCCTCATGCGTGAAAAAGGAATGCAACCTCTGACTGAAGGTGAGCGTGAGGCGATCACCCGATATCTGAATCGCCATGCGAACCCGTAGCCCGTATTACTGATGAAGGTTCGTGACCAAATTGCGCAGTCACGTGGCGAGATGGGCACGCGGAGCCCCGATCAATCGAGGCATACCTGAAACAGTATGTCGAGGGGCCAAGTGGCGAGCCTGCCTACCGAAGGCTCGTCGCAGCAGTAATGCTCGATTGTCGTAGAAGCGTTCCTGAGTAATACGGGTTAGGATTATCAGTTCCGATCTTCAAGAACGTGCAGCCGGCGAGGTCATAGGCATAGGCTGGTACGAAAGGATGCTCGCACGGAGCTAGAAAGGACAGCAGCTCGGTCGGCACGGTGCTGACAAATCTAGGGAACCCACTGCCTAAGAAGCCTGGCAAAAAATAGACATTACTCCTTTGTGCCCACTGGGCGCGCATCATCAACCGGGCCGGAATCTACCGGGCCGTCCACCCATTTCGACAGTGCGTCGAACAAACCCATCGTCGCCGATCCGACGACCATCACGATCACCTCACGGATTACCGAACACAAAGAGAAACGAGTGAGTCGGTGGGCTAGGCCGCGCCGCTTGATCCTTTGGCACGCTTTCAGTTTTGAGGTGAGCAACTGCATTGGTGTGTACCTCATTCGCCATCACCGAACCGAACGTCGTATAAGCCAATGACTTGTCCTGACGGGCCTCAAACGAGGACCGGTGAAAAATCTGTAGCAACGGGGGATGCGAACAGCACCTATCGGTAGACGGTCAACGTGCTCCCTCGGTATAAGGGCCAGGATCATGAGGAGAGAGTCCTACAGAAAGGGGTGTCGATGAGAATCAAGTATTGGGGCCTGGCACTCTGTGCCGTTGCGCTATGGGGTTGTGCTGAAATGGGCTCGGCGGAGACTGCCTCTGCTCCAGCAAAGTTAAAAGATGGGGAGCCCGCATTGCCGGTGGGATATCAGAATGGGCCGAAGTTCCTGTCCGAGGTTCAGCGACCGGACATCAAGCAAGTCCGTGAATTATTCATCAATCCGATGGGCGCTGCAACAAAAGCGGGCCAACCGTTTCCGAACGGGACGGTGATGGTGATGGAGCTGTATAAGGCTAAGCTGGATGGAGAGACACCAGTGGTCGGTCCGGACGGCAAGTTAGTCAAAGGCGATCTCACGAAAGTGTTTGTGATGGCAAAGGGCGAAGGCTGGGGGCAGGACGTACCGGAGAATCTCCGAACCGGCAATTGGGTGTTTGCGGCCTACGGCCCAGACGGCCTAGCCTTGGCGGAAGACTTCAGCAAGTGCCGAGGTTGCCACGCACCGCTGGCCATGAAAGACTTTGTCCTACGCTATGATGAATATTTTGAAAAGAGGGCGGCGCGATAGCCGAACAAGCGCCCCAGGCTCTTCTGACACACGAGACATGCAGAACTCTTGGTATCCACGGGAGCCAGCTGGCTTAAGGAACGAGCTGCTTACGAAGGAGTCAACGATGCCGCTGTTCATCGCTCTCATGGTGATGATGTTCTTGTGCCCTACCAATCAATCTCACGCCGAAGACGCGCCGTTGGTCCCACTCCTGCGTGCGCAGGCATTCAATAAGCTGTTCGACGGTTTTGACTACTATCACGTCAGGATTGAACGCGACGTGATAAACATCAATGGAGAACATGAAGTCACGGCTGTGGCGAGTGGAAAGTTCTTTGATCAGACGAGACGGGTCAAGGTCCAGTTTCTAGTCGTAGGGGAGACCATCGTCGGAGGGCAGGTGCTCGAGGAGCAGGGGCTCCCTCCCTGTCTCTTGTCTGTTCAGCCGCGAGAAGAATCACTGTAGGTGGGTTTAACGTTGGAGGCAAACGAATGGGTACGAGGTCTTGTGCGATCGGTATGGCGGTATCCGTGAGCGTCCTCATGATGAGTGCGGCGGCCTGGGCGTTACAAGCCGGAGGAGTGGAAATCGGCGACCTTGAAAGCGGGTCAGTGGTGGGGCAGCGATTCAAGGAATTGTCAGTGGACCTCGATATTCACGCCACGGAGATCGGGGGGCTCAAAGTGCTCTATCCTCCGGTGTCGGTACTGGACCTCAAGTCGCGTCCAGGGAATCCGGTCTTGCTGCGTGTGACCAATCGGTCCACCAGTGAGCGTGGGTTTCTTATGACGACGGCAGCGAATCAAGCAGCCCCGACGGTGTTGAACGTGCAACTTGTGCTCAAACCCGGCGAGAGCAAATATATCGGCATCCCCACCAGCGATCTTCTCTATGCTGCTGGAGCGACCTTTGTGTATCGAGACCATCTCCATCCAAAAGATGCAGGGGGAACGCTGCTCTTACTCAAATAGGGCGGGTGATGGTACATGGGAAATCAACCGATGACACGCCGGCGCCATGCCGTGAGAAGCGGGGGTGCCTGTGCCGCGTGAACGGATGGCACTCTCCATCGAGAAACAGCAGAGTGTCGTGAGAACTCCTGAAAAAGGCGAGCCTGTTCGCGTGCTCCTGATCGATGAGTCCGTCATCGCTCTCCAAAGGCTGACGGCCGTGCTCTCGAAGTGTGAGCGAATCGTCGTGGTCGGCACCGCCCGCACTGAAGTCGACGCGTATGCAGCGGTACAGACATGTCGACCGAACGTAGTCGTCCTGGAGATGCTCTTCGGACGAATGAGCGGGATCAACATATGCAGAACTATTCGACAAACACATCCGAACATCGCCGTCCTATTTTTCACTGCGAAGGATGATGCAAGCCTTCTGCGCTCGGCAATCGATGTCGGGGCGCAAGGCTATCTGCTGAAGTCGGCATCTACGGAGGCCCTTCTGAAAAGTATAGAGGCGCTTGCTATCGGGAAGGCGGTCGTTGATCCGTACTTGACGCATGTAGTCTTGACCTGGATGCGCATTGGGATGGGAAGGGTACCTCGGCATTCATCCGGTGGTTTGCCGGCCGACGATCTCAGACTGCTCTCGTGTGTGGCAACCGGCAAGACGGACAGACAAATTGCTCAGGAGCTGAGCGTGGATCGGCGTGTGATCGTTTCTCGCCTTCACCCACCTACGCAGGAGGTCACAGGTGCCCGTCCTCAGCAGTAGTCTGCTACGGAGGATGGATTAAGCCGTGGGGCTCCACCGTCTGTACCAACGGCTGGGGATCACGCGGAGAGCTGAGGCGGTGAGGCACTTTCTGGAGTATGAGCACAAACTCAGGCCGAAACATAGGCGGGTTGAACGATTCGCTATAGCTCCGAGCTGTGATGGAGAGGGTAGACGAAGGGCAGATCATGCCGAGTCCTATCATGCTTAATCAAACGACTGGTGATCACACTCACTGAGCCTGTTGTTGAGACGGCGAGGGTGGTTGAACGGTGAGGCGTTGTTCGGCTTGTTGCAGCACGGAGATCAATCGCTTCTGTCGGTCCCGTATGAGATCCTGGGCCCGTATCCGTTGGGCAACGGGATCGCCGAATCGCCGATCCGAAGGAGCGACGGGTGAAGGAGTTGATAACGGAATCGACGAACGTCCCTTCATCGGATTGTAGAGCGGATCGCCGAACAGAACCATTCTCCAGCTGATGGTCCGGCTTGTGAGATAGTACGCCTCGGCGAGAGAGTACTTCCCTGACAACAAGAGAGAGCTAAAGCGCGCCGGCTCAGGAAACGCATCGAGGTATGGTTCTCCGACGGAACCAAGCGTGGCGGTGATCCCTCGTTCCAGCGCGTTCTTGCACCAGCCTCGCTCGCCACGGTCATGCACAGTCAGGGATTCGGCAGATGCCATGTGATAGCCGATAGCTCCTGGGTTGAACGAAAACACATCTTCATAGGCCCGTAGCTTGTACCAACCGATATAGAGTGCCACGTTTGGAACGTCCGTCAGCGTCGGTTCGGAGACATCCAGCACGACATTGTATGAAGACTTCTCCTTCACCAGTGCTGCAGCCTCTCGCAAGCTGTGATCGTAGTGGCCGTAGGTGTCGATCGCACCATCGGGTTGCAATCCCCGGGCATCGAAGTACACGCTGCCGTTCAACCCCGTGCGTTCCGCTTGCAGGGCTCGGTCCACCAGACCCTTCGCCAGTTCAGGGGTCGGAGCGTCCAGCCGACTGACCATGAGAATAGGGAGTTGATCGCCGGAGGCGGCATGATCTTGAAAAAGAGGGTTGTCCCAGCGCCACGCGACAGGGTAGAGATCCCGGTCCCACCACAATAGACTTAATTCGCTGTCGAGACTGGCATCGGCATAGGCATAGGTGAGCCGATCCACCTCCGCGCTCGCGAGTTCCAGCACACCGCGCACGCCGAAGAGCCGTTCCGCCCACCGGTAGAGCAACGGACGCTGCGAGGTGATCGGGTGAAGCCCGAGTCCTACCCATAGGGGGCCGGACCGATCCAGCAACGTGCGCCAAGCGGCTGCTTGAGGTGTGTCCGCAGGTGCATCGGACGCTTCAGATCCTGTTCGTTTCTGCAGCATGATACCCCATCCACCATATTGCTGAGTCAACTGAAGCAATTCCTGTGCAGGTCGTTCAGTCGCCGGACCCCGCTGCTGCCGGAGATGGTCGAGCGCCGTACGCCAACTTCGATCGACCCGTGAGACAAGGGCAGCCGTCCTGGCCGCCTCAAGAATATCCTGTGCGGGGAACGGCGATGCGGCCTGTAGGCGCGATGATTCAGGTACAAGCTGCTCGAACTGCCGTTTCAAATGCTCCAGCTTCGTCCGACTGTTCTTAACCAGCTGTTGCGCTTCTGCGAGCCGGCGGTGTTCTTCCTCCGAAAGCTGAGGCGCATCAACCCGCAACGGGATGCCGTAGGTCGTAACGATGACGCGAACCGAGGCATGCAGCGCTTGGACCTCCAGAGCGCGTCGAAGCGGCATGACAACGAGCTCCTCATACTCCAGACGAGTCAACGTGTCACGAAACGGTAAGGTGAGCGGAATGATGTGCTCCGATGGAATATTGCGCTGAGCCGCATAGTGCCGAGCCACGGCGAGGCTGTCGGGGTTGGTGGCGTTTGCAAGAACGGCGACATGTTGTGGTCGGAGATCGGCTTGCGCAAGCGAGAGCGGCACGACCGTCATCAGAAGGGAGGCATATGTCAGGAAACGAAGAGGATGGATCATGGGGTGTCACACTGTACCGCAGGTGCAATCAGGAAGAAAGACTTGTAGGGGTGCCCGTACATGGAGGGAGTAAGCAGCTGATGGCGCGGTTCAGCGGAGAAGGCCGCGGTAGCCGTAGCGCTTCATCGTTCCGATCGCTCGCCGCGTAACATGAGAGAAGAGGGAACGGTTCTGCACAGACGATGATCCGATTTCTGCTTGTTCTGCGTCAGTCGCTGGTTCTTCGTGCGAATGCGATTCCAGGCAATCACCGGATCGATGATCTCCCCGCAGATGATACAGCGCCATCCGCAGAGGCCATTGTCCCCATAGTTGCTGGCCGAGACGAGGAAGTCCACCGCACACATGAGGCCATGGCATCGACGGCAATTCATCAAAGGGGGACTCCCGATTTAATGGGGATATCTCAGTGGCGTGACAAGCTCTCTGCGTTCTCTGATCTTGGCAGCTGAATGAGGTTTTCACGGAACTCAATCCATGGTCCTCAAACCGTACCGGGCCTTACGGCGGGGCACGATCGATAGATGAGTCCTCCTTCTCAAGGCGCTCAACGCATCGGCAGCCTATTGGTGAAATTAGGAGACGATGGTTCTTCGCCGACGAGCAAAGCCGAGTGATCTCATGCCGCCGCTGAGCAGCCGGACTGCGGCGGGGAGGGGAACAGGAGACGCCGTGATGGTGTTGCCGCTGACCAAAAACATTACGGCACTGCCGCTCAGTGCCATGAAGTTATCTGCCTGACGCGAGCATGCCGGTGAGCCCTTCCGCCAACGCAGTAGCCGTGAGAATAGTACGAGGCTCGTCATCGATCGACTCCTTAGCAATCCGTGGCGACCATGCACTCCGTGATGTATTCCACTTCTACCAAAACCGTGGCGAGGCAATCTACTCACCGATGCCGCTATCTGCACTGGTTGACACAAAATCAGCCTGGCAGTTGCCTGAAACTCTATGGCATATGCACGAGGATGCGAATCGCCGTCGGCACCAGGCGATCGCAGTGTCTCCATGACAGGAAACGAGTCCATACAACCCGTTTGGCGAGGCCGGAGCAAGCGAAGGGGCAAGACACATGAGGCCACCGCGTTAACGGCAATTCATAGGGTGGAGGGCACGGCTTCCACGATGAGATCGTGATGGTGTGTGGCGAAGCTCCGGAGCGTGAGCCCTCCGTTTCGGAGGACTCACGCCGTCCGTCGCCTACAGCGACAATTCAAAAGGCGAGGGTCTTGTGCCGTCGCACCAACCCGATCAATCCCACTAAGGAACTCCCAAACAGCCAGGCTGCGGCGGGGACCGGCACGACCGTGATCGGTCCAAGGCCGGTGAGGCGAAAACCGAGGCTACTGCCTCCGACGAGCGGATTGAAAAAGCTGCTGTAGGTGGGGCGCAACGTCTCCGCTCCGAGCCAGAGAGAGCCTCCGCGCATCACACGATTCGAGCTCGTCGATTCATCGATCCACTCCATCACATTGCCGCCTTGATCAAACGTGCCATAGGGGCTGGCACTCTCGGATCCGGCGCTGCCCACCGTCGTCACATGACCCAGCGTACCAGTTCCGTCCCAATTTGCGCCGAAGTTGTAATTGGCGACGTTCTCGCCGGAGTTGGCGATGTCTCCAGAGGGAGTAGCGGTGGCGATGGTCGGCACGGCATCGCTGCTTGTCGGATAAAGATAGTAGTTGGCGGTCGGCCCGTCGTTCTTGTGGAACGCCGCCTTATACCATTCGTCGTGGCTGGAAAGGGCGACCCAGTTCATGCCGTTGTGCTGACCAGGTCCATGCACACCCTGGCTCACCAGGGTATTCGTGTCGGCGAAGGTGTAGAAGCCGCTTTCTGTGTTGCCGGTCATCACCCAATTGGCATATCGTGCCGCGTCGTGGAAGCTCACATAGTTGACGGGCTTATCTCCATAATTGGGTTTGGGGTTATACATCGTGCCCGGCGAGGCAGTCGGGTCGAAGTTGATCCCGCCCTTGACCACGGCGAAGCCGGTCGCATTGGTCATGTTGGGATTATACAGATCGTGAGGATTCACACCGTTGGGATCGACCACATTCAGGAAGGCGGCATAGTGCGCGTTCGTGACTTCGGTTGACGTGATGTAATAGGGATACGTAACGGCGCCGCGGCCGGTCAGTGGGTCGGCCACGTTGCCTGGGTTGCCGATCAGCACTGAGGTAAGCGGGACGTACGCCGCGTCGACCGCCGCGTCGACCGCCGCTCCCTGGAAGAGAGCAGCGGCGGACAGCAACGCGATCAAGAATCGACGGAACTGTACCATAAGTTATGCCCTCCAAAGTCCTCGTCGGCGGGCCACACCGGCCAGCCCGATCAGCCCACTTCCGAACAGCCAGGCGGCAGCCGGCACTGGGACGGGTGAAGCAAAGGCAAAGGTGCCGACCGTTGTCCCGAGATCGCTTGGGGCGAAGAACGCGGAGGTGACTTCAGGGCTCCATTTCAAATTGCCCGAGAGGGTGAGGGAGAAGGGATTGCTGCTGGCCGTCACGTCGGTCAGTTCGAGGACAGGAATGGGAAATCCATAGTTGTTCAACAAGTACCAACCTGATCCATCCGCTGGATTGTCGACCCGCGTCGCATCGTATCTCAAGGCATAATCTCCGGTGACGAAAATGCCGGGGAAGTTACCGAGAAACCGCATCACGCCGCCCAGCCCGATCTGGCCGCTGGCCGTGCCGGTCAAATCATTCGGATCGTAGGTAAAATTGGTCGCTTGAATAGCCCGGCCGGCCGGATTCGTGACCGTCGCGCCGGTAACGTCGTAGACGAGGCCGGCCGCGGGAATCTCACCGGTGCCGGGGACGAGGTCCGCGACTCCGGCCGTATTGATCTGTGTGGAGGTCAACGATGCCGAGGCAGATGCATTCCAAAACTCTTCCAAGTACAGCGTCGGCGGTGTGCCGGTAGGGTTGAGGACCATTTGAGCCAAGGCATTACGATCAAGATTCATCGTGAACGCGCCGCTGGTCACGGTAGCGGCGGGCGCAATAGAGGGCGAGAACAGGACCAGGGCGGAAATCATGAGCGATGCGGGAGTCGAGGGCTTCATCATTGGTCTCCTCTGTTGTGAAAATTAAGGTACGTGATCTTGGGTGCTCAAAAGGTCATTCGTCGCAGGCGCGCGCACGCCGTCGTGTCAGTCCGATCAGTCCCGCCGCGCCGCTGCCGAACAGCCAGACCGCAGCAGGCAGGGGGACGGGTGCGACGTTTCCTGGCGCCACGATCAACACGTTGCTGTAGGCAGGGCGTCCGGCCACAGCATCGAAGAGGGTTCTGTTGGCGATCGTTCCGGAAAGCATGTTGGCAAAGTTGACGTTTGTCCCACTGGTCTGATCCGATGTCCAGAAGAAGGGGGGAATGAATTCGAACGGCGGGGCTGTACCTACCCGACCGGTGCCGAGTTGATTCAGTTGTGTAATCAAGCCCTGGGCCTCCGAGGTGGTGGGTAATCGCCAATCGGAAACTGTTTGGGGTCCATGTTGAGATGTGAAGCTGTCAGCCCAGGCGGTCGCCGCCCACCAACTGCCTACCCAACGGCCAAGCGAGGCCTCGTAGCTGAGGTCGTTAGCGGCAATCGTATGAGGAGCGCCCAACGAGGGCGTCACGACCGTGCCAAGGAGCGGTCCCGTATAGGGGTTTGCGGTCGGGTTGGCTGTGGTCGCTGCGATGTCGTTGGTAAAGGTCAGCCCATTGGAGATCCAGGTCACATCTGAAACGTTATCATAGATCAATCCATTGCCGACGTTGATCAAGCTGGCCTGTGAGTTGATCGGAAGGATGCCTACGGCAAACAACAATGCGACCGTGAGCAGCGGAGTTCTGTTACACATGGTGTGTCCCTTCGATTGAAATGAAGAACAATATTTGCGAAACGTCTGTCCATCAGAGAAAAGCTGACTTGCGACCCTTGGCGAGTTGGCGCAAAGACGGGCACTTCTCACTGGCAATTTGTACCGAGGTGCATCATGCACAGCTACTGATTGATGCTGATGAACGCACTGGCTGCAACAGAAAGTGGGTGGCTAATGTGATTGGCAGTATTAGGAGTGAGATCAATGTTCAGGGCCGTCGCCGACTCATCGGCGACGGCCCGTATGGTTCAATGGTGGTGCATCGTGCGTGCGCGCTTAGTTATGGCTCCAAGAACTTTTTCTGCGGCGCACCGCCGAAGCGGCCGACCGCCGGAATTTCCATCAGCTGTTCACCGGGCATAATTGCGCGCGGCAACCCAGGTCCGTTCGGAATGAACAATTGTGGGTGATCGAACGGCGCCTGCTGAAAGCGCACCCGTTCGTCGGTGAGCGACAGGAGAAACGCCAACATCGCCGCCTTTTCTTCCGGCGTGAATCCGATGATGGACATCAGCTCGATCTGGGTGCCGTCGAGCGTCACCATCCCTTCATGGGCATCTCCGGCTCGATCGTAGAATTCGATGACGGCAGGCAGGTCCACCTGGCCGCCGTTGTGAAAATAGGGCGCCGTCAGCTCAACATTCCTGAGGCCGGGCACTTTGAAGGCCCCATCCACGACGATCGGTTCCGGCGGTGGCGGGGTGAGTCGCTTGACGGTGGACAGCCAATTCCCAAGGTCATCCTTCGCGCCCAGACTGAGATCTTGGAGCGTTTCCAACACGCCGATATTGTTGAAACCTCGGTCCATGGCTTGGCCGTCACGAATGCGGGTTGGGCTCGCCCGGACCTGGCGAACCGAGGCGCCCGTCAGTTCGGCGCCTTCATGGCAGGTGATGCATTGGCCACGGGTCTGGCTGCGGAACAAATCGACGCCCAAGATCGCCTGTGGGCTGATGGCGTTCGGATTCCCATCCATGAACTGGTCGTAGGGCGAATGATCGGCGACGAGGGTCGATTCATACATCTGGATGGCCAAGCCGAAGAAGAGCGCAAAGTTGTATTGCATCAGCGAATACTCGTTTGCTGCGAGCGCCCCTGTAGGCGGATCGATCACGGTGGGTGTCCCGTCGGTTCCCACCCGAATCAGTTTGGATGAGTCCCACCACTGGCGGTGAAAAGCCGCCTGAATCAGTTCTGGATATCCGGTTGCGTGCAGCCCTTTCTGTGGCCACCGGCTCAGGGACCCGAGTACGCTGTCCTCCGGATGGACAAGCTGGAGTGCCAGAGGACGGAGGTTGGAGACCGGCTGGCCGGGAATCTGGTAGCGGGCGAATTTCTTGCCGATGTCGCGCATGGTGCGGCCCCTGGCGGACATTTCATCTCCGCTCACCGGTGGGACGACCGCTTGCGAAGCCAGGCTGGAGTCCTCCAACCGTACTTGAACGGCCACCGGAGTGGTGGGATTATCCGCGCGGAAGATGCGGGCATTCGGATCCCGATCTCCCATTTCATTCACCCCGTTGAACACATTGTCGGCGCGGCCATCCCAGAATTGGCGGTGATTAAATACGGCGTTAACAACGGTCGGCGTATTGCGCGGTTCCACACGGCGGATGTTCGTCGATCCGACCCGAAATCCGTCAGGGTCTGGTTCTTGGCGTACACGATCGGCCGGACCGTTTCCGACGCCGAGGAAGACGGAGTTACGGACGCCCTGTGACGAGAGCACGTCGTTACTTGCAGGGAAGAATGGAAAATCGGATCCGGTCACTTGTCCCACCGGACCAAGATTTCTATGGAATGTGGTGTCTGGATTTGGTGCGCCGGTCGTGGTGATACGTTTCAAGCCGGGTGAGAGCTGATTTTTCGATCGAGTGTCGGCCATCCCTGAACTGAAATGACAACTGGCGCAGGCGGTGACGCCGTCGCTGCCGACCTGCATCTCCCAGAACAAGGCCTTGCCCAGGCGGACGGCAGCTTGGCGATCGCTGACAAAGTCAGAAAGGTTCGTCGGCTCCGGCACCGGCACGGTCTTAAGCGACGGAGGGCGGGGCGGGTCGGCGACTTGGGAAAAGACCGAACCGCTCGCTGTGAGTATGCTGATGACCACACTGATACCAACCCGCGAATAGAATCTATGCATTGTCGTAACTCCTCTCTCGTCGTTCGTCGCTCGGGAAGCGCATCTCGTTCCTCCGATCCTGAGTTTCAGGTTTCAAGTTCAACGTTTCGGGTTGTACAGCAACCAGGACTTTCAAACCTGAAACATGAAACTGGAAACCATTGACCAATACGCTTCACGCTTTCAGTCGCCGCCGCGCCAATCCAGCCAATCCTACGAGTCCGCTCCCAAACAGCCAGGCGGCGGCGGGCAAGGGGACGGATGTCAGTTGGAAATTTCCGCCCAAGAACGCGGCGCCGTCCGTACCGGGATCCGTCTGATCCGGAAATCCGAAGCCGCTGCCGAACGAGGAATACCGGACGTCGATCACGGAGACACGAGGATCGACGGTACCGTTTCCAGCGAAAAGAGCCGTAGCCAGATCGCTGTCCAGATGCGCTCCTACGACGTATTCAACGCCCGGAGTGAGTATGGTGCTGTTCACCGGCGCAAACCGGAAATATCCGTCCAATGAGGCATCAGTTCCGGCTGCGACCGTAGTTTGAACGAGTGGTGCTCCGCCTGAGGCAAGCCACAAGGCAACCTGAGCGGGTCCGGCGAGCCCGTCTTGATTGGAATCGTATACGCCCAGTGCTTCAATCGAGGTCGGGGCTGTGACAGAGAATTTCCAGCCCAACGTCCAAGCCGAGCTGTCGTATTCGAAATCGATCTGCGTCAGATCGATGACGGCTGCGTGAACCGGCTCAGAGACCGAAGGGATTCCGATGAAAAGAGCAAGACATGTCGCACCGACCATGCGTAGCACCGTCATAGCAGCTGTTCCTCTAGCTAGAATATGAACATGTGGAAGCATTGAAGAGTCCCCTTATATCGGCAAAACGTACCAGAGCGAAACTGGGCGATCTACCGATTGAAGCTCGTCGTTGCTACGGATGTGAAAGGAAATACTGCCGGGAAGGGGGGCGAGCCTGGAGGAGTGACGAGGGAATAGATGAATCGGAATTGTGCAGATGACATATGGGAACCCACCGTCGCCGTTCGGCGACGGTGGACAAGAGAGGACGGAAACCGAGATTCTGTTGAGGTCAGAGTCTCCGATTCCGCATTAGGCCGTCATGCAGCGGCGTGCGAGTCCGACGAGTCCGGCGAGTCCGCTGCCGAAGAGCCAAACGGCGGCCGGGACCGGCACTGCTGCGACATCAAACGTGGCATTGAACGCATGGATGCCAGTTTGCCCCAGTGAGAACGCAGGATTTCCTCCGAGCGCGATGCTGTAGAGCCCAGGATTGAGATAGAATTGCTGGGAGACCGACGTCAAGCCTGTTCCGTTGGCGGTACCATTCTGTCCGCCGGCGTTGGCGACGTGACCGATGTAGGTGAGGTCATCGGCCCAGCTAATCGCCCCTGTATTGTTGAACGTGTGATTGTTTGTATCGGGGGTATTGTTTTCCCAGCCTGAATAGAGACTGAAGGCCGGAAACAGAGACCCGGTCGTGCCTCGGTCCATCGTAATAGTCAGCACACCCGGCACGTGCATCTGACTGAGATCCAACTGCACCCAGTTGCTGGTATGTGTCCACCCCTTCGCGCCAACCGGGTTGTTTGGCTCACCCCAGCTCTTCGCGCCAACGCTGCCAGAAATACTGCCGGCCCCGCCATGATTGGTAGCCCCCTTAAACTCATAGGTGAGACCGGTTGTATCGGGCGTTAATCCGAAGTTGATGTGGGCGTGAGCCGAAGTCGCTCCGGCCAGCCACAGACCTACTGCGGCGAGGGTCAGATAGGAAGACCGCTTTGTGATACTGAGTAACTTCATACAGGCACTCCTTGGTTAATGAGGATTGTGAAAAAGAACAGCTTGTGAGAGCCGGCCCTCATAAGGGTTACCAATAGCAAAGCAAGACTTCCTGAGCTACCGACCAAACCAAGTCCTTGCTACAAATGTGACGAAAAATATCTTCAGAGGCGCTGATCAGGCCAAGAACCAAACGCCTGAGTGGAAGTGGGGGGGCGGAAAGCTTCCTGGTCCTGGGATGGGGCTCGTCGTCCACCGTCGCCAGGAAGCGACGGTGGACAAGGTCGTGAGGAAGTTGGGCTGACGCGTGGGTCTGCAATGGTGCTGCTGGGCTAGGCCTTCATGCGGCGTCGAGCGAGTCCGGCGAGGCCGATCAGCCCGCTGCCGAACAAGTAGACCGCAGCAGGCACCGGTACGGGGGCCACTTGTCCGGGACTCACCGCCCAGCCGAAGAAGGGAAAAAGTCCGTCCTGGTTAGCCTTGGGGCCGGCGCCCTGGCCACCGTTAGCGGTTCCGAAGATCCAGGCGAAGTTTGCACCCTGCGGGTACTCCGTACCGGCCTCCGTACCGGACCAGTAGCCACTATTTTCTAAATTCGCAAACGGTCCGGCGTTGGTCACGCCGAATCCAGTCTGAGCGACGCCTGCGGTGTTGAACTGAGCCAGGTTGCCCAGCTCGTGATAAAACAGATGCGCCAGTTCGCTGGCCGTCCCGTTGACGGCTGCGGTGTTGAATCCACGGTCGGTAGTGCCGTCAAACGACACATTGGGATTGAGGGTGCTCCCATTGACCGGGCCTATGATCGGCAAACGCCAATCGGTCTCGCCCGCATAGCTGATGCTGTTCAGGTAATTCACCCAGGCAGTTGCACCCCACCAGTTCATGGTACCCGTGCCGGTATTGAAGTCGCCGGCTACCATGGTGTGGGTACCTAAACCGTCTGTCACATTGGGTGTGATGTTTATGATGGACGTGACCAGGTTGGGATTGGCGGCGGCTTGGGTCCTGAAGAGGTTGGCATCTTGCGTCCACGCGACATCGAGGTCGGTGTCGTTCACCACCAGAGGATTGCCCGCCGGTACGAGAAGCGACGCATGGGAGGCTGTTGCACTCAGCAACACTAGTACTGCTATCGACAAAGCCATTGTTCGGTGTGAAAAAAAGCTCATATGGGTGCTCCTGGCCATCTTGGCCGGTTGTTTCAATGGGCAGCGCGCCCTTGAGGTTAGGTTACAGTATTTTCAGCGTTGACGAAGTCTAGTGCTGGAATGTCGCTCAATGCAGAGAGCGGAGAGCCATCCAGACTGATCTGAACGACTCTCCGCTCCGTAACACTCAGGCCGAGAACTTGCGTCGTGCGAGTCCGGCGAGGCCGATGAGGCCGCTGCCGAACAGATAGATGGCAGCGGGAACCGGCACCGGGGCGACCGACACCGTTGCCTGAAAGTTTCTCGCAGCGCCGGTGCTGCTCAGTGGGGCATTGCCGCCCATGACGAAGGTGAAGTAGTTATTGTTGCCTGCAGTCAAAATGGTATTCAAGCTGACCGTCGCCGTTCCGGTCGGACTGGTTTGGCTGTCGGCAGCCGCCCATACATTGCCGCCAAGCCCAGCCTGGGCCAACGTAGGGTAGTAGGAGCAGGTTCCCGCCGGTGCGCAGAGGCCACCGCCGTTCCACTGGTCCCAGTTGGTGGAATCGATGCCGTTCACATAGCGGGAGGAATAGTTCCCCAAGTCTTCCTTGCCCTGCCAGACCGTCACGCCAGGGATGAGACCGGTCCCGTTGGAATCTTGAAGAGTGACGGTGAGTTGCACGTTCGTATGGCCCGCATCGTACAAGCCGTTTAGGTCGATCACGCTCCAGCGAGAGGTATGGGCCCACCCATAGGTACCCGGATAAATCCCTGTTGCGAGGTTGCCAAGATCGTGAAACGATTTCGAGGCGATCGTATCGACGAGCCCGTTACCGCCGCTGTCCGTATGAGCACTGGTGGTGCCTTGGACCGTCAGCGCCTGACCGGTCTGGGCGGATGCGGTGCCGGGGCTATCCATATCGTACGTGAGGTGATATCGCACGCCGCCGGTCGTGGGGTCACCAATGTAGACCGTATTCGCAGCCCCGATGGACGGGACGGAGAGAACCAGCGCTGTGAGCACTATGACACATGAACGAGTTCGCATGAACATACCTCCTGAGTGTGATTGAAGAAGAAATACGTATTAGAACCGGACTTCGCAGTGAGGGATTGTACGAGGGGGATACTAGGCGCTCTACTGATGGGAACCGGTGTGTGCAACGGATGTGACAAAATGTTTGGCGCGGGACCGGCGTGAGGAGCGAGATGGATGAGACGTGTCGGCTCAGACAGACGAGCTGCGAGTAACACGATCTGACCTGATAGGAAGATTGTGATGGATAAATATCTTATGGTTATATTTTTGTAGGTATGTCACTACATGATGGGGGATTCTTATGTAGATGGGGTTACGCGAAGCGAATCAGCAGTTTTCTCGATTGATGAAAGCCGTCAAACAAGGCAAGGAAGTGCTCTTGACCGAACGTGGGAAGCCGCTGGCCGTTGTGAAGTTGATTGAGGAACCCGGGGATGCACACGCGACCGTGCGAAGGCTGGAACGTGTCGGGCTCTTACGCGCGGCATCGAAACGCCAGGTACTTCCCCCATGGAGTGCTCGATCCATCCGCGGTGTGTCGGTCTCCCACACCGTTATGAAGGACAGAGAAGAGCGGTGACTTCTCGTCAGTGGGCCTATTTTGATACCAGCGTGCTGGTAAAGCGGTATATCAAGGAGGCCGGCTCCATCGCCACCGGTCGTCTCTTGCAGCGGTTTCGGTTTCTTTCGTCCTCGATTCTCCCGGTCGAGGCCATGTCGGCGCTCAGCCGACGCCGGGCATCCGGCGACCTCGCGCACCGGGATTTCCTTGCTATCCAATCACGGCTGCGCAAAGACCGGGATTATTGGGAACTAGTAGAGGCGGCTGAACCAGTTCTCCTGCAAGCCGAAGAACTGGTTCAGTAAACGAATGTGCGAACGCTTGATGCGATACATTTGGCATCAGCGATGATATTTCAGTCTGAGTCGAGACTAACGATTCCCTTTATTACCGGCGACATGAAGCAGCGTGACGCTGCTCATGTATTGGGATTCACCGTCATCTGGGTGGACTAGCAATTTCTGCGACGGGCGCATCAGCCTCCGATAATAATTCAGAAAACCTTCCTCTCACTCATCCTTAATGCGGTCCGAACACGCCCTCAAGAAATCCCGGTAGCGGCGGACCACCGGCCGCGCCCGTCATCGGGATTTCCAGCAGGTCGTCCTTTGCGAAGCTTTGTTTGTCTCGCTCGACTTGACGGTGATCACCCGGATGGCCGTTCGGCACGAATAATTGCGGGTGATCGAACGGCGCGGCGGCGATGCGAACCCGCTCATCCGTCAGCGTTTCGAGCCAGGCCACAACGGCATCAACCTCATCAGAAGTCATGTTGGCGATGCCAAGCGGCTCGATCGGTGTGCCATCCCGTTGCGTGATCGGCGCAACATTGCCTCCGCGGCTGTAGAACAACACGGCTTCGCGGAGCGAATGGGTGTCGCCGTTATGGAAGTAGGGAGCGGTCAGCGCGACGTTGCGCAGCGAAGGCACTTTGAATGCGCCCTCCAGACCGAAGCCCTTCGTCACGGCCGCTCCGTCGAAGCTCGAAGGCGGCGAGCCGGGGAAGAGGCGCTTGCTGTGTGACAACGGACCAAAGGCATCGCTCGCACCAACGCCTAGGTCGTCTTCCGTCGGCCTCACCCCGATGTTGTTAAAACCCTTATCGATGATATTGCCGTCGCGGTTACGCACCGGGCCGTTGGCCGTCAGGTTGATGCGACGGACCGACGCATCGGTGAGTTCGGCGCTCTCGTGGCAGTTGCTGCAGCGGAGATTATTGGGCCCTCTGGTCCGGTCGTTGAACAGGTGCGCGCCGAAGAGCGCGAATCGACTGATATGGGTGGGATTAGTATTGTTCCAGGGATTGAGTGCCGCATCGGAGGGACTCGGATGCTCTCGGCGGAATCGGTCCCAGGGCGTATCGTCGGAGACGAGAGTGGCTTCGTACAGTTGCACGGATAGTCCGAAGAAAAGCCCGAAGTTGTACTCAATCAACCGATATTCGTCGGTTTGTCGATTCCTGTCGCGGCGATCAGTGATCGACACGGTCCCGTCCTCGGCCACCTGAATGAATAAGTCGCTTTGCCAGTACTTCTCCTGGAAGGCCGCGCGAATCATCTCGTTATACGACTTCACGCGAAGGCCTCGCTCAGGGTAACGGCTGAGCGGCCCCAAGACGCTGTCCGATGGGTCGACCAGTTGTTGCTGAAGCGGGCGGGAGCCGTGGACGCGTCTGCCGAGTTGTCGGCTGCGTTTGCCCTTGCGCAGATCGCGCGCGATGTCTTGCGCGGTGCGGCCAGGCTCAGCCATCTCAATCTCGCTGACGATAGGCCCCACGGCCTGCGACGCGAGGCTGGAGTTCACCAGCGCCACTGGAACTTCGATTAAGCTGCCGCCTACCGACGCCATCACACGAGCCTCCGGGTCTCGGGCACCCAGTGGATTCACACCGTTGAAGAGATTCTCCCCGCGGCCGTCCCAGAATTGGCGGTGATAGAACACGGCATTGATGACAGTCGGTGTGTTGCGCGGCTCGACTCGACGAGTTTTGAGCCGGCCGACTTGGTACCCCAACGGGTCCGGGCCTCGATCCAGAAACGGGACGCCTTGGGAGCTGACGACGTCATTACTGTCGGAGCCTTGATCGAGCGCGCCTCGCTGTCCTGCGATGGCCTGACGAGTGAGCGGAAAGTCTGATGCGGTCAGTTGATAGTTCGGCCCGCCCGTTTTGAACGTCAGGTCCTGCTGAGGCACATGTTTGAGACCAGGCGAGAGTTGATTCTTCGAGCGGGGGTCTGCGCCGGCGCGAAAGTGGCAGCTCGCACAGGCCTGTACCCCGTCGCTCCCGATCTGCATGTCCCAGAAGAAGGCCTTGCCCAAGGCGATCGCCATTTGCTTATCCCTCACGTACTCCGCCAGATCCTGATCGCTGGGACCTGGCACCGGCACGGCGCGGAGGTCGCCCGGCAGATTGGTTAAGTCACTGGTTGCTGGTGGATTGAGCACACGCGGAATCGTGCCGTCACCGGTCAATGCGTAAAGGGTGGATGAACACAGAATCGACACGACGCTAAGACTGATTGATAGCCGTATGCCTGTCATAATTCCTCCAGCGTTGCGGCCTCCTAAAAAACGTACGCAAAAGGGGCTTGGTGCCATCGGCTCCAAGCCCCTCTCCAGTGAGTGCTTGATGAGGCCTACTGTTTCACCCCGCTCGCGGTGCCGAGCGCGCCGAAGGTGTTTTCCCAGCGGCCTACGAAGGACTTCTTGTTCCGGTGCAATTGGAGATCGAACGTGGACTTGAACGGAAGTGGCGTGAAGTCCATCGTCACTTGTGCGGAGCAATCTTCCTTCACGGTTGCCTCGCCGGAAAATTTCAGACCGGTGAGTCGGTTGCCTTGGGGGTCGGTCAACGAAAAGTCGCAAGTGCCTTCGGCTTTTCCATTCTCAATCGAAAACTTGCACACCCCGGTGTGCGGATTCTTCAGGACTTCGTTTTGATACGAGACCCAGTTTCCTCGGAGGTCCCGTTTCTGGCAGCGGCCTTCTTCCTCGAAGAAGGCCTGAGCCTGGCTGCAGAGGATGAGTGACACAACCGCAGTGGAGAATAAGAGACGCTTCATACCAACAACTCCTTTGACAATGTGCCTCAAGGGTGATTCCTGAAGGACGAGAGAAATGGTAGCAGGGGCGAGAAATGGGACACCAGACGCGACTGCTACAGGTGCACCAGATGTGATGGAAAATGGCTCTGGCTGATCGGATCTGATCCTGAGTTTCAGGTTTCAAGTTTAACGTTTCAAGTTGTGCGGAACCCAAGAACCTCAAACCTGAAACATGAAAGATGAAACCGTTGGCCGATGCGCTTCACGCTTCACGAATAACGAACGATGCAACTATCTCCATACCGGCCATTCCCACTCCGGATCCTTGAACACCGGTTGGCGCGGCGTTGATTCTCGTCGACGGACTCGGTGTGGTCTGGGGCGATTCCGATTCAGCATGATCACCGGGTCGATCAGTTCACCACAGGTCACGCAGCGCCAGGCGCGAATGTCTTCAAGCGGGACACCCTGGATGAGATCCAGCGGATCAAGCGGGTCGATCGGGTGCATGATACCTTGACAGCGCCGACAGGTTACGCGATCCATGTTGCTACCTCCTGATGGATCGTGCGTGTCTGCATGCGATGCTCGAGAGTTCGGACGGCGGGATGTTTCGGCTCTGTACCTGGTGAATGCGGTGACGCGGTCGCCGCATTGAGTTCTGAGCGAAGCAATCGGCCGATATACGTAAATTCGAGGAGCTTGATGGGAAGATGAAGGTGACGAAGGGAGCCACTGTTCGGGATGTCCTCCTGATCACCGCCGGACTGGGCGCCCATCGTGACGACCGGCACATGAGGTGAGGTGGCCTTGATCGTTCGGAACAATCTTCTCAGGCTGAGGGTGGCAACCGGCTCGGAGAAATTGAGTCCGATGAACACGGCGTGGGGTCGGAGGTCACGACATTCATCGATTGCCGTCTCCATCGATCGGACGAGCACTGCCTGATAGCCGTGCGCTGCGAGCCAATCCGCGAGTTTGATGCCATATTCCAAATCATGGTCCACGATCATGATACATGCTCGTTTCTTGTTCGTCAGAGTCTCCATCGTTCGTCCTCCTTTGACTCCTGTTCTTCTTCCATGTCGTATCGTTCCGACCAGCAAGTGATTCCTCAAAATAAGACTAGTTAGGTGTGTGACAGGCAGTATGAAAACATGGGGCGGGCGTGACGGACTACCGGCCGGCGCTGATCACTGCACCAGATATGGTGAAAAGATGTGCGGTGAGAGGGGGGAATGGGTTTCGAGCGTCAGTGTGAACGGACATGGGCTCGACCGCTTGAAGTATGAATACTCGTACTCCAAGTTCTTCGTGGGCAACGATCGTGGTGCTGCTGATGAGGCACCCGTTGCGACGAAGACAACGAATCGTTGCTCATATCGGCAGAAGGGCGACTATTTGACGGCGGCAATGCCACCAAGATCGGGCAGGCCTTCCTCCAAGGCGACCGCTATTGCTTGGGCCCGGGACATGACGTCGAGTTTGGCAAAGATATTCTCGACATGGAACCGGATTGTCCGTTCACGCACGCCGAGAATCGTACCGATCTCCCGATTCGTTTTTCCGGTTGTTATCCACAATAGGACGGTCAGTTCCCGCGACGACAGGGTCTGAATCGAACGATAGATAGGCGGAGCGATCGGAGGTGCGGTTCGCCGAACCGCCTGGAGCATGTAATAGCCCAGATACTGTACCAAGGGGATAAACCGCTTTGCGTCAAGCTCCTGATCGGTGGCGAATGAACAAAAGGCGAGGAGTCGATTGTCCTGGTCGACGGAACCCGTGGTAATGCCATCATGGAGGCCAAAGCGGCGCGCAACGGTGACAAGGTCTCGCTCCTGCTTAGACGCCAGTCTTTGACAGACTTCTCGCCAATGATATGTGCGTGGTGTTCTCAACGTGGTCTTGAGTATTGGATCGCGCTCAGCCCAGCCATGGTGGCAATACAACTTCAGCCAGTCATCCGGGTATCCGACGTTGACGACAGAGTGGAATCGGTCAAAGGTTCGGTTTGGGCCAAGGCGGATGAGCCCACCCATCCCGCTGGTGAAGGAAAAGCATTCTTGAAATTGTAGGAACAGACCGCGCACTTGCTCAGCCTGGTCCGCATGCATCGCCATATGGAGGAGTTCGAGGACGGCGAGGTGTTCCGATCGAGAAAGATCGTCGAAGAGTCGTCGGGGAAACGGGCGTCGTGGTCGAACAGCCATTGTGGCCTGACCCGGAATCTGCGTGGTGGTCATGCCGGGGACTCTCGGTCGGATGAGACCATGATCGAGACTCGCTTGAGAGTAAGTTATCGATATTGAGCCAGGAGGCGAGCCAAGCCGCATTGCTTAGCCCGCATCGAGGGATGAGGTATGTAGGATAGGTCCGATGTGTGTCTCCCTGCCCACGCGACAAGACTTACCACTCCGTTGCCGAACAACCAGGCGGCGGCGGGCAGAGGGCAGAAGTTCTTCATAAAGTGTATGGATAGATGGGGCTGATGTCTCTGCGCATTCGGGATGCCGTAGTCTACCGAAGCTGTGCTTTGTGGCTGTGACCGGAATGAGTGCATTAGATCAAGATTCGGTAAATTATGCGTGCATACTCCTCCGTGTGGCGGCACCCATGTTGAAAATTCCTGGAGAGCTGTTGTAGGGTGATAACTCCTGTCTCCGCTAAGACGGGCGATCACCAGGTGGGAATTCACATGTCGGAATTGATACGAACCATCTTTGTGTCGATCGTCTTCCTCGTCACGCTGCCTTTCGTGGGTATCGCAGGGGCATGCTTCCATGATGCTCGCTACGACGAACTGCTCGACGATTGGTAGTACGTAGAATCCGATGAATACTCCCTCAACGCACGAACCCCACTGGAGCCGGTCCGGAGCTCCAGTGGGGTTCGCGATCCACCTGACTTCTTCCCTTTTTAGGGGGAGGGGGTGTCAGGTCTCATCGTTCGTCGCTGCCGTCTCGATACTCACGTACAGAGTGCTATAGAGTGCGACCTGCTTGGTTCAGGTCAGGCTCAGGCAGCCCGCCTCTTGAGGCGCGACGCCAATAGTCCCGCTAATCCGGAACCGAACAACAGCGCGGCAGCCGGCAACGGCACGGCAGCCAGTTGGGCGGTCCCGTTCAATGTGAACTGGAGTGAGAACCGATTCCATCCTGTCGGCAGGCCTGCGAGCCCGCTCAAGCTGCGAGTCCAACTCAAGCCGGTGAAGGTATCCGTCGTATCGTTGAAGGCCCCGGTTGCGTTGCCACCGATGTTGAGCGCTACGCCGCTGGACGGCAAGAGCGGCCCCGTCAATCTCGCACCCAACGCCGTCAGGTCAGCCGTGATGGTTGATCCGCTCGTGCTGCTGGTGGGAACCGGGTTCGGTCCGCCGGTGAACAGGGAAAAGGTATAGGGTCCTAGCGGAACGGGGGCGATGATGTCAGGCAAGGGTTGGTATTGCCCCATCACGATGTGTCCGTTCGTCGTGAAATTGCCGGATAAGATGGTGCCGCCGCTGCTGTTTTTCAACGCCACCGATCCTCCCGTGAAGTCGAGTTCTGTGACGGTCGCCGCGTCCGATTGTCCCGAAAAGAGGCAGAGCGCCGACAGTAAGAACATAATGGTCAGTCCCGATGTCATTGTCCGCGACGCGTGTTTCTTCATCGTTGTATCCTTTCCGGCCAAGAGCCGCGCGTTACGCTCAGTATCGAAGCCACTCGATGAATGCAGGTTTTCCATAGGCATACTGATGCTTCATGGACCCGACCATACCAATCCGTACGGAGGAGAGCTACAGATCAGTACCCATGCCTGCAACACAAATGATGAAAACTGAACCACTATAATGCGGGTGTTGCGAGGTCTTGGCTGAGTAGTGTGCCAGGTGTTCATGCATTGCGAGTCGACGCAGTCACAGCTCGAAGGCGATCCGTTCGAGGAAGCGTTTCCCGGAGGCCACAGCCTTTCGCGCGTGGCGGCTCTTCATTGGATGTGAGTCGCTGGGGATGACACAAGCGGTGTCGGCGGGGAACCGGGGACCGGCTCGCTCATGGCGACTATGTCCGTCCAGGGCACGACGCAATTCATCTCGCCGAGGAACTGTTCGTGGCGGGTGGGCTTGCGATACTGTTCAAACGTGATTCGGCAAAGGTCCACCGGCGCATCCAAGAATGGAAAAGGGGACATGCTGAATTGTTGTGGGAGACTGATGGCATCACGCGACACGCAAGCCGGAATGTCCCCCCGTAAGGCCTCGTCTCGACATCGATGGATGCCGGCACCGTGGTTTCCTTACGCAAACTTTTTCACGCCTGCTTTCTTTGCAGCCTTCTGCAAATCTTCGTCGAGCGTGGCCAGCGGTAGGCCTGTTCGTAAGGCCAGCTCGAGGTACGAGGCATCGTATGCGGAGAGCTTGTATCGCCTTGCCAGCTGAAGGGTGTCGGACAGCGCGTGTGCGAATGTGGCTGCGTCTACCTCAATATCGACATCTTCCAGCATCTCAAGAAATGCCCCGCTCCGCGCTTCTGTCACCAGGGCTTTTTCTTCCGCCTTGGCGATGACGTTGGCCACTTCGAGTCCCCAGGTCATGGGGACGAGCGCTTTAACATCTTGCATCGCATCGAGCACTCTGCCTGCGTAGGCAAGTGCTTGCGGCTTGCCGTCGCCAAAAAACCAACGCATGGTCACCGAATTATCAAGGACGAAGCTCACGCGCGCCCCTCCTTGATGAGCGCTTTGATGTTGACTCCACGCACCGGGTCAGTCAGCATAAATGCCTTCAATTTTTCTGCTGCCGCAACGGTGTCCTTCGCCCTTAGGCCCGCGCTCGGCACCAGATCCGCAATTGCTTCCCCGCGATTGGTAATGGTAAAGCTTTTGCCGGCTTTGACCTGACGCAGCAATTCTGGGAGCTTCGTTTTCGCTTCGTATGAACCGATCTCGATCTTCATGAGGCTCTCCTATATTTCGATCGCCATGTAGACCAGTATATAGACCAGTCTCCACCAAAGCAATGATTCAGGCAGACACCGAAGGGGGACATGCTGAAGGAAGCCAGAGCCTGGGGGAATCACGTAAACCGGAATCTCCCACGAATCCGCATCATTCACGATGCTTTTGCGGTAATCGCCGATCTGCCGTGTGAAGCGTCCGAATCCGGAGCGAAATGCGCTTCACGAGATACGCTCCACAGGCTTTGGCCGTGTCACCCTTCACGCACGATGTTCCAGAGATAGTTTTACGTCTAAGGTTTCAAGTGTTCGGACAACCAGAAACTCGAAACCTGAAACTTGAAACCGTTGGTCGAGACGCTTCACGCGCGAAAAGGGACGTATAATCAGCGCAGCAACAGCTCGAACGCGATGCGCTCCAAGAACAGCTTCCGGTACGCTTCGGACTTGCGCACCTGGCGGCTTTCCATCGGGTTATAGTCGTCGGTGATGATGAA
>DIHK01000055.1:27569-46516 GCA_002420115.1 Nitrospira sp. UBA5698
CCGTGACGAAGACCCGCACGTGAGGGAACAGACTCGTCAGCGTCCGATGTACTGCCGCGACGGCGTCGGATCCTTCGCCGCTCGTGAATCCCACGTAGTTGAGCGCAAGCACACCATTCTCGGTCAGACGGCCGTGCAACTCGCTCAGCATCTCCTGAGCGAGCAGGTGAGTGGGCTCCGTTCCCCCGGTGAAACAGTCGTGGATAATGATGTCATAGCGTTGGTCGAGGTTCTTGATCTCATACCGTGCATCGCCGACCAGGAATCGGCCTGTCGGTTGAAAAGAAAAGAACTTCAGTGCGGCGTCGGCCACCGCCGGGTCAATTTCGATCGTATCGGTCACGATCCCCTGCGACCGGAGATCCCTGGCGACGTGTCCGCCGCCGAGCCCGATCAGCAGTGCGTGTGCGGCATCAGGACGGAGCAAGGGCAGCAGCCCCAATACTTGCTGGTAGCCGAGAACGCTCCGATCCAGGTTTTTGTCGACCGCGCTGATGACCGAGGCATCGGAGAGCATCAGTCGGTAGCCGCGCCGCTCATCGTCCACCACCCGCACCCAGCCGTAGAGACTTTCCGCTTCGGACCGGACCGTAAACCCTTCCACCGGTTTGGGCGCCGAGGCTAGTCCCGTGGACGTCAGCAGGGCGAGCACCACCGCTGCCGCTGTAAGTGAGCGGTCTCTCACGCTGTCCGACCCTTCATACCAGACAACCAGCGCGGCAAGGACGGCCAGCAAGAGACTGAGGGCCATGAGGATGGTCCTGGTGCCGAACAGCGGCAACAGAAAAAACCCCAGCAGCAGGGTACCCCCGACGCTGCCGACCGTGCTGACGGCATAGACTGAGCCGGCCACGGTGCCGACTCCATTAAGATCGTGAGTCGAGCGCTTGATCACATACGGACCGACCATGGCGAGGGCTGTGAGCGGAACCGTGAACAGAAGCAACGCGCTCGCGAATGCGCCACCCCGGAGGCCGAGGGAATTCGTCAGGCGAAGAACAGGACTGGTCAGGAATGGAATCACTGCCGTTCCGAGGGCGGCGGCCACCATCACGTGATTCAAGCGCACCGCCGGTAACCGGTCCGCCAGATAGCCACCGAGGAAATATCCGAGCGCCAGCGCGATCAGCGTGACCGCGATCAGTGAGGCCCAGACATACAGACTGACTCCATAAAACGGCCCGATGATCCGCGTCCCGAGCAACTCCAGAATCATGACGGCGGCACCGGTAACGGTGACGATCAGATAAGGCATGAGCGTGGGCCGGCGAGCGGTCATCCCGGAATCGGTAGGATCCTGTCGCAGCATGGTCGCGGAGGAGGTCTTGGGCATGTCTCTACATGTAGCATGAATTCAGACTCGAGAGATGGAGCCCACAGTGGGCAATGGGGCGCTTCGAAGGATTTTGTGTCGCATCTGTTGCATCAGGTGCATAGGGCGGTAGAGGCTCATTTCGGCCTTTGGTATCAGAGTGCTGCAGGACGATCTGTTCGTCACTCTCCACAACTTCAATGGCACGAAAGGAGCCGTATGAATAAAGCCTTGATACTCGGATCCATCTCCGCCGCCGCACTTGCGCTGGTCGCGGGGACGGCGTCGGCGCACGTTGGTTACGGTAGTTCGCTCTACGATCAGAGCACGAATACATGGGGGACCGTGGGAGGGAACGGGTTCAATCCCACGGTGTCCAGTAACGCGGGCTGGCTGTCCGGCATGAGCAACAACGGGGTCAATCGCACCGGGGCGGTCGATACTATGGCGGACAGCCATAACAACCGGTTCCGGTTTTTCAGTCTCAGCGAAACATCAAATGTCAGTATCACCGTGACCGGAACGGCAAACAGTTTCGTTCCCGGACTGGGTCTCACACCCTCCACGTTGAATCCGGGATTTTCTTTGTTCAGCGGCACGGTGCCGGCGGGATCTCATGATGGCGTGGGCGACCTGAACGGATTGAACGCGGCCACGATCGCCGCTATGCAGAGCCCGGCTATGGTCGGCGCCTCGGTCGGGAATCCCGACGGCGGCCATCTAAACAATGTTCCGGCGTTTGCCACCTGGTCGCCCTTCTTCGACGCCATGGATGAAATCATCCCCGAGGGCGGCGGGGTGGTGGATGCCGGTGGTCCCAACTGGGGCGTCTACCAGAGCGACGGTAACGTCACGATGGGGAACAACAATGGGCAGGTGAGCACGATGACGTTCACGGGCTTCGCTGTCGGGGACGGCCACAACGGCGATGTGCAAGACAATCGTATCACCTGGTCCGGCACCCTGGGGCCTGGCATCTATTCATTGGTCATCGGCGGCGCCAGCCAAACCGATCTGGAATCACTCTTTACCGAAGTGCAGCAGGGCACTCCGATCGGGTGCACGGGTGTGTCCACCTCGTGCAATGGAACAAACTTCGGAAACCCCAGCAATCCCAGTAATCCCGCATCGACCGATCCCTATTTCAAGTTGCGGGGAGCGCGCAACATGCATATCTCCATGTCCGTCAATGGGGACGTCTCACCTGTTCCTGTGCCGGCGGCGGTGTATCTGTTCGGCACGGGCCTCATCGGGCTGGCCGGAATGGCTCGCCGAAAGATGACGGCAAGAGGCTAATTGCAGATGTGATTGCTCGGCGGGATCATCACGATCCCGCCGAGCACGATGATGTTGAGTAGAGTTTCAGCCGTCTGCCTGTGCCCACCATTTCCCCCGTGCTTGTGACACCGTATTGTTCATCAGCCGTTCGAGTTGGCAACGCGACGGAAACGGTGTAGCAGGTTGGTCCGTCCGCGGCGTTCTTGCGAGACGCTTCACGTGTTTGAAATCTCGGCCAACGGTTCCCTGTGTCAGGGTTCGAGTTTCTGGTTGTCCGAAAACTTGAAACTTGGAACCTCAAACGTGAAACTATGAAACATAGTGCCCAATGACCAACGAATCTTGCCGCACCAGCGGAGCTGCCTTGGCCGCGGCGCTCTTCCTCTTTGAACGCACTGTCGACCGGTTCTGCCAAGCTTTGGGGTAGACCGTCTACTAATCGGGGAAGTTCAGAAACATCGGTCAGATTCTGCATTGCCGAGAGGAAACGGTTCCCCTGTAGGCAAGGGAAGAGTATCTCGTCAGTTTACGCAGGGGGCGAGAGGGAACATTGAATGGGGAGGGGTGATACGCGCCTAACCGTTAGTACGTGTGACGACGGCGTATCAGGGCGACGATACCCACCAACCCGCTGCCGAACAACCACGCGGCTGCGGGAATCGGCACAGCCTGCGTATCGAAATACACCAAGCCGCTCAAGAAAAATGTGGCCTGCCTCTCGTCTTGTTTGGGACCATCGAAGAGTCGGTTCCAGGAGAGGAAGAATTCCTTCGTGTCCGCGTTGAACAGCCCAGTCGCCGACCCACCGATATTCCAGGAACGATACATATTTCCGCGCTCGATACCGAAGAACAGTGAAGACAAGTCGACGATAAGCGATGTCCCCGAGAGCAGGGCGGTGGGAGACGGGGCTCCGGTGAACCCCGAAGTAAAGAGCGAGTAGGTTTCGCAGGCCTTCTCGATCGACGGCACGATGTCGCCGACGGCTTGGTACTGTCCCATTTTCAGGACACCATCCTGCCCAAGCAATCGATCCATGGTGGCATGGTACGTCCCGTCATAGTTGACGGCACCGCTGGTGAGCTCCAGGTGCGTTACGACCATCGCATGAGCCGGCGTCCACCAGGTCAACCAGGCACTCACGAATCCGACGGTGAGAACCAACGTTCCTCGGTTCATAGCCCTATCCTTTCATCACCAGATCGACGTGCGAACACGGAGTAGGGACCTCATGGGTCCGGCGAAAAGAGTAGCGGAAGCACTGTCAAGGCGTCTACCTGGATAGCTACGGATGCTACAGATGTGACAGAAAATGTCTCGATTGGGGGATCGGATGCGTTGGAAGTCTACTCACGGACAGCCACAGGTACTACAGATGCAACCGGAATATGGCCCTAACCTTGAGTCGTCGATGATCCGTGGAGCGACGGTCGGCGAGATTCGCGAGCCATCCCCGCGCCCGTTTCTCCACGGAGAGAAGTTGGTTGGAGTGAGAAGTGAAAGTCCCTGTGCGATGTGGGCCTACCATTGACGAATCATTCCAGTATCTTTCTAAAACCGGTATAGGGCTCCTACAACGACATGGAAGACGTCGTAGGTTCCGCTGATTCCAAAGGTGGAGTCGAGGCTCGTGATCGTCGCGCGGTTGTATTTGCCCTCCACGAACACTCCCCAATCCTCGAAGGGGAACAGCTTCACGCCCCACAGCCCGTTGAAACCAGGCACCACCTGATCGCCCGCGATCGGGCCTGTTCCACGAAAGTAAAAGGCGCCGATTCCGACTCCAGCGTAAGGCTCAATCCACCGCCCTGGGTAACGGACGAGCACATTCGCGGCGGCAGTAAAAACGCGCAAGGAACTCGCAGGAATCTGTAACGAACCTGTCTTGGTGATGAGCTGTGGGCAGTTGGGGGTCGCGGTCGGATAGAAATCCGTACAGCTTCCGGTCGGGGCAATATTCACTGGGTTGAACTGAATGTCCTGATTGGTTTGTACCACCTGCCCTTCGATGTCGGGCTTGGTCGTGAAGACTTCGAGTTCGACGCCCAACCAGGGAAACTGTTGTTGATCGAAAAAGTAGCCGACTTTCCCCCCGAAGATCGGAGAGGTACTCGTCTTGAGATCGCTCGTTTTGAAGGTTTGGGTGACGGAGGCCAGTGCCGGATTGCCGGCACCGTTGCCCAATAAGGGATCATCCAAGACCGAACGTCGTCCAAAATCCGGCATGCTCACGCTCGTGAGATCGCTGGGTGAGCTGAATCCCCCATAGCCGCCGACGTACCACTCAGCAGCACCGGGCTCGTACAGGAGCACCAACGCAAAGAAGAGCACCACAGCTCCGACAACACGAGAGAACAAGAAGCACCTCCTGGCCGATGGTAGAGATTCAAGACAAAAGTCCGCAACAATAACGCGGGATACGTGACGCACCAGTTACCTGGATATTAACTTCCGGTTAATTCCCGCTGTGCCGGCGATGTCAGGGCGGGTTGGTAAGGCCGTGGAAGAATCAGCGCACCACAGGAGGAAGGAGCTCCGAGGAACCGCCGAAAGCCGAACACCCGTTACCGGATTTCATACGTCAGTGTGGTCGGACGATCCTGCCGCAGCACATCCACTTTCACGATCCGCTCGTCCTTCACCTGTTGAAACAACCCGATGACCTGCCCGGGATCCCGGATCTCGATACCGTTCACCCGCTTGAGGATATCCCCGGTGATCAGCCCGATACGGCCGAAGAACGACTCGGGAGTAAAAATGGTCAAATGAAAGCCGTTGACTTTCCCGTCGACGAAATACGGAACCGCGCGGGCCTGCCCGAGCAATTTTGAGAGGTCGGCCAGGGCGGTCGTCACTTCTTTTCGATCGAGCAGAATTTTCTTTTTGGGGTCCGGAAGAGGGTTGCTGACCGGCATCGGCCGCGCCTCACCGGGGTCGCCCGTCGTGACCGGAAGAAATTCCTCGCGGCGGCCTTGACGAATGCGCACGCCTTCGCGCCGGATCTCGATGAGTTCGCCCGCATTCGGAATATCTTCCCGCAGGTGGTAGAGCGTGAGGGTTTTACTGCTGATCTCCTCGATCATGGCGATGGAAAGGCGGGTGTCGCCGTAAGAAGTCCCGCGTAATACCAGCTTTTGTGCGAGATTCAGCGGCGGCGTGGAATCGTCGGCTTCGTGGGCATCGTCGACACCGCCGGCATCGGACCCCATCCGGTGCGGTTTGCGCTGCCGCGGGACCACGAAGAGTCCGCTTTGCAGGATGTGCTGACTCAATTCCTCAGGTGACGGCGACGGCAGATCGGCGGTGGAGGAATACGTGGCGCGACCGGCGGCAGGCGAGGGGCCCAGGTGATCAGAGGGGTCGATGATCTGGTACGCGATCACCGCGTTGAGGCTGTGGGCGATCAGAAACATGGCCAAGAGGAGCGTGACCGCCCAGATAAACCGCTTCTGATCGAATCGCACCTTCATCATGACAGCGACGGACTCTTATGACGAGTGTGAGCACGAATCGCCGGCGATCATAGTCGCAGAATCACTGCCTCGCAAGGAGGCGCAAAGGAATTAACATGCAAAGAAGGAGTTAGTAACTTCGCTGTAACAGGCCCGCAGGTATAAGTGCAGAGCTTCTCTCAGGGCATGGATACGTGTGCACACCTTAGCAAGAGTGAAACGGAGAGAGCTGCGGTGCGTCGGACGCAGTGGCCCGACAGCGCCGGCAACAAAGCGGGCATCGTGCGCACGGCCCGGTCATGATGGATCGAAATCGCCTCTCTGGTGATCGGTATTGGAGCGCATGGTCCGGGGCATCGTGTTTATGTTCATCATCGTCGGCGTCGCGGCGTCGGCTTCGGCGGAGCATCTGGCTCAGGACCAGCGAAGCAAGGCGCAGCGGTCTGCGCGCAGCGCCGGCGATATGAATGCACCCCCACCGTTCTTGGTGGCACAGCAGGTTGAGGATCAGACCTCGCCGACCCGTCCTTCGGGGGACGAGCAGGGTCTGGAGGTGCGGGAGTTCCTCGTGGAAGGCAACACCCTGTTGGCGCCGGAAAAAATCAAAGAGATCGTCGATAAGTATCTCGGACAGAACCGGTCATTTCGGGAATTGGAAAAGGCGAAGCAGGAACTGGAGGCGGCCTACCATGCGAAAGGGTATGTGTCCGTCGTTGTCACGCTGCCGGAGCAAACGATCGAGAACGGCACGGTTCGGTTGGAGGTCATCGAAGCGCGACTCGGGGCGATCAAGGTGCTGGAGAACCGATACTACTCCCAGTGGAATATTCGGGGGAAATTACCGTCCTTGAACGTCGGAGACCTGTTGTACGAGCCCGCGTTGGTGAAAGATTTGGATGCGCTGAACGCCAATCCTGATTTGAAAGTCGTCCCCACCTTGAAACCGGGGGCGGAACCAGGGTTGATCAATGTGGAGTTGAAGACGAGCGACCGGCTTCCGTTCCATGGGCGCGTGCAGGCGGACAATCAAGGTCCCTTGTTCACGCCGCGCAATCGCCTCACGTTGGAAGGACAGTACACGAACCTGTTCGACGCCGATCACATCTTGACCGTCAAGACCGTGCAGACGCCGGAGGATTTTGGTGCGGTCCAGAGTTACGCGGTGAGCTACGTGGCGCCGATCAAATGGCCCGACCACCTCCTGTCGGTCTACTTCTCCAAGTCCGTCTTTACCGCGTCGCTTCCGGTGGCGAATTTGCCGGTGGGCGGCAGCAGTGTGAACATCGTCGGCAACGCCACGGCTGCGGGCGTGCGCTACTTTTTCCCCGTGTTCCCCAAGCTTCCCGGCAGCCACAAGCTGTCCGTCGGAGCTGACTTTTTGCGGCTGGAGCGGACCGAAGCCACATTTCCAGGTCTCCTCGGGTCAGCGACGGTCTTGAGTCCGATTCAGTATACGCCGGTGAGCGTGGGGTATGCGGGGTCGTTGTTGGACCGATGGGGTATGACGGAGTTCGGTGTGACGGCGAGAGGGTATTGCTGTGGGATCATCCCTGACGGACGAAAAGCGGACTTCGGCGGCGATCCCAACGACCCCTTCAACAAACCGGGGAGTCGGGCGGGAGCCAGCGGCAGCTTCGCGGTGGTTCGAGGGAGTCTGGATCGACGTCATACCCTGCCCTACGGGTTCGATCTCCGCCTGCGTCTCGATGGGCAGTGGGCGAGTGAGCCGCTGATTCCCGCGGAAGCCTATTTCGCGGGCGGCTACGAGACCGTGCGGGGCTATATCAATTTCGAGGCCCTGGGAGATCACGCCGTGCGTGGACGCGCCGAGCTGACCACCCCGGAACTGATTCCCATTCCCGTCGACTACTTTTGGCAACGACGCCGGTCGTCGGAATGGGCCATCAAATGGCGATTGGCCGGGTTCTATGACGCCGTGAATCTCTGGGTCCAAGATCCGCTTCCCGGACAACGGGACCAATTCCGCTTGGAGGGCGCAGGATGGGGTTTGCGGGTCACGTTGCCGAAGAAGATCGGCGAAGTGCACATCGACCAGGGCTATGCCTTGCAGAATCTTTCTCAAACAAAGGCGGGCGACTCCTTTGTTCACTTTGTGGTCAGTCTCGGGTTCTAACGACGAACTGGGCGCAACAGAGGGCTTCATGAACATCAGAGGCGGAACGATCGGTCGGCTCGCAGTGATCACGCTCTTGGGGCTGTGGCCGATGATCCTCGCCGGATCGGCGCACGGCAATCCGACCAATGGGAGCGTCACGAGCGGCGAGGCGACCATCGGCCCAGCCGACGGGAACACCTTGACGATCAGGCAGACCACGCCGAACGTCGTCATCAATTGGGAGTCGTTCAATATCGCGCCGAACGAGGTCACGCACTTCATCCAACCCAACGCGCTGTCTCTTGCCCTCAACCGGATCGGCGGAACCGCACCGAGTGAAATTTTCGGCGCACTGCGGGCCAACGGCATCGTCATGCTGCTGAACCGGAACGGCGTGATCTTCCAGCCGGGCTCACAAGTGGACGTCGGCGGATTGGTCGCCTCCTCTCTCAATATGACGGATCGTGATTTTCTGGCGGGCAACTATCGATTGCTGGGAGCGGTCACCGACGGACTGGTCCGGAACCTGGGGAACATCCGCGCGGGAGCCGGCGGGGTCTACCTGATCGCGCCCAATGTCGAAAACGGCGCATCGGGGATCATTACCGCCAACGACGGGTCCGTGTCGCTCGCCGCCGGAACCACGGCCTATCTATCCAGCCGGTCCGACGGGCGCGGGTTCCTGGTGGAATTACAGGCGCCGGTGGGGGAGGCCTTGAATCTGGGGACGTTGACGGCGGACGGCGGCCATATTTCCATGGCTGGGTTGTCGGTCAATCAACAGGGGGTGGTGCAGGCCAATGCCATCGCAAACCGCGGGGGAAAGATCGAGCTGGTGGCGAAACCCAATTCCACTTCGCCGGGTCCGACACCAGCCCGTGTGCGGTTGGGAGCGTCAAGCCGCACGCAGGCGGACGGGGGCTCGGTCGAGGTCCTGGGCCAGGAGGTGGCGCATGACGGCCTGCTCCAGGCCAATGTCGCCGGGGGGCGGCGAGGCCGAATCGATGTGAGGGCCATGGAGGGCAGTCAGCCGGGTGCCGGTGTGGTAACGACGGGCGGCGCAAGCCGCATACAGGCGGACGGCGGCGACATCCTGGTGCAAGGAAACAGGGTCACGCATCAAGGCACGGCGCAGGCGGAGTCCGTGGGGGACCGCGCCGGCCACATCCACTTTTGGGGTAAGGAAGCCCTCACGTTCGGGGGCACCAGCGTGACGCGCGCCAGAGGAGGACCAACGGGTGTGTCACACGGGGGTACGATCGTCGGCATGGCCACCGATCTTTCAAGGGGGCAGTTGGATGTCAATGCCGGGGCGACCTTTGATGTGAGCGGTGGAGTCCAGGGCGGTCATGGTGGAGAATTGCTGCTCGGCGATCGACGGGCAGAGGCGGCAGGATTCAATGCCGTGCCCTTCATTGGCGCGGCAGGCAGTACCTATCTCGCCGGTCGCTTTCGACTGATTCCCACCGACCTCGTGTTGGATATCGGATCCGTGGATCTCGGTCCCTTACCGGACGTCACGCTCGCCGCCTTGAACAATGTCACCGTGACCGGCTCACGGTTTCTGGAAAGTCTGGCTCCAGGAGCTCCGACCGGTCGATTGCGGTTTCTGTCCGGGAACGATCTGTCGTTTGAAAGTACGACCATTCGGGTCGACCCATTGACGATCGATGATCCTGGTGCACCGAGGGATATCGCCGGAATCGCCGGAAACGATATCCGCTTTAGTATGTCGACCTTGTCGACCGGTCACGGCGGCAATATCGAGATGACGGCAAGAAGCGGATCCATCCGGCTGATCGATCCGACCGTGTCGGTCCTGTCGAGCTTGCGGGTCAAGGGCGGAGGCGATCTCGTACTCACGGCGCAGCAAGACATCGTGGCGGGCATGAGGGTCGCGCCGGAACTGACACAGAGCGTGATAGGCGGCACCGACGACTCCAATGTCCAGGGTCTTCTGGTCGATGGGACGAGATTTACCAATGCAGCAGGTGTGCGGACCGGAACCGGGACCTTATCGATTACCACGAAGGAGGGGAACTTCATAGGAGTGAACCTGCCGGCCAATCCCCGAGGCCCAGGATTCATGGTGCGGAACGCCGATGCGGTTGTGTCGGTCGGGGGCAGGATCGGCGACACGAACCTACCGCTGGACGCCGGTGGGCGGTTGCCCGATGCGCTCACCCTGGCGGCCCTCAATCGAGATCGCGCGGCGCAAGGTCTTCCTCCCCTTGAAGAAAGCGCCACCGACTATTTAGACCTGGCCATGACGGACGCCAAGGTGTCGATCCGCTCGGGCGGAAATCTGTATGTGCGCCGTCTGTCGGATGCGGGCGTGGTCTGGGATCCCTCCTCACCCAACGTCACTGCGGGGACCGCCGATCGGGGACGTTTCCGAACGCCAGGAACCCCGTTTGAGCAGATCCCGAGTGGCACGCCGTTCGACTTTGGGGTCCTGTTAAATGCAGGTTTCGAGCATAACGACGCAACGCTGGTGTCCCGACACGGCAACGTGATCCTTGATACGCAAAGAACACCGTTCTTTGAGTCGGGAGGGTCCAACGATATGCAGCTGTTCGGGCAGATGTTGCCGGCGCGTTTCGACGTGCAGGCCACCGAGGGCACGGTGCAGATCCGGAGTGGGCTATTTTTTTTCAACGGGCCGCAGGCGAGACTCAATTTCTCGGCAGGCGGGAATATTGAAGGACTTCTCAGCTACGCGCCCGGACCACCGCTCGAGAAATTCATCGGCTGGGTCTATGTCCCGGGTCTGGTCGAACCTGGAATCAGTCTCAGAAACTACGTGGCATACGATAAGCGAAAGCCAATCGATCCATCGCTTCAGCCGTTCATTGGGGGGCCACGGCCGCGCGAACTGCCTGCGCCGGAAATCGCACTGACGCCTCCTGACAGCCTATTCGAATTGCAGCCTGGCGCTGTCCCGTTGATGCGCATCAGCAGCCAAATCCCGTCTGTCCTCGCAGGACGAATTCTCGGTGACGTCACTGCAGTGACCTTGAATGAACTGGGGATTCCAGACTCGGCCAGTCTGCCAGGCACCATTCAGATGACGGCCGGAGACACGATTCAAAATCTGAATTTGGATCTCAGGGACCCGACATACTTGAAAGAGACGAGGCTTCAGGCGGGAAACGATATTCAGAATGTGAATTTGTCCGCCACCGCCTCCAAACTGGGGTCCGAATCCAGAACGGTCGTGGAATCGATTCCCATGCTGATTGATCCGGCGACGGGACGTGTGTTGCGTGCGCCGGTTCTGAACGGTGGACCAACGGACGACGTCATCCTCATCCGCGACCCCAACGACGGCGGTCGCATCAGGCCGTGGAACGGAACTGAATCAGTTGATCCGGTGAATGTGGTCAATATTCGAGTGGTGTCGGTGACGAAACAGGTCCCGGTGGCAAAGCCCAGCGTCGTCGTCGAAGCAGGCCGGGATATCAAGCTCGGATTGCTACCTGGGGAGGCTCCCACCAGCCCTTCGTTTGGCATGACGTTCAGCGGTAACGGGACCGTGTCAATCAAGGCGGGAAGGGATCTGGACCTCGGTAACGGGGCCGGCATCACGATGACCCCTGGCTTCACACCAGGACGAGACTCATCCTTGGCCGGAGCGCTCCATATCGGGGTCGGGAGAAACCTGACCATGACACAATCCCGTATTGTGACCGACGGCGGAGCCGGGGTCAGCATCCATGGTATCGACCCCAGTTACATTCCCGGCTACGATAACAACGCTCTGCATCCGCTCGGCGTGCCCGCGTCGGTGCGGGGACGCAGGAATGTCGCGCCCAGCGGTGGGTTCATCGACGTCGGAGCGACGGTCAACAGGCGCATCGGAGAAGAATCAACTGGGATTCAGGTGCGTCTGGGCGGATCGGTCGGTGTTCGAGCGAACCAGGCCACGGTCGGACAAACCGGGATCGTGAACTTTCCGCTCGTCCCGGATCGGACGGCGATTCATATCCAGTCGACCGGCGACGTGAACGTACGGACGTCGCGAATCGGCACGTTCTCGGGCGGTGACATCAGAATTGTCTCCACGGCCGGGTCGATCAATGCAGGCAGCGGGGGGAAAGGCGAGCGGCAGCAGTTTCAATTGGATGTGCCCAAGCTCGATGCCAACGGCCGCCCCGTTTTAAAAGATGACGGGACAATCGAAACCAAGACGGAAAATTTCGACGTTCCGGGCAGCGGGATCTTTACCTATCATCCGACTGATCCTCAGGTCTTGGACTTTCCAAAATTCGACACGCCGGAAATCACTGCGGTCAAGAATGAAATTTTCAAACAGCGGGTCTTCAATCGCAACACGGCCTCGTTGGAGGCTCGTGCCGAAGCCCTGATCGACCAACGCACGCCGGAGTTCGACACGCTCTTTGAAGAATTTATCACCAGAAATCCGAACAAAATTGACCCTGTGACGGGAAGACGCCGTCCCTTGAGCCTCGGGGACGTGTCGCTGGATGCGGTGGCAGATATTGTCGTGCCGCCGGCCGGCATTCGAGGCCGGCGCGTCGATCTGGTGGCCGGCCGTACCCTCGATTTTCAGGGAGGGGAAGTGCAGGGCAAGGTTACGTTCAAGGCGGCGAACCTCTCCGGGGACGTCCAGGTGACCGGCACCTTCTCCGGCGCCACCTCGGGCGGCGCCTCCGTCTCGATCGCCAGTTCCGGAGGTGGCGGGTCGGTCGGTGGGCTCACCGGCGTCACCGGCACGGTGGGTGCCTCGGCCGGGGCGTCGGTCGCGTCGGTTTCCACTGCGCAAAAGAGCTCGGAAGCCGCGCAGGATGCGGCGACCGAAGCCGCCAATCAACAGGCCGGCCAGAAGAATCAGCAGGCCGCCAAGACCGGCCCCAAGGAGAAAGATGGGAAGAGCATGATGGCTCAGGCATTGAGAGGCAAACGCGGGGTCGTGATTCAAGTCGATGTGAAACCGCAAACACCATCGGCCCACTAGACGGGAAGGGAGTCTCACTATGGATATGAGTTCGGGAGGCGTGGCCTTTGCCTTAAGCCATGCGACACTCGAAGGGAAGATCACCATTTCGGTGTTGCTCGTCTTTTCGCTGATCAGTTGGACCATTATCATCAATAAGTTTCGCCAGCTCGGCAAGGCCAGGAAACGGAACGGCGCCTTTCTGGAGGCCTATTCAAAGTCCAAGAGTCCGTTGGGGATCTTCAATAAAGGACGCCTCGATCAGCTCCAGGGATCTCCCATGTACGACCTCTACTACGGCGGATGTGAAGAACTGAAACTGCAGCAGGAAAAGTACGAGAGCGAAAAGATTCCGAATCACGGCATGAGCGCGGTCCGTATCGCGCTCGAACGGGTCTTGGGCGAATCCGCCGTGGCCTTAGAGTCTGGCATGATTGTCCTCGCAACGGCGATCAGCGGCGGACCCTTTATCGGGTTACTCGGGACGGTGTGGGGGGTCATGGATACCTTTTCAGGGATCGGCCGGGCGCAACAGGCGACGTTGACCACAATGGCTCCGGGGGTGGCCTCGGCACTCATCGCCACGGTGGCAGGGCTGATGGTCGCGATCCCTTCGCTCTTTTGTTACAACTTTTTGGTGACGAAAACGAAAACCATCACCATGGAGCTCGATAACTTTGCCGCTCATCTGGAAACGGTGTTCATCACGGAGTATCTCCGGGAGAAGAACGGATCGGCTGCGGCGGAGGATATTGAAGAGTACCGACCGGGTGGTCATCGCCAGGAAGCGGAGCCGTCCGGCGCGGCGACGGGACACTAAGAATACGTGATGCGCACCTCGTGAAGCGTCTGATTCCGGAACGAACTACGCTTCACGCTTCACGAACGACGAGATACGAGGCGACGCGATGAGAAGATTTTCGAAAAAATCCCACGGCGCGGTGTCCGATATCAATATCACCCCATTGCTGGATTTGGCCTGGGTGCTCTTGGTGATCTTCATCATCACGACGACGGCGATGGTACAGGGCATCGAGCTTAAGTTGCCGGAGTCCACGCCGCATGAAACCGACATGGAGTCAAGCACGCCCACGCTGTCGGTGAAGAAGAACGGCGATGTCTACATGGACGATGAGCGGGTGAAGCTCAACGAACTGGAAAAACTGATCCGTGATCTCAAGGCCGCAAAGGGCGGCAAGTTGCCCCTGGTGCTCCGAGGCGACGCCGGGGTCGAGTACAAGCATGTCGTTGCCGTCCTGGATATTCTCCAACGGATTCCGGTTGAAGATCTGGCCATCGCGACGAAGCCGTTCAATGAACCATGACGGTAGTGAAAGGTGAGAGGTGAAACGTATTTTGTTGCGGATCCGGACGTTTCACGTTTCACGTTTCAGGTTTCACGAACAACAGGCCACGAACTAAGAGATGTCGGGTTATAAGGGATTTGAGAAAAAGAAGAGCAAGCTCGGCACGACGCTGCTGATCGTCGGGGCGATCCATGTCGGGATCGGAGCGGGGCTCTATTGGGTGGCGCAAACGGATTGGGGCCAAAACCTCATCAAGGTCTACAAACTCACCGCCTTCCGCAAAGAAGACCCGCCGCCGCCGCCCGACAAGGAACCGGAGCCGGAACCTGAGCCGGAGCCTCCGAAGCCAGAGCCAAAACCACAAGAGGCTCCGCCTCCTCCACCTCCGGTCGCCGAAGCGCCGCCGCCTCCTCAGGCGGCGGACGCTCCGGGTCCATCGCCTATGAACGCGGATCCCTTTGCGATCGGAAAAGGCCGGAAGCCGTTCGCCGGCTATTCCGACATTCTCACCGCGATGATTCAAGCACAGTATCACCAGCCGCCGACCCTCCCCGACGATCTCGACTATGCGGTGCTCTGTGAGTTGGTGCTGGATGAGGAGGGGCGGGTGCTGCAGTATCGTCTGGTGAATTCATCAGGCAGCTTGCTCTTTGATCAATCCGCGTTGGACGCCTTGGCCAAGGTGACGCAAGTCCGTCCTCCGCCCGACGGCATGGATCGCACCGTCATCGTCAAGTTTTTCCCACCAGCCTAGTTTGAGATTCCCGAAGGATGAACGGAGGGCTCTGCAGCAGCCTGGGCGTGTTTCTCTTGTTACCGAGGGTCTGCAGCCGATCGACGCTGCCGACCGTGCAGCCAGGATCCTACGCTCCGTCTGCATTCGGTATCGCTCGTCATAAGGTCTTCATGAAGAGTTTACCGTTCCTCAAAGTTGCTCTGATTGCGTCGTAACCTTCCCCCGATACAACTACCCACGTGCAAAGGCCCACTCTGGGTCATTTAAGAGTTAGGAAACCTTATCACAATGTTAACGGCCTTCGAATCGCGAGATGAGGTTTCTGTAACACCAAAAAGAGAGAACAGGGGGGCAGGTCGTACCCTGGACTTGATCTCCTCTCTCGCAGCGACGAAGGGGGGTGGGTGGCAAGGGTGGTAGCGACAGGGGAATGTGTTCTTTAACGTTCTATTATGGAGGAACGGTATGAAGGTTCAAGGAATGAAGCACATGATGGTGGCGGCGGCTTTGACGGTGCTTACGGCATTCGCCGGCATGGTCGGACAGGCCCAGGCATTCCAATTCGATGAAGGCGACACGGTACTCGCGATCTGGGGCAACGGGACAGAAGCCCTCTACAATCTCAGTGATCTGCCCAGCTTCGGTTACGGAGCCGGCATCCAGTCTCTCAATGTGGGCGCGGGGCTGACTGCTGCAGGCGGAGCGAATCCCATCCGCTTTTCGCTGTTTTCGTCCGATGCCAATGCCAACGTCTTGACCACTGGAACCAGCAGGCCCGGCACGGAGCTCGCCGATCCGTCGATTCTCTGGTCGCAAGTGGCGAATTGGGCGCCGCAGTCCGCGTTTGCGGGGGATACGATTCTGGCGGCGAATGAGAATTCATTCACGTCGCGCATCGGGTTGGGTGCCGGAGCGGATGCCGCCCGTGTCTTGAACGGCACGTGGAACGGCGATGTGTTCGGCAGCTTCGAGGATGTTGGGGGTGGGTCCAATGTCCTGCAGGTGTTTCGTTTTGAACTCGGATCCGCTCCGACGGTCATCGGCCACCTGCGGATGAATGCAGCAGGCTTGGTGGAATGGAAGCAGACAGCGTTCGGTGGTCCGGTGGTACCGGTGCCGGCGGCGGTGTGGTTGTTCGGCACGGGCATCGTCGGGCTTGCGGGATTGGCGCGTCGTCGCAGCCAATCGGCAGCCTAAGCGATGAAGCGATCGATAGCCAGTGTGCTGTCGTAGTTGTGCGATCTCAATGTCACACATCAACATAAGGGAGATACGCGTTATGTCACGTTCGACAAACAAATTGATTCTCTTGTCGGTCGCCGGCCTGTTGGCCGGTGCATTGGCGGAGAGTGCCCAAGCACAAATCGTGGTCAACGGAGCCGGATCGTCGGCGGGTCGGCAATTCGCCGGCGGCGCGCCAGTCGCCATGTGCCTCAATACTCCACGTCCGATCCACTTGCGGAGCGGCACGAACGATACCAACAGCAGCCGGCATACCTGGATTTGCAATGTCACAGGAGGCGGGTTGACGAACCAGCCGTCAGTGATCCGCTATTCCGCCTCGGAATCCGGTGATGGATTCACGAAGGTCAACAGCGTGGGCGGTCTTTCCAAGACGGCAGCCTACATCCGTGATTTGACCGATTGTCCAGGGGTTACTCCGGCCCCTGCCCAGTTCCCAGCGACAGGCACTCCCATCCTCTCATGGGATGAGTATAGCAATTGCTCCGGGAGTGGCGTGGAAACAGTCGATTTTGGAGCCAGTGACGTGCAAGCGAGTTCGTTCGGTCAGACCGGTCCGACGGGGAATACGTTCCCTGACCCTTCAACCGCTGGTCTATTACCTTCTGACCAGATTGCGGTGTTGCCGTTTTCGCTCTTCGTCAATAACGGTGTCCGTCTCCAGACGGAAACCGGCGGTTTGGGCGGCCAGCTAGAGAATCTCAACCGCGCTGTGGTTGAAGCCGTATTCCGTCGAAACCCCCAGGATTGGACCGATCTGGGATATCTCGTGACTTCAGACGGCACGACCATAGATAACACCAAGTCCGGGATTACCCTCTGCCTGCGCGAGGCCGGCTCTGGAACTGCGGCCGCGTTTGACCAGACGATGATGATTCAGTCGACAGTGGCGACTGTCCTCAGTGGCGCTGCCAATGGCACCGGCGGCAGCGTGATTTATAGCCCAACTTCCACGGGTGTCGTCACCTGTGTCCAAAACAATGTCAACGGCATTGGCTATCTCAACGCCGAAAGCGTTGTGCCGAACGCGCACCCGATCAAGTTCAACGGCTATTCGGCCAACTATACTGCAGCAGAAGTGGCGGGGAACACCTCGCCGATCGCGCGTAAGCGGGACGTCGCTTGCGGACGCTATGAATCCTGGACGACGTGGGTCATCAACCGCAAGACCAGCTATAACCCGGCTAACAAGGGAAATTTGATTCAGGCGTTCATTGACGCAGCCAGAACCGAAACCAACAACGTCCCGTCCGGGAGCCACTGGGTGGCGTTGTCCGAAATGAACGTCAACAAGGCTGTAGATGCCGGACCAATCGGTTTCAACGGCACCTTTGGCGTTGTACCATCTAACCCGGAGTGCAGACCGTAATCTCGCGCATTGAATGGGCCGAGGCGGCATGCCGCCTCGGCCCATCTCCCCGTCGAACAGACATACGAACCTCAGGGCCTGCAGTAGATGCAGGTCCTGAGCGTAAAGGGATAAACGATTGTGCATACGAAACAAGCAGCTCGCCGCTCTTACAACTTCATAGTCGCGCTTCTGATGCTGACGGCACTCTTGGTGCTGCCGGGAAAGTCAGAAGCGATGACCGTTACGGATCTGGACTTTACGAGTGGGTCAATTAAGCTGAAGCTGGGTACAACCACCCTGGCCACGGCGAATTTTACGCAGAACGGTCAGATCGTCATGGGGCAATATCAGCCGCTGCCGAATATTATTGCTCCGGTATCACTCACGGTCCCGCTCGTCGGGACCTATACCTTCTCCCTGTTCACCAGCGGACCGAATCCGGTGCCGACCGGGAGCACCAGCGGATCGACGATCAGCGCCGATCTGACGGCGCTTTCGGCTGGCCTTACCGGGCCGGGGCTTCCTGCTGCCCCTGGGGTGGCGGTCAACATCGGCGGTACGGCCACCGGTACGTTCAATGAACTGACCGAGGCTTTCACTGGTCTGAAGTGGAGCCGCACGCTGGGCAGCATCGCCGGATTGCCGACCCTATTTCACGGGAAGACTCTGGAATTCACGCTGAACGGGACGGCGCAACTCGCGGCCGTGCCGTTGCCCGGCGCCGCGCTGTTGTTCTTGAGCGGGCTGTCGGGTTTGGCCATGGTGCGGAAGCGCTTCGGCCGGTAGTCTCTAGATACAAGGGGTGGTGGAGCTCCATTTCGCTCATGAGCGAAGCCAGCGGGGTTCAAGAATTCCCGCATCTTGGGAGCGTACCCACCATCCCCCATCTCGGTCGTCATACAGTGATTCCCAGGCGAAGTCAGGACATGAAGAACCTTCATGTCCTGACCAGGAAGATAGAACCGTGCCCTCGCACTGCACAGCAGATCTCCCCCTAGAGACTGCATGAACAAAGGATCATGTCTCAATGATCAAGACCATTCATCATATGTGCATGAGATATGTCTGTGTTCTCTCGCTTCTGGTGAGCGGGGCCATGTTTGGCCTCTCCGCCCCTTCAACCATGGCGATGGAGCTGAACTTCAATATCGTGGCACCGACGACGGGATCGATTTCCTACAACGGAACCGGCGGCG
>DIHK01000055.1:46833-61886 GCA_002420115.1 Nitrospira sp. UBA5698
TCGACCTGTCTCAGTTGCGTCCTGAATTTCACCACCGGTTCGAATATCAGTGCCGGCAGCGGTCTGTGGCAGTTCGGCCCTGGTGGAACCATCTCGATCATCGGGGGAGTCGATTTTTCGGTCGGCTCCGATATCGCAGTCGGCTCCACGTTGCTGACCGGCACCTTCAGCAGCGCGACCGTCAGCGACACCGGCATATTCGAGGTAACCTTTGGATCCTTCACGGACGGGAAACATGCCGATTTGCTGTCGTATTATGGAATGCCGAACGGAAACTATGATGGCTCGCTGACGATTCTCTTCAGCGCCACCAACGGTGCAGGCAACTCCATTGCCAGCACGTCCATCTTCAGCGGCAGTATTGCCAATGCTCCGGCTGCGGTTCCCGTGCCGGCGGGTGCGTGGCTGTTCGGATCCGGATTGCTGGGATTGTATTCAGCGATCCGTCGGAAAATCGGCTGATAACGAGTGCGGAGTCGGCGGGTCCTGTGAGGCCCGCCGTCCGTCCACCCAGTGGGGATGGTGGGACTCAATTCATGGTCAGGGCGGGATGTCTATCAATTCGCCCTGGTTGGAGAGGGTAAATGCCATGTTAAAACAATCTCAAGGAAAGTGCCTCAAGAGGTCCATACCGGGACTGCTCCTCTTATCGGTGCTGTCTGTCTTTTCGGCATCGGCTGAGGCTATGACCGCCTACAATCTAGACTTTGTGTTTAGCCCGTCGACCGGTGCGGTTCCTCCGATGGGAACCGTGACCTTGACGGATCTCGGAACCAAAGTACGGTTCGATATTGTTAATAATGCCGGTGCCGGTTCCAAGCTGGATTCGCTCTACTTCAATTTCGCGCATGGATCCACAAACCCAAATCAATTAACGTTCTCAAACGTCAGCGCCGTATCCGGTACCTACCAGACACAATTAGCGCCGACCACCGGCGCGACAATTTCCGGTTTGAAGGCGGATGGTGACGGCTACTTTGACGGGAAGTTTGCCTATCAGGGCAATAGTTTCCTCGGCAATGGTCAGACGCTGTCGTTTGAACTAGGGGCAACCGGACAGGACCTGGCCGAAAGCGATTTCCATTTCTTCTCACTCCCAGGTGGAGGATCCGGTAGCTACATCTTGGCTTCTCACATTCAGAATCTGCAACCGGGCGGCACGTCCGCCTGGGTTGGAACGGTGGCCGCCGTGCCGTTGCCTGGTGCGGCACTGTTATTCCTCAGCGGGTTGTCGAGTTTCGCGCTCCTGCGCAAGCGGAATGCGTCATAGCCTCTCCCCTGTGATGGGGAATCTTTCCTCGGTGAGCGAAACCTGCAGGATCGAAAACATCCTGCCCGTACGTGGTGTGACCGCACGCATCGTAGGTGGAACACCAGCAAATACACCCAGAGTGGGGACGTGCCCAACCAGGCACGTCCCCACTCAAGGGAGCAGAACACCTAACTGTTTCTTGTGAAAGGAGGTCCACATGCTTCGCGTCGTGAAAAACCGGATCGTCCTAGCCCTGACCGCACTGGTCTGTCTGACGGCGATGGGGGCAAGTGCCGACGAAGCAGAACGAGGAGGGCGGCCGTCGTCTGACCAGAATAAGCCCATTGTCATCGCCCACCGTGGGGCCAGCGGCTATGTACCGGAGCACACGCTGGCGGCCTATGCGATGGCGATTCACCAGGGAGCCGACTTCATTGAGCCGGATCTCGTCATGACGAAAGACGGCCATCTGATTGCACGCCATGACAACGTGCTGGACCTGACCACCGATGTCTCGACCAGGCCGGAATTCGCCGGACGCAAGACCACCAAGACCGTCGACGGGGTTACGGTCACTGGGTGGTTCAGCGAGGATTTCACGCTCGCGGAAATCAAGACGTTGCGAGCCATCGAGCGCATTCCAGGAAATCGGCCCGCCAATACGCGATTCGACGGACAGTTCGAAATTCCGACCCTGCAAGAGATCATCGATCTTGCACGGGGTTATGAAAAGATTCTCGATCGCCGTATCGGGCTCTATCCGGAGACCAAACATCCGACCTATTTCGACCGACTCGGCCTTTCCTTGGAAGAGCCGTTGGTTAGGGTGCTGCGTCGGAACGGGTACGAAGGGCGAAACAGTCAGGTCTTCATCCAGTCCTTTGAGATCAACAATCTGCGCAAGTTGAAGACCATGACGAGGATTCCGCTGGTCCAGCTGCTCTGGATCGAGGGCAAGCCGTACGATGTGGAAGCCGGGGGTGGGTCGCTCACCTATGAGCAGATGGCAACGCCGGCGGGATTGGCCCAGATCGCCTCGTATGCCAAAGGTGTCGGTCCTGAGAAGCGCTTCATCATCCCGCTGGATGCGTCGGGGAATCTGGATCCTTCCCGCGCAACCAGCTTTGTCCAGCAGGCCCACGCGGTGGGGCTCCAGGTGCATCCGTACACCTTCCGCTCGGAGAATGTCTTCTTGCCGACGAATTTCAGGTCATCCGCTGATCCCAACGCATTGGGCGATGGAGCGGGAGAAATCAAGATCTTCTTGAGGACCGGCATCGATGGGTTCTTTACCGATCAGACGGATCGCGGCATCGTGGCCCGTGAGGCCTTCTTGAAGAACCAGTGATTCTCCTTCGCCGAATTCCCCGTAGCGTATACTACGGGGATGAAGGCAAGGAAAACCCTCCGTAGCCTTGGCGAAGGGGGTGGAGCTTCATTGAGCACTACACTTTCTGAATACTCGACGGTGACTCAACCATTGGAGGTACGATGAAATCTTTGTCTGTTGTGACGACGATCATGGCCCTGGGCGTGATCTGCGCGGCGACGGCTCCTGCCGTGCAGGCCGTGCCGGAATTTGTGAATGGTTTGGCGCTGGACGGCGCGTTGCTCGACCGCAGCGGCGGGACCGATGCCAACAACGGGAGGGTGGGGTACTTCTCCGACCTCTATTACGATGCCAAGAAGAAGGATTGGTATGGCCTCTCTGACCGCGGTCCCGGCGGGGGCTCGCTTGACTACCAGACTCGCGTGCAGCGGTTCCGATTAAAGGTCGATAGGGAGACCGGCGCGATCAGCGGCTTCAAAATTCATGAGACCATCATCTTTAAGGATGAGTTCGGCAATCCCTTGAATGGATTGGCCCCGAGCCCGACAAACGTGCTCGGCCAGGCCTTCGACCCGGAAGGATTCATCATCGGCCCGTACAATCGCCATTTCTATGTGTCGGATGAATATGGCCCCTCGCTCTACGAGTTCGATAAGAAGGGGAAACGGGTACGGTCTTTCGTCACGCCGACCAGCCTGATCCCGCGCAGCGCCGCGAACATGCCGAACTTTGCCAACGATACCGGCAACAGCGCCGGCAAGCGGACCAACCGGGGATTTGAAGGGCTCGCCATCAGCCCGGATGGGGAATATGTCTATGCCATGTTGCAAAGCGCCATGCTGGATGAGGGCGGGGGCAACGGAGTCTGCAACCGCATCGTCAAGTTCAGCACCGCCACCGGCACAGCCCTTGCGCAATATGCCTATCAGATGGAGGGCTCCAGCCAGGGACGCGGAATTTCCGCCTTGTTCGCCGTCAACGATCATGAGTTTCTCGTGCTCGAACGTAACAATCGAGGCATCGGCGTCGGCGCAGACCTCTCGCCGCCCAACAAGAAACTCTTCAGGATTGATATCACCGGCGCGGTTGATGTTACCGGCGTGCCGTTTTTGCCGACCGCTTGTCCGACAGGCAAAGTCACGAAAAACCCCGTTCCAGTTCTTGACCTCGCCGCCGATACCCTGCCGGAACTTGGCAACAAGGTTCCTGAGAAATGGGAAGGACTGGCCGTCGGTCCCCGCGTGAAGGACGGCAGCTACGTGTTGGTGACGGGCACGGACAATGACTATAGCGTGACGCAGAACGCCGGCGGACAGCAATTCGACGTGTATTTCCGCATGAGCGATGCCGATCCCTACGCCGGCTCGATTCAGTGCCCGCTGGGGTTGACGACGGGTTGCTTCACGACCGCCGATGTTGCGGACGGCGTGATCAATGAGCTAATTGAGCTTCCGAACGACGGCAGCTACAAGCTCCTTCCGGGCGTGCTGCACGCCTATAAGGTGTCCGCCGCCGATCTTGGCGCCTTCATTCGACCAGGCCATCATCACGATCGGCATGACGATGATGACCAAGAGGATGACGACAAGGAGTAATCCGAAGCACGGTTATCCACTCGATAGTCGGAGAGCCGGGGCGCGCCGAGCGCCCCGGCGTCGCTTTCTCCTTCCGCAGATCCCAGCTGCTGAAAAGCGACGCAGACCTCCCAATCATCCCGGTGCATAATAAGCAAATCTTCGCAGGATATTTAACCTGAACCGTCGTGTCGAGCGCCCATCCAATCCTGCTCGACGGCTATTCGGCCAACTACTCCTCAGGAACGACGCTCGGACTCAAGAAGGACATCATCTGTGGGAGGTATGAGTTCTGGACCTATTGGCGCGTCATCCGCAGGACCGATCTAGTGGGAACCCCGACTCGGCCTTTCGCATCGAGCAGGAACATGCGACTGTTCTTCAGAAATCTCACCTTCAGGGCTGTTTCTTCTGGTTGAACGGCCGTTGGCGGCTCTTCTCACCATCCCTCAGCCCTCTCCTTCCAAGTTTCTACCGCGTTCTCTACCCCAAACGGCACGGAGAAGATCCTAGCCCGCATTATTCACGAGCGCCTCTGCTGCGATCAGCGACCAGCTTCAAGTTTCACGTTTCGAGTTTCAGGTTATCCGAACACATGAAAGCTTAAACCTGAAACCTGAAACTGCCTCTGAATGTTGTGCGTGAAAGGTGACAGGGGCAAAGCTTGTAAAGCGTATCTCGTTCGGGATTCAGACGCTTCACGCCTCACATGATCCGCTTCACGAGGAATGTGGTCTCGCCACGACCCGCCATGAATCATCCGGGCTAGCAGGTGCGGACTCGCGTGATCCGGCACTGAAGTCATTCGACTACATCCAGATGGCAGAACTCGGGCCTTGGTTAGGCTCAGCATTCGTGTGACAGCTCCCGAAAATCCGCAGCAGGACTGTCGGATCAGTTCATTCTGATGCATAGGTATGGAAATTGTACTTCCAGTCGTTCTGAAGCGCCACATTCGACGATCACCCAACGAGTCGATCATCAGAAGAACATCTAAACTTAAGAGAGAATTTACACGTTCTGAACCCATATATTACGCTGATGTTCTCCACGGCCTGTATCAAGGGACCGCCGCAATAAGAACCTGTTACATGCGGTTGGTGTCGTGCTGAAATGATGGCGCAGCCGGATTTGAAGGGGTGGGCGGCTAATGACGACGGTACGTTAAAGCCGGGCCGGTTCCAAGCAATCGGGGACCTTGTCCCATCGATCGAATGGCTTGGAATCGTGTCCACGGCGCCGGACGAGATTAGCGCGGTGGACCACGTGAAATGTTGATTCCTCGCTTCCCCTGTAAACGCCATGATCCCTTTTCAGCCGAGAAGGGCTGCATGTCGAGCATCTCGTCAGACTCATTCAGTCACCATTATGTGTCGCACCCTCACTCTCTCGCGGGCGCGAGAACTTGCCGTTGCCTGTTCCGTCTGTCGATACCTCACACCCGTACATCCTCGTGCCAGTTGAAGACTGGGAAGAGACATACGGAGGTCTTGGTGGTCGGCATCGGTGAGTGGAGAGCCCGTTGTGTGCCTCTGAAGCTCCATGAGACAAGCGTAGAATCGAAGGACATACGTAATACACGTCATACAACAATCACTCGTCGATCGAGAGGAGCTCAATCGACGAGTGAATCTGTTTGAATCAGAGCCGCTATCAAGGAGATCAACTTCGTCTAGTTAAATCAACGCACCTTGATATCAACAAGAAAAGTTAATTATAATTTAATAGAAGACCAATCCTTTCTTAACACTTCCAGTTTCCATCTCCCGTATAACTTGCCGCATAAGACTCAGGTGTTATCACGAGCTAACAACTTGTAGTTGTTCTCAATTAGTGTGTCACTGTCACAGCGCAGGACACATTGTAACGGTGAAGTCCGGATGTCTTGAGGCAGAGCACAAGAGATTCTGCTCATCGGGCGTTCTGAGTGAGCGCACAGTCGGTTTTGTGGCGTAATCAAAGGTCGTCCTGATCTGTGAGTAGGCTTGAGGGGAGGTGATGCGGGTCAGACAGTCTGAGGTGCAGTCAATGAAATCATGACATCAACGAACAGGCAGTATTGGAATGCGTCTCTGTAAGGAAGGGAGGTCTATCATGAAGCGATTCGTTTTGTTCTTGGCAATCGGGTTGACCGGAATCGCATTGTCAGTAGTTGAGCCGGTGCACGCAGCGATGATGTCCCAGTTGGAATTGACGGGCGGGGCCGTCAACTATGATGGGAAGTACCACGCGATGATGGATCGGGTACTGGGCCAAGAAGGTACGCTCAAGCTGGGCCAGTTTCAGGCCATCGGTGAGTTGATCCCCTCCATCGACAAGGCGTGCGAGACCTATTCGCTCTTCACCTCCGGGTTTAGCGGCGAGGCCGCTCCCACGGCCACGATTTCGGGATCTTCCATCTCTATCGACTTATCCTCACTGTTCTTCGGGGTCAGTCGAGGGGATTCTTACAAGACATGGAATATCGGGGAGCTGGCGACGGGGCAGTACAACCCGGAGACGAAGGAGTTCACCGTGTCGTGGGACCATATGTTCGACGGTGGGAAGCATGAGGGACTGGCGACGTTCTTCCTGAAGGGGATTGCGGAGATGGGGACCCAGCCGGTGGCGATTCCAGCCAGTCTCGTGCTCTATGCGACGGGGCTCTTTGGGGTCGGTTCGCTCACCTGGTGGCGGAAACGGATGAGTGTCCTGGCTGCTGCCTAGGGACGGCCCGTTGTCATTGGTCGAAATCAGACGTTAGCTGATTGGGGGGCTCGATGTACGAATCACGGACGATACGTACCAAATCGAATAAGCGAACCAAGGGCGTGCGATTCTTTCACGCCTTGTCGGATGAGTTGCGAGTGCTGATTCTCGAACAGCTTCGCAACGGAGAGCAATGTGTCTACACGCTTACGCAAACGTTCAACACCGGCCAATCACGCTTGTCCTTTCATCTCCGCGTGCTGAAGGAGGCCGGCTTGGTGATCGACCGTCCGGAAGGGCGATCGGTCTATTACACGCTCAACCATAAAGCAATCCGGGAAGCCGAAGCCATCATCACTCGGCTGAAGGGCGAGCACTCGCCCCTGGCATCGACCTCTTCTTCCACCGCCGTCTATGTGGAACCCTTGAGGGTACCGGCATACGAAGCGGGACCAGAACAGGGTTCCGCATGAATCGAGGAAACGAGCCACCCTTGTGCCATGTGATGACCGGGAGTTTGTGCGGTAGGAGGTAGGACGGCAGGACACGACGGTTTCCACGCGCGACGCCAACGATGGTCGCAGTGGCATTGACGGATCTCACATCATCTTTAATCCATTCAAGGAGGAACGGATATGAAGCTTCAAGGAATGAAACATACGATGGTCGCGGCAGTCTTGGCGCTGGTGGTAGCAATGGTCGGACAGGCCCAGGCGTTCCAATTCGATGAAGGGGACACGGTCCTGGCGATCTGGGGCAACGGGACGGAAGCCCTGTACAACCTCAGCAACACGCCCAGCTTCGGCTACGGAGCCGGCACCCAATCCATCAATGTGGGTCCGGGGCTGACCGCAGCGGGTGGAGCCAACCCTATCCGCTTTTCTCTGTTTTCGTCCGATGCCAATGCAGGCGTGTTGACCTCTGGAACCAGCAGGCCCGGCACGCAGCTCGCAGATCCGTCGATCCTCTTCTCGCAAGTAGCGAACTGGGCGCCGCAGTCCGCGTTTGCGGGGGATACGATTCTTGCGGCGAATGAGAATTCCTTCACGCAGCGCATCGGGTTGGTCGGCGGAGCGGATGCCGCTCGTGTCTTGAATGGCACCTGGGACGGCGATGTGTTCGGCAGCTTTGACAACATTGCGGGTGGGTCCAATGTCATGCAGGTGTTTCGTTTCGAGCTCGGTTCCGCCCCGACGGTCATCGGTCATCTGCGGATGAGCCAGGTGGGCCTCGTGGAGTGGCAACGGGATGCATTCGGTGGTCCGCCCGTCCCGGTTCCTGCGGCGGTGTGGTTGTTCGGCACGGGCTTGGTTGGGCTCGCGGGCTTGGCGCGCCGTCGTCGTCAGGCAGTTGAATCCTTGAGCCAGTCTGACGGTCGGCTCGTCATCTAAGCGTGATGAAAGGGCCGAGCCGGGATGTCGTCTCGGCCCTCTCACTATCCTGTACAACCGAATTTTTGAAAGGACGTCTACCATGAAGTATGCAGGTCTCTGGATCGCAATGGGAGTTTTGAGTCTGAGTCTGTCCTTAGCCGGGCCGGCCAGTGCTGCGATGATGACTCAGTTGGAACTCACGGGCGGGGCTGTGAACTATGACGGGAAGTACCACGCAATGATGGATCGGGTGCTGGGCCAAGAAGGCACGCTGAAACTGGGGCAGTTTCAGGCCATCGGTGAGCTGCTTCCCTCCCTCGACAAGGCGTGCGAAACCTATTCGCTCTTCACGTCTGGATTTACCGGGGAGGCCGCTCCGACGGCCACGATTTCAGGATCCTCGATCTCGATCGACTTGTCGTCGTTGTTCTTCGGGATCAGCCGTGGGGATTCCCACAAGACGTGGAACATCGGGGAACTGGCGACGGGGCAGTACAACCCGGAGACGAAGGAGTTCACCGTATCGTGGGACCATTTGTTTGAAGGCGGCAAGCAGGAGGGCTTAGCAACGTTCTTTCTGAAGGGGATCGCGGAGATGGGGAACCAGCCGGTGGCGATTCCGGCCAGTCTCGTGCTCTATGCGACGGGCCTCTTTGGAATCGGTTCGCTCACCTGGTGGCGGAAACGCACCCTGGTGCCGTCGGCCGCCTAGCGCCCTGTGGTTGTCGGCATGGTCTGGTCGCTCACCCCCCTGGTGTGGTGGGCGACCAGACCATGCGAGCTTGCCGATTTCTCCGCCGATTCTCGCCCCCTGGATAGGTAACACTCTCATCCATCGCCCCTGCCGCATGAGTTAACCGAGTCCGGACTCTACCGTAACCCTGTTGTAATGCGTCCTTCCTATTGTGCTCCGGATATCAACCAACATGGGTATGGGGGATTGAATGAGGAAGGCAATCTATGAATGGGCGTGGGCTGCCGGTATCGGACTTGGCCTGCTCTTCGCCGTCGGCACGAACTCCTGGGCCGGCAAACTGGAAGATGCGTTGCTGGAAAATAAGCAGATCACGATCGACCAGTGGATGGCGGTCAAGGCCGAGGAGGAAAAGCGGGAAGCCAAGGCGTTGCAGGAAGGGCGAGGCGCCACCGGGTTGCCGCTCCGCGAGCGCTGGTATGAAAAGATCAGCATCAGGGGCTATGCCCAATTCCGATACAACTACACCGTGAACAACGATCTGCTGCAGAGCAGCTCGACGGATCGATCGATCGGCGACAACAACGAATTCTTCATCCGTCGTGGGCGCTTGGTGATCAGCGGCCAACCGCACGAACGGGTGTTCATCTACTTACAGCCTGAATTCGCCGGATTGGTCGGCGGCACCGAGCAGGTTGCGGGCCTGCGGGATTTCTACACGGACATCTTTCTGACCGAAAACAAGGAATGGCGTCTTCGTGCCGGGCTTTCCAAAATTCCCTACGGATTTGAGAATGTGCAATCGAGCCAGATTCGGCTGGCGTTCGACCGAAACGATGCCTTGAACAGCGGGGTCGTGAATGAGCGTGACCTGGGTATCTTTCTCTACTATACGCCGACGGTGGTGCGAGAACGATTTCGGCGACTGGTGGATAGCGGCTTGAAGGGAAGCGGGGACTACGGCATGTTGGGGATCGGGGTCTACAACGGGCAGGGGATCGGCATCCGGGATCGGAATAAGAACAAACATGTCGTCTTCCATGCCACCTATCCCTATGAATTTCCCAACGGCCAGATGATTCAATTCGGCATGGATGCCTACACCGGACAAGTCAACGTGTCCACTCAGCCGATCATCCCGGTCACGCCCATCACTTCCACGAGTACGGGACAACGGCTGACCTTCAATCCTTTGCTCCATAACGACGGGAACTATCTCGACCAGCGCATCGCCTGGCACTTCATTCTCTATCCGCAACCGTTCGGCCTTCAGGCTGAATACACGATCGGTCGCGGGCCTGAGTTGAATACCGATCGGAATGAAATCGTGCCGGGAAACATCCGAGGCGGGTATGTGCAACTGTTTTATCACTACAAGTGTGATACCTTTTGCCTCAGCATCTTCCCATACGTTCGCTACCAGGAATACTTCGGAGGGAAGAAATTCGAGGCGAACTCGCCGCGCAATTCGGTTCGCGAACTTGAGTTGGGGATTGAATATCAGATCAGCAAGGCCCTGGAGCTCACCGTGGCCGGCACGTTCACCTCGCGAAATACCTCGGACGGCCAATTTTCTCCTGGGAGCTGCACGAACACTCTGCCCGGTATCAATATCCCCTGCGTTCAGACTCCCTACGAGCGTCAGACCGGCAATCTGCTCCGGTTTCAGCTGCAATGGAACTTTTAGTCAGCCCTATTCGGGACGGTCCGACCGGCTCACCGGCCAAGCAGAGTCGAGGGACGGGCAGGCGGATCCATGAGAGGGCGACCCATCCTTGACACAGTGTGGTGAGACCACGATGGGGGAGTCCCCCACGTGGCTGTCGTACGATCAGGGGCAGACTGGTTGCAGCGGCCTGTCGGCGGTTGCAGGAGAAGTGTTCATGAAGAACGTGGGCTAACGGGGACGTTCCTGGGATTCTATAGAAGGAGGCTCGGAAGCCTGAGCGGGTGCTGCAGCCGGATGCGCGACAAGGGTCTTATACAACACGATGAGCTCACGCCGGTCGTTCGTAAAGAGTCGTGTGAGTCCATCGGAAGGCGTACTCACCAGTGCGGATTCCGGAACGAACAATAACTGTCCTCGTTGTGGGGCCATTGATCTCAGCGGTGCGAGTCGATCATCCTGGGTGTCGACGACCCCGGCGTCCGCCGAATAGTGTGCGGCCGATTGTAGATTGCTGAGGACAATATGCAAGTGCTCCCCATCGACAAACAAACCGCCTGACGTCACTTCGCGAGTGGTTCCTGATCCCTTCGTGCTCTGATAAAACGTGACGATCTCATCCGGGGTGGCTTTGCTCAACGCTAAGCTCAGCAGCGGGGCCCAGAACGCGATATCCGGGTCGCCGAATGCGGGATGCCGGCGCGGTACACTCAAATCATCATAGAAGGGAAGTCTGGTCAAGGGCTCTTGGACCATGATTCCCCGGAGCACCGTTGCGACTCGGTCCGTCGAGAGATCTGCGGGATGACTATGCCCGTTCCCCTCATCGAGGGTGCGATCCACTTCGAGGCGGACGAATGACTGGGGCGTTTCGTACAGGGTGCTGGTCGTGAACTGTGCCGGTGCGCATCCGGCCAGGAGCGAGAGGCCGAGCCCGAGGAGACACCATCCATGCCGAAACCGGTCGATGGCGGCACGATTCATCTGGCTGACAGTCGATCGCATTGCCATGACCGGCTACTCGAGCGTACGACGGTCGGGAGTCTGTACCTGCGCGGTTTGAGACGGGACGGACCATTTGGACCTGAGTCGTGCGTTGTCCGTTGTTCCGATCGGGAAGAAACCGGAGTCGAGGGCGACCTGTTGGCCCTGGCGGCTCAAGACGTACCGGACGAGCTCGGCGGACGGTTGGATCGGCATCGATTTCGGAGGCTTGGCTATATATAGGTAAAGATTGCGTCGTAACGGGTAGGAGCCGTCCATGGCCGTGTGTACTGTTGGTTCGACATAGCGACCGCCTTTGACCGACGCGATCGGAACCGGTTTCACGGAGGAGGTTCGATAACCGATCGACCCGAACCCGATTCCATATGGATTTGCACCAAGGTCCATGACCATCGATGCGGTGCCCTGTGCGTCGACGAGCTTAGGGACAAAGCTGCCGTCCTTGCACACCTCCTCCCGGAACAACACACTACCGTTGGAGGAACTGCGCTTGCCGTACAGCTCGACGGGGGCTTCAAACCACTCGTCCATCACGCCGACCAATCCCCAGGAGTCGACGTCATAGCGCAAGCCTCGTTGCCGTTCGCGGCAGAACATGCCGTCTAGCTCGTCCAGGGCCAGGCCGGTCACGGGGTTGTCTTGGTGCACATAGATGGCGAGTGCGTCACTGGCGACGGGGACTTCCGACGGTTCATACCCATATTCTTTGACGAACTCGGCGATCTCGGCGGCGGTGAGGCGTCGGGCCATTGCCGCTACCTCCGTTCGATGCGCAAGGAGCGCGGTGAGCCCGCTTCCCGGATCGTCGGTGATCAGCGTGATTTTCAAGTGAGGGTGGCGGAGGGTCATGCCGGAGATCCAGGCCCGCACCAAGGGCGTGATCGGTTCCGCCGCAGAAATGCTCAGGGTGCCGGAAGTCCGTTCTTGCGGGAGATAGGCTGGGATCGTGGAGTCCAGCGCAATCCTCGTTTGTGCAAAGGGTGTGGATAGTGGGAACAGCACGCCGCCGATGACCAGCAGGTGCCACGCCAGCACGGTACGACAGATTCGCATAGAGACACCTCCTCGCGTGAATCGCATGAACAGACCGGTCCTGGTGACCAGTGTGCCCGATTCTAACGAGCGCGCATTGCTTGATTATTAACGACACGTTAACTCCGCGTTAACCTTCTCGGTCGACACGTACATGGTCGTGGAGGCTTGGAATTTACGTATAATTTACAGAGACCTAATGACCATTTTTCTGACACCAGCGTATCATCGCCCCCCGAATGTTGACTTCATCATCCATCACCGGTCGGCAGGGAGCCATTCTCCTCTTTGTACGGGCCGAACTTTTGGCGCGATCCCTCGAGAAAGCCTTTGCCTCCAACGGTTTTCAAACCATGGTGGTGGCGACGGAGGCGGCATTGCTGACGACGATGAAGGAGACGACGCCTTCCTTGATCATCGTGGAGCGCCAACAGGAGCAGTCCCCCTATATCCGGCAGCTGCGGATGTCCACCACGGTGCCGATTGTCTCGCTGGTCGTCGGAGAACAACCCTGTCCGGATGACGAATGTTTGAAGGACTATGAACAAGAGGTTGATCTCGTCGTCGCCAGCCAAACTCCCCGCGAGCTGGTCGCTCGTGTGCGAGCAATCTTGCGGCGATGTGTACCGCCGGTCGAGCTGGCTCCCCGACACTATCGGGCCGGGAACATCCGGATGGATCTTGACCGGCATGAAGTCACGGTGGCAGGGCACGCCATCGAGTTAACCCCCAAAGAATTCAAGATTCTTCAGCAATTTATCGAAGCTCCCGGGCGTGTTTTTTCCCGACAGGAGATGCTGAACCGCGTGTGGGGAGAGGGGTATGCTCTGGAGGAGCATGCACTGGATGTCCATATTCACTCTCTCCGTCAAAAGATGGAAATCAATCCTGCCGAACCAGGCCTTATCGTCACGGTGCGAGGGGTCGGCTACAAGCTTCGCGTGTAGTGCGGTTATGTCCCTGCAGCGCCATGTCTCCGGTCTTCGCGGCTTTCTGAGCAGACTGCGTGGTATCCCGGTGCTGTCGGTCACCATGCGCCTCGATCCATTTGGAAGCCAGCACAGGGTTTGTCGACACCTTGCGAGGCGAGTACGAGATGGTCTCGCCCAAGGGACCAGACTCACTCTCTACCAACGGTTGAGGGTCATCGGTCTCAGAAAGTCACAGGCTGAGATGACCCCGATGAGCGAGCCCGCCTTCGTCACTCCGAGATAGAAGGTGCGGTGCCGGAGCATGAGGTCCGCTGCTTCAGAGAGTGGACGTTGTGCATCGATCCCGATGGATCGGCAGCTCATAATGTCCTTGACGGACAGGAAATAGGAGACGTTGTCCGCTCCGACAAAGTTTCGCACAATGTCGGTTTCCGTCACAATTCCGATGATGTGCCCGCGACAGGCCACGAGGACGCTTTCAACATTGCAGGCTTTCATCAGTTGGGCGGCTTCTATCACCGAGATATTGAGATCGATGACGACGGGATCTTTTTTTAGTAAGGCGTTCACAGTGACCATGATGAACTCAGTCAGTCTCAATCGTTCAGGCTTCGAACATAGCGAAGGGGGATTACGTTCACGTTACGTTGCGATTGATGATCTGAAAACTTGAGCGCATCATTTTGTCGACTGTTACTAAACCGTAACGATTTTCTCATTGTCCGAGCAGCCGGAAAAGGAAACCGCTGAGGGGGCAGTGATATTCGACAGCGGTCAACCCAAGATGTGGGTGGTCCGACCCATGGTTTCCCGAACTCCGCTTTGATTTCTTGTCCAGCGCGGTCATGCTTCATTCTCATTAATAGAAAATGAAGCCCTTGGCTCGAGCATGAAACCGGTCGATAGAGACAACGAACTCAGCCCATAGGCCTGTGTCATCGGGCGGGAGCAACGGGGCATCCAGCGCTGTTTGATGTGTGTGGCGGGAAATGAGAGTCACGAAGGACTTGTTTGAGGGCTCTTGGCTGTTCCCCTCATGCAGGCTTGAAGTATTCATTTTCGGTAACATGCTGATCATCGAGATAGGATCTGCGAGCGATTGGATCATGGGAAATTAGCTATTTATGTTATTAATCATTATCTTACGAAATTAACTTAGGCAGGGTTTCCTCTGGACCATCTTAATCATTTTGTAATAGACTTTCCTGCTGTCAGGTCCTAGCCATATCAGGGAGGGAAGTATGAAACATGATCGTAAGCACAGTCGGAAAGAAGACCGAACGATTACCCTTGTGAATAGTGCGGGGATTCCCCTTGATGAGGCCATTGCTGCGGTGTCCGCCATCGGGGGAGCGGTTTATGACGTCAAGTTAAAGAAGTTTGATACCAGAACCGTGTGGCGCGTGAAGTTGTTGCGGGGTACGGAACGGGTGAAGGTGTATGTCGATGCCGAGTCAGGGCAGGTCCTCGAAGCGAACGTCGCGATTGAGGCGATGGAGCCGGATCT
>DIHK01000055.1:62271-70232 GCA_002420115.1 Nitrospira sp. UBA5698
GGATAGCTCCTACCCGCGACCGACCGAATACATCGTATACATGACCGCCAGAATAGCACTCAGGAGAAACACCTCGATGACCATCGTTCCCATGTCCGTACACCCCCTTTCATGTTTCCCATTTTCAGGGTTTCCTATGACTTTTCATCGTGAACGTATCAGTGGCGTGTTTCAGATAAATTACAAATGTACAAATTATCTGTGAATTCTTATGCCGTTACGACACAACTGTAAGGATTCAATAATACTGATGTGGTCGAGGAATGCTTCGATACGTAGGTAGCAAAATCACTGAAGAGCGGAGAAAAATCCTCCACGGTCCCTACGATCAGGACGCTGCAAGTGGTGTCACCCTGTGGCCGATCGACCAGAATGATGCAGGCTCGTGAGTGGGAGGGAATGCGATGGCTTTGTACAGAGTAGTCCTGCCTTCGTGGAAAGTGATCGAAGTCCGCGTCGTGACAAGGGAATTACCCTGCTCACCGATACTCGGATCAGCTATTCCACGAGGGGGAGGAACGTGTCCTCCGTTGTTCCCACGTATTTGTTGCCGGTTCTGATGTGGGTCGGTGGACGTTCTGCCGGAGGAATGAACGAGGATTCCAGGGCTTCGCTTGACGGTCAAAAAATGCCTGCTACGCTCATACAAGTGAAACCGGCGCCGGCTGTTGGCCTGAAATCCAACGGTCGGCGCCGATCGATTTTGTTGCAGGTGAGAGTCTCGGCATGGCGGCTCGTTCTCGTCCTGATCGACGTGGCACGTGGTTCATCCTGGGCGGCAGCATGCTCGCGCTGACGCTCTCCGGCTGCACGATCGGTCAACTTGATCATGGCGAAGAGTACGAACTCTCCGCGCTTCGTGTCGTCTTTCTCGATGCCTCCCAGATACAAGCCAAGTACGAGGAGATTGCGGGACAATCAGCCGTTATGACGACGCCCCGTCTTGGGTTGGAAGCCCAGCGCGGGGAGGAAGTCGTCCTTGGCTTCTATGATTTTCGTACGCAGACGATCTACTGTCCGAAGATGGATTTTGAAGTCTGTGGCCATGAACTCCACCACGCCGTGCTCGGCCACTTCCACCTCCATCAGTGACCGCCCCTTCAACCTGCTTGACTGAACACTATTTCCCAACAAGGAGTAGCAAATAGTCGGCGGGCTCAAATGCCCGCAATCTGCATCCCTGTGTCCAGCATCCCGTCTCTACCTCAGAAGCCTCGCGAAGAATTCACAGACGGTCATGTTAAAACTGTGTAACAAGCCCTCAAGACAGGCAGTCACACGTTGACCAGGGGTGAGAAGAGTCCCACAATAGCGATGTGAGTGATGGTAGGGCGCTATGAAGTCTCCCCTGTCTCGACGATGAGAATCTCAATTGTAACGGATGCGTGGCACCCGCAGGTCAACGGAGTCGTTCGAACGTTGAGCCAGACCGCCAAGTATGGCAGAGAGCTTGGTCATGAGATCCAGTTCATTACCCCAGAAAGTTTTTCGACGTATCCTTGTCCGACCTATCCTTCCATCAGGCTCGCGTTGTTCCCGAAGCGTGGGGTTCTGCGCATGCTCAAGGAATTTCGCCCGGAAGCCATTCATATTGCAACGGAAGGACCCATCGGCCATGCGGCGATGGCCTGGTGCCGGAGCCTGTCGCTCCCTTGTACGACGTCGTACCACACTCAGTTTCCCGAGTATATTCGCGCCAGGGTTCCGTTGCCGATTCGTTGGTCGTATGCCTACTTGCAACGTTTCCATACTCGTGCCGTTCGGACGATGGTGGCCACGCCATCGATGCGGGCGCGATTGGAAGCCTGGGGATTCCGACATCTCGTCATTTGGGCAAGAGGAGTAGACTCCACTCAATTTCATCCGGGCCCTAAAGCGTTCTTGTCGGACCCTCGGCCGATTTCGATGTATATGGGCCGGGTGGCCGTTGAGAAAAACATCGAAGCATTCTTGAATCTGGAATTGCCGGGCTCGAAATGTGTCGTGGGGGACGGCCCCGACCTGGAACACTTTCGGTCCCGGTATCCCGCTGTTCGATTTGTCGGCCAGAAGAGCGGACCGGAGCTCACAGCCTATCTTGCTGCGGCGGATGTATTCGTGTTTCCCAGTTTGACCGATACATTTGGCTTAGTGTTGCTCGAGGCCATGGCCTGCGGTGTACCGGTCGCGGCCTTCCCCGTCACCGGCCCGATTGATGTGGTGGTACAGGGGAAAACCGGTATCCTTCACGAAAACCTTCGTCATGCCGTCCTTGAGGCATTGAAGCTCGATCCCGCCGACTGTATCGCCTATGCGAAGCAGCATTCCTGGAAAATTTGGACGGAACGATTTGTATCGCTGCTCGAACCGTTCAAGGCGAGCCGATGGGACAACGTCTGAGCCACTGTCTCGATGCCGCCGTGGGAACCGCCGCCTGGAGAGCTGTCGGTCTTGCCGACCGTCTTCGTGATCCGAGGAACTCCTGTATGGATATTCCGCGAATGAAAAACCGTGACTATGAGGGAAAAATTTACGATTTCTTAAGCATCTCATGATGTGCGCATGAAGATCTTCTTTTACATGCCGGGATGGCCTGTTTCGACCGAAGCGTATCTGAACACAATTCTCATCATGGAGTGTCTATGAGAAACAACGCGTCTCAATCATATCGGGGGAAGGGATTCGTACTGCTCACCTGTTCCGTTCTTCTCATGGGCGTCGTTCCGACTCCTTCTGCGCCGGCGGCATCCTTCATGGGCCTAGGGTATCTGCCAGGTGGTCAGTCTATGAGTCGGGCCTATGGTTTGTCTGCAGATGGGTCGGTGGTGGTCGGGCAAAGTGATTCTGAGCGAGGGCCGCAAGCCTTTCGCTGGACCAGAGACGGAGGGATGGTGGGGCTCGGCGATCTGCCCGGAGGAGAGTTTTCCAGCCTGGCACATGGGGTCTCCGCAGACGGCTCAACGGTGGTAGGCATGAGCACGTCAACGGATGGGCCGCAAGCCTTTCGCTGGACCAGCGCCGGTGGAATGACGGGGCTCGGCGATTTGCCTGGGGGAATATTTGACAGTCGGGCGTATGGCGTCTCAGGTGATGGAACGGTGGTCGTCGGACTAGGCAACACCGACCGGGGTCAGCAAGCCTTTCGTTGGACGAGCGGGCAGGGCATGAAGGAGTTGAATACTCAAGCGGACGGCCAAATCACGACCTTGGCGACCGCTGTCTCGGCAGATGGCTCGGTCGTAACCGGGTATGGGTGGTTCCCACCCCGGTCACAAGGTTTTCGCTGGACTGCCGGCGAAGGGTTGGTGAAGTTAGAGGGATTTCGATCGGTCTTCGGACTCTCGGCTGATGGGGCTGTCGTCGTGGGTATGGGGAAATTCGGCCAGGGGGTAGAGGCCTGCCGGTGGACTCGCGACGACGGCGCGAAAGGCATCGGAGACCTGCCGGGAGGCAACTTTTACAGTCAGGCGAAAGGGGTATCCGACGACGGCCAACGCGTGGTCGGCTCCGGTGAGCCGGAGGATGGACAACCGCGAGCATTTTTGTGGGAGTCCAAGAGCGGGTTGAAGGATCTGAAATCAGTCCTTGAGCAGGAATATGGCTTGGCCAAGGCCCTGAACGGATGGCTGTTGAGCGAGGCGGTCGGCATTTCGGCAGATGGGATGACCATTGTGGGATACGGCTTTAATCCCGACGGTCAGACCGAGGCATGGCTCGTGAATTTAGACCCGTCGACCATGCACGAATCGGCTACTCACGAGTGAGAGGCGTCGGGGGTATGCCTGCCGCTTCCGAACCGGGAGTCACTCGGGCGACGCCTGCGATAGTGACGATCAGGTGGCTCCGGTTCGTTTCTCTATTGCAATAGGGCCAGTATCTGTCTCTTTACCAGCAGGCTGCGGAAAAACTCATTTTGACCCATGTCGCCGTCACGGATATTGAGCTGTGAGAGGACGTTGAATATTCATGCAGGATGCGCAAAAAGGCCGTCCAGCAAGGCCGCAGCGAGCGAAGGGGCGAATCGTACCCTGGGCCGTACGTTGAGCCTCTGAGCGATGCGAGAACGCCGGTGGCGGTCTTTTTCCGCATCCTGCTAGAAGGGAACTTCTCGTCGAGAGCCATGCCTCCGGTGTTTTTACCATGGTTCTCATGATCTCCAGAATCCGTCAGGCTCCCCAGGACGGTTATGATTGCCCTAACTTCAGTGCTTCTGGCTCATTTCAGGCAGCCCATAGGGGGGCAGAAAGGCGCGCCATTCCCGTGCGGAGCGGGGTAGGTATGCCTTAATATCGGTGAAGGGGTCGGTGATGAGTTTGACGAACCAGATCATCGATGTCCGGAAATCATGCAGCCACGCCAAGTAGGCCACACGGCCCAGCACGACGACCAGCGTCAGCCCCCACCATTGCTGGGCGATCACCGGCCACCGCTCGAGAAACGCGGCAACCGTCCAGCTGCCCGCTGCCAACATGTTGGCCAAAGGAATCAAACAGTAGGCGGACACGATCATGGTTTTGTTGGGTGTGTTGAATCCGAGTAACAGTTCCTCCTTGTCGTGGCAGGGAGGTTCCACGAGGGCATGTCCGAACTGTCGAACGAACAAAGCTGCTAGGCTGGCGGTGACTGCGGTCGTAAGATCGGTAAAGATCAGAAAGTAGCAATAGATGAAGACGCTTGAACTGAGAAGGTGAAACAACTGATTCAGCGGGTGGCTATGGGACGCCACATGATCGTCATGCTTTCGTCGCATGACCTCGATATAAAAGGTCTTGAGCGCTCGGGGTACTTGGATGATGCTGCCGATCATTTCCCATGCGAGCCGTGATTTCATGGCCTTTCTCCTCTCCGGTTGGTCGAGTCCTTCCAGCCACCATCCGTCCTGCTTCATGCGTGAGGCGGCGGCGATCAACTTCGCGTGCAAGTCGCTGTAATGTTCGGGGCCAAATGCCATGTTGCTGAGACAGCGGCCCGTGCCGACCCAACTCAGCGTCACGTCTTCGGCGCGCAGATAGTACTGGAGCAGCCAGTTGTACCGACCCGGCTGCAGAAACAAAATCGTCCAGACCGTCGTGAGATTCACGATACGGAGCGGGAGCGCACGTTCCACCAATTCTCGGTTGACGGCGGCGGCCCATGCGGTGCATTGCTCGTTGGCCTCATGATAAAGCTGCGCAGTCCGGGAAGCGGTCACCCAGTGTAGGAATTCATTCATCGCGCCCATGACATGTGGGTGTGCCGAAAAAGTGCCGATCACGTAGGCCAGTCGCATCGGGTGGTCCGGATCGAAGCGGCGCATGAGATCCGTCTTGCCGCAACAGACTCCGATCGGCATGCCACCCCCAACGGTTTTTCCATAGATCACCAGATCGGCCTGGACGCCGAAGTATTCCTGCGCACCCCCGGGCGCCAGACGGAAGCCTGAATACACCTCGTCAAAAATCAGCGGAATGTCGCAGGCGGTGCAGACCTCGCGGAGTTGTTGAAGCCATTGGGCGTAGGGTGCATGGGCGTCCTCGGTCTTTCGGATGTCGCTCGTCAAAAGGATCGCGTCGCTCGGCGGCGGCGAATTGGGGTGAAACGATTGAATCGGGTTGACGACGACACCGGCGATCTCATGTTTCAGTCGGCGAATGGCGTCAAGGGACGCAGGATGGAGATCCTTCAACGTGAGACAGTCACGAATGTCCCGTTCACTGCCGAGGCCGGGCTGCACGCCGTCCCACCAGCCGTGATACGCCCCGGCAAAACACACGATCAGTTTGCGACGAGTGTTGAATCGGGCGAGCCGGATCGCAGCCATGACGGCTTCGGTACCGCTCATGTGAAAGGAGACTTCGTCCAGTTTGGAGATGGCCTTGAGCTGTGCGATGTTGTCGGCGACGATCGGGTGCAGGGGCCCCAACACGGGCCCCAAATCTTTCACGCGCTCCCAGCCCTTCTCCATCCATTCCTTATAGCGATCATAGCCCGCGACATTGACACCGTAGGAGCCGGTAATATCCAGCGACCAATGTCCGTCGATGTCAAGCAGCTTCGGTCCTTCGGATGCGGTGACGACGGAGCAGAGATTGAATTTCTCCTGCATCAAGCGGGCGAAAGGAAAGGGCACCCGTCCGGCATCAGTAAACCGCAGATCCGAGAGTCCGCCGCGGATCTCATGGCTCCACACACCGGACTTCGGATAGCGTTTCTGAAAATATTCGGCCAGACGATCCAACGCGCGCTGACGTTGCGCTGCCGTATCGTCGTCGGCGCCGTCGGCTTTAAAAAATGTCTCGGCGCCGTAGGAGTTGGTTTTGACCCATGCGGAGAGCATGCGAGAGAAGATCGGGGTGAACGATCTGGCTCGCAGCGTCTGCAGTGTGCGCACGAGTCGCATGCCCACTGGGACGGCGAGGTAGGCGACCAGAAGAAGACCGATCGCTGCTGCAATGTCGTGTCCCTGAAGTCGACAGTCTTGTAGCTCGCTTAAGCCGGCACATGCTCCCCATCTCAATACGGTGTCGCCCAACATTCGTTCCTCCTTCCGTCTATTGCCGGATCATTCTTAAGCGGCGGTACGATGGTCTGATGTCTCGATATGATCATCGACCGAATACTCGAGGTATGAGGCCACATGTTGTGGATCCATAGGGTGCATCGGCGTGAATGGGTCCATGGGCAGGTCCTGTAACGCCCGGCTCCATCTCAAGAACCACGAGAGGCCGGCATCAGCCACGAGAAAGAGTCCTACCAGGACGGAGAGGTCGCTCCACTGAAGCTCGCAGGTCTGACCAGTGGGGAGGCCTGCGCACGCGGCCCATCTCGAAACGGCGTCACTCAACATGCTCCCTCCCTTCTCATCGGCCCGGTCCTGATCCGTCGCTACGCGAGATGACGATTGACCAAACTCACGACCAGCTCATCATCGGGACACAACGACAGCCGCTCTCTGCCCGCTACGGCCGAGCGTTTCAGACTTGCCACCGTGTCTTCCCAACGCAACAACTCAAAACTTCCATCATGATGCTCCACAAGAGCGCTGCAGCTTTCCACCCAATCCCCGCAGTTGCAATACGTCACGTCGTTTAGTTTGGTGATTTCAGGGCGATGAATATGGCCGCAGATCACGCCGTCCACGCCGAGGCGCGCGGCCTCATACGCAACGACCGCCTCAAAATTGCTGATGAACTGAACGGCGTTCTTGACTCGATGCTTGAGAAACGCCGCGAGCGACCAGTACGGCAGATCGGCCTTTCTTCTTGCCCAGTGAACAATATAATTGGCCTTGAGTAAGTAGTCATACAGCCTGGTGCCCAGCATCGCGATGGCTCTGGAGCTTCGCACCACGCTGTCGAACTTATCTCCATGGGTGACCAGGAACCGACGGCCATCCACGTTCGTGTGAATCGCTTCTTCCATGATGCGTACGTTCCCGAAGGTCATATCGTGATAATCCCGAAAGACCTCGTCATGGTTGCCCGGCACATAGACGACCGTGGTGCCGTGCTTGGCTTTGCCTAGAATCGTTCGTAGAACGTTATTGTGCGACTGCGGCCAATACATCCGTTTCTTCATTTCCCAGATATCGATGATGTCGCCGACCAGGTAGAGGAATTTGCAGTCGACGGAGTGCAGGAAGTCGAGAAGGTGCTCGGCGCTGCAGCCACGGAACCCCAAGTGAACGTCGGAAATCCAGACCGTTCGATAGGAAAGGGGACGGCTGCGTTGGGGCTTATTCACCCACCAGGTCTCCGGTGAATCGATAAATACACGCGATCTTCATAGGCTACAGCGTAGACGATGAGTGTTGCCGGACGGTTACATTCTCGGAAATTCTAGATGACGAAATGATGGGATTANNCCTTGCCCAGAATCGTGCGCAAGACATTGTTATGGGATTGCGGCCAGTACATCCGCCTCTTCATTTCCCAAATGTCGATGATATCTCCGACCAGGTAGAGGTACTGACACTCGACGGAATGCAGGAAATCGAGAAGATG
>DIHK01000055.1:70391-70672 GCA_002420115.1 Nitrospira sp. UBA5698
TAGATGACGAAATGATGGGATTATGGTAAACGGCGAAACGTAATGTTAGTAAATAGTGTTCCTTATAACAAAGGGCCTCGCTGAGGTTCTCGGTATACTTTGGTTCATGGCCTGCCACTGTCGGATGCTCGATTCACGGGCATGTTTCACGACGGTTCGTGCCCATTCGGGTTATTCGACGTCCAGAGCATGCCCCCAGGGGGGCAGACGGACCCTCCGCGTCCGGCCTTGACGCGGGAGCGTATCGGCGGTTGGTGCAGAACCGGTCATGAATCATGCAG
>DIHK01000040.1:0-18358 GCA_002420115.1 Nitrospira sp. UBA5698
CACAGCATATTCTTGACACTGTCTAACCGTACGTCTAGTATACGTACGAGAGAAGGGAAGGCCACATGCCAAAGGTCGCGCTAAAAAAAGAAAAGTGGACGCTCTCATTCGATCCTGCGCTGAAGAGCGTGGTCGTCAAAGCCGCCAAACGCAGGGGAGTCTATCCGGTCACCGTACTCGAAAATCTCGTAAGGGAAAAATTCAACCCATACGGGCATACGGACGTGAGCGACAGTGCCGCCTATGTCAGCGCGTTACGGAAGCAGGGCCGCAAACAGTCCGATGATACGTTTCTGGACGAGATTGAAGCATGGCAAAAATCTCGCTCCTCCTAGATACTGATATTTTCATCGATTACTTCAATGCCGGTCGGTTCCACGCATTATTCGATTCCAAACGTTTCACTGTCTACTATTCAACCATCACGAAAAAAGAACTCTTGACCAAGCCTGGTCTCCGCGACAACGAACGAGCCGCCATTCTGGCCGAATTGGCCCAATGCCGTCTGATCACTCTCTCTGACTCAATCACCACACGATACTCCGACCTTCGCCGCCAGCACCCATCACTTGAGAAAGGCGATGCCCTCATTGCCGCCACCGCCCTCGTCAAGCACCTTCCGCTGATGACCCGAAACAAACGTCACTTTCGGATAGTGCCCGGCTTGATCCTATTTGGGGAGTAAGACTCGTTGATTATGACCGGCTACGGGACTTGCGACGAGCTCCGTCGAGGGCTTCACCCCAACGGACCAGAAAAGCCGTGACAAATTCATGCGCTTCGGCAGGCGGCACGGCCAAGCGGGCTAGTGCCAACGCGACCGCCAGCGCGATGTGGTACCCCTCCGAACGAGACGCCACGGCACGGCGATACGCGGGATGTGCGTCATTGATGACGACAGTGGACTCGACGAGACGGCCAAGATCCGGATCTCCTTCCTGGAACTCGAACCGAATGGTGAGCCCGTAACGACCCGGTCGAGATCGCGCTTTGCCACCGGGTACGACCGCCACACCAAGCGATGACTCCGGCTCCCGTTGTGCTTCGCCTTGCGTGCCCCCACCCGGGGACTGGATTGTACTTGGTTCCTGTGGTGTTGCCGGAGCAATGACGGTTTTCTCAGAGTCTTCAACATTATCGAGAATTGATGCTGCAAGCAATCCCTGCCCGCTCTCCGCTGCCTCTGATCGGCCGATCGGCAACCGCTTCTGGCCTCCTGCCCGCTGTTCGACCAAGGACGCCAACAGGGGAAACTCGTCGGCCAGGTCCACCAAGACCGTTTCCAAATCACGCTCAAGCGGCCGCATGGTCCGCCGGCTAGCCTTGTCCTCCGACTCGCGAGCATCTCCCCACTGAGCCAACTGTTGCGAAACCGCCTCTTGAATCGCCTTGCGATATCCCAGGTACAACGCGCCTCTAGTACCGACACGAACGAAATCTCCCTTATTCAGTGTCAATGCCGCAGCCAATGCCGGAGCTTCGATCATCCCAGCTATTCTGTCCGGTGCAGCCGGCATAGTTCCCAGCCAATCCCATCCATGCTTGATGACTTTACCGAAGGTGCTGATCGCCAGGCCGCGCTGATCTTCAGGAAGTGACGACTCACTTCGTATCAGATAGCCGATGGCAACCGGTTTCCGTTTTCGCGCAAGGCAGACCGCAAGCCTCGAGACATCCACACCACATGCTGACTGACGCTCCAACACCCGCCCGTTGACCTCAAATCGGAAGCCCTTTGGGTAATAGGCGGCAAGCACCTCATCAAACTCCGGCTGGAGCAACGGTTGATACTGTCTGCGCAACACCCCCTCAATAAATCCTTCGTCCACGAGCGGCGAGAGCGCATTCTGCAGCTTCAATTGCACGGCGGTGCCATGATCAACCACCAACCCAAGCGGAGGAATCCATTTCCACGGCGCCTTGTGCCGCCCGGCGAGGTGCCAGCGGCTTGCCACATGTTCCTTACCCCGCCTCGTTTCCGTGACGACATCTTCACAAACGAGCAGGCCAAGTTTGATTCCGACTCCGGCGAACCCGATGCCCTGGCCTCGCGTCTTCGTACTGGCAGCCAGATCGTGATACCGCACCAGATCCCGCCGCCTCATACCCGACCCATCATCGACGATAGTGAGCGTCAATGCCACGGGATCCGCCAGAAGCCTCAGACCAGTCGCGCTGGAATCGAGGGAATTGGCCACCACTTCGGTTAAAATCGTTTCTTCCAGTGCGCCCGGATAGGCATCGCGCAGGTCTTCAAGCAGATGCTGCAAATCAACGCGCGTTTCGCCCATAACGTCCCCTGCCGACAGCGAACGGCGACAGTCCTTTCATGCCGCCGATCACCACCAGCTTGTCCCGTGGGATCTCTACGTCGATGTTCTTGAGATTGTGTTCCTGCGCGCCCTTGATGATGATGGAATTACCCATGCCGCTTTTCCTACTCGCCCCTCTCAACCCTCAGTCCCCAGCACTCAGTACTTACTCAGGGGGCGGGATTATAGCACCTCTGTTTTGCTCGGTGACACTTTGCCTGACCCGGCTGGTACGCCCCACTTCAGTTTTGTGGATTTTCACCGATACATGAAGGCCGGTCCAATCTCCCCCACGCACCAGTACCCTCTGGACACCATGCTTGATGCGTTAGGTCTCTTCAAACGGAATATCAATCAGCTATTTGGAATCTGCGTCGACATCATGAATACCGGACGCTCGCTCCAGTTGCTGTCGTCATCCATGCAGATTCTGGCCATTAACGGCGTCGCCCAAGCCGCGAAAGTCGGAGGCGGCAAAGGCCGCCCCATCTTGGCGCTCGTTGAGATTCTCAATCACACGCCTAGGGAGATTAAGCCCGAGGTGGAAGCCATCGAACAGGTCTGCGCTGAACTCGCTCGACTCACCGCCCACAGCTCGAATATCGTGTGGCGATACTACCAGCTGATCGCCAGTGTGCTGGCGGCGATGCCTCAGGACGGCCAGTCGTCTTGTCTTGCGGACCGGCACCTGTCTTCTCATCTGCGCTTCACAACCCCAGAAGACATCACCCGGTTGATGACGGATCCATCGTTCCAGTTGGGTGAACCGCTGGAACGGGACAACCGAGGTTCTATCGCGGCGATTTGCCAGACGAACCTGACTGAACTGCATACACGATTGAGTGAAGCCTTGCGCTGTCTCAATGAAACACGCCGTGCGTTGCACGGCCTGAAGATGATCGGCCTCACCGCCCGCTATCTGGCCTTCTGCATCGCCTCCGAAGCCGCTGCACTGGGAGAGGCCGGCATGAACTTCAAGACACTCGCGGCAGAGATCGGTCATGTGGTGGACGAACTGGACGCCAGAATGCGTGCCATGAAGAACTCGATCGACAGTGGGCAGAGCTTGGTGGAGTTGCTACTGAAAGGGAATAGTGATGCAAAGTAAAACGCTCTTCAATGAACACGGTCATCAATGGATCGTGATCGGTCGCGACCCTCACAAGGACGCCCACGTCATCGATACAAATGAGTACGTCATCATCAGTCGTGGGCAAGCCATGTTACTGGATCCCGGTGGCATCCAAATATTTCCCCAAGTCCTCGCCGAACTGGCCAAATATGTGCGCGTCCAGGATATCCGCGTCATCTTTGCCAGCCATCAAGACCCGGATATTTCGTCGTCGCTGGCCATGTGGCTCGATCTCAACCCGGACATCAAGACCTACTGTTCGTGGCTCTGGACCGGCTTTATCAGTCATTTCAGCACCGGCACCGCCATTGAACTCAACGCGATTCCCGACGAGGGTATGCGCATCAAAATCGGTGATCTTGGCGTGGAAGTCGAAGCCGTCCCCGCGCATTACTGCCACTCCTCAGGAAACTTTTCGCTCTACGACCCTCTCGCCGGCATCTTATTTTCCGGCGACATCGGATCCGCCTTGGTCCCCAGCCATGAAGCCGGCTTAATCGTGACGGACTTCGATCACCATATCCAATATATGAGAGGGTTCCATCTCAGATGGATGCCTTCGACCACCGCCTTACGGAGCTGGACTCAGCGGATTCGCGCACTAAAGCCCAGGATGATCTGCCCACAACACGGCTCCGTCTTTCAGGGCGAGATGGTCACCAGATTGCTCGACTGGCTCGACAGTCTTGAAGTGGGGCAATGGACCGGCTCGACCCCGACCCACGATATTCCGAAGGCAGCGTAAAACCTACTCGGGTCACACAACTTCTCCCGGTACCCCAGGGACAGTCAGGAACCAATATGTTTGACTCGACACGATGAGTGTTTGGATCCCCCTTGCTGCCATCTCACCTTGACAAAGCTTAAAACCGGGTGCTACCACCGTGATATGGTGGGAGCCGAGCGTCATTCTATGACTCAAGACCCGCAAACTCCGGCGAAGGTGGTATCAACCTGGTCGGGCCAGGCCCGAGAGGATGCCGTCCAGAGGATGTTCACATCCATTGCCGGAGCCTACGACCTGAACAACACGCTGTTGAGTTTCGGGCTCCATTATTATTGGAAGAAGATCACCGCCTCCTTCATTACGCCGGTCGGCCGGGGAACCGCCCTTGATGTCGGATCAGGCACGGCTGACCTCGCACTCCTGATTGAGTCTCGCATGGGACCGAAGGGTCGCGTGATCGCCTCAGACCTAAACCATGCCATGCTCGCTGAAGGCCTCAAGAAGATCAGCGACAAAGGCCTCGGCGACAAAATCACCTGCCTGCAAGCCAGCGCGGAACATCTTGGATTCGGTGACAATACCTTCGATGCGGTCACCACGGGGTTCTGCATGCGAAACGTCGGGGATCTACCGCAAGCCGTTCGGGAAATTCGCCGGGTGATGAAGCCCGGCGGCCGGTTTGTGTGCCTGGAGTTCTCCCGCCCGGTCTTCGGCTGGTTGAGAACGCTGTACGACTGGTATTCTTTCAAGCTCTTGCCTTTCATCGGCACGATCGTCGCCCGCGACCGTACCGGCGTCTATGAATACCTTCCTGCCTCGATCCGGACGTTTCCCGATCAAGAACGGTTGTGCCAGATCCTCCGTGATGCAGGATTTCGTCAGGTGTCGTACAAGAACCTCAGCGGCGGTATCGTCGCTATTCATATCGCCACCAAGTGAAGAGCAGATGGCGTATGGCCGATGGTACCAACCAGAAACGTTCCATCGTTTTCCTGCTATACGCCACTAGCCATTAGCTATCGGCTCTACTATGAACTCTGTTTTATATATCTTCCTTCCCTGCAAGAAGGTCTATCCGATCGGAATCACCTACCTGGCGGACTTCATTCATCGACGAAAGCCGGAGGTTCGCCAGCGCATCCTCGATCTGTCGCTGTTTCCGGTCAACCGGCGCAGCCAGGCCATTCGTGACGCCGCGACGGAGTTCAAACCGGACCTGGTCTGCTTTTCATGGCGCGATATCCAAATTTTCTCGCCACACGAAGGGGATTCCTCGCTGGAACATGCGTTCAACTTCTATTTCGCGAGCAACCCGCTCAAGCGGATCGCCGCCTCATTTGCGGGGGTGAAGCAACTCTATCGGTACTATAGTCATATCTATACGATCCTGTCCTATCCGGCATTGGTTCGAAAAGAATTCCCCAAAGCTCAGATCATGATCGGAGGCGGAGCGTTCACCGCGTTCGCTGATCAACTCATCGAAAAGCTTCCGGAAGGTACGATCGGCATCCTGGGCGAAGGGGAGGACGCAATCCTCAAGCTGCTCGAAGGCCGTTCGATCGACGACGAGCGCTACATCATCAAAGAGGGGGGCCGGGTCCGAAAAGGCTCCCATGGTTCGCCTCCGCTGCTCGATGCCCCGGCCGTTGACCTCCCCTATTTGACCTCTATTTTTCCTCAGTGGCAGGAGTACCAGGGCGAATCGATCGGGGTCCAGTCGAAACGAGGCTGTCCCTATGACTGTGCTTTCTGCTTGTATCCCTACATTGAGGGCAAGCGCGTGCGGTATCGGCCACCGGACATGGTCGTGAAAGATATCTCCCAGCATTATCATCAGTGGGGAACCCGCCGTTTTTGGTTTACCGATGCCCAATTTATTACGGGGAAGGAAGCCTATCCGCAGTGTACGGAAATCATGGAGCGCATCATCAGCGAGAAGCTGGAGATCGAGTGGTCCGGCTATATCCGCACCTCCTTGATCACGCCGGACTTCGCCAAACTGATGGTTCGCTCTGGCGTCGGCGACTTGGAAGTGGCCATCACCTCCGGCTCGCAGGAAGTACTCAACAATCTCCACATGGGGTTCAAGCTGGAGCGACTCTATGACGGGTGTCGCTACCTGGCGGAGGCTGGCTTCAAGGGTAAGGTGATCCTCAACTATTCATTGAATAGCCCCAAAGAAACGGAAGAAACCCTTCTTCAAAGCGTCGAGTCGTACAAAGTGGTGGCATCGATCCTCGGCGAAGAACGAGTCTTCCCCTTGATGTTTTTCTTGGGCATCCAGCCCAATACCGATCTTGAACAGCGACTGTTGGAAGAAGGCTATCTGTCAGCCGGCTACAACCCCTTGATGTTGACGCCGACCAGTATCCGAAAGCTCCTCTATAACCCCGCGCCATTGAATTCATTTATCGCCAAAGCATGCCTTCGTGCCTGGGAACGAAAGCAAGGGAGCCGTGATCCACGCAAATGGACAGGCTCTCTGTCGCAGACGACCGACCAATCACATGCGTATGCCGATAAAAACTTGAGTAAAGGAATTGAAGGGAACTCCGGACGAGATGCCCTCCTCTCTTTGGAAGAGATCCTTCGTTCCCGCCGACCGGTCTCATCCCCTTCGCAGGCAGCTGATTCAAGCGCAAGTTCCGTCGGTTGACTTCGTCATTGGTCATGAGTCAATGGTCACTAGGCAGGGTGACCGCCTTGCTTGACGATGACCGATGACAAGTGACTATTGACTGCTCCGCGTCTTGCAATCCAGTTTAAGCCGATGCTATCATCCCGCTTCTCTAGAGGCTGGGACAAGGCTTCAAGCATCTGTTTTTTCAGACCATTGCGTCCCTAGAACCTCTGTACAACTTGCGCCTTAAGGAGGCGCCTCAATGTATAAGACGATCTATATTCCGGTCGATAACTCCGACCATTCAAATACAGCAGTGGATATTGGTGTCAATCTGGCAAAAACCTTCGGCTCAAAAATTGTGGGAAGCCATGTCTATGCTGCGAAGATGCACGACAAACGCTTCAAACAAATGGAAGCCGGTTTGCCGGAAGAATATCACGATGAAACGGAGCTTGATCGCCAACGCCAAATCCATGATTCGCTGATCACGCGCGGCCTCCAAATCATTACCGATTCCTATCTCGACTACGTCGACAAGAAGTGTAATGAAGCCAATCTGCCGATTGAACGGCGATCGCTCGAGGGACGGAACTGGAAGGTCTTGTCAGAAGATATCAATACCAACGGCTACGACCTCGTCATCATGGGCGCCCTGGGCGTCGGAGCCGTCAAGGACAGCGTCATCGGAAGTAACACCGAACGTGTCGTTCGCCGTGTTCGTAACTCCGATATGCTGATCATCAAGAACACCCAGCCGATCACGGGCGGCAAGATCGTCGTGGCCGTGGACGGGAGTCCCTATTCATTCGGTGGCTTGATGACCGGGCTTGCGCTCGGGAAGGCACTCAATATTCCGGTTGAGGCAATTTCTGCGTTTGATCCCTACTTCCACTATGCCGCCTTCCACAGCATTTCCGGTGTGCTTAACGAAGAAGCCGGTAAGGTCTTCCGATTCAAGGAGCAAGAAAAGCTGCACGAGGAGATTATCGACAGCGGCTTGGCAAAGATCTACCAATCACATCTGGACATCTCCCGTGAAATTGCACAGGCCGAACAGACCGATCTCAAGACCACGCTTCTCGACGGCAAAGCGTTTGAAAAAATTATTCAATACGTCCGCAAGGACGTCCCGTCCCTGCTGATCGTCGGACGCATTGGTGTCCACAGCGACGAAGATATGGACGTCGGCAGCAACACTGAAAACCTGTTGCGGAGTGCACCCTGTAACGTGCTCATCTCCAACCGTAAATATGTTCCCCCGATCGATACGCAGGCCGAATACACCATCGCCTGGACGGAAGAGGCGTTGCGGCGGATGGAAAAGATTCCCATCTTTGCGCGTGGTGTGGCCAAAACAGCCATTCATCGGTATGCCATTGAAAAAGGACACACGATTATCAGCAACACGGTAGTCGATGCGGCGGTGGGACATATTCTTCCGAAAGGCGCCATGGACGCCATGCGGGCGCTTGGCGGAAGCTTGGACGCGGCAGGGGTTGATCGCGATAGGATGCAGGCCGACGAAGCCGTGACTCAAGATCTCATGGGACCGACCTTAAGTGGAATCATGACGCAGATCGTGGAAGAGAAGCCCAAGGAAATCAGCGCATCGACGCAGGCTTACCTAGACCGTATGGCACAGACCTATTTCGTCTGTGACGGGTGCGGGTACATCGGGAAAGGTGATACGCCCGTTAAATGCCCCGTGTGCAGTGCCGATGGGACCAAATTCAAGCAGGTTGATAAGAAGATTTTTGAAGTGGCTGCGACTGCAGAAGGTGAGTTGGAAACCGACGTGGCCTACGACGATGTGCCGATGCAGTGGACCAAGGATGCGAAAGAGGCCATCCGTGCCGTTCCGGCCGGCTTCCAGCGAAGACGGGCCAAGGCAAGAATTGAAAAAACGGCGCGGAAATTGGGGATGACGACCATCACGCTCGAATACGCGGCTCCGATGATCAAAGAAGCGGCGTCCGAAGACTACACACCGATTTTCTCCAATAAAGGCACCGGTACTGCCCCGGCAGCGGAAGGGATGCTGACCGCAGCCAATGGGAATGGGACGAACGGTCATGCTGAAAGCACGTCCCCCTATACCTGGACGAGCGACGCACAGGCCCGATTAGATCGAGCTCCGGAAGGCTTCATGCGCGATTGTACCAAGGCCCTGATTCTCAAACATGCCGAGAAAATCGGTGCGACCGTGATCACGCTCGAGGTTGCGAACGAAGGCATTGAACAAGCAAAGGGCTATATGGCGGAAGCAATGAAGACGGGCAACCTCAAAGACATGATCGCCGACCTGACCGGCAAGGGAAGTGCCTAGTGCTGGGTGCTGAGTCCTGAGCGTAGCGGACGTCGGCCGAGCCCCTTTCCGTTACTCAGTCCTCAGTCCTCAGTCCTCATCACTAACACGCATGGGCAAATCTCTCCCAATCTTCAACGGTCCTTCAGGCACTCTAGGCCATCTGGAGCAACAGATTGCCCAGTTCTTCACTCCCTCAGCCAAGGGGGATGGACCGTTCGATGGCCGGACTGTTGACGACTTCAAGCCCTACCTCGTTGCACTTAATCTGACTAAGCGCTGTAATCTCAAATGCGATCACTGTTATCTGGATGCCACAACTAAAGCCGCAGGTGGTGACGACGAACTCACCACCGAAGAATGCTACCGGTTGATCGATCAGATTGCCCAGGTTAACAAGGGCTGTCTCTTGGTCATTACCGGCGGAGAGCCGCTGGTCCGACCTGATATTCTCGACATTGCCCGTCATGCCGTGAAGCTTGGCTTCATGGTGGTCTTTGGAACGAACGGCATGCTGATCGATGATCAGATGGCCAAGACGCTTGTTGAGATCGGCGTCATGGGTGTCGGAATCAGCATCGATTCACTGGATGCCGCCAAGCATAATTCTTTTCGCGGGGTCCCGGGCGCCTGGGAAGCCGCGGTGGCCGGTATTGAAGCGAGTAAACGAAACGGCCTGCAGTTCCAAGTACATTTCAGCGCACAGCCGATGAATTACAAGGAACTGCCGGAGGTCATCACCTGGGCACATGAACTCGGAGCCCGTGTGCTCAATGTCTTCTTTATGGTGTGCACCGGTCGAGGTGAGGAGCTCACAGATATCACTCCGGCTCAGTATGAAGAGGTACTTGGCTACCTGATTGACTGTCAGGACAATTACAAAGGCATGCTGATCCGGGCTCGCTGTGCCCCACACTTTAAACGGCTGGCCTACGAGAAAGATCCCAACTCTCCGATTACCAAAGCAACCGGGTACATGGGCGGCGGATGCCTGGCTGGAACAAATTATGCCCGAGTGACTCCGAATGGCGAGCTCACGCCTTGCCCTTATATGCCATTATCGGCGGGGAATCTCCGGGAGCATAGCTTTGTTGATCTTTGGGAGCAATCGAATATCTTCAACTCCTTCCGATATCCTCAACTGAAGGGGAAATGCGGAGACTGTGAATACAGTGACATCTGCGGTGGGTGCCGCGCCCGCCCCTATGTCGATCATGGCGACTGGCTCGACGAGGATCAGTGGTGCTTATACGAACCGAAGGGCGGTGAAAAGATCAAGGTAGCGTTCAACGTCGCAGAAGAGACCGACGTGGCATGGGACGAAGCCTCTGCGCTCAGACTGAGCCGTATTCCGTATTTTCTCCGCGCCATGGTGAAGAAGGGCGTGGAGAAACATGCGCGTGAAAATCATGTACAAACAATCACCGTCGAACTGATGGAGGAACTGCGAAAAAAGCGGTTCGGTAATGACGCGCCAGTGTTCAAGTTCGAAGCAAAAAATGAGACGTGATCAGCATAATGTAACACGCTTCATTTCTTGCACATACAGGGGAAACCCACCCTTTCACGTTTCACCTTTTACCTTTCACACTGCTGACCATGGATACTCTTGAAAGTATTGCCACCGACCTCAACATCCTGATCCCGATCATCAACCACTGGTTTCATTTGCTCTCCGCAGTCATTTGGATCGGCGGTCTCGCATTCCTGGTCATGGCGGTCACGCCGGGACTAGAGAAGGCCGTACCCAAGGATCAAATTAAGCCCATCACGGATATTTTTTATCGGCACTATAAAAAAGTCGCCGGCATCTTGCTTGTGGTCCTCCTGTTCACCGGCGGTGTCAATCTCCACTACGTCAATCAGGTCATTACCTCACAAACCGGAAGCGGGATCCAGCACCACTCCAAGTATCTGATGGTCTTCATGATCAAACTGTTGCTCGTGCTGGGCCTCCTGACGCTGTTTCTCTACACCGTCATTTTCAAGTCAGATGATGAGGCTGAGGAGGGAGAGTCCTATGAGGCCATTCCCTTCCAGCGAGCGGCCCTCTGGATGGGATTTTTCATTATTCTGTGCGCCGCCGCCATGAAACATCTCCATCAGTAGCCCCTCTATAGCAATTCTTAGTGACTGGTGACAGCTCCTCCTGTCTTACCTGAGACGGTTGTTGTCTAGCCTGATACAGCCTCACCCATCGTCTCTCCTCGGTGATCTACCCATTCAACATATAATCAATCGCTTAGAACGTTGCTCCTTCTAAATCGTGCTGGAATGAACGTTGCTATCTATGCTGGTAACGACCCACAGCAGCCTCAAGAGGGCTTTGAACCTCTTGGCAGAAATGGAGCACGGTATGGAGCTGACAGTCACTCAATTGGTCAGGACCTCTCCCTTTTCCTCACCAGCTGAGGCCTCCTTTGGATCTTGCCCATCCAGAGCCGCACTGTCCCCTTCTGCCGGTGCCGCCGGTGCTGTGCCTCCTCATGGAGAAGGTACAGCCCGGCTGATTGATGCAGTTTCAACAGAAGAGGTCTCGCCCCTTCGATCATCACACCGGTATGTTGATTCTGAGTCGAATCGCCCCCAGGTCTCATCACCACCCGGTTACGGGCTAGCCCAAGCTACGAATGTCCAATGCGAACAGAGAGCGGAGTATTCCGTCTTAGTGGTGGAGGATGATCCCGATATCTCGATGAGCCTTCAGGACCTGCTCGAATTTGAAGGCTTTCACGTGACCTCCGTTCCGACTTGCGACCAAGCCTTCTCATCGATCGAGCAGCATGTCTACGATGCGGTCCTCCTTGATCTTGGACTCCCTGACGGAGATGGTCTCTCCGTCTTAGAGAAATTCCAAACGTCCCATCCTTCCCCTGCTGTCATTATCTTAACGGCTTCAAATCGAGACCTGGGGCCTGTACCTGCCTATGCGCGTTTGACGAAGCCATGGGACCGAAAAGAATTGTGCACACTTCTCCGACGGGCCACCGGCCAAACACCATCGCCGATCATGATCTGAGTGGCGACAGACTACTGCGCAGAGAGGAAGAGGTGCCTGATCACTTGGATCGATTGAGACCCAGAGCACGCTTGAAGACTGTGGCGAAGCCGAAATAGCCAAATGAATCTTTGAGGTTCGAATAGAGCCGCTTGACGGTCCCCATCTCAGGATTGGTGACGTACTCCATCGTCAGTGCAATCCGCTCTTCGCCTTCTCCAAGAGGTGTCACGGCGTGCCAGAGCTTATCGCCGTTGAAAATCACCATATCCCCAGGTTCGGTGATCAGCTCAAGATGACGCGGCTGCTGAGTCGGATGATCCTTGAAGAGCTCACAGACGAGCTTGCATTGGGTTGACCGATCCACTAGGCCCATAAGAATGGTATAGCGCGCGCCATTATAATAAGACGTATCGTAATGGAAACCGATATGGTCACCTGGCTCGGTATAGTAATAGAGGGCACAGGAGTGAGGGTCGTTGTCCGGGCAGAACATCAACTTCGCTTGCACGAGACGATCTAAGAATCCTCTGAACGAGTCGGCACGATATAATTCAAGAAAGCGCGGAGCCTTCTCTTGTACCGTATAGTAGCTGACACTCCCGCCCTTCTTATGGCCGGGGATATAATTCCGATTCAGCTCGGATTTGACGGATTGGGCTTGGGGGACGAAAACCTCTTCGACAAAGACACGAGGCAGAAATTGCTTGATGACCAAAAACTCGTTTTGCTCCCAATACTCCTGATGGAGACGGTCGAAATCCAAGGCAGCAACCGCTTGATCTACTGCTTCTCTTATGCTGTGCACGAGATTTGACACCTGTCTCAATTCCTTGAGTCATCAGTCAATGGTCAATACTCAGTGGAATTGCGCCCTCATAACCAATGACTATTGACGAGTAACCAATGACTGGTTAGGGCCCATTCAACACCGGGGCCTTCATCACTTCGGCATCTGGAGGTGTTTTAAAATCAAACACCTCATTCCCCAATCCAAGATTAGGCTTCAAGTTCGAGAACTCAAAGATAGCGACATTGCCGCTGATTTCATAGAGAGAGACGGTTCGAATATAATATGTTTTGGGGAACACCTCGACGACGATTTTTTGGAGATTCTGCGTCGATTCATGTTCTTTCGCCTTGGGAATCAGGGTCAGAAGCGGCAAACCGGTCGCCCCTCGCTCCCGCCCCTTTGTCGGCTGAATCTCAAACGACTCATCCAATTTGGCCGCGCCTTGCAACAGTTCCAGTGGTGCTTTGGAGGCAGCCATATGCGTGAGTTTTCCGACCAGCACCTGCTTGTGTTCAGGCACATACACCTTCACATCATCCTGATTCACATAGATCTGCTCGGTCGCAGGATCAAGATAATCCCATCGTAATCGACCGGGCTTTTTGATGTAGACCCTGCCGGACGATGTCACCGGTCGTTCAAACCCTTCGATCCTCGTCTTTTGTAAAAAGTCGGCTTGGAGATCGGTCGTCTTTTCGTATCGCATCTGCAATTGTTTGACGACATCGCGAACCTCTAGGGAGGTTTTCTCCTCTGTCGATCCATCGGCTGCCCAGACCGGAAGGACAAAGATCACCGAGATCGTGACTGCCGTCCACCAACGTCTCATGCTTCCGCCGCACCAACGGGACCCCGCCGCCCAAGCACTTCCCGTCGCCCATCACGTCCTGCCGCTCCCACAATTCCATCCGACTCCATTTGCTCGATCATACGCGCGGCCCGAGGATAGCCGACTCGTAGCCGCCGTTGGATCAACGATGCCGACGCCTGACCACTCGACAGGACAAGTTCTTTCGCCTGTTCGTAGACTTCGTCCTTCGATTCCTCTTCTGCCGCTTCATCTAATTTCAGAGACTGTAGCTCAGGATTATAGACCGGCAGAGCCTGTTTCTTCACAAACTCAACCACCGAACGAACATCATCATCCGAGACAAATGAACCGTGCAGGCGGGCAAGCCGACCGGTTCCGGAGGCCAGATAAAGCATGTCACCTCGCCCGAGAAGTGCCTCAGCCCCATTGGCATCCAGAATGGTGCGGGAATCGGTCTTGGAAGAGACTTGAAAGGCGATCCGGGCAGGGAAGTTCGCCTTAATCAGTCCGGTCAGCACATCAACGGATGGCCGCTGTGTCGCCAGAATGAGATGAATGCCGGAGGCACGCGCCATCTGGGCGAGACGGGCGATCTTATCTTCCACGTCCTTGGGAGCGACCATCATCAGATCTGCCAACTCATCGATCATGACCACAATAAAAGGGAGGGGCTCAGGTGGTGTCGGCTTCGGCTGCATACACCCCTGCTCGCCTTCGGGAATCGACGTCTCCCCGGCTGACAGACGTGCGTCTTCGGAGAGAAACCCCGCCGTACGTCCCGCCGGTTCTCCAAGAGACGAATCCTGCTCCGCGAACGTCTCATGTAGGTCCGCGACCTTCCGATTATAGGCGTCAATATTTCGCACCCCGGCTTCCGCCAAGAGCTTATACCGCCGTTCCATCTCGGCCACCACCCACCCCAATCCTCTCGCAGCGGACTTGGGGTCCGTGATGACCGGTCTCAAGAGATGGGGAATGCCATCGTATGACTGAAACTCGAGCATCTTCGGATCGATCAGCAGCAGCTTCACTTCACTGGGCTTGGCGGAAAAGAGAATACTGAGCAACATCGTATTCAAGCTGACGCTCTTGCCGGCCCCTGTCGCCCCGGCCACCAAGAGATGTGGCATCGTCTTGAGGTCCGCCGTAACCGGTGCACCGAAGATGTCCTTCCCCAAGGCCATCGTCAATCGGGATCGGGCTCGACGAAACGCATCGCTCATGATGACTTCGCGCAACGAGACGGTTTCTCGCGAACGATTCGGCACTTCGATCCCCACCACCGATTTGCCGGGCAATGGCGCGACAATTCGCAGGCTGATCGCTTTCAGCGCCAATGCGAGGTCATCGGCCAGATTCACGATACGGGCTACTTTCGTTCCAGGCGCCGGCTCAAACTCGTACATCGTCACAACCGGGCCCGGCCTCACCTCCGTCACGGTGCCATCAACCCCAAAGCTTCTCAATGCACGAGACAAGACCTCGGATTGCGCCTTCAACTCCTCATCCGACATTCGATCCAGTGGTCCCGAGGGATCGCTTAACATCTCCGGATCCGGAAGGCGGTAGTCTTCAGATTCTCTTGCCGGAACCACCACCTCCAAGTCGGTGTCCTCGACGTCCCTGGACGAATGCACGACACGAAAAGGCTGAATGATCGGAGCAGGTAACCCAGAAATCACCTCTGATTCCTGGTCCCTTCCCGCAACTGATTCGTCTTCATCACTGAGAGTTGCGGATCTTGCAGACTTGCCTCGGACCCGTCGATTGCTGACCGTCTTTTCAACCTCTATGGAACGTTCGGGTATCAGGGCGACCGCCCCTTCACGGACTGTGGCCCATGATTGCGGAATGCGACGCACCGCCTCTCCCAAGGAGAGGGGCGCCGACAGGAGGAGCGACACCAGGAATCCTGCGATAATCACAATGTGTGCGCCGGTCCCGGCAAAGACAGTCCGGAGCCCTTCGGCAATCGTCCCGCCAACGACACCCCCGGCGATCCCTTGAGCGATGATTCCGCTGGTCATGGTTGGAATGCCGTTCGCTTCAAGATGCAAAAATGCGCTAAAAAATACCACGGAAGCCAATGAACTTCCGGCAGTGCGCAGTTCAAGACTCATCGGGACCTGGGAGAAGCAGCGGATACCCCATCGCCCCAGTAACAGCGGGCAGAGATAGGCCGCGCCGCCGATCGCATAAAAGAACCCCCCGGCCAATAGAGCCCCAAAAGATCCGATAAGGTTTCGTGGTGGGTGCGCGACAGGATCTCCACTGGCCACTACCGTCGCCTCTCCCGGTACAAAAGACAGGAGGCTCAGGAGCATGAGTAAGCTCAGTGCGATCAGGATCACACCGAAGACTTCCCGCTGGATATGAGAATTGGAGGAAGCGGCCCGGCGGGCTTCGCCTCGCTTACCCGAGGTGGTCGCACCCATAAGAAATGAATGCTAGCACAGGGGGGAGGTCATTTCAAACGAACACGCATCTGGGCCACCATTTGGAGCAGAATCTATCGGGACGGCTCAGGCAGATCCGACTCTCGACCTGCGCATCCAAATGTGCTCGTCCGAGGTTTACCAGTGCGAGACACGCTCAACGAACGACCAGGACGCTTCGTGAACTATGACAGCGCTCGCAATTCATAGTCGGCACCACACCGATGCAAGCCGATCAGCGCATGACGACTGAGATCATCCACGAGCGAGAAGACTTGATTCCAGCTCAGCTCTGGACAGCAGGCAAGAAGCTCTTCAAGCGGAATACGTTGCCGCTCGTGCACGATGGCCAGTAGTTTTATCGCCGGTGATTGAGTCATTGAGGGCCTCCTTCTCCGTTAGAGATCAACAGGTCCCGTTGTGTTGAACCGTGGTCTGATTGTTGGGCTCCATCGCACAGCGATGACGCGAACCACGCTAAGGATCACCAGAATTCCCAAGAGAGCCGTCAGTGGTTGCCAGTCGCCTCCTGTGAACCATTGGGAGATCACTTCGGTCAGCATGACGACGAGAATCGTATCCACAATGAAGGTCACCTTGACACGCCCCTCCCGGAAGTAGGTGGCGGTGGTTTTAAAGACCTCGACAAGTGCCAAGAGCATGAGCGTATTGACAATAACTTGGCGCAGAACAACTTCAACGGACAGATCGATGAGCAGCCGAATCTCCCACAAGGTCTTCAACGCACCGCCGGTCAGGGCCATGAGGAGTATCAACAGCACCAAACTGAGTACACCTTTCATACCCCTGCTCCACACCTCTTCAAGGTCAACGTGAGGGAGCCGACGGACGAAGGTGGCACTGTCAAAGAGCGGAATGGTGTGGAATGCTGACATAGATACCTTTCAGCGTGATCTCTTCTTCAAGCATAGGCTATCGAATGCTCGTTCCAGCATGATCACGAACACGTAAAACTTCTGTTAACTGGATGGCCCCTCTGTGGTAGGCTCGTGCCTCACTCAGTGGAGGGAGCGCGATGAACTGTATTTTGGTTCGCCACGGAATCGCCGTGGAGTCTGATGAATGGGACGGGACGGAGAAGAACCGCCCTCTCACGGAGAAAGGGAAGCGACGTGTCCGGCAGGCTGCGGAAGGATTGGCGACACTAGACTATCGGCCGACCCACCTCTTCACGAGTCCCTTCGTACGGGCCTATGACACTGCGAGACAGCTTCAAGCAGTCATCTGTCCGAAACTGACGGTCGAGATCCGGGGCGAACTGGTCGCCGGAACGAAGCCGGAACGACTTGTAGCGTTTCTCCACACGCTCCCGTCCGATGCGGTGGCGATCTGTGTGGGACATGAACCGCAGCTTGGCGAGGTTGCAAGTCTGTTGCTCTGCGGGAAAGCCCTTCACAACTTCCCACTCAAGAAAGCCGGGGCGGTGTGTATTGAGTCGAAAGGACTCATGGATCTCAGCCAGGGGCTGTTGCGCTGGTGGCTGCAACCCCTGCAACTACGGGCCTTGGGGAAGCGGAGGCCAAGCCAAGAGGCGTGAGGATTCGTGAGACGGGGCCGGTTGGGCCTTGAGAGCAAGCCCATACCAGGTCACTTACCGATACGGGCGGCTAAAGCGTGCTCCTTCCTGTTCACCCCCATGCCTTCTTTCCTCGTTTCAGCAGCGTTTTGAAGAACGGCGCGATTTCCCGTCGAACCATATCCCGTCGGTATCGTTGCCGTTCGGCCATGCCACCGGCAAGAAATCCGGCTCGGACACTCGTCGAGTACTTCACAAATTGTCGGAGATAGCGTTCCGCCTGAATGGCATCCTGATGCTGGCCTAATAGATCTTGAACGGCCCGAGCTGCCTTCATGAAACGGATCGCGGGCTTACCCACCGAGCTCCGGGCGAGCTCTGCCGCATAACGCGCGCGTTTGGTTTTGATCCTGATTTTGTGCAATGCGACATCCGATGGTGAAGGCCGAAGCCGCCGGACTGCCTTGCGCAATTTTCTGAACTCGCCTTCAGCCAACCGGCGTATGTCTATGGGAGATTCGACAACCGAGGGGGCTTGTGCCGCTTGTTGCAGTCGACGGATGAGTTCGAGGTAACGGGCGCTCGTGAGTTCGCTGAGCACCACCTGCTGAACCGCTACTCGTTGCGTGCGCAGGTGGGCTAGAAATTGAGCCAACAGCGGGCGATCTCGTTGAGACAATCGGCC
>DIHK01000040.1:18655-79824 GCA_002420115.1 Nitrospira sp. UBA5698
CTTACTGAGCCATGTGAGCTCCTGTTGCAGCAACATCACCCAGGCTGGGAGCAGGATCGGTCGCGCGGTACGGAGCACCGCCCGCAGACGTCTCGTAGCCACCCGCATTTGATGAAGACTTTCGATCTGGGTGCCGAGCCTCGTTCCAGGATCATGAGCCATGAGCCACCAGACATGCTCGGCGAGGGCATGCTTCAGATGCTCGATCACCGGAGCCTCCGGCTCGGGCTGTGCTGGTAGGGAGGGGGGTGCCAACGAGAGGGCTCGGTAGAATTTAGGCCGGCCGTCGTGATCAGAGGCACCTGTGTCACACATCTGCCGTTCGAGAGAACGAAGGGAAGCCTCATCACCCTGCCGCTGTTCAATTTCCAGCTCACGAAAGTGCCCGATGATTGTGCCGTGTTGTACGGCTGTCACGTGGTCAATCGCGATCTCGGCGACGGGCACTCGGCCCCGACGGACCAGGACGCCGCTTCGCCACACACGCAGGGTGACGACCGGAACCAGTTTCCGATGTGTAAGGTGGATGACGAGTAGATCGCGGAGTGTGGCCGGCGGATCGTTCTGTGCGCCGACTACTTCTACTTCCTGCCGATCTTCCCCCAGCGGAATCTTGAGCTGCCAGGACTGCTTCCCCCGTTCGACTCGATAGCGAAGGGTGATCCCTGCACGGGCCAAGTCATGAGCGACCGTGTCGTAATAGGTCGACGTCAACAGCCGTCGAGGAAGCGGTGTGCCTGGTAGTTGAGGGAGACGGAAATCAGCTCCGATGGTCAGCTTTATTTCCCGCTCCGGATGTGACGAGATCGAAAGAGCGTTGACAGGCAACTTTCGATGTGTGTGGGAGCGAACCATTCGCACACCGCTTAGAGCAAAGGTGACGTATCTCCAGTTGATTGTGGACGTGTGCAGGAGAGAATGCAACTCACAGTGGCTGTTGAGGAATCACACGGACAGTCGCCGATGCGGATCAGCGACACGAAAAAAGGAAGCGATGTGTCCTATCGACGAAGACAGCGCGCCAAGACAGTGAGGCCGGTTAGAAATCGTCGATGGAGACGGGACGGAGAAAGTCTCGCACGGACACCAGCCCAATGAGTGCCCCTCCTTTGGTCACACCAAGATGGAGGGTTCGATGCTTGTCCATCAGATCAGCCGCTTCCGTCAATGGCTGCCGCTCCTCGATGCCAGGAACCGGACTACTCATGATGTCCTCCACCGGCACGAAGTAAGGCGTCTTTTCTGCACCCACGAATTTCTTGACGACGTCCGACTCCGTGACCAGTCCGATGATCTGAGCTTGACGGGTGACCAACACGCTTTCAACGTTCGAGGCTCTCATGAGCTTGGCTGCCTCCACGACCGATGTCCCGACCTCCACCGTCACTGGCTTTGCCTGCATCAAGTTGCCGACGGTCACCATCTGATCCTCCTTTTTATTATTGTATTGGTGTGAAGGTAACAGCATGCTGTTGCGTCTGAGTTAAGGAGAGATCTCCGCTCGGTAAAATCAACGAAGAGGCGAGTGGAGCGTTGTCAGAACTGTAAGGCTTACTCGCGACAGAGACACAGGTGGCAAAAGACCGCATCGATTGAGTTACCGCTCAGAGGCAGGCCGCCGGGATGTCACCCGTCTGATTTCCTCAAAGGACAATGGGACATAGCCTCGTTCAAGCGCCAACTCCTGACCTTGGCGGCTCAGTGCATACCGAATCAGCTCTGCTGATACAGGAGTAGGATTCGCTTGTCGGCGATTAACCCGGTACAGATAGACACTTCCCCGAAAGGGAGGGGCAACAGTCCTCGCGCTTCGCGCCATGAGTGCCGTAGACCCGTCACCCACCATTGCATTCACCCGTAACCGTGTTACAGGGCCTGCCCCGTATCCGATCCAGCCATCATTCCGAACAGAAACGGTTTGTGGATGATGGGCCACAGGCACGGCAATCGGTTTCTCTCCAAATTCAAGCAGCCAATTCCCGACCTCCGTTGGAGTCATGCGGCGAGACGTGGCCATCAAGTCCGCTTCCTGTGCCAGGAGCCTGGTATGGCCGGCATGAGAACGATCCGAGATCGTCACAATCTGCAGATCTGGATACTGGCGCATGAAATTGTCCGCCCAGGCCTGCACTAATGCTTCCATCGCGTCACTCACTGAAATCGTCAGCCTCCCGGAAAGCGAATCTTGTGCTGCGTAGGACGGGATCTCAGCATCGATCCATGGACCAACCTCGGCGTAACACGCAGGTGAGAAAGCCGTCAGGAGAATGCTCACCAACAAACAGGCGGCATGTGTCAGATATGGCGATTTCATCAAAGTCTCCTTGCGCCTCCTTACCTACGCACCAAGCATTACCGCAGTATGAGACGGGCATTACAGACCGGTTAACTTTTCGTGAAGAAGGAGGACATGTCACACCGTATTAACGATTCGGCAATAGGGTGGTGACGCAGAGCGGATAGATTCCTTCACAAGGCTTGAGAAAGCGGGTGCCTGAGAGCGGTGCACGCACATCTGGCTGAGTCGTCACGGCAGAAACGTGTTGGCGTCTTGCAATTCAAATGAAGGAGGGAAGGCAAATGAATACTCGGCTGCAAGTAGTGCTCTTGTTCATGAAGTCCCTCATGACCCGACTCGCCATCATCGTGCTGAGCGTTTGCGGCCTATTTATTCGTCTGAGACCCGCTCCGTGAAATGATCGACTGACCGGCGATAGTCCACTGCATGAGACTGAGCCGCTACTGAGACATCATTGACGTCATGGGAGGACCACGCCCCAAGCCAGTTCCGCGCTTACAGCCGGATGAGTTCCTTCAGCTGCTTACCACCTGCCCAAGCCTTTTCTCGCCTCTGAGCAACAACGAGGATGCAGCTTACACGCTTTCCTTTGCTATTGTGGCAATGTCACCTGCCCAGTAAACAACCGTCAGTCATCACAAAAAGAGGCCCGGGTCGGTGTGCGCTCCTAAGGGAGAATCTACAGAGATGCTGTTGCGCCACACATCAGGAAGTAAACGGCTGGGGCGATGGCTCCGATGTTGATCAGACTACCGGAGAGCGACTCTTCTTCCTGACGAGAGTCGTTGGGACGGGCTTGTCCGTTCCGACTCTCGTCTGACCATTTCTATTCACCGTCGAATCTCCTCTTCCGATCAAACGCTTGACCTATTTGTGACCGACGGAAAACACTGCGTACGTAAGGCCCAGGATCGCACTCAGCAGAAATGCCTCAATAATCCATGTGATCATCAATCTTCACCTCCTTCCGAGTTGTGCACGACACGCCTACCAGGGTATGTCGTCGCGTTCTCACTGTCAGGCACGAAGTAAATCTACCGTGCAGTTGTTTCGTTTTCGTTACGAACAAGCCAAATCTGTGTGAAGTGATAACGTGATCGTTGGGGCTAGTGCATACGTAGCCGTCTGGGCGCTGGCATGCATATATGGACGTTGTTCAGCTGGAGAAAGGAAGCTAGATCTCCTAATATTACAGATCTGTAACGTGCTCGTAATGGTTTCGTGATCGATATAGAGTAAGATCAACGGGTTTGCTTGTCGGACAGGGTCATCGGCTCTTCTGAAGTATGATCCGAGTGGAACCCTTAAGCTTCTTTATCAGACGAGGGAACCGGTACGATGAGGTTGTTCGTGAAGGAGTTGCCATGACCGATCAATCTGCTGATCCGGGGAAACCAGCCACCGAGCGTTCCGAAAGCAGCGAAAAAGCAAGTTTGTTCTTGAACCGAGAAATCAGTTGGCTGCGATTTAATCTACGAGTCCTAGAAGAAGCCGAGAACAAGCGACACCCGCTTCTGGAACGCGTCAAGTTTCTGACCATTTTCGCCACGAATCTGGACGAGTTTTTCATGATTCGTGTATCGGGTCTACGCCGGCAAATAGTGGCCGCTACGGGCGCAGCCGCCCCGGACGGCATGACACCAGCCGAACAGATCTTGATGATCAACCGAGAGCTGGAGGCCCACTATAAGCGGTATACCACGTGCTGGAAGGAAGATATTCTACCGGCCTTACGGGAGTCCGGTATTCGTCTTTTGCATCATTCGGACCTGACTCCTGAAGAGAGAGAAGTAATCCAACAATACTTTCAGCGTGAGATCTCTCCCGTGCTCACTCCGCTGGCCTTTGATCCGACTCATCCGTTTCCGCACATCTCAAATCTCAGTTTTAATCTTGCGGTACTGGTCAAACATCCTGAACGCGGTGATTGCTTCGCCCGTGTCAAAGTGCCGGATATCTTTCCACGACTCGTTCCTATTCCCACCGATGAAGATGTCGTCCTGCAACAGATGGGGTTGGGGAAGACGGGAAAGACACAACGATTTGTTTGGCTGGACGAAGTCATCGGACATAACCTGGACGATTTGTTCCCCGGTCTGGAAGTGATTGCATCCTACCCGTTCCGCGTAACGAGAGATGCGGACGTCGCCATTGAGGAAGATGAGGCGTCGGACCTCATTGAGGCCATGGAAGAACAGCTCGATCAACGGGATTTCACCTCCGCTGTCCGGTTGGAATTGGATGCCTCGACCCCGGAGCATATCCGCGAGATTTTGACTCGCAACCTTCAGTTACCCCCGTACCTGGTCTATACCAGTCATAGTCCGATCGGCATGGCGGGTATCCGTGAGCTATACGCACTTGATCGGCCGGACTTGAAGGATCTTCCGTTTGTGCCGTCTGTTCCCTCCTGCTTAAGCAAGTCCAACAGCCTCTTGGCCGCCATTCGTGAACAAGATGTACTCCTGTATCATCCGTACGACAGTTTTATGCCGGTCGTGGAATTTCTGCGGGAAGCCGCGCACGATCCCGATGTCCTGGCCATCAAGCAGACGCTCTATCGCGTCAACCCGAAGTCACCCATTATCGATGCCTTGATGGAAGCCCGTGTCAACGGCAAACAAGTGGCCGTCCTGGTCGAGCTTAAGGCTCGGTTCGACGAGGAAAATAATATTGAATGGGCCCGGAAACTCGAAGATGAAGGGGTACACGTCGTGTACGGCGTGCGGGGCCTTAAAACGCATGCCAAGGTGTGTCTCGTCGTGCGTCGTGAACCGGAGGGAATCCGACGCTATGTCCACCTCGGCACAGGAAACTATAATGTGATCACCAGTCGCATTTACACCGATGCAAGCTACTTTTCATGCGATCCTGCCATCACCCGCGACGTTTCGGAGCTCTTCAACTCCTTGACGGGATACTCCGGCACGAACTCCTATTCCAAACTGCTCGTGGCACCGATGATGTTACGACAACAGATACTAGCCCGCATTGAGCGTGAGATCATCCGCCACCGCCAACACGGAGATGGGTATATCTCGTTCAAGATGAACGCATTAGTCGATACGCAGTGTATCCAGGCGCTCTACGGGGCATCGCAAGCCGGCGTCAGAATTGATCTTCAGGTCAGAGGTATTTGCTGCCTCCGTCCTGGCCTCCCGGGGATCAGTGAGACCATTACCGTGACCTCGGTGGTCGGGCGGTTTCTAGAGCATGCACGGATCTATTATTTTCACCATGGTGGTCAGAAAGAAGTGTGGATGGGGAGTGCGGATCTTATGCCTCGCAACCTGGACCACAGAGTGGAGGTCATTTTCCCGGTAGAGGATCCTCAATGGCGTGAGATCATCATCAATGAGATTCTCGGTGTTGGGCTACGGGATAATGTGCAGGCCAGACGGTTGCTCTCTGACGGGACGTATGAACGTACGCACCCAACAGACAGTACAACAGCGGTGAATTCTCAAGACTGGCTGTTGACTCACTGGAAGTCCCGGCTCTGATGGACGGTGCATAGAACGAGGTGTACATGACCATCGATCTTGAAGAGCAGTCCATGGGTTCACGACGACTGATGGAACAGTCACCGCCATCCGACGCACGTGCCGACAGCCGCCCTCTTTCTCCAGGCCACAATCCCACAGTCAGGCATTTTCGACAGATTGTCCTCTGGCCTCTTCAGTTAATGCCGGTTCAGCACGACGCGCCGGTCCAAAAGCACTGTGACTATATTCAAGCCCAAGGCCCCAACAGCCTCTGGCGGGAGATTGAGGACGAATTTACCGGGGACCCTGCTCAGTTTCAGGAACGGCACTACAGTGAGTTCATCACGTTTCTCCCCTCTGTCCAGCGTTTTCTATACGGTGAAGGCACAGGTCGTGGAACGGGCGTCAATCAAGAGTCACCCATTCGCGTGTTTCGACGCAATGACGTCGCACAGGTGAGGATGACCTACCCTGATCCTGGGGTAGCTCCGGTCATCTTTAATGTGGCGCACATAGATTTGTATTTTTTCTACGACATCGATCTTGTCATTCTGGCTATGGAAATTTTTGCCGATGATCTTCCGCTGGATTGCGTGAAAGACACCATGCTTCGTTTTGCCAGAGGATATCCGACCTACTGGGAAGCAGAAGGGCAGGGAGGCCATTGCTTGAAAAAGACCGAGTGGCTCGGCAAGGACGGTACGGTGCTGGCATCTTCCGACTACGAAGACAAGAGCAAGTACTTGTCCTTTGTTTGCCGGTACCGGGCGCCCTGTATTGCGTCACACTGGGAATTTCTTTTAGAGCCATTGGTACTTCATCATTCGGCGAAAGGCGGCCTTATCCGCTATCGGCAGATCGAATCACATCTCCTGCCGTTTATGGCCTACCTCACGCTCGACAACCCGGCTGCGCTGACCCGTGCCGATTTCATACGGCTCGGGCTCGCTGCACCGCCGGACCCATCGGACGCGCTCCCCTATTCCGAGGAGCACTTGCGCGACTTTGAACATCGATACTTCTACGACCGCTACTGGACCGAAAAAGATCCCGTGTGTCCCGGAACCCGTTTTATCTGCAGTGGGCGTGTGTTTACGGAAGTGAGCGACTCTAGCAACCGTTTCTTAGCCACCCGGAAAACGGGTCTCGAGCAATTCCGGCACGAGTATTTTGTCCTCTTCTTGATCGCCCATTTTCATAAGGCGGCCATGTTGATGCTGTCGGATCGGCTCGTCGATGCGCTGAACCGGTTGGATCCAGGCAATCTGGAGTCCGTCAGGCATTTTCGGAACATCATCCGGCAGATTCTCGGCGTGTTTCTCCGTTTCACCCACCGCTATTGGTTTCAGGAAGTGTCTGAACATAGCCAGGTGAAAGAATTATTTCGTCTGACAAATAGGCATCTGGGAACGGCCAAGTTATACACGGAGGTTCGCGAGGCCATTGAGGACATGAGTCAGTATTTAGACAGCGATGTCCTGCGGCAGCAGGGAGAAACAATGGTGCGCCTGACCGTCGTGACTACCGTCGGCTTGATCGGCATGGCAACGACGGGCTTTCTCGGCATGAATTTGATCGCCGAAGCCGATGCTCCGTTCCTCACGAAGCTCGGCATTTTCCTGTCGGTTCTTCTGCCGACGACGGCCGTGACTATTTACACCGTATTGAAATCGAAACGGCTATCAGAGTTTCTGGAGAAGGTCTCCGACGAACGCGCTTTGGTGCGGGCCAAGTTTGTCGCCTTTCTTGACGTGTGGAGAACCAAACTTGATCGATTAACCTGATGTGATTGCTTCACGCGATAACGTTGATCATGCGCATAGGCGAGACCGTCGTTTCTCTGCCTTCAGACCGAAGGTGGGACTCATGAAGCAGGATGCGCTGTTGTTGCTCTTCAGTGACCCTGGATTGGAAACATCGATACGGCAATCGAGAGCGTGATCAATGCGATAATGATCCACTCGAGCACCTCCATCCGTCTGGTGCCTGCTCGATCCGACATCTTGCCGTAAATATTTTCCAGCGTCTGCAATTTCCTGAGAATGCTGGCATCCCACGCTTCCAAGTGAAATCGTTGGGAAGCGAGGCGATACACGCGTGCAAGGTACTGATCGCCCAGCAGCTTCAAGGTGTTCGTCACACGCTCGAAAATCAAGGCACTATCGACCTGCAACTGTGCGATGTGAGTCACGTCTTTTTCATGTGAACCTGGCAGAGACAGAAGGCGTGGCTTGCGTGACAGGGCCTCATACCCTTCGTCCAGCGCACGATCGAGTTGCTCATCGAGCATGCGCATTTCCAGCAGCTCGACGTTGGCGAATTCGAGGACCGCACGGACGTCGTCCATGTCCTTACCGAACAAGACGGCCGAATGCCAGTCGATGACGGCTGCATCTTCCTGCCCGAACGAGATTCGGCATGACAGAGCGTCGGCTACTTCCTGCTCAGAAAACGGCATGCGTTCGGCGCGCAGAATCTGAGCCAAGTCGGCCTCATGGCTTGTCCATAACGGGGAGGCCTTCTCCGGCACAGAGGCCTCGATCGAGAACATGATGTAGTCTTCCACCTCCGGTGCAATGGCCGGACGCTCGATGGCGTGCCCCAGAGCTTGGACCAACCGTTCGACACGGATGCGGGATTCGGTCAGCAATGGCTCATTTTCGTACAGCGACTCACTCAGCTCCAGCAATTGATGGAAGGGCCCATTGATGGGGAAGCGATAAGTGATAGTGACGGCGCCGAAATCGTAGACCATGACCTCGACCGTTGGGCTTGCCTGATAATGACTGATGGAGAAGACACTGCCTTCCTGAACGAGGCGTAAGGGAGCCGGCCGATATTCGAAGTACTGAGGCGCTCTCGTCTTATGCCGAAGGTGACTGCGCGCAGTACCTTCGATGATACGCTGCTCCGCTTCCGTCAGATTGATCGCGAGACCAATGTCGTAGGCAAAGAGAGCGAAGCAGGTTCCCTTCGTAATGGTGACATGTTCCAGCATGGTTTTTTCTTGCACACGACATTCCACGCCACTCATGACGAGAACACTCACTTCCTCAAGCACCGGAGTTTACCAACCGAGGACGTATGCGAATATCAGTGGGGCCACGATTGTGGCGTCGGACTCAATGATGAATTTCGGGGTATCGATACCGAGCTTTCCCCACGTGATCTTTTCATTCGGGACCGCTCCGGAATATGATCCGTAGCTCGTCGTCGAATCACCGATCTGACAAAAGTACCCCCAGAGCGGCACCTGCTCTTTTCGAAGGTCCTGGCTCAGCATCGGCACGACACAGATTGGGAAATCACCGGCAATCCCCCCTCCGATTTGGAAGAAGCCGATCGAATGTGCTGCTGCGGATTTTAAATACCATTCGGCCAAATGCATCATATATTCGACGCCGGATCGTACCGTATGCACGTTCCTGATGGCGCCTGTGATGCAATGTGCCGCATACATATTGCCCAACGTCGAATCTTCCCACCCTGGCACGAACATCGGAAGATTCCGCTCTGCCGCTGCATACATCCAACTGTCGGCCGGATCAATCTGATAGTGCTCTTTCAACGTGCCATTAACCAAGAGCTTGTAAAGGAACTGATGTGGGAATGCGCTGCTGCCTGCGCGATCCGCCGCCGCCCATTCAGTCGCAACCGCCGCCTCGATACGCCGCATGGCTTCTGCCTCAGGAATGCAGGTATCAGTCACACGATTCAGATGTCGATGCAGGAGGTTTTGTTCATCATGGACTGTCAATTCCCGGTAATGCGGGATCCGTTCGTAATGCTTCTGCGCCACCAGGTTGAACAAATCCTCTTCCAGATTGGCTCCGGTGCAACAGATGGCGTGAACTTTGTCATGCCTGATCATTTCAGCCAGCGATAAGCCCAATTCCGCGGTGCTCATGGCGCCGGCCAACGTCACCAGCATCGTGCCGTCTCGATCCAAGTGAGCTCGGTAGGCATGGGCCGCATCTTTCATCGCCGCTGCATTGAAATGGCGATAGTGATGGTCAATGAATTGCGAAATAGAGGTCGGTTTCATCATCAACTCCTGCTTTCATGATTGTGCCGTTACGGACGGTTGCGGTCTGGCTTTCCTAACTTAGTATGGCAAGACAAAGTGAGGGCACGCGCAGTACCACAGCTTGTTCCACCGATGCGATGGAGCATCGCATCTTCCTGCACGAGTTCATTCACAAGTTCCGGTGGCTCTGCGTGACAGCTGTTCTCACCGGGACGCAGAATTTCCATGCCGGTGGTAAGCGCCATGGTACGTCATGATAAGAAGATCTTTCTAAACATGTAGTGCGCCGGAACCAGGCCCGGATAGACAGATATCTATATCTAAAATGTATCGCGTTACAAATTCATTACAGAAGCGTAACCGCAAAGTAAAAAGTTTTCGGCTTCATGGAGTAATCCGAGAATTACTCCAAAAAGACCTTGTGAAACACTGATCCGCTTTGCTACAACAAGCCCCCGACAGTGCCATTGATGAAGAAAGGTTATTGGGCTTAGTCAGCACTTCAAAAGCGAATACCCAGACAGTATCCGGAATAACCCGAGCAGCGAATTATCAGACGAAGGGGAAAAAGATGGTACCTACACATATGTTTCTCACACGAGGAGTCGGAGTCCATAAGGAAAAATTGACCTCCTTCGAAGAAGCCTTACGCAGCGCAGGTGTGGAATACTGCAACCTCGTCAGCGTGTCATCCATCCTTCCACCGCACTGTAAGATCATCCCCCGGAAGCAGGGGGAGAAGCTGCTGAAGCCGGGAGAAATTACGTTTTGTGTGATGGCTCGATCCGAAACCAATGAGCGAAACCAATTAGTTTCAGCTTCGATCGGAGTAGCGAAACCCACAGATCACGGCACCTACGGGTATCTCTCGGAACATCATGCTCACGGCGAGACGGATGAAGAGACAGGGGAATACACGGAAGACCTTGCAGCACAGATGCTCGCCACGACGTTAGGTGTGGAGTTCGATCCCAATGTCGCATGGAAAGAGCGGGAACAGGTCTTCAAGATGGGTGGAAAGATCGTCCAGACGTTGAATATGACCCAATCGGCCGTCGGGAAAAAGGGGAAGTGGACGACGGTCATCGCACTGGCCGTATTTATCCCGCCGGAAAATGCGCCCGCCCGTCCTAGGCGGTAACATGCAGTGATGCGCTGCACAAGATGCCTCATTACTCTGCCAGTTTCCGCTGGTAACCCTGTGTCGTGATCATTGCCAGATCTCCGTGGCAGGACCGTCAGATGAGGGGCACGAAGTCGTAGCCCCTCGCTCCGATGTTCCGACTCGACTGAGACCAATTCACCTCTCAAATCGCCCTCCTAACTGATCCGACCGGTGCTCGCCATGCTGAGAAAGTCTGGCCCTGCCCTGGAGGTGTCTCTATTCTTCCCCGTTGGAGATCCGTTATTTCAATGGGCCATGTCGCCAGACTATCCGATATCGGCACCGAACAGAACGAACCATATCATTTTGATAGTGTAGACGGGTTTGGAAATCCTTCTCCCTTGCAAACCACCAATCTACATCCAGTAGATGGGTTGCTCGCTTTCTGAGAAACAGCCCTGACTGCTTGCGGCTCCTGCACCCTCTTCGACTCCGAATCTGAGACTTTTAACGAGATCGTGATAATCAGTTGATCACTTTGTAACGGGGTGATGTGACAGTGGTCTCGCTTTCTCAGTCAAACAGATATTTATTGATCTTTCGGTAAAGCAGGAGGAGGTTTCCATGGCGATGATCGATGACGATGGTGTCAGCAATCAGTCGGAGAACGAACACTTTCAAGATGTCTTGGACGCACGGTTGTCTCGGCGCGGCTTCTTGACCGGAGGCTTTGCCACTGCGGCAGCGGTGTCGCTCGGCGGGGTAGAAGCGCTGTTAAAGGCCGTCCCAGCCTCGGCACAGGAGACTGAAGAAGCCGATGAGACGGGGGCAAGAATCGAAGGGCGGAGGCCGCTGATCGGGTTTGAAAGTGTGCCGGTTTCTTCTGCCGATGACGTAGTGGTTCCCAAAGGCTATACAGCCGAAGTCTTAATCGCGTGGGGCGATCCGGTATCGAACGGTCCCGCCTTCAAGCAAGATGCCAGCAATAGTGCGGCAGATCAGGCGCGGCAGTGGGGTATGCACAATGATGGGCTGGTGTATTTCCCCATTGTCGGGTCGCAACGTGGTCTTATCGTACAGAACAATGAATATACCGATGATGGTCTCCTGTTCCCAGACGGCGTGAATAACTGGACTCAAGAGAAAACCAACAAGTCGCTGAATGCCCACGGCGTCTCCATCATTGAAGTCACGAAACGGACGGGGTTCCCCTGGGACTGGAAGCGTCGACGAGGCAAGTGGGATGTCGTTCGACCTTCCCCGTTCGCCCGTCGTATTACCGGTAGGACACCTATCGAGATCGCCGGCCCCGCTGCCGGCGACCCTCGATTGATGACGAGCGACGATCCGACAGGACGGCGCGTGCTAGGCACGCTCAATAACTGCGCGATGGGCTTCACGCCTTGGGGCACCTATCTCGCTTGCGAGGAAAACTTCAACGGCTATTTCCGAAAGAATGGAGCGCAAACCAATCTCGAAAAGCGCTACGGCATTACGGCAGCGGGCTTCGGCTACCTGTGGCACACGACCGATAAACGGTTCCGTGTTGACGAAGAACCCAACGAGCCGAATCGGTTCGGCTGGGTGGTGGAAATCGATCCGTTTCGCCCTCATTCGACGCCGGTGAAACGCACGGCCCTGGGTCGGTTGAAGCACGAAGGCGCATGGGTGCAGGAAGCACGGAATGGAAAGATCGTCGTGTACATGGGCGACGATGAACGGAACGAATATATTTACCGGTATGTGTCCAATCTGCCCTGGAGACAGGCGCGCGCGCAGGGGATCAACCCACTCGATGACGGGATTCTCTACGTTGCCAAGTTCCATGCAGACGGTGTGGGGGAATGGCTGCCTCTGACGACGGACAATCCCCGGTTGGCCGGTTGGTCGCTCAATGACATCCTCATCAATACGCGCGGTGCCGCGGATGCAGCCGGAGCCACGATGATGGATCGACCGGAATGGATCGATACCTTCCCCAAAGAGCTCACCGCGATCGCGACTCTGACCAACAACAGTCGACGCGGTACGACCCCGCCGTCGATCAATAATCCAGACGGCACCACCAGCGCAGGGTCGGCACGACCTCCGGTGGATGCGGCCAATCCCCGTGCGGTCAACAACTACGGGCATATTATCCGTTGGTATTACCGCCAGGACTGGACGGAACCCACGTTCGGGTGGGACATCTTTGCCCTCTGCGGCGATCCAGCCAACCCGGCTCACGGCTCCACGATTTTTGGCGATAAGTACGGATCGCCGGACGGCATTTACGTGGATCGAAGCGGCTTGATCTGGATTCAGACCGACGTGTCGACCTCGACGATCAATGCCGGCGCCTATGCCGGTTTTGGCAACAATGTGATGGTGGCGGCTCATCCGGAGACCAGAGAGACTCGACGCTTTCTCGTCGGCCCACCGCAATGTGAGGTCACCGGTGTCTTTATGACACCGGATCGTCGCACGATGTTTGTCGGGATTCAACATCCTGGGGAGCGACCCGACGATCAACCAGGAGACCCCCTCAATCCCAAGCAATTCAGCTCCTGGCCCGACGGACCAGAGGGCGGTCGGCCTCGGTCAGCCCTGATCGTCGTGACGAAGGATGATGGTGGGAGGATTGGGAGTTAATGGATGAGCCATCCGCTCCAGTTCGAATGCGCTCGCGGGGTCGTCAGAGTCTGCGACGACCCCGCACCCGCATGACTCACTATGTCGGCACTCGCGGGCTGGTGTCGCCCCTTTGTGATCCGGCTTTGACCTTGCGCCGAAGCATGTTAGTCAACGGGCTGTTCAAGTATGTGGAAGAGATTCAGACTCTGGATGTCGGCTATGCGCTCCGGTTTCGGCGATCACATGATCGACATGACCGCGAGGAACTGATCGGAGCCATTGCCGACTATATCATCTTCGAAAGTCGCAACGCCCCGCAACTCACGTTTGAAGTCGTTGAGGAGCCTCAGGATAAGGCCTTTTGGTTACATGTACGAGGCATTCGATCTGATCAGGATGAAGGCACATCTACATCAATCCTTCCCGATTCCGCCCTCCCATATTTGGCATAGTCTCCCGCGTGCGGTAGCCGTCTCACAGTTACCTGCTACGCGGGATCAGGGTCGGCTTCCAAGTAAGTGGCACACACTCGTAATCATGTACGGTCGTCCAGCTAACCGGCATTATCGTCGAGGCCTTGACAAGGCATCATGAGTCCATTAGTCTGGACATATGGATATAGAGGATGCTGTCGAGGCGTTTGGTGCGTTGTCGCAGGAAACCCGCCTGCGGGTGTTCCGCTTGCTGGTGGAATATGGGCAGGACGGGACCGCAGCGGGAACATTGAGCGAGACACTCGGCATTCCCCATAACACCCTATCCTTTCATTTATCGCAGATGAGCCATGCCGGGCTTGTCCTGTCGCAGCGCGAAGGACGCTCTATTATCTATCGAGCGAATTTTGGATTCTTCACCGACCTGATCCGCTACATGGTGAAGGATTGTTGCCGCATGGAATTTGCCAGTATCCGTGAGGATACAAAACGCGGCTGTTCCGTTATCGAGATGCCAAGTTGTTGTCCGCCTCAAGGAAGGGAGAAACCATCATGAAACGCTTACACGTTCATATCGGAGTTGAAAATATCGAGCAAGCCATCCCCTTCTATAGTGCCCTCTTCGGTGCTGCTCCGGTGAAGACCAAAGCCGACTATGCGAAGTGGCTGCTCGAGGACCCGCGTGTGAACTTTGCCATTTCCACCCGCCCCGGCAAGAAGGGCGTTGACCATCTTGGGATCCAGGTCGATGACAATGGTGAGCTGGATGAGGTGCGCGGACGGATAAAAAGCGCTGGCCTATCCGCTTTTGATGAGGGTGAAACAGTCTGCTGCTATGCCAAGTCAGATAAAACATGGGTGCAAGACCCGGCTGGGCTGGCCTGGGAAACCTACCGGACAATGGAAGATGCCGAGATTTACGGGAAGAATCCGGTCATGAGCGACAGTGCCTGCTGCACCCCGGAGTCAATAGGAACACCTAATTGCTGTGAGCCTTCAGAAAATACCGCTGGGTGCTGCGGTTGATAAGGAGATTGATGTATGGATGCCGCTCTTGCCCCAATTCTTCCTAAACGGCTGAATCTGTTTGAACGCTACCTGACGGTATGGGTTGGACTGTGCATGGTGGCCGGGATTCTCCTCGGCCAGTCGGCTCCGGATACTGTTCAGCTGCTGCGCAGCATGGAGTTTGGTCAGGGCAGCCACGTCAATTTCCCTATTGCCGTGCTGATTTGGTTGATGATCATCCCGATGATGATGAAGGTCGATTTTGCAGCCGTGCGCGATGTCGGCAAGCGACCGCGCGGTTTGTTGATTACGCTGTTTGTGAACTGGATCGTCAAACCGTTTTCGATGGCCTTCTTGGCGTGGCTGTTCTTTCGCTTCCTGTTCTCCACGTGGATCACACCGGCGGACGCGGACCAATATATAGCCGGAGCCATCATCCTTGCGGCGGCCCCCTGTACGGCCATGGTGTTTGTGTGGAGCTACCTCACCGACGGAGACCCCGCGTATACGCTGGTGCAAGTGTCGGTGAACGACCTCATCATGCTGGTCCTGTTTGCGCCACTCGTGGCGTTCTTGGTGAATGGCGCGGCATCGCTGCACGTGCCCTATGAAGTACTGTTCTATTCGGTATTGGCCTTTATCGTGATTCCATTAACTCTCGGCGCGTTGCTCCGGCAACGGCTGATCCGTAATCACGGGAGAGATTGGTTTGAACGGACCCTTCTTCCGCGTTTCGCCCCTGTCACCATTCTCGCCCTGCTCGCGACGCTGGTGCTGATCTTTGCGTTTCAGGCCGAGAATATCAGCAACAAAGCCTGGCATGTGGCGTTGATTGCCGTCCCACTGCTCTTACAAGTGTATTTCAATGCCTCGTTGACCTACGGACTCATGAAATGGCTGAACGTGCCCCATACGGTCGCCGCACCAGGCGCCCTCATCGGCGCCAGCAATTTCTTCGAACTCGCGGTCGCAACCGCCATCGCGCTCTTCGGCGCCGAGTCCGGTGCCGCGTTAGTCACCGTGGTTGGAGTCTTGGTCGAAGTGCCGGTGATGCTGTCGGTCTGCGCGGCTTGTAACAGAACAAGAGACTGGTTTCCAGCGGAGGCGGCAACATGAAAAATCGGGTTCTCTTTCTGTGTACGGGGAATTCCTGTCGCAGCCAAATGGCGGAAGGCTGGCTTCGGCACTTGGCCGGCGATAGGTTTGAGGTGCTGAGCGCAGGGACCGCTCCGGTCGGAGTGAACCCGCGGGCCATCGAGGTGATGCAGGAGGTGGGAATCGATATTTCTCATCACCGCTCAAAGCACGTTGCCGAAGTTCAGGGACCGCGCCTCCACTATGTCATCACGGTGTGCGATCATGCCCACGCATCCTGCCCAACGGAACCCAGAGGAGACGCCAGATTGCATTGGAGTTTTGATGATCCTGCTCACGCGCAAGGCTCCATTCCCGAGCGTGTGCAAGTCTTTCGGCGAGTACGCGATGAGATTGGAGCGCAAATCCAAACCTGGCTTCGGAAAACTGATGAGAGGGCGACAAGCCCTTCGACGTCTTTGTTGCAAGTGACTCTTGAACGAGGGAAAGCTTAGAGCGAGAGCGGCACACAATCTGCCTGCCGTCTGAACGGGCAGGCACCGTTAGTGCTGCACAGGATGGTCCAGGAGCTTGTATCCCAACGTCTTGATCGAGACGATCGCGCCGTTCAGCAGCGGCATCTTCACTTTCAACCGGCGGATATGGACGTCGACGGTTCTCGTCGTCCCGTAGTAGTCGCATCCCCACACTTCATTGAGCAGCACCTCACGGGTCAATACACGTCCAGGATGACGCAACAGATGTTCCAGCAACGAGAACTCCTTTGCCGTGAGCAGCACTTCCGTACCGTTCAGCTTCACTTCGTGTCGTGTCAGATCGAGCGAGAGGGGACCATATGTTCCGGAGGTTGGTTTCCTGTCTGCCGTACGGTCTAGCCGGCGAAAGAGCGATTTGATTCGGGCGACGAGTGTCTTGGGACTGAAAGGTTTCGTGATATAATCATCGGCCCCGAGTTCGAGTCCGACAAGTGTATCAGACTCTTCTGCTTTGGCCGTCAACATGACGATCGGCAGCATCGCGGTATTAGGTGCAGAACGCAGCCGTTTGCATACTTCCAGGCCGCTTAATTCAGGAAGCATGAGATCAAGGACGACCAGATCGGGTTTGTCCTCTTTGACTTTCTTGATTGCCTCGAACCCATTCAGCGCCTTGATCGTGCGAAATCCCTCTTTCTCCAAGTAGTGGGTAACGAGCTGCGCAATATCCTGCTCGTCTTCGACAACCAGGACTTTTTTACTCGTGCTGTTACCCATTGAGTGTCTCTCCAGCTGATGGAGAAAAAGGAGGCACAAACCGACAGGGTGTTTCTCAACCTATTCCGGATTCCGCCGTGGAGAGCCCTGGGAGTGCTTCCACAAGACGTTTCCGCAACCACTATCGTACAACGGCATCGCCACCATCAGCGATCCGACACGGCCGTTGGTGATGTATGCCGAATGATCTTGCCTTCCACCAAATAGACCACTAATTCAGCGATATTGGTGGCATGGTCCGCCACGCGCTCGAGCGATTTGGCGATAAAGCTCAATCGAATCGCGCGAGAAATGGTGTTCGGATTCTCCATCATGAACGAGAGCAGTTCTCGAAACAGCTGTTCCATGAGATCGTCCACGAAGTCATCATCCCCGATCACTTTTCTTGCGAGGATCGCATCCTCCTTCACAAAAGCATCGATGCTTTCCTTCACCATGACCCGTGCGAGACTCCCCATCCGTGGGATATCGATATAGGGTTTGAGTTGAGGTTCTTCGTTGAGTTCAATCGCTCGCTCACAGATGCTTTCCGCCAGATCACTGATACGTTCAAGCTCAGTGGAGAGTTTCATGGCCGTGGTGACCAACCGCAAGTCACGTGCCGCCGGCTGGTGGAGCGCCAACAATTCAATGCAGGCCTCATCGATCTCCACATCCATTGCATTGACTTTATGATCCCGCTCGATCACACGGCACGCCAATGCAGAGTCCCGGCTGACCAAGGCGGTCAAGGCTTTATCGATTTGGTCTTCCGCTAAACCGGCCATTCGAGCCAGCTTTGTCTTTAACTCGGCAAGTTCTTCGTCGAAATGTCGTTGCATCATAGCTTCACCCGAATCGTCCGGTGATGTAGTCTTCTGTCTGTTTGTTTGTGGGATTCATGAACAGTTGCTTCGTCAGCCCAAACTCAATCAGCCGGCCGAGGTACATGAATGCGGTACAATCGGAGACCCGCGCCGCCTGCTGCATATTGTGCGTCACGATGACGACCGTCAATTCCTTCTTCAGAGAAAACAGCAATTCTTCAATGATGCCGGTGGCGATCGGATCCAACGCCGAGCAGGGCTCATCCATCAGCAGGACATCCGGCTTGACGGCGAGCGCCCGAGCGATACAGAGCCGTTGCTGTTGCCCTCCGGACAGGCCGAGCGCACTCTTGTGGAGCCGGTCCTTCACTTCTTCCCAGAGGCCCGCACCGCGGAGACTGCGTTCGACGATCTCGTCCAACACGGTCCTATTCTTCAGCCCCTGTAACCTTGGACCGTAGGCAACATTTTCATGAATCGACTTCGGAAAGGGATTGGATTTCTGAAAGACCATGCCCACGCGTTTTCGCAGATCGGTGATGTCGATTATGGGATCGAAAATATCCAGATCGTCGATGAGGATATTTCCTTCATGCCGAGCGCCTTCGATAAGATCGTTCAAGCGGTTCATACATCGCAGCAACGTGGATTTTCCACAACCGGAAGGCCCGATAAAGGCCGTCACCTGATTCTCTGGAATTTCCATATTGATATTGAACAAGGATTGGACAGGGCCGTAGAAAAAATTGAACCCTTGCACCCGCAACTTTTGGTTCCCTTGCCTAGGAGACCGTTGCGACTCGCTGGAAACATCAGGATCCATGGTCTCTATCTCCAATGAGGAAACAGCCGGTGGAAGCGTCGTGGCACTGGACTTCACATCATACTGCTGATCCAGCATATTTCCTCCTCATTCGATTTCGCAAGACGATTCCGGTCAAGTTAAGCGTCACGACGACCAGAATTAATACCAATGTGGTGACATAAACCATGGGCTTCGCAGCCTCGACATTCGGCGATTGGAAGCCGACATCGTAAATATGGAATCCCAAGTGCATAAATTTTCGGTCCAAGTGAAGAAAGGGCCAGGTCCAGTCGATCGGCATGGCCGGTGCCAGCTTCACCACGCCGGTCAACATCAAGGGCGCAACCTCTCCGGCTGCACGCGCCATCGCCAAAATCAGTCCGGTCAGAATGCCCGGCAGTGCTGTGGGAAGCACCACCTTCCAGATGGTTTCCCATTTGGTTGCGCCTAACCCAATCGACCCTTCTCGATACTCGCGCGGCACGGCTGCGAGCCCCTCCTCCGTGGCGACAATGACCACGGGAACCGTCAAGAGCGCCAATGTCAGCGAAGCCCAAAGAATGCCACCTGTGCCGAATGTCGGGGTCGGCAACCGATCTGAAAAGAAAAGGGCATCGATCGTCCCACCGACGCCGTAGACGAAAAACCCGAGTCCGAAAACACCGAAGACAATCGACGGCACCCCGGCGAGGTTATTGACCGCGATACGAACGATCCGTACGATCACCCCTTGACGGGCATACTCCCTGAGGTACAGGGCCCCAATCACGCCGAAGGGGGTCACCACAAAACTCATGATGATCACCATCATGACCGTGCCGAAAATGGCCGGGAAGATCCCCCCCTCTGTGTTGGCCTCTCGGGGTTCCGTGGTCAGCACCATCCAGACGTTCCCGGCATAGACCCACACCTTCTCCCACGTTGCGAGGGCATTCGGGCGCAAGACCCGTACGACTTGACTCAATCCGATGGTCTTTTCTCTGCCGTTGGCATCGGCCACCAGCACCGTGTAGAGACTCTCCGCGTCGCTCCCTTCAGCCTGGCGAAGCAGAGAGGGAAGCGATTGCCAAACCGATTCGGATCCCTCAGCCAGAGATTGGTCTTCCTTGCTCAGCATTCGGAGGCGACCGTAGAAATTCCCCCATTCACGCCGCTCCACCAACACAAGATCGACCGGTGTGGCCCGTTCGACGATCTGATTGCTGTCGATCCACCGATAGTCGAGTCCGTACAAATCACGATTACCGATCTTCATCCTGATTCGCGGGACCCCCTTCGGGCTGACTTCTTCACCCGCTAATTGACCGATCACATGTTTCCCATCCTTTAAGGTCAATTCCACGAGATCCGCGGGCCAGAAATAGCCGAACCCATTGACGAGGATGAGCACCAACAGCCCGGCGATCATGACCAACGAGAGAGAAAGGCCAGCCCCACAGGCCCAAATGAAGAGCTCCCCACTCGCCATGAAATGTCGCACCCACTGTTTCATCGTATCACTCGTCCATCGGTGTAACTGAACCTGTGCATCAGCGCTTGTTGCTCTCGCCCGTTTTGATATCCGGCTTTTGGAACACTCTTGTGTCTAAAATTGACTGTACTTCTCCCTGAGCCGCTGTCGAATCAACTCTGCAACCGTGTTGAGCAAAAAGGTGGCCACAAAGAGAAGCAGCCCCGCCAGAAACAGCGTGCGATACAGAGTCCCTCCATGCGGTGCTTCAGGAATCTCCACGGCAATATTCGCGGACAATGTTCGAAAGCCATTGAACAAACTCCAGTCCATGATCGGTGTATTCCCCGTCGCCATCAACACGATCATGGTCTCTCCCACCGCCCGTCCAAGTCCAATCATCAACGCGGAGAAGATACCCGGACTGGCTGAGATCAGGACAAGATAGATCAGTGTCTGCCAACGCGTCGCGCCGAGCGCCAAGGAGCCGGCGATAAGATTCTTTGGGACATTGGTCAGGGCCTCTTCCGAGATACTGTAAATGATGGGAATAATGGCAAATCCCATGGCCACACCGACGACAATAGCGTTGCGCTGGTCATAATTCAGACCCAGATGGGCCTGAAGCCAGGGTTTATAGTGACCACCGAATAAGAAGGACTCCCACCAGCCATTCGTCGCCAGGCATCCCCAAACCACGGCAATGACCACCGGTATCATGAGGAAGGCTTCGACACCAGGCCTGATTCGATGCCGAAGGGACGCAGGCAGCATGAGAAAGAGCCCGGCGGAAATGGCAACGGCAAAGGGGGTCAACAGGAGCATCCCGGCCATCGCGGGAAAGTTTCGCTCCAGCACCGGGGCAAACCAAAGCCCGGCCAGGAATCCGAGGACCACCGTCGGGAGCGCCGCCATGATTTCAATGGTCGGCTTGATCTTGGCGCGATAATCCGGATGCATGAACATGGAGGTGTAGATCGCGGCTAAGACCGCCAGGGGAACCGCAAGAAGCACCGCATAGACAGTCCCTTTGATCGTGCCAAAGATGAGCGGCGTCAAACTAAACTTGGCTTCGAAGTCATCCGACCCGCTTGAGGACTGCCACACCAGCTCCGGCCGTTCATAGCCTTCGTACATCACAGGCGAAAACAGAGTCGCCAAGGTAATTTCCGGATAGGGATTGTCAATCTGGTAATGGATCAGCTGATTCGTGTCGGTCACACTGACCACCCCATCCGCCTTTGGTGAAAAATAGGTACTGCGGATCCCGCCCTGTCGCGGAGTGAGCGCGAGTAACGTCTGGGCAGACGTCGAATGGTGCAGCCGGATTCCTCCTTCGGCGTCGGTTGTGATAAACCCCTTATCGCGCTGCGAAATCGTAATCTCGGTCACGGCACTCTGATGAGGAAGGAACCGATGGACGCTCGTCATATGGGTCTGATTCGTTCCGGCATGCTCCCGCACAGGCATCCACACAACCACCTGCCCTAACGCATCACCGGTGACAAGACTCCGGTCTCCCATCAGATAGGCCAACGCGGTAATCGTCTGATCCGGATCGGACGCCTGTGTCGTCTCCGTCAGAACAGGCTTGGCCGCATCCCGAAGATCAAAATGGTAAACCTTGCCGTCCGCCGTGCCGACAGCAAGAAGCTCTCCCCGGCTTGCAAGGGTGAGCGCCGTTATCTGACCGGGGATGTTAGACGTCAGATCAACCTGTGTGGTCGAAGCAGCGGTCGTTCCATCAGGACGGGAGACGCTGCGACTGGTGGTCAGCCAGAGATGCTGATCTTGCAGGAGCGCGGCGACGCGCATTTCGGAATCCGTACTCTGATAGGCTAGTTTAGTAATTGGCTGTGGAGTCGGTGCCGCAGCAATGGGAGTCCCCATTTTGACCGATGGAGCGATCGAACGTTCTTGATCGTGAAAGTCCTGCGTAAATTCGATCGCGACGGGGACGATGCGGCCGTCTCCCGTACCGAGAGCAAGATTGTGCCCCTTGCCTAAGCCTCGTGCTAATGCGGTAACTGTTCCATCCGGCAGTAAACCACGCGATGGCACTTTGGATATGGCAGCCGCATTTTCCCCGATGAAAACAAACTCCAAAGAGTCATCCCGCAACACATAAGCAAGCTCTTGGTGTTCGTCAATGCCAATAAGAGTTGAGACCGCCGGATTCTTGAGTTGAGAAAGAGTGATGGGCTCCTTGAGGTTTGCCTGAGTCGGAAGAAAAAGTGGGATAACCTCCTTCACGAGAAAGACACACATCCCGAGAATGCAGAGGATAATGCTGACCCCGCCCGTCTTGATAATGAAGCGGGTGACCCCATCTGTCAGTGATCTAATTTGGCGGCGAGTAAAAAACCCCTCCATAAGGGTCGGGGCCGACGTATGACCCCGACCAGGGGAGGGCTCTCCTTGAAGCGCTGGTGCTGGAGTGAGCGGCGACACGTTCATGCGCTGACCTTCGTCTGTCCTTCCAACATTCAGACCGTACACACATCGAAACATGCTGCGTGGTCATCATCTTCAGGACGATCACCCCACACACCGAACGATCGACTCCGGAGGCCTATTCGACTTTCGACAATTCCTTCTCAATGACGCTCTGTGGCAGCGGGAAAAACCCGTCCTTAATGACGACGGCTTGCCCTTCCTTACTATAAATAAACTTGATGAATTCCTTCACGAGCGGATCAAGCGGTTTATTCGGCGCCTTATTGACGTAGACTAACAGATGGCGCCACAAGGGATAGGACCCGTTCATGGCATTGGTCTGCGATGGTTCCACGAAGGGTGCTCCCTCTTTTTCGGCCAGCGGAAGAACCCGAACACCGGAGGTCAGGTAGCCGATCCCGCTATACCCAATACCTGCTTGATCTTCTGTAATGCCTTGCACAACGGATGCTGACCCTGGCTGCTCCTTGACCTCATCCTTGTAATCTCCGTTTTTCAAGGCAAACTCTTTAAAGAACCCGTAGGTACCTGATGCTGAGTTACGACCATAAATGCTGATCGGTGATGCCGCCACTTCGCCTGTAATCCCGAGTTGCCCCCACCGCTCAATGTTCTGCTGTGCCCCAAACCGACGAGTCTTGGAGAAGATCGCATCCACTTGCGCCATCGTGAGCCCTTGGACAGGATTATCCTTGTTGACATACACTGCCAACGCATCAATGGCCACCGGGAAGGCTGTTGGTTTGTATCTATATTTTTTCTCAAAGGAATCGATCTCCGTGCTTTTCATGGCTCTTGACATTGGCCCAAGCTGGGCCGTGCCTTCGATCAGAGCCGGCGGTGCGGTGCTGGAACCCTTGCCTTCAATTTGAATTTTGACGTTTGGATATTGCTTGCGAAAGCCTTCCGCCCAGAGCGTCATCAGATTGTTGAGCGTGTCCGAACCAATGCTGTTGACATTGCCGGTTACCCCGGTGACCTTTACATACCCTTTTAGAGCTGGGTCTAACACAATGTGATCATCGGCATAAACAGAGGGAATCATCGAAGCAAGCGCTCCAAGAAACGCAAAACAGGAGAGACCAAATTTGGTCGATTTGTTCATAAACAGTCCTTTCATCATCACTATCCCTTCTTTGGGTCCACTCTACTCTTATCTTATTGCGATTACATTACGCGAATATTACAGACGTGTTACATCTCGACGAACCACCCTACTTCCAGGCTGCATGTAAAGGGGCCGGCCCTTGCCCGCCCCTTTCATGCCTAGAAGTTATATTGCAGCTGGGTCCGGACAATATCGCCCTCACGAATGTTATAGGGCGCAGTCTGAGTGTCCGTGCGTCTGCTCCGCGCATAGGCAATTGTGAACTCTAACGATTTGGCGATCTGCCACTCCATTCCAACTTCCCACTCCCGCACAACATTGAATGGCGAGTTGGTCCGGTGCTTCTTTCCACCGCTGTACTCCTGGTACCGCACGTAGGGAATCAGGCTGGTCAACCAAGGTTTATTCACGTCCCACTTATACATCCCCTGCACATAGCCGCCCTGAATATCCCCTTCTTCAATGCGAGTCCTGGTCGCGTTCAACTGCGGACCATTACCCCAGTTCCACTCCGCTTGGAACCCGATCGGTTGCGGATACAGCACAAAATGGACACCGACTCGCTCATCGAGAATATTCCCGTTATTTTCAACTGTTGGCGCTGCTGGGAGACCGGTTCCTGATGGGGTACCGACGTTGAATGTACCCCGGTAGGCATCGACGCCGAACTGGATAATCTGCCCGTAGGGCAATTCCATCGGGTAGGTGGCGTGGACGACAACATGCTTGTTGTCATTACGTTCCGAAACATTGAGGGTTTGGCCGTTGTAAACCCCGACGCCCAAGACACCGTAGTCTCCGGATCCCTTGAGGCCCGAGTCGACCAGTTTCTTGAATAGTTTCCTAGTCTCCTTCGGTGTGTAATAGAAGAAAAATCCGAGGTCGCGTTCGCCATTCACTGCGCTATTGAGGGCGTCGTCTCGATCAAACGCAAGTCGATTTTGGCTGGACTGCAAATTCGCAAACCCGAACGGGACCTTTGATTGCCCCACGCGAACCCGCAATTCCTTTTCCTCAAAGAACAGGAACGGTATGGGCATAAAGACATCCGCGTAAGCGTCGCGTAGCTGGACAAAGTGATTACTCTGATCCCCGGTCGTACCTGGCACAGTGCCGGCAAATTCCGGTTGGATATAGAACGAGAGCCAATCCGTGATATCCCCTGAAAAGACGAGGCGGACCCGGCGGAAAGCGAATCCGGTATTGTCTCGAATGGTGTTATCATACTCGCTCCGGATGGATTTATCTCCCGGCAGGTAGGTATAGCGGGCTTGCACGTAACCGCGAATGCTGATCTTGTCAAACCACTTCTTGATCGCGGCCTTCTCAGCAATGATCGCATCATCTCGTTCATGCTCCGCTTTCAACTTGAGCCATTCTTCCTTCGTAATCTGTCCTTTTTCATACAGGAGATCCTCCACGTTGGCTTGCGCCACATTGGCCGTGAGGAGTACGCCGAAACTAATCGCGCACAAGGCGCCTACCAACCTCCATCCCTTCATTCATCTACCTCCCTTAGTTAATCAGAGACTGAAACGAGGGAGCTTATAGATGGTAAACGTTAAGATGATGCTACGGAGTTGTTACGCGATTGTTAAATTCGCTACGATCTCACCACGCATGGCACACGATTCTCAGAATGCACATCACCAGAGCCAGGCTGAGCCACCCCTGTGGTCGATCGGCATGGCCATGCTGATTATTTTGCTCGCACCGCTTGTCTTGTACTCATTTTCCCCGGCCGGCCCCATTCGACAGGGCGACACCGTCTTCTCGGACGGCCAGCAGCGTGCACGATTCACCACACTGATCACGTCCCCGTCCTCTCATCCTGACGAAATCTGTTTGCTCGATCCCAATAGCCCCTTGATCGTGCTCGAGAACTCAACAGATGAAGCAGATGGTTTCATCACAGCAGAAGTGCAAGGGAATCCGACTGCAGAATGGCCGTTTTGTCCGGTGCATGCTGAAGTACGTCTCAGCCTACATCAGGTCTTTCAAAAACCGGCTGTATTGGGAACGGTGCGGGACACGCTGATGCGATGGTTCGGCAGGTAGGAAATAGAATCGTGAGAGTTAGGTTTTGAGCCGCGCGGCAAATTGTTTACGAAACTTCGCGACTTTTGGTCCCACCACGAACTGGCAGTACCCCTGGAGCGGGTTTCGAGCAAAATACTCCTGATGGTAAACTTCTGCTTCATACCATTGTGTTGCCGAGACAACTTGCGTCACGACCGGAGCCCCATACAGCTTTTCGTCCGTCACAGTTTTGATGACCTGTTCAGCCGTCTGGCGCTGAGCTGGACTCCCGTAAAAGATCGCTGAACGGTACTGCGTGCCAATATCGTTACCCTGTCGATTGAGTGTGGTCGGATCATGAACCACAAAGAAGATTTCGAGCAGTTCTCGGTACGAGATGACGGCGGGGTCGAACGTGATGCGCACGGCTTCGGCATAGCCGGTCTGCCCCCCACACACCGCTTCATAGGTCGGCTTGTCCATGGCCCCGCCGATGTACCCGGACTCAACCGCTTCCACGCCTTGCACCTGGTCATAGACAGCTTCGAGGCACCAAAAGCAGCCGCCGGCAAGGATGGCAACATCCTGCCCTGGCAGGATCGCTCGTGGTTCATTGCCCATGGTGTGATTGAATCAAGTGACGTGTGGGATTCTTTACGGCAGACAGAGACTGGCTAATCCTCTTCATCTTCCTCAATGTCCTCAATCCCTTCGTAACTCATTTCCGGGAACGAGGCCGACGCTTTTTCACAGGCCGTCTCGACCATTTCCTCAGCGTCTTCTGCTGAATCAGCATCGACCACAAACTTCACCGTGATTGCATACCGCTGTTCCACTCTCAACTCCTTTCTCGAATAACCTGCCTCGTGATCGAGGCACCGCAGACCTTCGTACTTTCTGATAGTTGTGGTGGCTGTGTCAACCATTTGGGAGTAGTGGAGCCCCACGGCGTGATCCGTCCTCCGTAGCAGACTACTGCGGAGGACGAGCAGTTGTGGTCCCTGTTGTATCTTCGGCGGAACCCACCGAAGCGTGTCTTCCTTGCCTACTCCGTCGAAGCAGCCATTTCAGGCTGCGAAGGCCGGGCGCCAAGGCTTCGGCACGCCGCCCATAGGCTCAAGCCGACGGGTCGGAGGATACCCACTGCGCATTCCTCCACAGCTTGACAGCTGTGGCTTCCTGCGTAGGTGGGTGAAGAGACAAACCAGATATGGGAACAGACGTGGATGGAATGTACAAATCAACGAGACGGGGGGAGGGAGGTTACTCGTCCCGTTCGAGATCGGTTAGAACAGACGTCAGCTTGACCAATTCGTCTGGAGCCATGCGCGAGAAGGCGAGTCCGAAGCTATTTGTGCCGACCCACCGCACAATTGCTTCGTCTACTCGTAACGGCCAGTCAAGACCTGGGATGTGGAGACGACATTCGAATTTCGCACCTTGCTCGACCTTCATCTCGCTTTCAATCTTACAGCCGCCGGCAGAAATATCTACCGTTCGTCCCTGCCCTTCCTGTTTATTCCCGGAAAACGTGCTGCGAAACTGGGCGGTAAACCGCGGTTGAACTCGGCGCTCATCCGACTCTGGCTGTTCCAGAGTAGATTCAACAGGTTTTGATTTAAAGAATGAACTCACCCTTTTCACAGGAACGATTCCTTATCGGGACCGCATGACCAGCAGGATCAAGGGGGCGCGCGACACTCACTCCAAGACGCCGCTTCTTACTTTGTTGACAGCAACATGTGTCCCCGTCGATTCTGCTGATAGCAGGATTCCTGTCGCTCGCTGCAGAACGGCCGTTCCTTCCCATAGGACACAATCGCGAGCTGATTGGGACTGACCCCTGCCTCCTGCAAATAATTGCGAGCTGCTTTGGCACGCTTGTCGCCGAGGACCATGTTGTAGTCGCTCGTCCCTCGCTCATCACAATGGCCCTCTATTTTGAGCACAACACCAGGATGATCTTTCAGATAGTGCGCATCGAGATTGAGCGCCTCCATGCCTGCTTCTGACAATGTCCATTGGTCATACCCGAAAAATACATCTTGCAACCCCGCTTCCACAGCAGCGCGTTCTTCTTTCGTCAACTCCGCTTGCTGCCGCCCCGGAAAGCTTGATGGGTTTAGACTCGTTGGATGTCCACCTTGTCCACCTGGCGAAAGGCGTTCCTCACTGGGATTGCGAGAAAACCCCTTGAGTTCTCCACTTGAGCTTCCACCGGAAATGCTCGGAGCCTTTGAGCTGGTGCTTCCGGACCCCCCTTCGCTCTCGGACTGTACCCATTTCTTACTACACCCCTGGTTCGACAAGAAAAGAAGTCCCACGGCCACCACCACCCCCAGCTTCATCACTACTCTGGTCATAGCCTTTCTCCTCTTATAGCCTTCTACACTCACAACTCAGCCCCGTCATTCATTCATCACCACTTGCCGCAGTAATGATTTCCGCATGCGCCTTCGCTCTGCCTGCAAGTACAGTTATCCTTAATGATGATAAAGCGATGCAGTAACAGGAGTTTAGCCGATTGCCCGCAGGATGCCTAACAATTTTTCATATCCAGCCGGATGACCGGGTCGGTAGGGGACGATCTCTCTAAACGAGTAGAAGTGGGATGGGCCGGAGAGAAGAAACTTTTCGATTAGTGAGGTGCACACGCATCAGTCGAGGCAATCCACTAGGCTGAGAGACCACCGTCCTGTTCAGCGAGAGCCGCTACGATCAGCCCAGCGGACAGGTCTCAACACGGCTCCCATGCCGGCGAGCGCGCAGATAAACAACAGCATGGCCAGAGCAATCACCAGGAAAAATGCCGCCCTCATGTCGTGCAAAACAGGGATCATACCTCGTCCCTCCTCTTGCTCGATGCATCAACTGCGCCATCCACAGACACAGACCCATGGACTCATTGGATCGATTTTCTGAAGAGGTCTCCCGCAACAAGGACATTGCCGAGTCCATGCTTGCCTGACATGCTGAGCAACGTCCATAGCCGCCCACGTTTCCTGACTGCTATATCGGAACAACCAGCCCACGGGATTACCCTGCCCCTGGTTAAGTGTAGATCATGCTTAGCACCTGGTCTATGCCGCTTCCCATTGAGACCAATCTCGACATGCCCACAACCTGTTGTAACCGCTGTTGAACCTTGGGACCACTTGACGCACCCGCAGGAATCCACCCTTCGACCGACCCATTGCCTGGCTCGGCTAACTACATCAATCTGCCGAAAAGGACCACCAATCGGACGTTACACAGGTAACCGAGAGAAAATCAAGGCAGGATTTCCGCAACTCATCTGCCTCGTTGCGACAGATACACGCTATAGGCAAATCGTGACGCCCATGTGCGATGCAAGATCCTCCTTTATCTCTGGTTCAGATCCGGTCAATATAGCGTGAGAGGGAAAATCTGTACTTGCGACTGGAGACCAGGCTCCGGCTCACACGGCAACTAATGCAGCAATTCATACTGCACGGCGCGGAGTAACATGGAGAGATCCAAAGGCTTCGCAAAGGTCTGCCGTGCCCCGAGCAATCTGGCTGTCTGCAGTTCATCGGAAGAGTGTCCGCTCATGGCAATGACCTTCACATCCAGGAACGCGCGGGTTAGTTCCAAGATGAGGTCCAACCCATTCATTTCCGGCATCTCCAAGTCCGTAATGACCAAATCCATGGGCTTCGCACGGAACTGCTCAAGCCCTTCTCGGCCGTTGGCGGCCTCGTAGGTTTGATACCCGGCATCCTCAAGGATCTGCGCCAACAACACCCGAACCGACGCGTCATCCTCGATCACCAGAATCGTGCGTGGCCTCATCACCGTATCCCTTTCGTGCTCTGCAACTTGCACCTTACACACCCCTTCATTAGGCGGCCAACGATTCCACCTCCTCTGAGTCCCAGTCCAGACTGAACGCCTCCTGAGCCGGCATCGTCGCCATCACCGGTTTGGCGGACAACTGACGATGGTGCTGGATGACGGCGTCATCTCGATGACCACAATTGACACAGCGTGTGCTCACACTCCACATTTCGCCATACCCCCCTTCCATATCGATCATGCGCTCATCCAGCATCAACCCTTGGCAACGTGTACAGTTCATCGTGGCTCCTCCTGGTTTGTGCTCACAAATCGGCTAAGAGAACTGTACCAGGGAGGATCATTCAAGCTAGATCTGAAAGAGTTACGTCGAAAGGGGGGGGAGGGAAGTAGGCAACTCGGACTGATGCAATTTTGCAGGGATACAACTCGGTAAAAACGACTTCTATGGGGAGGCCTCTCCGTACGGGAGACAGCCTGCTGATCGGAGGCTGCCGGACTAGGACAGGTTATCGAAAACTGTGGATCGAGCTCAATCCGTGTTGGAATGAAGGAGGGCCTGCACCCCCTGTTGAACCAGGAAGGCGTGTTCGCTTGGGAGATTCTGAGAACCCATTGAATCTGTGGTGCGCCCGGCAGGAATTGAACCTGCGACCTACGGGTTCGAAGCCCGGCGCTCTATCCAACTGAGCTACGGGCGCAACCAGTCTCAACATGAATCATGTTCCGGCAAGACTTGTCAAGATTGAGAGAAGCAATTACACGCACTATAGTCGTGCCAGAATCTCATCGGCCACTTGCGAGACGGACTTTCCCTCCGTCTCAATCACATGATCAGCCGCCGCTTGATACTTCGGAGCACGCTCTCGCAATACATCTTGGATTTCATCAATGAAGGATTTGGTGCCGGTGAGAGACGGTCGTTGCGTGTCGGACCCGATTCGACTGGCAATGGTCTCCACTGACGCTGTCAGCCAGAACAGCTTCCCCGTGCGTTTCAGCATATCGACATTCTGTGGTCGAAGAACGGCACCCCCTCCGGTATCGAGCACCAACCCGTCCTTGCCAGCCAGCCCCTGGCACATCTTGGTTTCGAGATCGCGAAAATACTCCCAGCCATGCTGTTCAACGATCTGGGGAATGGTTCGCCCTTCCGACTTTACAATCTCAGCATCGGTAGAAAGCAATTCGCAACCGAGACGAGCTGCTACAACTTTTCCGACCGTGCTCTTCCCCGCACCACGATAGCCGATCAGCACGACGTTCATTGGAAATGCGACTCCAAGACCGTCCGCATCACTGCAACCGGAGCAGCTTGATTGGTCCAAAGTTCAAATTGTGTCACCGCCTGGTTCAGAAACATCTCTAACCCTGGAATCGTCTTGCACCCCATCCGTTTGGCATCTTTCAGCAACTGCGTTTCCCGCGGGTTATAGACGATATCCATGACAGCGAGCCCTGCGTGGAGAAGCGACGCAGGGACACAAGTCATATCGGCTTTGGGAGACATACCGACCGGGGTGCAATGAATCAGGACGTGCGCGTCAGGAAGAACCCGACGCAGAGCGGCCTCATCGAGATAAGAATCCGCTACCGTGACCGCTGTCGTGGGACGAATGTCCTCGGCCAAGCGCGTCCGCTCCAGCTCCTCAATTCCCAGCAACGTCAATTGTTCCGCGCCGGACTCCCCCGTCAATGCGAAGGCGATTGCGCGTGCCGCCCCCCCGGAGCCAAGTACCACAATGTGTCGGCCCGTCAGCTCAATTCCGCCTTCACGTAGTGCCCGCAATGCACCAGTCGCATCGGTGTTGTGCCCGATCAACTTGCCCTTTTCCGCCACAATGGTATTGATTGCACCAATCCGCTTGGCCGTCGTCTCCACATGATCAAGAAACTGCATCGTCGCCACCTTGTGAGGAATTGTCACACTCGCCCCTCGGAAATTTCCCAGAGCACGAAGTCCCTTGATGGCATCACCGATCGCTTCCACTTGCCAGGCCAGATAGACAAAGTTGAGCCCTAATGTACGAAACGCCGCATTATGGATGGCAGGCGACAAAGAATGGCCGACTGGATTGCCAATCACCCCGCAAAACTGGGTTTGAGCATCAATGTCCATTCTTGCCCCTATCATCTCTTGCCCCTATCATCGCACCGACTACCCTTTGTAGACCGTCATCCCGCCATCAATCGTGAATGTTCCCCCAGTCACCCATACAGCCTCGTCAGACGCCAGGTACAACACCATGCTGGCAACCTCCTCGGGAGTCCCTGCACGGCGAATGGCGTATTGCGAGAGCATCGATTGGAGCATCTCCGGGTTAGCCATGAGCGGTGCCGCCATAGGAGTATTAATCAGAGCAGGATTGACCACGTTGCACCGGATCCCGTCTTTGGCATAATCGATGGCCAGCGCCCTCGTGAGCGCATCAAGCCCGCCTTTGGACGCGGTGTAGGCTGATAACCCGGGGATACCGACTAAACTGGCAACAGATGAAATGTTCACAATGGCGCCACGTCCTTGTTTCAACATCTGCGGAACAATCGCCCTGGTCATTCGAAACACACCGGTCAAATTGATATCTAAGACCGTGCTCCATGTCGCATCGTCGGTCTCATGCAACCGCTTGCCAAAATCGCCGAGCCCCGCATTGTTCACGAGAATATCAATTCGACCGAAGCTGTCGACGGTTTTCCTGACCACATCTTGCACATGCTTCTCGTCCGTGACCGACCCAGCTACAGCCAGGACCTTCCCGTTGCTCTGCTGAAGGATCTTCACCACCCGATCCAACTCCGATTGCCGGCGCCCGGTGACCACCACTGACGCCCCTTCATCGGCAAAACGTTTTGCGATTGCTTCGCCGATCCCGGCGTTCCCTCCGGTCACCACAGCGACCTTGCCGTTTAACCTGTTCATTCGCTCTGCTCCTCTTCTGCATCCTCGGATGTCACATCCTGGTCTCGATCGGAAGAATCCGCTCTCCCAGCTATCGAACGGAACAAACCCGTCTCCACTTTCCTTGCCACCGTGAGAAATCCGGAATGCGCCACCATCCGATGATCAGGCCGCACGCTCCTGCCCTGTACCGACCAGGTCCGCAGCAATGTCTCAAAGGTTTCGATCATCCCAAACACAGTTGTCCGCTCAAGTGCCTCAACGGTTTGCATCACTTGCGGAATCGTGGGAACAAAGCTCAGATAGATCCCGCCTGATCGAAGCGCATTGACGGCATGGGGAATGACCTGCCAGGGTTCCGGCAAATCCAGCACCACTCGATCGAAGGGGATCCCATCGTCGAGGAGCCCGATACCCTCATAGGCGCTTTTCCTAAACGTACGCAAGTTCACCGGATTCATCACGCGGGCGATATTCGTCTGCGCCGTCCGTGCAAAGTCTTCTCGGAGCTCGTACGTCACCACGAGACCCTCTGGTCCCACGGCACGCAACAAGGCCATGGTCAACGCCCCTGAACCGGTGCCAGCTTCAAAGACCCTTGCTCCCGGATAGACGTCCGCCCACATAGGAATAATGGCAAGATCTTTTGGATAGAGAACCTGTGCTCCGCGCGGCATTTTGAGTACATAGTCGCCAAAGGTCGGTTTGAGCGCCATCATCCTCTTTCCGCCTGAGAGCGTCACGATGGACCCGTCAGGACGGCCGATGAGCGCGTCATGGGCGATCTTCTGCCCGCTGAATTGATAGGTTTCTCCCGCCTTCAGCGTGAGGGCATACTGACGCTTTTTTTGATCGACGAGGTGGATGCGATCGCCGTTGGCAAGCTGAGACATGGCGCGCATTCTAGGTGGTTCCTTCCTTGGTTTGCAACCAAGGGCTCTTCCTTGACAGGGTAGTGAGGGGCTCGTAAGATCTTCTTATCCTTAGACACTTCCGACAATGCTTCTTCATAGTCGGCACAGGGGCTGTTCACGTTGGCCTCGCCTCACAACAGTGATTGTGAGCCTTGGAGCAGCTCTTTGTCCGATTTTCTCCCTGAATCCCGCTCACGGTTCTGAGATCGTGGTGGCAACCTATGAAGGAGTCATTAACCCCGTCGCGGCGGAGTATCTGCACGATGCCCTCACATTCGCTCAATCCTCCGGTGCCCAAGCCCTGATCTTGAAACTGGACACGCCCGGAGGGCTAGACACCTCCATGCGCTTGATGATCAAAGATATGACCGCATCCACCACTCCCGTCATCGTCTATGTCGCTCCTTCAGGAGGCCGCGCCGCCTCTGCCGGTGTCTTTCTCACGATGGCCGCCCATGTGGCCGCGATGGCCCCCGGAACCAACATCGGAGCCGCCCACCCCGTCGCCATGGGTGGCGGTGAGATGGACAGTACGATGAAGGAAAAGGTTGAGAACGACGCCGTGGCCTATATCAAAAGCATCGCAGACCAGCACGGACGCAATGTCTCATGGGCCGAAGAGGCGGTTCGTAAAAGCGTGTCCGTCACAGAACAAGAAGCCATTAAGCTGAAGATCATCGACATCGTGGCTGAGAACATGCCTGCCCTGTTGAGACAGTTGAACGGCAGGAAAGTCAATCTTCCAACCGGTTCGCTCACGCTCTCAACCGATAACGCAATGCTTCATGACTACCCAATGGGAACACGTCTCGAATTGCTCAAAATCCTGAGCGACCCAAACATCGCCTATCTGCTGATGTCGATCGGGACGATCGGGATCATGGCCGAACTCTATAGTCCTGGAGCGATCTTGCCCGGAATCATCGGCGCCATCAGTCTGATTCTGGCTTTCTATTCACTCCAGTCGCTTCCCGTGAACTATGCTGGAGCGCTCCTGGTCATCCTCGGCGCGGTGTTCTTGTTGCTCGAGATCTCAGTCACCAGCTATGGACTCCTTGCGCTGGGTGGTGTAGCCGCGATGACCTTGGGCGGTCTCTTGCTTATCAAGAGTGATGCACCCTACCTCCAGGTGTCTCTGTCTTTCTTATTGCCGACGGTCCTGGCCGCCGGTGGCTTGGTCGGTGTCGTTGCATGGATGGCCGTGAAGAGTGGTCGCGGCAAGCCGGTCACTGGAGCGGAGGCAATGATTGGTTCGATCGGAATCGCCAAGACAGACTTAAACCCCCGCGGCCAGATCATGGTCCATGGGGAAATTTGGGAGGCGATCAGTCAGCATCCGATTCGACAAGGGGAGTCCGCGGAGGTGGTATCGGTCGAGGGATTGACCGCCACCGTAGCCCCGCCTCATCAATGACCTGCCCGAAGACAAGGAGCTGTTATGTCGTTACTGATCCCGTTTGTCTTACTTGGCCCGTTGCTCTATGCCAGCTTTAAACGCGTCATGGAGTATGAACGGCTTGTCGTGTTTGTTCTCGGCAAGTTCCACACCGTCAAAGGCCCGGGAATCCGATTGGTGATTCCGGGGCTGCAGCAGATGGTACGGGTCAATCTTCAAACAGCTACCATGGAAGTCCCTTCGCAGGATGTGATCACACGCGACAATATCTCGGTGAAAGTGAACGCCGTTATTTTCCTCAGGGTGGTGGATCCGCAGCGTGCAGTCTTAGCGGTTCAGGACTACCTATATTCTACCTCTCAGATTGCCCAGACCACCTTGCGCAGCGTGCTTGGGCAGAGCCAGTTCGATGACTTGCTGTCGAAGCGTGACGACATCAACGCCGAGCTACAACGAATTATCGATCAGCAGACTGAACCATGGGGCGTGAAAGTCGCAGCCGTTGAGGTGAAGAATGTCGATATTCCGCAAGACATGCAGCGGGCCATCGCTCGACAGGCCGAGGCTGAACGGGAACGTCGTGCCAAAATCATCCATGCGGAAGGAGAGTTTCAGGCCGCACAGAAGCTCGCAGAGGCCGCCAACGTGATCAGCCAAAACCCGGCCGCCCTTCAACTCCGGTATCTCCAAACGCTGGTAGAAATCGCCGCCGAAAAGAATTCCACGACAATCTTTCCGATTCCCATCGATACGCTTGCTCCTTTCATTAAGGGTCTCTTATCGAAATAGTGTGGCGTTTCGGTCAAGAGCTGATGCGAATTCCACATAGATGCCGCATTCATGCGACAGTGCCCTTCAATTGTTCTCATTAACTCACGTTAATCTTCTCGATTTATCGAGCTGATCTCCTTCTTCATTTCTCATCTTCCAGCCAGCATCTCTTTTGCTTCTTTGAACCACTGCATACGGCCTGATCTGGATGAATCTTTTCGGCTGAACCGAGCTCCAACGAGTGAAAGAGAAGAGGATGTTTAACCTCTTAGGAAGGGTGGCGCCATGAAAGAAGAATTGCGGGTCGAAGAAGAGATAGACGTACAACAGAAGTTTTCCTCCGATGTCGATGCCGACGACGCCAGGGCAAGCGGAATGCTAGGCCGAATTGGTCGCAGCACGGGTGAGGCGTCCCGCTCGAAGCGAAAATCCAGACCGGCCACGCGAGCGAGTCAGGCGGCCAGTCCATTTCTCTTGGAATCGTTATACTTCCGTTCATTCGGTGAGCGAGGTCTCCTGTCGCGCGAAGAAGAAATCCTGATTGCCAAGCGGGTGGATCAGGGAACCAGGCGCATTCGAGCTGCTTTACGGCAAGCCACGAGAACGTTACTCAAGGCTCGACGGATTCCTGCTTGTGCAGAGAGTGCAAAGCTGCTCCTATCGGTCCGACGACTAAGCGGTCTCTCTGCCACTGCGTTGGACAGTGCAGAGAAGGCTTTGAATACCGTGCTCCATCCATCTAGTGCCGACCTTCATCCCCCGGCTTCCCTTGCGAAACCATTGGAGATAGTGCTGGGCGAAATACGCACTGCACGAGTGATTTTAGAACAAGGCAAGGATGAGCTTGTTCGGTGTAATCTTCGCTTGGTCGTCGACGTCGCCAAACATTACACCGGTCGAGGGTTGAGCCTGTTGGATCTCGTGCAAGAAGGCAACATCGGGCTGATGAAAGCGGCGGAACGGTATCAATATCGAAAGGGATTCAAGTTCAGCACATACGCAACCTGGTGGATCCGTCAAGGGATCACTCGATCGCTTGCGGACCAATCTCGAACGATCCGCGTTCCGGTTCATCAAACCGAAGCCTCGCACCGTATTCTTCGAGTGATGCGGAGACTGTGCCAGCAATTGGGGCGACCGGCCCGGTTGGAAGAGGTCGCTCAGGTGCTGCGTATGCGACCTGAACGACTTCGCGAGACCGTCCAGGCCTTCCAAGAGCCGGTGGCTCTGGAAACTCCGATCGGTGATGGGGATACCCAGTTTGGCGACGTGATTCCAGATCACCAAGCCATCCCACCGGACGCCAATGTCCACCGGAGTGAGCTGACGGAACAACTCGATCATATCTTGAGCACGCTCACCCCACGCGAACAGACGGTGATCCGGCTACGATTTGGCATAGGGCATGATGAATCCAGTACCCTCGAGCAGGTGGGGCAAAGCCTGTCCGTCACACGGGAACGCATCCGTCAGATTGAAGCGAAAGCCTTAAAAAAACTGAAGACCCCAGCGATTAAGGAACTGTTCGCGGCGATCAGGTAGATGTTCAAATGTACAAGAGATCAAGAAGGGTTTTAGAGTAGCTCGATTTTCAATACAACCTGCCTTCCCTCCGCATGGTGAGTTATGCCAGAATGACTTCACCATGCGGAGGCCTGGTATTCTCGCATCTCCCGCCACTGCCCGGCATCGATATCTGTGCGGATCTGACTGTTTTTCAACAGGGCACCGATCTCTAGGGTCTGCCACCTTATGATCCACTTCACTCCCGTGACGACCCCACAGGGGAATAGTCGCCAGATGCAGGGAGGTGTCGTTCGTGTTTTCTCCGCACCGGTCCCCTATCTCGCAGGATGGGACTTGCAATGTCGCCTGCACGAGGACCGGTTTCTCGGCCTACAACCAGACACTGTTCTCATCCTGGAACACCAGCCTGTCTACACAATGGGACGACGGACCCGACGATCTGATTGGGGTGGAAATGAAATGGTATTATGTCAATCAGGCGCAGAGCTGCACCGGGTGAATCGTGGCGGCTCGGTGACGTATCACGGTCCTGGGCAAGTTGTGGCGTATCCTATTCTCAAGGTTGATCGCCATGCTACCGGGCCGAAACAACTCGTCCAACTGTTCGAAGACGTCGTGATTCGATTACTCAGCTCCTGGAATATCACCGGCAGTCGTCTCGAGGGAAAGCCAGGCGTTTGGGTGATGACCCCAGAACCTCGGAAAATTGCCTTCATCGGAATACGGATCGACCGTGGGGTCACCTTGCATGGCTTGGCCATCAACGTCGATCTCGACCTGACTCCATTTCACCGGATCCACCCCTGTGGACTGACCGACTGTCTCGTCACATCAATGGCCGCTCTACGCCACACTCCGATCTCGGTGGATGCCGTCAAGCAAGTACTGGCTCAAACCTTCACAGAGGTGTTTTCTCTTTCCGAAACCAGCGCGGAATGATAAACCGATCTACAAGCTTGGACGGATCGCCCTCAAGGAGGCCTATGCAGGAGCTTGATACCCCAACCTTCCGTTTAGCGGTGGCCCAGTTCGATCAAGCAGCGGAGGCCATGGGGCTTGATACCAACCTCCGTGAGCGACTGAAACTCCCCCAACGCTCTCTCGTGGTCAGTCTCCCAGTACGAATGGACGACGGACGCGTCGAGGTCTTTACCGGTTACCGTGTTCAACATGATTCCTCCCGAGGGCCTTCGAAGGGAGGCGTGCGCTACCATCCGGATGTGAGTCTCGGCGAAGTAGCCGCCCTCGCCATGTGGATGACATGGAAGTGTGCACTCGCCGGGCTTCCCTACGGCGGTGCGAAAGGTGGGGTGCAGGTGGCTCCCAAAAGCCTTTCACCAGGTGAGCTTCAACGGTTGACCAGGCGGTATGCGGCAGAAATTTTTCCCCTGATCGGGCCGGACAAGGATGTCCCCGCTCCTGATGTCGGCACCGATGCGCAGATCATGGCCTGGATGATGGACACCTATAGCCAGCAAGTCGGCTATGCGGTTCCCGGAGTCGTGACCGGTAAACCGCTTTCTATTGGAGGGAGTCTTGGCCGTGAGGAAGCCACCGGCAGAGGTGTCGTGTATGTCACCTTGGAGGCTTTACGCCATCTCAATCTACCGATTGAGACTGCAACCGTAGCCGTGCAGGGATTTGGAAACGTCGGTGCACACACCGCTCGCATCATGCAGCAACAGGGCGCACGCGTGATCGCAGTCAGCGATGTCTCTGGGGGAATCTACAATCCAAAGGGATTGGACATCGCGACTCTGATGCGACGTGACCCCAGTCAACCTCTTTATCAAACCAAGCTGGGAGACGCCATCACGAACGAGGAATTGCTTCAACTGGAGTGTACCGTCCTTGTTCCTGCTGCCTTGTCGGAACAAATCACCGGCAAGAATGCCGATCGCCTGAAGTGCCGTATCCTCTCCGAGGGTGCAAACGGTCCGACGACACTGGAGGCCGACCACATCCTGGCCGACAAGGGTATCTTTGTCATCCCGGATATTCTTGCCAATTCTGGGGGCGTCATTGTCTCCTACTTTGAGTGGGTGCAGGACCTACAGCGCTTTTTCTGGAGTGCCGCCGATATCCAGAATCGCCTGCAAGACATCATTACCTCTGCCTTTCACCGGACCCTTCGATTCTCCAGCGAACGTCGCGTTTCCATGAGAATGGCGGCGCTCATGAGCGGAATTGATCAGGTTGCTCAGGCGCATCTCCAGCGTGGGCTCTATCCCTGAGCACCCATGGGGTGCAGGCGCCCCGTTTCAGCTCCTGACGTATGACTTGCCCCTTGGCCTGTCCCTGGGTTAGGGTGCGAGCATCCAGCCGGTCGATCGAACAAGGAACCGCTCGTGGATCGTAATGCGATTATCACTGCCTGGGAGCACCACTGCGCCGATGGCTGGCCACAGTTTTCAAGTCCCCATCAGGGGCCATTGATGACGATCGACACCGTGATCGGTGGTTGTGTCGTCTATTATCTCGACAGCTCAGATGGCCTCGATGCTCAGCGATGTGCCATTCTCAAGGACTGCTTGAATGACTTGGATGATTTAACCGACGAGCTTGACGCTGAGTGCCGACCATACTTTCTCCGACTTCGGCGCCTCGGACGCCTGTTGCTCGACACAAAACCCGGGTTATGATCCACAACCGCCGCAGAGTGGCCCTTCTCAATTCGTAGAGAAGCCACGCAGTCCTACACAGCTTTCTTGCGGGGACAGCAGAGGATTCGTTACAATTTGCCGGATAGATTTTCTCAATCAAATTTCCGACGATAATTTCAAGAGACCACCTGACTCCACGATAGAGAGTGACGACACCATGCATAAAACTCCGCATCACCTCGCACTCATTGTCTTCATTGGCCTTCTCTCCATCTCCACCTTTGCTCTGGCTGAGCCCTATGAACTGAGTGAACACGACGTCACTGAGCCAAAGACCATTTCCAGCACCACCGTGTCTCTCTTTGGGGTCAAACTTGGCGATCCAGAAGCGAAGGCCGTTGAAGCCTTTGAGACGCTGGTGAATCGGAAGACCCTTGGGATTAAAGTTGAACAAGAAGCCACGTTCATCTTCCTGCTTGATCAGCGCAAACCGACTGGCCCAATGGCTGGTGTCCGAATCCAAGACGGCAAGGTGGACCTACTGTTCATCAATAACCGATTCGCCCATCGGACAAGGGGGATCTTCCGTAATGTCCTCAACAGCGAAAGCCCGGATGACATCAGAAAACTACTGGGTAAGGAAGAATACGGCGATGAAAACGTGATGGGGGCCATCCTGGCCTACGACACGCAGGGGTTTCAGGTGAACTATCTAGGCAAAGACATCAACATCGAGTTCGCTCCCACCCGCTAACGCCAACCATGGGGCTTAGCTTCCTCCGCAAGGGAATTCGATGAGCTCTGTCAACATTCTGGAAATAACTGGCGGCTATTGGATCGGGTGCGTGAGACGAAACCCGTAATCGATCAGGCTCTTTGCGGTGGTCCATCGACGATTCGAATTCAAAATAACAAGCAACAAATCACTGCCGTTTTGAGACACCTTGGCGATCAGGCAACGGCCTGCCTTGGATGTAAAGCCGGTCTTCACACCTTCCACGCCGGGAATTCGGCCGAGCAGCCGATTCGTATTGTGCAAGACATAGGCGCGATAGCCGCTGACCGGTGTGATGATCTCACGCTCAGCTTTCACTAGATTTCGGAACGTTGCGTTTTGCATGGCAACTACACTGAGCTTGGCAAGATCCTCGGCCGTTGAATAATGATCAGGGTTATCAAACCCACATCCGTTACTAAAATGCGTATCTGACAATCCAAGAGCTGTTGCCTTGGCATTCATCAACGACACAAACTGCGCTTCGTCACCACCCACATGCTCGACTGCTGCTAAACAGGCGTCATTCGCCGAAACCATCATCATGGCCTTCAGCAGATCACCCAAGCGAAACACTTCACCGACTTTGATCCGCAAGTGCGTCTTCGGCGCCCGCGCGGCATTCTTGCTCACGGTTGCCAGCTCGTCGAGCCGGGCTTTCTCGAGAATCACCAACGCCGACATAATCTTGGTCAAACTGGCAGGCGAAAGGCGTTTCTCCGTATCATGTTCAAAGAGTACGCGTCCCGATCGTAACTCTTTGAGGAGAATGCTGTGTGCGGGGATACGCTTCCAGTGAAGTGCGTGAGGAGCGTAGTTGACTGATCGACCAGCATCCTGAACGTTGTGCTGAGTTCTCGCCTGGGCAGGAAGGGGGGAGACGGCATTCCAGAGAAATAAGAATGCGATCAGAAGTGTTACCCGATAGAAATCACGTCTGCTGTTCCACGGACAAAGGGGAGGCCGGATATGATCCGCTCGTGCCAAATACCACCGCCTCGCTAAAACATGAATGATTCCCGAACCTTACCACCTTTGCTCCCGCTATCAATAACTTTGTGAAAGAATCGAAGAAGGTCGGCCAGATCAATCCAGAATCCACAGTTGAGGCATCGCGCGTAGATTCTGCGGTTGATGAGGGTATAGTGACGTTCGACCATCATAAACCCTCTGCACTTGAGGCATTGCATACATGTCCTGCTCTCTCTAACAGGATGCTGAAAAAGACGGCCTGCTACGTTATCGAATACGATTCATAATGAGTGCGACACATCCGGCGAGGAGCCCCCCACCCAGAAGGGTGGTGCCAAAATAGACGAACACGTTCGTCCCCCCGGAAGGCTGGGTCCCTTCCCATAAGTCGCGAACCCCACCCTGGACCATCAAGACTGACAACGTCAGAAGAGCCCCTATCATGAACCACCATGCAAAGGATCGAAGCGCCATTCTTCCGCTCGTAACTCGTGATCTATCCGGCCTTTTTCAACTCTAGCGAAGGGCTCCTACGCTGTCAAGAAATAGACCAGGATCGCCCGATGCTCACCCCTTCGGATCAGACCGTGCAAGGGACTTGAGCCCTCGATGAAGAAAAATGGACACGCTGCCGCTTCCGTTGTCAGCAATGGCGAGGCCCGGTTCTTCCTCTCCCGTCGTAGTGACCCGGAAAGAGGAGAGCGCAAACGGACCGGACTTCGTCCGATAGTTTCTTGGGGGATAGTGAAAAGTTCCATCGCCCTTTCCGAATAGAATCGACAAGTCGCTCGATTGGAGATTCACAATCGCCACATCAACCAGCTGATCACCGTTGAAATCTCGGGCAAGACCAAAGTTTGGACCGGCATCCGCACCAGCATCCTTCCCTGGTCGAAAGGTCGCATTGCCGTTTCCCAAAAATGTCGTAAAGCTATCCTTTTCTCCATTAATGACGAGCAGATCACTATTGTGATCGTTATTGAAATCGCCGAAACTCACCCCCAGAGGTCGCCTGCCGGTGGAATAGTCCTTGGGGTCGCGAAAGGTCCCATCCCCATTCCCTAGCCAGACGGATACCGCATTGGACATCGGCCCCCCGTTGGTGACGACCAGATCCATCTTCCCGTCACCAGTGAGATCATTGAGAGCCACGGAGGTCGGGGTATCTCCATGCTCATATTGCGCTCCATGTCGCAACTCACCCTTTCCATTTCCCAGAAACACCTTGACCTTATCGTTTCGAAGGGCCACGGCCAGATCGATATGATGATCACCGTTTACGTCTTCGGCAGCCAGTGACACTGGGCTGCGATGGACCGGATACCGAGCCCCTTCTTCAAATTTTCCGTTCCCCCGGCCAAGCAGCAGCGCAACTTCATCCCCGCCTGAGCACGCTAAGGCTACATCAGCATGTCCGTCTTCATTGAAGTCATTCATGGCAAGGGCGCGGGGCTCTTGGCACACATGAAGCTGCATCTGGTCTTTAAATGTGCCGTCGCCGTTGCCAAGTAAGATGGAAACGGTATTGCTCGAAATATTCGTCGTGATCAGATCGGTAAACGAGTCATGATTAAGATCACCGGTTGTAATCGTCGTTGGGTTCTTGCCGACTGGGTAACTCGCAAAATAGTAAAACGGATCAGGTGGGAGATACGGCTCAGCCTTGGAACACCCCCACAAAGCGATTCCCATGAGGACAGAGAGTCCCACCGCACTGCAAATAGCCTCCTTCGCATCACATGTCATTACATGTCATTTCCGTATAAACAGTTTGAGTGATGTCCTGCCAGAATGTTCAGAACTCTAAGAATCTCGTTCTTGGGACACGATTCCCAAGGATCAGGAGCGGAAGGGACAAAGCCTTACCGTCCTCCCTGCACAACGACTACTCAAGCATGGCCAATACACCGATAGAAAACTGGTTGACCTATCAAGCGCTCCCGGGAAAAGAGCCAGTATACAGATGCCCCATCTGGCCCCGCAATCTCCTTTGACCCACCATCGGCCTTTGAATTTTGAGATCTGTTTACGTTATGATCAACGGATATTTCTTGGAGGACTCTATGAGTAAGATGATGAACGTTGATATCACGATGTATGGCATTGCTGAAGTGCTCAACTGGTGCCATGATCGAAACAAGGGACGTGTTCCTGGCGTTGATACGGCAGGCTTTAAGAAGATGCAGGAGTTGTTGGCACAAAAGCCGCAATCCGGGGACTATTTCACTCTTGATCAGTTCTGGAAAAAGAAAGTCAGCTTGCCGCTCACTGAAGATGAAGTAGCGACCATCGACCGATGTCTCTACGATATCCCAAACTTTGACAATGAGCCGCTTCCCCAAATCCGCCATAAATTCTGGCCCCAGGAAGTGGCAGCACACCAATAGCGCTCATCAAGCGAAACCAGGCGTCACTCTCTAGGCGCCTGGCAACTCGTGAGATTTTCTGTAGAATCTAGGATGGACGAAACTTTCCTCCAATCCCTCGTCCAAGTGCTTTCACAGGTCTCTGCTCGGTTAGCTAAATGAACCTGTACAGACGCCAATACCTTCTAGCCTACCCAAGCACCTTCCAAGAATGACCCAAAAGGGAGATACCCCATCACAATTCGTGGCAAAGATGGCGGCGAGAAAAATTGAGGCAGAGTCTTCTTAGTGTAGCAGTCGGTATAAGCGGGGGAAGAGCAAAGAGAAGGGCTAGACGTTCAAAGCAACTCTGGTCCTAGAGGGTGCCTTCCCCTTTGAGATACCTGCGAAAACGATCCATAAGTTCAGCTCCAAGCGTCCCGCCTTCAGGTTTTTTGGTTGTCGGATCGGCAAAGTGGCCGCGGATCTCCTGAAGGCGTTTCTCCGCCTGGTCATTGCCCTGCAGACGCTTGGTCTTCTTGATCGCGGTCTCAAAGGCATCGAAGGTCAACTCCTGATAGCCGAATGAGCGGATGCGTTTGACCGCCTTCATCATCGCCTGATTCCGAAATGTCGTCAAATGGTCTGGGTCGATCTCCTTCAAACCCAGTTTCCGGGCTCGCCGCTCGGCGGCTTTTCTGATTCCACTTCGAACAAAGTCCGGAGCTGTCTGAAGCCGTTTCCAGGCCTCATCCGTCCACGCAATTTTGGCTTGAGGGGTATCCCAGATATCGCGGAGCGTTGATTCATCGATACGCGTCAGATGTTTCGCTCTGGCGAGGTCTTCGGTATCGCGCTTCAGCATATCCATCACAAAGTCTACCGCGATAGGCGGGGACTCTTTGACTTTATCCTGAAGGAGCGCCAGGGCGCCCTCCGTCCACTCCATCGAAGGTGTTTCCTCTTCGCGGATATCACCGAGTGCCTCAACCTTTTCAAACAATTCGACGTTCACTTCGAGATGGCCTCGTTCCTTGGCGACCTCCTCCGTAATCTGCTTGATCATGGCCTGCATGAATTCCGGCACGGTGGCCAACCGCTCCTTTGCCGCAGCCGTCCATGGGAACCGCCCCTGCTCCATCGCTTCAGCGGCAGCCGTCATGCCGGCGTCACCGCCCATTCCTCCCATCATCTGCCCCTTAAACTGTTCGAGGATCTCCTCTGTAATTTCTTCATACCCCAATTCCCGTGCTTTTTTTTCAGCGAGCCGACGGACCATGCCACGAAGAAAAATTGGTGCGCGTTCCATGCGCTTGAGTGCACCATCGGTCCACCGGATATCCGTGACTGGAAGTTGAGATGGGTCTGACATCGATCTGAATCCTTATGAGGGCTCCACGTCGTTATTGATTCAGCAACTCTTTGATCTCTTTGCCGGCTTTGAAAAATGGGACCCGCTTAGCCGGAACTGCGACGGTCTCTCCGGTCTTGGGATTTCGTCCTTCTTTCATCCGACGAGCACGCAAGCGAAAGCTACCGAATCCTCGAATTTCCGTCTTGTCTCCATTTTTCAGTGAGTCTCGCACGCAATCAAAGATCGTATTGACCACGACTTCGGCCTGCCGCTTGGTCAATGTGGTCACTTGCTCCGAGACTTTCTCGATAATTTGCGCTTTCGTCATACCTTCTTCCCTCCGCTTGATGATCACCACATGTTTAAGACACAGCTAAAATGCCATCAAGTATTTCAGGCTGACACCCGGCTGCATATCCAATTTAGGGAACATCATGCTTAGTTTCGAGTCCAGCATTTCACGAAGGGAAAAACGGCGGCGTGGTTCCACGATTTTCGGTTCCCCTTGGATCCCTACCACATCCGCAGCTAATTGAATGGCATCATCCAGGTCTCCGAGCTCATCCACCAGCTTGACGTCTTTGGCCTGACGACCGGTGAAGATGCGTCCATCCGCCAGAGCTTGTGCGGTTCGCAGCTCCAGCGAGCGGCCTTCCGCCACCGCCTCAATAAATTGTCTATGGACGTCATCCATCACCCCTTGGAGCAACCCTCTTTCCTCAGCGCTCATCTTGCGAAGGGGTGATCCCACATCTTTAAACTTTCCGCTCTTGATGACGACCCCTTCCACTCCGATTTTCTGAAGCAACCCTTCCACATTGGCGGTTTCCATGATGACACCGATACTTCCGGTCAAAGTCCCTGGATTCGCGACGATTCGATCCGTCGCTGCGGCGATATAATACCCCCCTGACGCCGCCACACTCCCCATCGAAGCAATCACCGCCTTGTTGGACTTATTCCGTACTCGCTTGACGGCATCGTAGATTTCCTGAGATGGCACCACGCCACCCCCTGGCGTATCAATCCGCAGGACGATCGCCTTGATGGAAGGATTTTCGCTGAAACGCTTCAGTTCACTCACCGTCGTTTGGGAATCCATGATGACGCCTTCAACACGAATCAAGGCGATCCGATCCTCACTCGACAAATCGAGGTCAGGATAAAGGAGATTCATCAGTACCATCGCACCCACCCCTGCCGCAAAGAGCCACACGACCTTGCGAAGCAGATGGCGTTTGGGTGGGCGCACGTCCTGTGTCACATCATCCGCCATAGTATCAACCGGTCCGGTTCAGGAATCCCCTATTCTTGATCGTCGGCTTGCGCTCGCTTCCGGCTCTGCTTAACAGCCCGACCAAGGCTCTGATCGATAGCGCCCTGCGACGAATGATAGTCGTCGACCTGCTTGCGCTCCCAATCGAGTTGATGATCGCGAAGGCTGAGTGCGATCTTGCGTTCCTCCCGATCGACTTTGATTATCTTCGCCGTCAGGTCCTCCTGCAACTTAAACTTTTCTTCCAGCTTCTGGGAAGAATCAAGACCGGATTCGCTGACATGGATCAACCCTTCCACACCGCCGTCCAATTCAACGAAAACCCCGAAATCGGCGACTTTCGACACCTTGCCGGTCACCGAGTCGCCGACATGATATCGCGACGGAATCACCTCGTCCCAGGGATCACGCGTCAGCTGCTTGTAACCAAGTGAGAGCCGCTCTTTTTCCTTGTCGATGCGCAGGACAATCGCCTCGACCTTTTGCGCTTTCTTGAAGAGTTCTGAAGGATGTTTGATATGCTTCGTCCAGGACATATCGGAAATATGGATCAGCCCATCAATCCCTTCTTCCAGTCCGACAAAGACCCCGAAATCCGTCAAACTCTTTACTTTTCCTTCGATGCGGGTGCCGATCGGATATTTCCCCTCGATCATATCCCAAGGATTCGGGGCGGTTTGTTTCATGCCTAAAGAAATCTTCCGGCTCGCCGGATCCACATTAAGCACCGCCGCTTCGACTTGGTCGCCGACCGCCACAACCCGGGACGGATGCCGAACCTCATGTGTCCAAGACATCTCTGACACGTGTACCAAGCCCTCTACACCTGGCTCAAGCTCTACAAATGCTCCGTAGTCAGTCAAACTGACCACCCGACCACGGACTCTGGTCCCGATGGGATACTTGCCTGCGACATTGGTCCAAGGATCAGCGCTCTTTTGCTTGAGGCCCAGAGAAATACGTCCGGTCTCGCGATCGTACTTGAGCACCGTCACTTCCACTTTATCGCCAACCGTAAACAGTTCCGACGGGTGTCCGACTCGTCCCCACGACATATCCGTAATGTGGAGCAACCCATCGATCCCACCGAGGTCAATAAACGATCCGTAATCGGTGATGTTTTTCACCGTTCCCTGAATCAGCTGACCCTCCTTGAGATTCGCCAAAGTTGTCTGCCGTTTCTTATCGCGAGTTTCTTCCAGCAACACCCGGCGTGACACCACGACATTCCCTCGTCGGTGGTTGATCTTGATGATCTTGAGTGGGAACGTCTTCCCAACGAGCCCGTCTAAATCACGCACCGGATGAAGGTCGATCTGCGATCCCGGCAGAAACGCTTTGACGCCGATGTCCACCATCATCCCGCCCTTGATGCGAGACACGATCTTGCCCTCGATACTCTTCTCGTCCTTGTACATCTTCTCGAGCTCTTCCCAAATCTTCATCTTGTCGGCTTTTTCTTTGGAGAGCACGAGATTGCCGTCTGCATCTTCACATTCTTCGATATAGACTTGGAGCCGATCGTCGATCTTGAGATTCGCCAAGTCGTCCGACGAGAACTGATCATTCGGGATCATGCCTTCCGACTTGTACCCGATATCAACAATGACCTTGTCCTTCGTCAGCGCCACCACTCGCCCCTCGGTAATGGTGCCTTCTTCCAGATTGCGGAAGGTTTCTTCATACAACGCCGCTAAGGCATTGCGGTCTAACTGCGCGTCGCTGCTGTTGGATACCGTACCCATATACACATCCTACTCTTCCGACTCTCGTCGGGTGCTGATGGTGAAATTGCCGAGCTCACTCAGCGTTGTGAGCGTCGGCGGTCGACCTGCTCGGTGAATCGCTCGCCCTATCGTCCTTCCTTGTTGGCACGGGAACTTCCCCCAAGGCTGCGATATGTTCGATCACCGTACGGCTGACCTGCTGATAAAACTGTTTTGTTTCGGCTCTTTCTTTCTGCTTCCCCGTATCAAATGTGATCGGAGCTCCAAGCCGCACAGTCACGGGACGGCATCGAGGCCAGGAAGCCCCTGGAGGCAGCACGTCGAAGGTCCCTCGCAAATACGCTGGAACTACCGGACACCCCGTCTGCGACACAATCACTCCGATACCGGCCTTGGGCTGTCGGAGGTGTCCATCCTGCGTACGCCCCCCCTCAGGGAAAATAACCACCACATGACCGGCTCGGATCAGGTTGATGGCCTTCCCGAACGCCTCCCGATCCAGACGGCCCAGCTTCACCGGAATCCACCCGAGCGATTGCAACAGACCGCTCAACACCGGGATAGGAAACAAGTCGTGACGCCCCAAATACCAGGCCCTTCGATTCATCCCGCAACCAAGAAGCGGAATGTCGAGGTAACTTGCATGGTTGGCCGCAACCAGCATTCCTCCGGTGCGAGGAACCTGACCTTCAACACGGTACCGAAAACAGAGCCAGGCGACGCCTCGCGCCAGGCCCCACAATAATCCGTAGACGATCCCGCTCACGACCCAGTCGATACAGCCACGATCATCTGCTCCACGACCTGATCGGGACTGAGAGTAGAGGTGTCGATAAATCGTGCATCCGCTGCAGGAACCAATGGATCGATGGAACGGGTACGATCTCGCTGATCTCGCGCCGATAGATCATGGGATGTCGTTTCAATCGAGTCTCCTCGCCCTGCAGCGACCAACTCACGGTGCCGTCGTGCCACTCGAACATCAGCATCGGCATCCAAGAAAAATTTGAATGAGGCTGCGGGAAACACTTTCGTGCCGATATCACGACCTTCTGCCACAACGGAACCTCCCTGGCCGATCTGTCGTTGGATCGGCAACAGCCATTCACGAACGGCCGGAATAGCGGACACAATAGAGGCAGCGGCAGTCACGTCTGGTGCACGCAGTTGCCCAGTCACGTCAGAGCCATCAACCAACACCTGCATCGCACCCTCGTGAAACTGCATATGAATCGAGGTGGTTGGCAAGAGGGTGGCCACGCGGGCATGGTCGGCAGGGCGAATCCTCGACTGCAAGGTTTTCCATGCGACAGCCCGATAGAGTGCCCCGGTATCCAAATAGAGATACCCCAGCCGACTCGCCAGTAATTTGGCCACGGTGCTCTTTCCCACCCCGGCCGGCCCATCAATCGCAATAATCACTCATCCCTCGCCGAGTCAAACCGTCACACCGAATTGGTCAACAGCTCTGCCAACCTGCCTTCAAAATTTGGAAATGACGTCTCGATACAGCCGGTATCCGCGATCGTCATACTCTGCTCAGCCGTCAACCCACCAATGGCCAACGACATCGCCACGCGGTGGTCCCCATGGCTCTGTGCGTTGCTGGCAGCCTGCAATCGGCCGTTTTCTCCCCCTCGACCTAAGCCGCGAATCACCATCCCATCCGGTCGCTCTTCGATCAGAGCTCCCATGGCCGTCAACTCTCGACTCATCGTCGCAATCCGATCACTCTCTTTGACCCGCAATTCTTCCGCTCCTGAAATGACCGTGTCCCCTTCTGCAACTGCAGCGGCCACGCACAGGATCGGAAATTCGTCGATCGTTTTGGGGATGAGGTCATGACCAATCGTCACTCCCTTCAAGACGCCTGACTGCACACGCAGGTCTCCAACCGGCTCCCCGGCCGCCTCGCGTAAACCTAATACCTGAATATCGGCCCCCATCTTTCTCAGGATGTCGATAAGGCCTGTCCTGGTTTCATTCATCCCGACATTTCGAATGGTAATGTCTGATCCTGGGACGATCGTTGCGCCAACCAAAAAGAAGGCCGCTGCGGAGAAATCGCCGGGAATCGTCACGTCCACCCCTCGCCACCCAACCGATGGTCTCCCATCCAAGATCAACACTCCTTCTTCGCGTCTGAGAGGGATACCAAAGAACTGGAACATCCGCTCTGTATGGTCTCGCGACAACCGAGGCTCTCGATATCGAGTCTGCCCTTGAGCAAAGAGGCCGGCGAGAAGAAGCGAAGACTTAATCTGGGCGCTCGCCACGGAGGAGCGGTAGTCAATTCCATGAAGGCCTGTACCGGTAATCGCTAAGGGAGCCAGTTCTCCTCCCTTGCGGCCCGCAATGACTGCACCCATCTCGCGTAGCGGTTTGACGACTCGCCCCATGGGGCGTCGTCGGATCGATTCATCGCCGGTAAGGACGGAGAAGAAATCTTGACCAGCCAGCAGGCCAGCCAACAGCCGAATCCCTGTCCCCGAATTCCCGCAATCGATCGGTCCACTCGGCTCAGTCAAACCCCAGAACCCCTTTCCGCGGACAGTCAATTCGGTCGGCGTCTCCGCGATAGAAATCCCGAGGGCCTGACAGGCTCTCATCGTGTTCAGACAATCTTCACCGCGACAGTACCCGGCAATGGTGCTCGTCCCTTCGGCCAACGCCGTGAGAATGATCGCCCGATGGGTGAGAGACTTATCGCCTGGAACAGTCGTGGTTCCCTTGAGTGGACGGCCTGGACTGATGGTGAATGATCTCATGAGTGACGTACCGTCGAGCTCGCAAGTTTTTCGCGTTCGCCTTTTGCCCGGTCGAGTGCTTTTTCGATACCCGCCGCATCACCGGCCCTAATCAGCTGCTTCAATTCTTCCAAAGCTCGTGTGTACCGGTCGATATACGCCACCACATTCTCTCTGTTCCACAGAAAAATATCTCGCCACATTTCAGGAGAACTCGCGGCAATCCTCGTCGTATCCCGCAACCCCCCTCCGGAATGACCGGCAAGATCGAGAGACGGCAACGCCTGATCACGAAGTTCGGACAAGGCATTCATCAGGGCAAAAGCAGCCACATGCGGCAAGTGACTGACGGCACCAAGAATTTGGTCGTGGAGATGGGGGTCCATCGTCAAGATGATCGACCCGGCTTCTTCCCACAATTGCCTCACGCGCTCTAGAGCCGTAGCATTTGTCCGTTTCGTGGGAGTTAAAATGCAACGCGCCCCTTTGAACAACTGATCGGTACCGGCGGCGACTCCTGTCTTTTCTTTCCCGGCGATGGGATGTGCCCCGACAAAATGTACGCCGTCTGGCATGGCGGCCTCCGACCGCTCGACCAACGTCCCCTTCACACTTCCCACATCACTGACGATGGATCCGGGACCGAGGCAATGGGCCCATTCTTGAAGATGTCGCTCATACGTATCTACGGGCGTAGCCAGAACGACTAAATCCGCGCCACGCACGCCCTCTTGGGGGTCAGCCACATATCGATCGATCGCCCCCAACGCAACAGCGGTCTTGAGATTTTCCACTCGACGACCGATACCGACCACGTGGTCGGCCAAGGCCTTCCTGCGGAGGATCATGCCGAGCGATCCACCGATCAGCCCGACCCCGATAATGGCGACGTGTTTAAAATGGACCGGCATTGAGATGCTACAACTCTCTTCCCACGGCTTTCGCGATATTCTTCAGATCTCCCATCAGCGTCTTGAATTTCGACGGCTTGATTGATTCTTCTCCGTCACAGAGCGCGCACTCCGGATTTGAATGGACCTCAATGAGCAGCCCATCCGCTCCTGCCGCGACTGCTGCTTTGGACATCGGCGCAACGAGATCCCACTTGCCTGTGGCATGGCTGGGATCCACGATGACCGGAAGATGAGAAAGCTCTTTCAATGTTGGAATGGCCGCCAGATCCAAGGTGTTCCGGTATTGCGTCTCGAACGTCCTGATACCCCGTTCGCACAACATCACATTCTGATTACCGCGAGACATGATGTACTCAGCCGACAAGAGAAACTCTTTGATCGTAGCCGACAGCCCCCGCTTCAGGAGCACGGGCTTGTCATAGGCCCCGACTTCCTTCAGCAGTTCGAAGTTCTGCATGTTCCGAGCGCCGATCTGGATGATATCCGCTTTTTCTAAAAACAGTTCGATATCACGAGTATCCAAGATTTCACTGACCACCGGTAAACCCGTTTGTTTTCTCGCCTCAACAAGGTAGTCCAACCCTTCCCGCCCCAGCCCTTGAAACGAATAGGGAGACGTCCGTGGTTTATAGGCCCCACCACGCAAAATCGTCGCGCCTGAAGCTTTGACTTCATGGGCAATACCAACCGTCAACTCGAGTCGCTCCACTGCACAGGGGCCAGCCATGATCGCGATTTTCTTGGCGCCGATTTTGACTCCCCCGACATCAATGATCGTGGGTTCTTTCTTGAACTCGCGACTGACAAGCTTCCAAGGGGCCAGGATGGGCAGGACGCTTTCGACACCGGGAAGTGCCGTCAACGGCTGATTGTGCAGGATACGATCGTCGCCGATGACCCCGATGATGGTGCGCTCCTGGCCCGTCGAGATTTGTGATTTCAGGCCAAGATCACGCAGTCGATCGATAATATGGTCGACTTCGCTCTCCGATGCTTCCGGTTTCAATACAATGATCATAATTCCCTCTTACGACTCTTATCTACCGCCACCCAAGACCTTGCCGAGCGCCTGAAGGAACGCAGTATTTTCCTCGGGTTGGCCGATGGTGACACGCAGCATGGTCCCCTCGATATGCCTCGTAATAATGCCTTCTCGCAGGAGTGCGTCAAACACCCCATGTCCATCCTGTTTGGCGTCAAAGTAGAGAAAGTTGGTTTCCGTCGGAATCGGAAGGATGCCGAGTGCTCGCAGCCCTTGCCCCACCTGCTCGATCCCGGCGGCGTTGACCGCCCGGCTCTTCGCCACATGATCGTCATCGGCCAGGGCAGCTAGTGCGGCTTTCTGGGCAAGACTATTGGCGTTGAATGGAGGGCGAACCCGATTCAAGTAATCGATGACTTCTGGAGTACTGATGCCATACCCAATTCGCAATCCGGCCAGCCCATAAATCTTCGAGAAAGTCCTCAGGACAATCGCGCTCCGCCCCTGTTTCACATAGCCCAGCGCATCTGGAAACTGAGGATGGCGGACATACTCGTAATAGGCTTCGTCGAACACCACAATCACATCGTCCGGCACTCGTGCCATAAAGCGCTCGACCGCGTCCGCCGACACCATCGTCCCGGTGGGGTTATTGGGATTGCAGAGAAACAGCAACCGCGTTCGCGGCGTAATCGCTTGAACCATTGACTCAAGGTCGTGGGTCCAGTTGACGAGAGGAATGATCACCGGCCTTCCGTGAACGGCCGTGACCTCCATCTTGTAGATCACGAACGTGTGATTTGCCATCACGGCCTCATCGCCAGGAGCCAAAAACGTTCTGGCGAGCAAACCGATGATCTCATCAGACCCGTTTCCGAGGATGACCTGTTCTTGAGTCACTTTCCAGCGATCAGCAAGCGCCCGGCGCAGTTGATAGGCACCTCCATCCGGATAGCGATGGAGCGTATCCTGCGCGCCACTGAGAGCCGCTACGGCCTTTGGCGAAGGCCCCAGGGGATTCTCGTTGGAGGCAAGCTTGATGACGCGAGTCAGGCCGAGCTCCCGCTGGAGCTCATCAATCGGCTTCCCGGGGACGTACGGACTGAGGGATCGGATATCAGGATGGACCTGGAGTGGCATAATTTAGTTATGTGCCGGGTAGGAGCCCAAGATCTTCATGAAGAGACAGCGGGCCTTCACTTCCTCCACGGCTTTGCTGACTCGATCATCATTGATATGTCCTTCGACATCCACAAAGAAAATATACTCCCAGGCTTTCCGCTGGGAGGGACGTGATTCGATCTTTGTCATACTGATGCCATAGGAGGCGAACGGACGAAGCAAGTCGTACAGAGCTCCGACTTTATCCTTCACCGACAGCATCAACGACGTCTTATCTTTCCCCGTCTGTTCGGAAGGTTTTTGAGACAGCACCAGGAAACGGGTGAAGTTATTCAGGTTGTCTTCGATCCGGGCCTTAATCACTTTCAGGCCATAGAGCTGACCAGCCAACTCCGACGCGATGGCGGCGGAGGCTTGATCATCGACGCACATCTCGGCGGCCCGGGCCGTGCTCGCTACCTCCACCGTAGGAACGTGGGGGAGATTGGTCTCAAGCCAGTTTCGGCACTGAGCCAGGGCATGCGGATGTGACTGAATTTTCTTCACATCTTCCATGAGGCCTGATTTGGACAGCAAATGATGAGAGACTTCTTGAAGAATTTCTCCGTAGATCCGCAAGTTAGAATCGATAAACATGTCGAGCGTATGATTGACCACACCTTCCGTCGTGTTCTCGATCGGCACGACGCCGAAATTAGCTCGGCCTCGTTCCACTTCGCTGAAGACCTCTTTAATGCTTTGGACCGGCACATACTGGACGGATGAGCCGAACTTCTGCATGCAGGCCATATGAGTAAAGGTTGCCCTCGGTCCTAGATAGGCAACCTTCTGGGGAGCCTCAAGCGACAGCGACGCTGACATGATTTCCCGATAGACAGAGCGAATGGCCTCGCTGGGGAATGGCCCGGTATTGAGTTTGGTGAGCCGTTGGATGATCTCAGCCTCCCGGCCAGCGGTATGGAGGTTGGCATCCGCATCCTTCTCTTTCTTCAATCGCCCGATTTCAATGACACTCTTTGAACGTTCGTTCAGAAGCCGAATGATCTCATCATCGATCCTATCGATTTCCTTACGATATTCTGGCATGTCCTTGGGCATACGGCGTCTCGTTTCAAGCACCCGTTCACAGGAGGGCTTCCTCATCCCCTTGAGGGACGGGGATCGTTGAGACAAGTGGGGAATTCTACAGGATCGGCGGAAACTATTGCAAGAACAGCTGATGCCCACGGGAAGCACGCGCTTAGAGTGGAGCGTGCCCGGCTTACATCAGCAAATGCGACGGTCGCTTGAAATGGTCGTACGCCAACTTCGTGACCTGACGGCCGCGCCCTGTACGGTCCAAGAAACCTGCCTGAATGAGATAGGGTTCATACACATCCTCGATCGTGCCCTTATCCTCTTGAACAGCAGCCGCTAAGGACTCCACTCCAACCGGCCCCCCGTTGAACTTCTCGATAATGGTGAGGAGGACTTTGCGGTCCATGTCGTCGAACCCGGCTTCGTCAATCCCCAGCCACGCCAGCCCCTCCTGCGCGACCTCTTTAGTGATACGGCCATCAGCCTTAATTTGGGCATAATCCCTGATACGCTTGATAAGCCGATTGACGATCCGCGGGGTTCCTCTCGCACGCCGCGAGATTTCTGCTGCACCGGCCCGATCAATGCCGACCCCCAGGACACCTGCCGACCTCACCACAATGGCCTCCAACTCGGAAGGCTCGTAAAACTCCAGCCGATAGACCAATCCGAAGCGATCACGGAGGGGAGAGGTGAGGGAACCAGCCCTCGTCGTGGCTCCCACCAGTGTAAACGGTGGAAGATCGAGTTTCACGGTTCTGGTAGCTGGTCCTTGTCCAACCACCAGATCCAGTTGGAAGTCCTCCATAGCTGGATAGAGCGCCTCCTCCACAGAAGCAGGGAGGCGATGAATTTCATCGATGAACAGCACATCATGTTCTTGGAGATTAGTCAGAACGGCGGCAAGGTCGCCGGCATGAGCAAGCACCAACCCCGAGGTTGACCGCAACGCCGCTCCCATTTCCCGTGCAATGATATGCGCAATGGTCGTTTTACCGAGACCGGGCGGACCATAAAAAATGGCGTGGTCAAGCGATTCTCCCCGCTGCCGAGCCGCTTCGATGCAAATCCGAAGCGACTCCTTCATCTTCTCCTGACCGACATACTCTTCAAGCGTCTGGGGGCGCAGGACATTTTCCAGTCCTCGCTCTTCGTCTGCTGCATGATTAGTGACAAGCCGTTCAGTCATAGCCGAGCATCAGCGGTTACTTATGATCTGGCACCTGTTGGTACAGTGGAGGCGGCGGAATCGCCCCCTGGCCAGGTTTTGCCGTATCGCCACAATCCGGAGGACATGCCTTGTATCCTTGAGTGGCATCCGGGAACGTGGTCTCCATCTTTCGCAGTTGGCACTGAGTCAGCCGTCCCCCATCATTGGCTCCACAACGCGCAGGAACCGAGGAACTCCCGATCTCCGCATACCCCTCAGGACAAACTCCACAGACTCCCAGCATGTTCGCACCAAGTGGCACGCATTGCACGAGCATCCCTTCCTGATCTTTACAAATATCCTGAGATTGAGTGACGCCGGTCGTTGCATAGCCGTCCGGACACTTCCCGCAGGTCATCCTGATCGTTTTCGGCTCCGTCGATTCCTCCGCAAGGCTCACGGATGAAGAGAAAAGAGCACACGTTGTCCCCATCATCGCACCGTACAGGATGACCCTGGCAGCAGTCCCCGCATAAGATCGCATAAGTATTCACCCCCTTGCTAGCTCCTTGAGCCCTTCTCGAATCAGCTCCTTCAGTGCCATCGAGCCTGATGCGGCTTTTGTCACCCGCTTTAAGGCTTCTTTGGCATCTTGAGCACGGTAGCCCAAGTGTACCAGAGCAGATAACGCATCCTCGAAGAGATCATCGAATTCCGCAGGCTCTGCCGCGGGAGAACGGGGGTAGATACCTTGAATCTTACCGACCTTATCTCTGAGCTCGAGCGCGAGACGCCCCGCCGACTTCTTGCCGATCCCCGGAACAGTCTCCAGCTTCTCGGTATCCGCAGTCTGAATGGCATGAACCAGATCTGTAACCGATAAACTCGACAGCACACTAAGCGCCAATTTAGGGCCGACTCCGGAGACGCTGGTCAACAGCAAAAACGCCTCCTTCTCGCTCTGCGAGAGAAAGCCGAACAGCTGGATCGCATCCTCCCGAAGATGCGTATGAATATGCAGCGCCGTACTGTCGTCGAGATTTGGAAGCGAGTAATAGGTACTGAGGGGGATATGAACTTCGTACCCGACCCCCTGCACATCGATCGTCAGGTGGGTCGGTGCTTTGACTGCCAACCGCCCCGTGAGAAAGGCGATCATCTCGTCTCGTTACCCCAAGACAAGTGCCATGCGAGAGTCACCGGAGGATCAGCCCCCCGCCGTTGCAGCTACTTTTTCCATGACGTCATCCGGAATATCGAAGTTCGCGTGAACCTTTTGCACATCGTCATGCTCATCCAGAATTTCCATCAATTTCAGCATCTGTTCGGCCGACTTCTCTTCGAGGCTGATGGTATTCTGGGGCACATACGTGATTTCCGCCAGTGTCGTCTCAACGTTTGCGTCGGCCAGCGCTTTCTTGACGGCTTCGAATTCTTGTGGTCCGGTGATGATTTCGATCGATTTGTCACCGGTTTTCACGTCTTCCGCTCCGGCATCGAGGGCCAAGGAGAGCAACGTATCCTCATCGACCTTTCCCGCCTCGATCGTCAGAAGCCCCTTCTTGTGAAACTGCCATGCGACGGCACCGGCCTCAGCCATGTTGCCATGATTCTTAGTCAACAGACTTCGGATCTCCGCCACGGTCCGATTCCGATTATCGCTCGTAATGTCCAAGAGCAGCGCGGTTCCTCCAGGCCCATAGCCTTCCAACGCAAACTCCTCGTAGGTCACGCCTGGCAGCTCCCCAGTGCCGCGCTGAATCGCTTTCTTTAAGGTATCGCCTGGCATGTTGGCTTCCTTCGCCTTGGCAATGGCCAGACGAAGCCGTGGGTTCCCATCCGGATCTCCCCCTGAACGGGCAGCGATCGTCACCTCACGAATAATTCTGGTAAAGATTTTTCCACGTTTTGCGTCCTGAGCCCCCTTGTGGCGCTTAATCGTTGCCCAATGGCTATGTCCACCCATGTGTGTCCTCCTCTATCCAGCCATGTCCTCTCGGCCGGTTAGAGATGTGTGATAGAGCACGAATGACCTGTGAATGGTTAGAGGTAGCACAGGCCTCAGAAAGGTGTCAAATCGCACCGGTATCGGAGGAAGCTTCCCGGACACTTATTGGGAATAGACGAGAAGCAGAAGGCCAAAAAAGATCACACATCCCGCCCAGGCGACTTCCCATCGTTTCGTGGCACAAGGCGATATCCCGGAGAACCAGGAGGCCAAGCCTTTTGCCAATGCCGCGCCGATACCCACGATGGCTAATAATGAGTGCTGAAACTGGATCTTTGCGATAGCAGGATGATCCCCATGAGAGTGGACGAACAGCCAAAGCGAACCGGCCAATGTCGCAATGACCAGGGGCGCCGCCCACATCGGGTGTCGAACCCTACCCAACCGACGAAGTGTTTCACACAAAGCAACCAGTAACGCCATGAATCCATATGCCTTGTGCTCGATGATCTCCCGATCCTGACCGAAAAACGTCTCGCTAAAGCCAAGTGAGCCAATTGGCCAGGCATCATGGTCACTCCAGATGAGTACAAACCCACCCACGATGCCCAACGCACCGGGGAGAACAAGGCGATTCCATAGCGGCAGCGGATACTGTAACGCATAGCCCAACTCGGCAAGGCCGAATACCACATCGCAAAGGCCAGCAAAGCGATGGTTGAACTCTGAAAAGGCTGTCCCTTCAGGTGAACCCTCCCAACGCCCACTGGCCTGCCCCATTTGATGATTATCCGTCGCGATGGTTCGGTCCGACACACTGTGATGCCCTGATTGAGCTTGTGCGGGTTCAGCCGCCATCCCAGTGATCGGGAGCATGACGAATAGAAACGCGGACAATCAAGAGAGTAACAGCTTCATACAGCAAAACCGATGATACAGGGGGAGATGAGGTGAAGTGTCGGAGAGTATGCCACAGACGGCTACTCAGAATACACGAGCAACTGAAATCCCATACCGATCACAAGGCCTGCCCAAACCAGCTCCCATCGTTTCGCCGTTTGAGGCGAGATTCCAGATGCCCACGCGACCATCGCACTCGAGACGGCAGCCCCAATACCGAAACTGCCGAGCACGGTGTGGTGCAACACAATCCTGTGATTCCCCGGGTGATCTCCATGCGAATGGAAGAAAAGCAGCAGCGCTCCGCCCAGACCGAGAACAAGCAAGGGAATCGCCCACACAGGATGTCGCGCCCAGCTGATCCGCCGGAGTGTCTCGCTCACCGCTGCGATGCTGGAAAAGACTCCGTAGAGTTTATGCTGGAGAATTTCCGGATCCTGCCCCGAGAACGTCTGTACGAAGGTGAAAGACCCGATCGGCCAAGCCTCGTGGTCGCTCCAGATCAGGAGGTAGGTGCCAATCACACCGAGCGCACCGGGCAACACCAGACGAGGCCACACAGGCAAGCGGTACCGCAGCGCATGTCCCAACTCCGCCAAGCCAAACAACAGAACGAACAGCCCGACGAAGCGATGATTAAATTCTGAGTAAGCGATCCCTTCTGTCGATCCCTCCCATTTGCCCTCATCGGGTTCGTTCTGGAGATTGTGTAGTGTGCCTGTGGCGATGGAGGCTGGGTGATGTTCTGAGGATGATTGGGCACGAGCATCTACGCCCAGGAAAAACAGCGACGTCGTCAGCACCAAAACCAGAACCGGAGAAGCCCACTGCTTCATGTACCAGAACCGTCGACCGAATGGACCCACACAATCAAAAGGCCCATCCAGGCGGCCGGATGGGCCTTTTGCATTCAGGCAGAAAAACGTTGTGCTTACATAAACTTCATGAACTTGTCTTTGGCGTCATCCATCACCTGTGCCGTGATGGTCGCAAGCCCACGCTCCTTGGCCATTCGCTCCACCTCTTTGCGCGCCATGGGACGGATGAAGTCAGGAATATTCTCCAACCGCTGCTCGGCTTCACGTGACCAGGTCATCCCTTCAGGGGAATAATTCTTGGAATCATCCATCACTTGCAGCGAGATCGTCGTCACCCCCTGCTTGCGCGCATAGCCCTCGACGCTCGCTTGCACCATCGGTTTCACGAATGCAGGAAGCCGCTCGAGTTTCTCTTTGGCATCAGCAGTCCACGTGAACTCAGAGGGTCCGCCGTTCGCCGGCTTACCGGAGTTGGTCAGACCCATTTCTGCAACCATGGCGGAGAAGGGACAGCCGCTCGCTTTCTCGGGAGCCTTCGCAGGCGAAGCCGCCGTGGCAGCCACGGCTGGGGCAGAAGAACTTGGTTTCGGCGCGGCGGCAGCTTGACCATTGCCCCCAAGCGCGCGCAACCCCTCCATGGACGTTTCCGGCGCGGACTTCGGGCTCAGCTTCAGCCCCAAGGAATTCATCATGTTGGTTTCACCAGCATTGGTCACCATCGAAAACTTGGCGCTACAGGACGGGCAGGCAAAGAAAACTCCAAGGGAACCCTCCTCTGGCTTCTCCACCTTTTCGAGGCTCATATAGGTTTCACAGTTCAGACACACAAATTTCATACAAACTCCTGTTCTCTCCGCCGAAGTGGTTCTTTATGGCGTGTCGAGCCCATGATCAATAAGAAACTTACGCTATCACAAGGGTTTTGGGGGAGTCAAACCGACTGAGGATGGAGAAGCGAGAGTCGAACAAGAGATCAGCGTACTCATTTTCAGCCCGATCTGGTCTTTAGCTAGACAAGCCGCTGCGTTACCTAAGATCAGCAACCTTCGCTTTTTCGGTGAGGTTCAAACCGATGGCGTCTCCGGCGTTGTCATTGTGGGTTCATCGTTTCCGAGCCACTGCTTATACTTCCTGTAGTGCTCGAGCTGCGCACTGCGCACCCAGTTTTCTCG
>DIHK01000040.1:80134-80585 GCA_002420115.1 Nitrospira sp. UBA5698
TGGCTGAACCAGAAGACGCCCCGTTTGTGGAGAAACCGTTCTAACGCCGGCCCGACCCCGCGGATATGTTTCAAATCATCGGGTGACTCGGGACCTGATAATCCCTCATCCAACTGTGCCACGGCCTCGGCATAGTCCAGATCCCCAACTGAGTCGCTGGTCATTTCAACGGGTATGTCGCCATTCTTCACGACAATCTGTTCCGCATGAGCCTCGATCCGCATCTTATCAACCTTCTGATCGACCCGTGAAGATACGGCTTGAGTTTCAACAATCTGCGCATGAACATCCGGGCTCTCATGCGGCGGCTCGCCCTCGCCGAGCCACTGCGTATACTTCCTGTAGTGCTCGAGCTGCGCACTGCGCACCCAGTTTTCCCGCTGAATGCGCCCCCCAAAGTTGGGCAGGAGGAACTCGAATTTGTCGATGTCCGCCTGGCTCCAGGTCGCCA
>DIHK01000025.1:0-60255 GCA_002420115.1 Nitrospira sp. UBA5698
CGTTTGACCTCCATCGCCTGCAGTGATTGTTCGATCACTTCCGGATGGGCACGGATATAGCGCTCAATTGCAGCATCGGCAACATCCGAAGAAGCAGTCGACGCACCCTTGGTATCCTTAGCCGTCATGGAACAACCGGACGGGAACAGGACCAGGGTGGCAAGGATGGGCAACAACGATGCGAACCGGCTCCCGAGACGAGTGCTGTTCATTGATAGGTCTCCTCCATGGGGTACGACTAACGATAGACTTCACGGCGATGGCCAACTTTGACCACGAGGACAAGCAGGCGATTGTCTTCCACGGCATAGATGATACGATAGTCTCCGACCCGAAGGCGGTAGAGTTGATCGACGCCACTAAGTTTTTCAGATCCATGAGGGCGTGGCGTGGTTACAAGGGAGTCGATTCGTGACTTGAGCCGTTGTTGAATCTGCGATGGCAGGTTCCGAAATTGGCGATCGGCTTGGCGGGAGAACTCGATCTGATAGAGCACCATTCAACTCATAATCCGAGATCCCGCTTGATTTTCTTCCATGTGACCGTACCTTCTCGCTTCACACTCGCCAATGCGGCACGAGCCTCGTCCAGATCCAACCGATCTTCGATCTCTTCAAGCAGCTGCACATCTTCAATAGGGACCACGGCCGCCACATCCTTGCCTCGGCTTGTGACCATCACTCGACGTTTCGTGCGAGCGGTGCGCGCAAGAATCTGTCCCAACTGCTTCTTGACCTCGGCACTATTGACCCTAGTCATCACACTTCCCTTTTTCATGTTGTGAGTATAACTGAAGGAACAATTTGATGAAAGCAACCATGGGGCTCTCACACTCGCGGTGCAGAGCCCTCTCGAACTATCGATATCCTTCTCCGCTCGTTCCGCCGCCGAAGCCGCCCCAGTTGCCGCCGAAACCGCCTTGACCGGTTCCCCAATACTCACCCTTCTGAATCCGCCGATAGGGATGCCGGAGGTCAGGACGGCTGAGCCACCAAAAGAACCCCACGATAGCGCCAGTGGTCCCAAGAGTAATCCAAACTCCAAGTCCCTTGATGCGGCGACGCGACGGAGTTTCAAGCCTCACTTCTTGCGCCGGTGTCGCAAGAGCCACCGCAGTACGGTATAGCCCCTCACCGAAATGGCCCCGTTCAATCGCAGGCTGAAGATACTGACGGCTCACTTCATGCCGAATTTCAGGAGTGACCGCCGGCAACATTTGGCGCCCCAAGGTCATCGCCGCCTGGCGTTCCTGCACCGCCACCAACACCATCAGCCCATGCTCCTGCTGTGTCGAGCCGATTTGCCACTTTGCGTACAGGGCATCCGCATATTCCTTCGCAGAGGGATACGGCTTAATACTCGGGACCGTCACGATCACCATCTCGACGCCGCTCTTCTTTTCAAGATCGGTGCAGACGGATCGGATACGGTCCTTCCACTCCCGTTCAACAACTTGCGCGTGATCGCTGACATAGCCGATTGGGCTCGGAAGCGGAACCCGCTCCTTCGATCGATCATAGAGTGCGGCATGTGCGAACGGTGTCACGATCCCGACGAACAGAGTCAACCAGACAATCCCAAGCCCTGTTTTCTTCGGGAGTGATCTGATCATGTAATCCTGGCCTCTGCGGCTGTGACCAGTCGAGTCAGGCCTTCGAGGTAACGATCCATGAGTCGCGGAGTTTCCTTCTGGCCCGGAGAAATCTGCCCCCGTTTGAGAAGCAGGGCATCGCGGAGACCGGTCAAATCCACCGCGAGAGCAGCCTCAAGATCTTTCAACAGCGGCTCTGCGTGGGCGAGAACCGGTCGGTCGAGCAACCGCTGCACACCGCGCAGGGCCGGAAGGAGTGCGGTAATCGAGAGTGCCAAGAGAATGGTGATGGCCTCTTCTGTGCTTCGGCCTTCCACCAAGCGCTGCCGGAGCCGAAGCAGATTTCCACGCAAGGCCTGGAGCACTTCAGCGGCCAAGTACCGAGTATCGATCTTGAGCCCCACGAAGGGATCTTGTCCCCACAGCAACCGCCGGCAATCATGGATGTCTTGGTACTCCAGCGGGAACGCCTTGGAGGCGGATTGGATGTCGTCGACCGTTAAGAACAAGGGCACGACCACTTGGTCCTTACTCCAGCGTTTGTGAAGACCGTCATACTGTTTCAATGTTGCCAGGTCATAGGACGACATCACCAAGAGAAGATTGAGATTGGAGCGACCCGGAAGAAACTCCCCTCGCACCGCACTGCCATAGAGAATGATGCCTTCCAGTTCAGATCCATAGACCTTGGTCACATCCTTCACGTAGGTGCGTAAGAGCTTTTGCGTCTCCTCCGGTAATCCATCAATGGTCCAATCAACCGACTGCATGTTTTTACCGGATGCCTCCCGCTGCCATATCGCGAGCCGAAGGATCCGGTAGAAATCCGGCCGCCATCAGGCGGTCCAGCATGCCGAACGGAGGAGCCTTGCGAAATCCCGCAGTCGTGGACAAGACCCGATAGCGAAGGCGCGCATTGCGGTCCAGGGTGCTGAAGACACGATCCCGAAGAAAACCGATGAGTGGATTCGCCGTGTTCCAGAACAGCACCTGTTCATCGGCCAGCTTTTGTAGCATCGCAACGTGCGGCCGTCGTGCATCTTCATAGCGCTTGAGCGTTGCAGCGGAGTAATCGTTCGTCGCGAGACATTCCGGTAACAGGTCGGCCAGCGTCATCGCATCGACCATTGCCTGCATACGACCCTGCGAAGCATGCGGATTCATGGCATGCGCGGCATCTCCGATCAACACCGCTCCATCGGCAACCCATGTGGGCGTACGAACCCGCCCGGTCGGTAAAAAGGCCGTTTGCTTCCAATCGATTAATGTCCGGAATATCGGCTCATTGGCTGGATCGATCGCGATCCACGCGTTCTGCAGAGTGGAGAGGCCTTGCGCTTTGACCTGGTCATACGAACCGGTCTTGATCATGTAGAACGCATAGACCTTATCCCCAGCGGCAGGAAACAACCCAAGAATCGTTCGCTTGCCGACAAAATACTTCGCCTCCCCCATGGGAATCGCCGCATCCAACAGCGCGATCAAGTACCCTTGCGGATACAGGTAGAGATCAGCTGGAATCTGCAACGCCTCGCGAACTTTGGAGAAGGCGCCATCAGCCCCCACCACCACCTTCGCCCTGATCGTCCGCTCCTGGTCTCCCTGCTTGGCAGTCAATCCGACCACTCGTCCGGTTTCACGAAGCAATCCGGTAAAGGTCGCGCGATACCGTAATGAGACCGAAGGCTCTCGCTCGATCGCATCCACAATGGCATGGTGCGCCACATTCGGCAGCGTCACCACCGCCTGATTATACGGAGGCGGCAAGTCGCGATAGTCAATGGTGCAAAGCCGTTGGCCACCCACCCGGCAGAAATGAAACTGATGCACCGTCCGCGTGGAAGATCCCGGCAACTTATGCAGCAGTCCCAAACGATCGAGTACTTGTTGCCCGTTCGGCTGGAGAATTTCTCCCCGTAACCCCTGCGGCGGGCCCGGTGCCTGCTCCAAGACAATGGTCTTGATCCCCTTCTGCGCCAGGGCAAGGGCCAACACAGCTCCGCCCCCACCTGCTCCCACAACCGCAATGTCGGTTTCTTCGACCATCGTTCCTCAACGACGCAGATACGGAGCCACCTTACCGCCAATGTTCCTGCTATTTCCACTCCTGGAATCGTTCCTGGTCTTTCCATAAAGAAAGAAACTTTTCCCTGGCCCGTACGGTAATGGCATGGTCTCTGATGATGTCCAGGCGTTCGTCGTTGTACTGATTGCCACTTGTCGTCTGATTCATCGAACCGCTCGTATTGACCTCATCATCGACCACGACCTGCTTCAGATGCATGAGGCTGTCGTGTTGATTGATCTTGATTGGGATCCCGGCCTCACGCAGCACAGAGAGAGCCGCCCGTTGCTTCGGATCGTTGAGACGTTCTCGATCCGTCAGGATCCGAACGTCAACACCTCGTCGTGTCGCCTCAACCAATGCCTTGACCGAGAGCGGCGACGTGAACCCATAACTCGCGACAAAGATATATCGTTTGGCACGATCATAGACCCGCACAAGATGTTCAAGTGGGCGATCCTCAGGGCCATACCAGACCTCGATTGATCCAGCTGAAACCATTCCGCCTGACCCAAGCAGAACAGTAGTCAGGAGCCAGATCGTGACCAGCCGACAAGACCACGTGAGTGAAGGGAACCGTGACCGCCGGATCATTCCAGATCAAAGAGGTCGCGGAAGTGATCGTCCGACGACTCCCAGGCCTGTGGGGCTTGGACCTGAAGCCATTGTCGAAGAAACTGTTTTTGGTCCGGCGTGAGCAATTGTTTGATCTGATGGGAGCGCCCTTGAAGCGGCTGTAGAAGACTGATGTGTTTCTTCACATCCAGCATCGCGGTTCGCACATAGAGGCTCGTATAGGCCGACGGCTGCTCTTCCGTCCCGTCACCCTGCACCCATACCGAGAGAAACTTGTCCAGCACGAGACCGGCGCTGTCCAGTGCCGGTTCCGTATCGTGGAACAGCTCGTTCTCAGACTCGGCGAGTGGCGTTGACTCTGCGGCGCGAAACAGAAAATTCTTTTTCCACATCTCGACGGATGACACTCCGAACACTTTTGTCAGAAAAGCTGCTCATTCAGCTTCTCTCCGGTCTCTTTAAGTAGGCGGCATAGTGGCGATGAGGCAGAGCTAAAGTCAAGCAATCCTCTCAGGATGATTTCCTCCTGCTCATCGGACAAGGAGTAGGTTGTGAATCCTTTTGTGCATTCGGGTCTCTCATGTGCATGACGCAGCCTTGACAAGCAGCGCCTGCCTTTGTTACTTTCGAAATTCTTTAATCTCTAAGCCAACTTGGGAGAATCCGTGCAGGTTAAAATCAATGGAAAACCTGAAGAAGTCCCGGGCGGAACCGTCCTCGATTTACTCAAGACCAAGAACATCGAACCCCAGATGGTCGCCGTCGAGGTGAACGACAAAGTCCTGGATCGTGACCATCTGGCCACGACCCACCTCAACGAAGGGGACCATATCGAGTTCCTCTTCTATATGGGAGGCGGTCGGTGAGCACGACCTTACACCACGATATTACGGCACTGATCGGCAAGACTCCGCTCGTGCGATTGAACCGTCTGTCAAAAGAGGGTTCCGCCACGATCTACGGGAAAGTCGAATTTTTCAACCCCGGAGGCAGCGTCAAGGACCGGATCTGCCTCAACATGATCAATGAGGCGGAACGGCAAGGGAAACTCAAACCCGGCGGAACCATCGTGGAACCGACCAGCGGCAACACCGGGATCGGATTGGCCCTCGTCGCAGCGGTGCGCGGATACAAGTTGATCCTCGTCATGCCGGAAAGCATGAGTATGGAGCGGGCCAGCTTGTTGTCGTCGTATGGTGCACAGCTTGTGCTGACACCGGCCTGGGAAGGAATGAAAGGGTCGATCAAGGAAGCGGAAAGCATCTTGGCCCAGAATCCGTCGTACTTCATGCCGGATCAATTCTCGAACCCGGCCAACCCGGCGATGCACAAGATGACGACGGCAGTGGAAATCTGGGACGCACTCGAAGGAAAGATCGACGCGTTCGTCGCCGCAGTCGGGACCGGCGGGACTATTACCGGATGCGGCGAGTTCTTGAAAGAAAAGAACCCACAGGTCAAAGTCATTGCCGTAGAACCAGCGACGTCACCAGTGTTATCAGGCGGCGATCCGGGACCGCATAAGATTCAAGGGATCGGAGCCGGCTTTGTTCCCAAGGTCCTCAATCGAAAGATTCTCGACCGCGTGGTCACCGTCACGGATGACGAGGCCTATCAGACCGCCAAACAGCTCTCGAAGAAAGAAGGCCTGCTGGTGGGCATCTCGGCCGGCGCCAATGTCTTCGCGGCGCAGAAAATCGCCGATGAACTGGGATCCGGGAAAAACGTCGTCACCATCCTGTGTGACACCGGCGAACGCTATATCAGCATTGAGAAGTATTTTAATATCTGAGCCAACAGCTTTCAGCAGTCAGCTTTTAGCTGATGACTGAGAGCCGATGGCTGATAGCTAACATGGACTTTACCGAAGAACAGATCAACCGTTACAGCCGGCACATCCTATTGCCCGAAGTCGGCGGCAAGGGACAGAAGAAAATTGCCAAGTCTCGCATTCTGCTCGTCGGTGCCGGTGGGCTCGGTTCTCCGGCGGCGTTGTATTTGGCTGCCGCAGGCGTCGGGACGATCGGACTGATCGACAGTGATGTCGTGGACCTCACCAACTTACAACGCCAGGTGCTGCACCATACTCCCGACGTCGGACGTCCCAAGGTGCTTTCGGGAAAGGAAAAAGTCCAGGCATTGAACCCTGATGTATCCGTCTCGATGTACGAAGAGCGCCTCACCGCCGGCAACGCGCTCAAGATCTTCAACGACTACGATGTCATCATCGACGGCGTCGATAACTTTCCCGCGAAGTTTCTGATCAACGATGCCTCCTTCTTCGCGAACAAACCATTGGTGCATGGCGGCATTCTCCGATTCGACGGACGTGTCACGACCATCATCCCGAAGAAGTCGGCCTGCTATCGCTGCGTATTCAAAGCGCCTCCGCCGCCTGGCCTTGTCGCCTCCTGCCAGGAAGCCGGCGTGATTGGTGTCTTGGCGGGCATTATCGGGACAATCCAGGCCACGGAAGCCTTGAAGCTGGTCCTCGGCATAGGACGGCCGTTGACCGACCGTATGCTGGACTTCGATGCCAAGAAGACGCAATTCCGAGAAATCAAAGTCCGCCGCAATCCGAATTGTGCGCTCTGCGGAGAACATCCGACGATTACCGAGCTGTTTGACGATGGGGATCCTTATGCGGGATGTGCCGTGCGTCCCTCTGCATAAGATTTGAGAAGGTGGTACCACGATGAGCAAGATGAAAGCGCTAGTGTGCCGCGAATGCGGAAAGGAATATCCGACCAAGGCGATCCACGTCTGCGAAATGTGCTTCGGCCCACTCGAAGTGAAGTACAACTATGACGAGATCAAGCAGGCGATTTCGCGCAAAAAGATCGAAGATGGACCGGATAGCATGTGGCGCTACCTCGACCTGTTACCGGTCGAAGGAACCAACTTCGTCGGTCCGCATGCGGGATTCACCCCATTGGTTCGGGCGAAGAACCTCGGTGCGTATCTCGGCATCGACGAACTCTACATCAAAAACGACACCGTCAATCATCCGACGCTGTCATTTAAAGATCGGGTCGTGGCCGTTGCCCTGACGAGGGCGCGCGAGCTCGGCTTTGAAACCGTGGCCTGTGCCTCGACCGGCAACTTAGCCAACTCCGTGTCGGCCCATGCCGCCTCTGCGAACCTGCATTGCTACGTATTCATACCTGGTGACCTGGAAGCCGCCAAAGTGCTCGGCAACCTGATCTATAAGCCGCACGTTGTGGAAGTAGAAGGGAACTACGACGACGTCAATCGGCTATGCAGTGAGATCGCGGGCGAACATGGCTGGGCGTTTGTAAATATCAATATCCGTCCCTATTATGCCGAAGGCTCCAAGACGCTGGCCTTTGAGACGGTCGAGCAATTGGGCTGGAAAACCCCTGATCAAGTCGTGATCCCGATGGCCTCAGGCTCGCTCCTCACCAAGATCTGGAAAGGCCTGCATGAAATGAAGTATGTCGGGTTGATTGACGACGTGCGCACCAAGATCAACGGAGCCCAGGCCGAAGGCTGTTCACCGATTTCGACAGCCTTCAAAGCCGGACGTGACTTCTTCAAGCCGGTCAAGCCGAAGACTATTGCCAAATCACTCGCGATCGGCAACCCAGCCGATGGTTACTATGCGCTCAAGGCCACGGCTGAGAGCAAAGGATCCATGGATATGGTAACGGATGAAGAAGTGGTGGAAGGCATCCAGCTGCTGGCCCAGACAGAGGGTATCTTTGCAGAAACAGCCGGTGGGGTGACAATCGGTGTGCTGAAGAAGCTAGTCAAGCAAGGGATCATCAAGAAAAATGAGGTGACGGTCGCTTACATTACGGGGAATGGGTTAAAGACGCAGGAAGCGGTGATCGATGCCGTTGGTCGGCCGACCCGCATCCAACCCAGTCTTGTCGCCTTCGAGAAAAACTTCAAACTCGGCAAAAATGGTGGTGGTGATTCATGATTAAAGTCCGTATTCCAACTCCGCTGAGGCCCTTGACCAAGAACCAAGGAGAAGTCGACGTCACAGCCGGTTCGATCACCGATCTGGTCAATTCGCTGGAAGCTTCCTATCCCGGCATCAAAGCTCGCCTCTGCGACGACAGCGGAGAGCTGCGCCGGTTCGTCAACATCTATGTCAACGAGGAAGACATCCGTTTCCTCAAAGGCAAAGATACCACCTTGAAAACCGGCGACGAAGTCTCGATCGTGCCGGCGATCGCGGGAGGGTAATCATGGCGCATTTGCGATTCCATATTCGCTTTCCTGAAGAGGGGATTCGACAGCCGATCATCTATCAGATTGGCCGCGAGTACAACGTCGTCACCGACGTCAGACGAGCCGATGTGCGAGACACGACGGGCTGGGCGGATGTCGAATTTACAGGGGACACAGCAGAGATTGAGCGCGCACTCGAAGGCCTACGCAAGAAAGGCTGCAGCGTCGATCCGATTGAATTGAATGTGGTGGAATAATAAATAAGTGAAGCGTCACTCGTGAAGCGTATCTCGTGCGCGGACCGCGCTTCACGCTTCACGAACGACGAGATACGAACACAATGCAACTCTCTGAATCAGAAATTCAACGCTACAGCAGGCACATCATTCTTCAGGATGTGGGCGGCAAGGGCCAACTCAAACTGAAGCGGGCCAAGGTCTTGTTGATTGGTGCCGGTGGTTTAGGATCGCCGGCTGGGCTCTATCTCGCTGCCGCCGGTATCGGCACGATCGGCTTGGTCGATGGCGATGTGGTTGACCTGTCAAACCTCCAGCGGCAGATCATGCACTCGACTGCCACGCTCGGCAAACCAAAAGTCGAGTCCGGCAAGCAAACACTCTCGGCCATCAACCCGGAAATCACCGTCAACGCCTACCACCAATTGGTCGATGCCGACAATATCATTCCGCTCATCTCGCAATACGATATCGTGCTCGATGGCTCGGATAATTTTACGACTCGGTTTTTGGTGAACGACGCCTGCTTCTTCGCCAAGAAAACGCTGATCTCCGCCAGCATGTTCCGGTTCGAAGGTCAGCTCACGGCGATCAAACCGCACCAAGGCTATCCCTGCTACCGCTGCCTCTATCCAGAACCTCCGCCTGCTGGTCTGGTTCCGAACTGCCAGGAAGCCGGTGTGCTGGGCGTGTTAGCCGGTACGATGGGCATCCTCCAGGCCTCGGAAGCGATCAAGGAAATTCTCGGGATCGGCGAAACCATCGCGGATAAGCTTGTGATCTACGACGCGCTCGACATGAAATTCCGCAAAGTCAGTCGCCCCAAAGATCCGGCCTGTCCTCTGTGCGGGCCGAATCCGAAAATCAAGGATCTCAGTCTGGACTACACGGTCAGCTGCACGATTTGAGAACCCCGTGAAGCGTCACTCGTGAAACGTGAAGCGTAAAGACTACCGTGGCTGACCTCATCATTCCGAAAGCTATCCTTGACGACATCATCGCCCATGCGAAGGAGCTGACTCCGTACGAATGTTGCGGGCTCCTGGCTGGAAATAACGGTGTGGTCAGCCGTCTCTATCGCATCAAGAACATTGTTGCGATGGAAGGTGCGCAAAACCTGTCCTCATTCGATTCAGCCAAAGCCGCGCATCTAGAACGGCTCTCTCCTGAAGAACGAGCAGAGATTGCCTTCGTCATGGACATGCAAGACTTCTCTACCGCCAAGAAAGACATGCGCAATAACGGACTTGATCTCCAAGTGGTGTATCACTCACACCCACACGATCCAGCCCGTCCCTCCGTCACCGACATTAAAATCGCCACCGACTATGAAGAGATTTGGCCCAAGATCAATCTCCCCCTGCCCGCTTACCTCATCGTCTCGCTCATGAACCCAGAACCGGATGTGAAGACCTATTGGATTAAGTCTGGTCAGGTCTCCATTGCCGAGGTCATCATCCGCTAAGCCTACTTTTCTGGTTCACATTCCACTTCGAAATATACTAATGTTCCTCCAGGATCTAGACGAGGAGCATCGCTCATGAAACTATTGAAACCGTCCCTCTCGTTGTTCTTGCTGCTGCTCACGTTCCGGGCTGTCCCATCCCTTGCCGAAGACCGTAGTTTTTATAGCCCCGTGATTTACATCGATACAGAAAAGAGTCAGATCCTGATCTCGACCAGTGCCACAGTGTTCTATATTGAAGTCCCGGAAGCCGCGAAACCGCACATGGAGAAGCTCCCGCTCTCAGGCCTCGTGGACTTTGTCGTCGAGATGCGGGGTGAGGAAAAACCGCCGTTGATCAAAACCTGGAAAGTGAAATCAGGAGAGTCGACCTGCATGTACTTCAACGGGAAGGAATGCAAGGAGCGGTAAGTTCCTCCACTCTATCTCGTCGCTTCACCACCACTTCATTATTCCCCACTCCCGGCCATGTCGTCGATGAGGGGGCGATTGATATCGGAGCACCCGCAACAGATGGTATCGAAGAGTGTGTCCGCGTCTGCGACGAAATTCTTTTCGTCGGTGAGCTTATCCGCGATGACCTGGGCATAACAGATCTCACAGAGCATCATCAAGCCACGCGACACGCCGACTGTTTTTCGTCCTGTACTCGTAGCCATGGGGTCTATACCGATCCTTTCTGAAGAGCCATAAAGAAATCTTCGGCTTCGAGGTCAATCCCACACTGTGGGCACTCGTAGGGCCGATCTGGTTCTGGAACATTCAAGGGAGTCTGATCAATACGCCCTCGGCAGACATGGTAAAACCGCCCGCGCGCATGTTCGTCGTCCAACGGATCACTTTCGTACACCAGCACCATAAATCTCCCCACTCCCTCGTTCTTCTTCGGAAGTATAACGAGCTCGGATTTACAACCGCAACCACTGCAGACGATCCTGCCATAGCCGGCACGGAGGGGCCTACTCCTCACTAGTCATCGGTCATTCGCAGAACAGCCGGTTGCTTCCTTCCCACCAATGGCCATTGACTATCGCCCCTCAAGCATCCTGTCACACTTGGAACTGGGCTTCATAGAGACCCGCATACACCCCGCCTCGGCTCAGCAGTTCCTCATGCCGACCATCTTCAACTAACCGGCCGTTTTCAAGCACGAGAATCCTGTCCACGTCATGCAACGTCGAGAGGCGATGAGCGATGATGAAGGTGGTGCGTCCAGCGGTGAGTTCGTTCAAAGCCTCCCGGATTTTGACTTCCGTCTCCGTATCAATGTTGGATGTCGCCTCATCGAAGATGACGATGGGGGGATCTTTCAGCAACACCCGGGCGATCGAGACCCGCTGTTTTTGCCCCACGGAGAGTTTCACACCCCGTTCACCGATCCAGGTTTCGTAACCTTCCGGCAACGCAGCGATAAACTCATGGGCCCGGGCGGCTCGCGCCGACGCTTCCAGCCGATCCTGATCCGCGTTCAAATCGCCGTACAAGAGATTTTCTTTGACGGTCCCGTTAAACAGAAATGGCTCCTGCTGCACAAACCCGATCTGCTGACGAAGATAGGCAAGGGGAAGATCGCGAAGATCTTTCCCATCGATCAGAATCGCTCCGTCTGTGACGTCATAGAACCGCATCAACAATTTCAAAAGCGTACTCTTTCCTGCTCCGCTCATCCCGACCAAGGCCACACGTTCTCCCGCTGAAACTCTCGCTGAGAACCCTTTGAGAACCGGCACATCAGGTCGATAGTAGAACTGTACCTGCTCGAATCGTACTTCACCCTGGGCACGTTGGTCTGGGGCGAGCAGGCCGGGACGATCGGCTACATCAGGCACCGTATCCAACACATCAAAGACCCGTTCACTCGCAGCCAAGGCATGCTGCAGCATATGATTGACCGAGTGGATCTGGTTAATGGGCACATAGAACATCGCTAAGTACGAAAGAAACAACACCAACTCACCCAGTGTGAGCCGCCCGTCCATCACCTCGCCGGCGCCATACCAGAGAATTAAAATAGTCCCGAAGGCCCCGACGAGAATCATCCCCGGGGAGTACATCGACCATAAGACCATCGCCTTAAGATTCTTGTCACTGTAGGCCTGGCTCAACCGGTCGAATCGTGCTTGCTCGTGCCCCTGGCGACCAAATCCCATTGTTTCTCTGATACCGGACAGAGCATCTTGCAAGTAGCCATTCAGCTCCGCGGCACTCTGGCGGGTCTCCCGATAGTAGCCGTGTACCTTGGATGTAAACCAACTGGCCGATAGGGCGAGCAGCGGGATCGGCAGCAGCGCAAGCACCGCCAGCTTCCAATTCAGCATGAACAAGAGCCCTGTGATGCCGACCAGAGTCAACGATGCCGTCATCATCCCCTCAAGCCCATCGATAAAAATCCGCTCGACATGTTCGGTGTCGTTCGTCACACGGGACATGATTTCGCCCGTCGAGCGATTCTCGAAATAGGTGATCGATAGGCGTTGCAGCGCGGCGAAGATATGCCGGCGAAGATCGTGCACCACCGTCTGCTCGAGCTGGTTATTGAGACGGATGCGCAACGAGGCGAAAACATTCTTGAAGACGTATGCAGCAACCAGAAGCCCGATCACCCCCGGCAACAATGAAGCCTGCTTGGCTTGAATCACGTCGTCAATAATGATCTTGATGACCCAGGGCGGCACCAGCTCCATCGCCGTCGCACAGGCGGCACAGAGTAAGGTCAGAATGGCCAGCGTACGATGGGGCCGCAGATATTGCAGGACGCGAAGAAGGGCTTTCACAAGCGGTTCGACAAGGCAGGCATTAGATTACGTTAGAAGACTCTTTCTGCCAATATTGTGAAAATTCGTCAAGCTGCGTAAGGGTAGACATATCCGTCATCCGATCGAGAAAAACCTTGCCGATCAAGTGATCAAGCTCGTGCTGAATACAGACTGCATATAATTCCGTCGCTTCAAAATCCAAGGCCTTGCCCTTCCGGTCCAATCCCTTGACTCGCACCAGCGACGGTCTGGTGACTTTCCCCCTCAAGCCGTCGACACTCAGACACCCTTCCCAATTCTCCACCTGTTCAGGTCCATAATAGACGATCGACGGGTTGATGAGCACAGTTTCAGGAAAGCCTCCTTCCCCTTTGCAGCCCATGACGACCAATTGAATCGAGCGAGAGACTTGAGGCGCCGCCAGCCCGATCCCCGGTTCGTCATACATCACTTCGAACATGTCGTCGATCAACCGCTGGATCTCCGACGACTTGATCTCTCGCGGATCAACCGGGGCTGCCACCTTCCGAAGGATCGGATTCCCAAGTTTGGCGATTTTGAGCATGGTTCCAGGCTTCAATGTCATACCCTCTACAGTATTCGTACCATAGCCATCTTCGAGCCCGCAACCTCCTCAGCGTCCCGTCACAGACTCCGCTTGGGTTGGCGAGGTTCCGGAATCTCGAAGGTCTCTTTGTTGATATCCCACCACTCGACCCATTCACTCGACCAGGCCGCGCGATCCTGTTTCGTCGAGGTGTCCCAATCGTGAAATTCAGTTTCATGGCGGGTCAGAATCCAAAGCGATTGCAGCGCCGACAGCGCCACGAACCGTTCCTCATCGCTGACCATGGGAATCAGGATTGGAATGACGGCCTTCTGACGGATATACCGCGACTCAAACGCAGCGGACTTTCTCACGGATGGATTGGGATCTTTGGCCATAACATCGAGGGCTTCGGAGGCTTTCGCCGCATCCAGACGAACCGCCACCCGTAACGCATGTTCTCGCACTCGTGACAGTTCGCTCGGCTCCTTCGCGGTCTCGACGAGCGCCGGCACGCCTGCCACCCCCTTCATCATCAGCAGCGTTTCAATCGCATTGTACCGGATTCTGGGACTGGACATGGTCAAGGCCTTGATCAACACTGGAACCGACGATTCACCCAAATGTACGAATTCCCCCATGGCCCAAAACTCTTGCTTCCCTTCCAGCAACGGCAACAACGCCTCGGCTCGCTTGAGCTCTTCCGGGCCAAGTGGAGTCTTATTGGGAGGAATGGAAACATCCGGCACATCTGGACTGACTGGTGGAGCGTCATACGGCACCTGAACGGCCCAGACTCGACTCTCCTCCGCCCATGCGCACAGAGAGCCCGCCCCACCCATCATGCTCAACAATCCGATCATTCCCAGTCGGCAGAACAGACACAATTGATTCACGATGATGACACTCCTCTCTCGATGGTTCGAGGCATCCCCTGTTTACACATCACTGTATACATGGATCCGTGAAGGCGGTGCCGATGACGGGACGTGTATCCTGGCGAGAGTCGAACCAGAACCTGACGAGCGTTACTCAATCCGACGCCTGTGTCAGGTTGGCGATCTGCAGCGACCTCATGAACCGAGTTCTCGAAGATGTTTCCGTACCCTGACCTTCTCGTGATGTTTGCGAAGCAACTGCTGGCGAACCACATCCTGGTTCTCAGCCACGATCCGGACCAGTCGATCCATATCTTCCGCATGATCACGCACCAGTTCGGACAACTTCTGGATCTGCTCTTCTAGCTTTTCCAGCCGCAAGGCCATGTTCCGTAGTGGGTCCGAGGTTCTCTCCGCCAGCTTTGTGACCGGTCTGGACTCGACTCGTGGCAGAGCCGCGATGACAACATCTCGCTTCATACTCACTCCTTCTGTTCAAGGCCGACCAAGCCGAGCGGCTCAAGGCGACGTTCTGGTGGCTAGTATTATCCGCATAGCACGGGAAGTCAACGATTCCGCTTTCTTTCTATTTCCAGACGGTCCTGATAGAATCGAGAAGATGAAAAATATCTTCACGATGGTCCTGGCCGGTGGGAAAGGCGAGCGGCTCAATCCCCTCACCGCACAACGGGCCAAACCCGCAGTTCCATTCGGCGGGAAATATCGCATCATCGACTTTACGCTCAGCAACTGTTTGAACTCGGGGCTCCGTAAAGTCGCCGTCCTTATCCAATATAAATCCCATTCACTCGATCGACACATTCGAGCCGGTTGGAACATCCTCAGCGCCGACCTCGACGAATACATCGCCTCGGTTCCTCCTCAGCAACGCATCAGCGAAGATTGGTATCGCGGCACGGCCGACGCGGTGTATCAGAACATGTTCTTGATCGATGATGAACACCCCGAGTTTCTGCTGATTCTCGCGGGCGACCACATCTACAAGATGAACTACGCGGAGATGTATCACTGGCTCATCGCGACGAGTGCGGATGCGGTCGTGGGAGCCATCGATATCCCGATCCAGGAAGCTTCTCGCTTCGGTGTGATTGCCGTGAACGAAGACTATCGGATTACCCGATTCGATGAAAAACCGGCGAATCCCATTTCGCTCCCTAATGATCCGGACCATGCCTTTGCCTCGATGGGGATCTATCTCTTCCGCACCAAGGTGATCCGCGAATACCTCCTCGCCGATGCCAAAGAAGGCAGCGCGCACGACTTCGGGAAAAATATCATCCCGAAGATGATCGCCGATAAACGGGTCTATGCCTTCAAATTTCAAGACGCGAACAAGAAAGCGGTCAAGTATTGGCGTGATATCGGAACGCTCGATGCCTACTGGGAAGCCAATATGGACCTGGTCTCCGTGGACCCGCAGTTCAATTTCTACGATGCGGAGTGGCCGATCCGAACCTATCAGGGGCAGTTTCCACCGGCCAAGTTCGTCTTCGCTCAGGATTTCCAGGGAGGCCGCATGGGTGTCGCGCTTGACTCAATCGTGTGCGGCGGCTGCATCATCTCGGGTGGGCGGGTCCAGAATTCCGTCCTCTCCCCAAACGTGCACGTGCACGACCATGCTGATATCCGTGAGTCCGTCGTGATGGAAAATGTCACGATCGGAGCACAGAGTCGGATCAGACGCGCCATCATCGACAAGGATGTGACGATCCCTCCTCAGACAGAGATCGGGTATAACCGAGAGGCCGACGCGCAGCGATTTACCGTCACGGAATCGGGCCTCGTGGTCATCTCAAAAGGAATGAAGCTGCATGCCTCCGTCGATCCATCCGGTTGACCTGATTTCCGCGCTCCGTCAGAAACATCTCACTCCCGCGATCGTCTTTCTCACTTCACGGCGAGCCTGTGATGAAGCCATGGAAGCCTTCGACCATGCCAACTTCGTCCTGCCGCCCGTACGGCAAGATGCGATTGCGAAAGCACTCGAGCGGGTCATGGTTCAACACCCCAGTATTGCCGAACACCCGCTGATTCCCATCGTGCAACGCATCGGCGTGGCTGCACATCACGCCGGGCACCTGCCGACGTGGAAAATCGCCATCGAAGAATTAATGCGCCAAGGACATCTTGACGCGGTCTTTGCCACCACGACCTTAGCGGCCGGTGTCGACTTTCCAGCGCGCACGGTCGTGATCACGCAATCCAGCATCCGCAAATCCCGCGACTTTACCGACTTGACGGCCGGCGAAGTCCAGCAGATTGCTGGGCGAGCCGGACGGCGCGGAAAGGACCATGTCGGATTTGCCGTCATTACCCCTTCGCCCTATATCGACCTGTCGGTGCTGACCAAGGGGTTAACCGGACAGCCGGAAGCCATCGACAGCCAGTTTACGATCAGCTATCCGATGGTCTTGAATCTCTTGAAAGCCCATCCACACGAACACATCCAAGGGATCCTGGCCAAGAGTTTTGCTCAGTTTCAGCTGAATCAGCGGGCCGAGATTCTCGAGCAGAAGCTCGATGCGCTCCACGTGAAGATGGAACCGTTCGGCCCTCGCGTCTGTACGGACTGGATCACCCAATGGCACACCTTCGACCATGCGCGAAGACACCGCCATACGCGCCATCCAACCTATCGCACTGAACCACCGGAGATTGCAGCACGGCTGCCGTTTCTGACGCCCGGGCGGGTCGTCGGGTTCAGCAGAGGACGGGGCATCGTGCTTCGCCAATATCGAAGCAAAGGTCAGAGGAATTCGATGCTCACCGTGTTGAGACCGGACAGCGCCGTCACGGAATGTCCGGTCACCAGCGTGAAGGAAGTCTACGACCGCACGTACGACTGTCCGGAAACATCGGCCTATCCTTGGTGTTCCACCGACACATTTGATCGGCTCAGCCACCAGCTAGACGAACTGCCGCTCCGGTTGCCCCTGCTCCCCATCCTGCTCTCCACCGATGGCGAGCCGCTCCCCGACGCCGTCGTCCAATCACTCGAAGACTTTCCCTGTCCGACCTGTCCGTCTCGATCCGCCTGCCAAAAGGACTTCCTCACCGCATCACGCATCCGGCAGGAACAACAGCGGCATACCAAATCCATTCAGGCCCTGCGCACCAGTCTCTGGCATCGCTTCCAAGAGCGCGTGGAGGTCTTGCAGAAATTCGGCTATCTCACGCTGACGACACGGCTGACGGCGGAGGGAGAATGGGCACGGCTGATCCGAATCGACCATTCGCTGCTCATCACCGAACTGATTCGTGCCGAAGCCTTCACCGGCGCAGATCCGTCTCTCCTTGCCGGTATTCTGGCCAGTCTGGCCCACGATGACGATCGCCCCGGTGCCTTTCCTCGCATCAGTCCGGGACTGAGTTCTTTGCTCGGGCAAGTTCGCAAACTTGCGGAGAGCTTATCGCCCTACGAAGATCCTCCGCTCCTCCGCGCGGATGTGGCGGCCCTCGTGGAGCGCTGGGTCGCCGACCCAACCCTCACTTGGATCGGACTCTGTCGGCTAACCACCATGGCTGAAGGCGACATCTATCGACTGCTGGCCAGAACCTTGGAGTATCTCTCGCAGGTGCAAACCCTCAAGACCACACACCCCGGCCTCGCCGAATCCGCCTCCCAAGCGATCACATCGATCCGACGCGGTGTGCTGGAGGAATTGCCGTGAGAGAAACACTTACACCAATGCGGCGCAGTTGAAATTTCTTGGGATAAGGCCGCTAATTCAGATCTTTATCCAGCCGTCTCTCAAAAGGCTCGACGTTTTGCTGGTTTCTGCTCGAAACGCTCAATTACCCAGACCTCCCAGATCCATTATGCATATACTTGGTCATTGACCGGTAACACGCAACTGTGTTGTCATGAACTGTAGGCCACGTACGGAAATCAAGATAAATGACAAAGGCCCATTGACGTAACATTCGGCATCTGCATGAGGTCATTGCATACTCATATGTGGTTACAGAGAGGCGATAACGGACTAATCAGCTGGTGAGAGGCTTGTTACCACTCAGATTGAGGACACTTCCATGAAAGATCTCATGACGCGCGTGCTTGTTACCGGTGGAGCCGGGTTTCTTGGTTCGCATATCTGCGAACGTCTGCTGCAAAACGGGCAGGACGTTCTCTGTGTGGACAATTTCTATACCGGAAACAAGCGAAATATCGTTCACCTGTTGGATAATCCTTCCTTTGAACTGCTTCGGCACGATGTGACTTTCCCGTTGTTTGTTGAGGTCGACCAAATCTATAATCTGGCCTGCCCGGCCTCACCAATCCACTACCAGAACGATCCAGTCCAGACGACGAAGGTGAATGTCCACGGGTCGATCAATATGCTGGGATTAGCAAAAAGGGTCAAAGCTACGATCCTGCAGGCCTCGACCTCTGAGGTCTACGGCAATCCAACCATTCATCCACAGGTCGAAAGCTATTGGGGTAATGTCAACCCCTTAGGACCACGAGCCTGTTACGATGAAGGTAAGCGATGTGCTGAAACGCTTTTTTTCGACTATCATCGGCAACATAAAGTCGCAATAAAAGTTGCCAGAATTTTCAATACCTACGGCCCACGGATGCACCCGAATGATGGGAGAGTAGTCTCCAACTTTATTATTCAAGCATTGGAGGGGAACCCCATCACCATCTATGGAGATGGGTCACAGACAAGATCCTTCTGTTATGTGGACGATCTGGTCGAAGCGCTGTTGAGGCTGATGCAAACACCGGCAGCCTGCACTGGCCCGATCAATCTAGGGAATCCACATGAATTTACCATTCTTGAGCTGGCCCAATTAGTGATTCGGCTTACAGGCTCCAAATCCAAGATCGTCAGAATGGGGCTTCCCCAGGATGATCCGGAGAGACGGAGACCTGACATTTCTCTTGCAAAATCTACCCTCGACTGGGTCCCCAAAGTACCATTAGAGGACGGCCTCATGAAGACCATAGAATATTTTGAGGCTCTGCGTCGTTTAGGATCAATTGGTACATAGCCGAGCACAGCCACGCAGATGCTGTACGTTCAAACAGGCCCTGACTAATGTGCATATTTAGGACCTTATCTCAGAAGTAATGGGGCACCGTCAATCCGGTTGGCTCAGGGTTGAATCCGTTGCTGCGGCTACCCACAAAGAGATGGATGAAATCGAACCAATCAGAGCAATCGCTCTCTAAGTAATGCTCCGGCGCGGTGGAGGCCCACCCGAATTGGTGCCCACCGGTTCTTTAAGGGTCAAGGCAGCCGAGAAGGTGGCCTGTAACTTGCCCCTCGCAGCGTACGAAGCGAGATGACAACATGAAACTCTCCAGATGGCAGATCGCAATGGCCCTCCTTCCAATCACCCTACTTGGGTTCCAGGAAGCCCTGCCGATCGCTGATGCACAGGGGCAGCTCAACATTAAACCTGCACGCAAATCACCGAACACAACTGAACAAACCTTGGCCCCTTCCCCGACGCGGGACTTTGCGAACCTCAAGGTCATCCCCCATCCATCCGGCGGGATGTATATCGGACAGTACGAATGGGTTGAGGGCGACATCGCAACATTTGAGGCTGCTGGCGGACGCAAAACGGCTTTGTGGTCCAAACACCGAGGTTCATGGGCAAACGACTATGATGAATCGGGCCAACCGCATTTCGATACCACTGCAGCGAATCGCGCTTGGCAGGAAGGGAAGGTGATCGTTGTTCAGGCGTACAATGTGCACCCTGCCCCTGACGAGTCTGAAGCACCTCCTGGATTCACAGTCGATAAATTATTGAACGGACAGTATGACTCGGATTTAGGCCGATTCGCCGCGGAACTTCGACAATTCGGCAAACCCCTGTTCTTTATCACAGGACGCGAACCCAATGGCGTTGGAGCCGACTACTTTGGAGGATTTGGACCAGCAGGTGACAAGTCGCTCCAATGGGCAGTCGAAAATAAGCGCGGCTTTGCCGAGTTCGACCCATCACGGATGCCCAATGCTTCCCAGCTTTACCGCAATATCGGGACCCCACAAGTCTGCGACGGAGTCGAGCGGCTTAAAGCAGCGCAGCGTTACTATTACGACTTTTTTGTCAGACGTGAAGGGCTCAAGTTCCTCACGTTTGACACCATGGGATGGACCGTGCGTCAGGCGAACCAAGACGAGTATGACCTCAGTGACTTTCCAGGGAATATTGACAAGACCTATGCCAGGCGACTGCTTCAAAGCTGCCACGCCTTTGCCAACTTCTATCCCGGCGATGAATACGCCGACTGGGTCAGTCTGACTTTCTACTTACTTGATTACTACGCCAAGGATCTTCCTGGGCTGACACATGACTATGTCATCCCTGTGGACACGCATATGAAGAGTCTTGATAAAGTCATGGGTGAAGTGAAACTCGTGGCACCGAAGAAGCCCGTATTCTTTATGGAGTTTGGATTTCCAGACGGGCTCCGTCAGGATTCAAGTTGGGCGGCCAAAAAAATCACACAGGGACTTGAACGAATTCTAACCACCTATCCGCAAATTCAGGGGTTTGCAATGTGGTCTGCTCACCCCTCGTGGATGAGTTATTTCCCCTGGGATTGCCTTATCCGTCCGAATACACAGCAAGGGAAAGCCCTCAAGGCGACATTTTCGGCAAATCCCCAGAAATTCCATTCCTGTGTCTACCTATCCGATGGGAAATTGCACCCGAACTGTACCAACTAAACCCCGATGTTGTACCGAGGATCTGCCCTTTCCGTTTACAACCGATCTTATGAGTTTTCCTAGCGCCATTGGGCCACCTTCATTCTCTTCCCCAGCGCCCCTAGACGACTCTTCGACTTTGGATGTACCGGCCACTCATCAGTCAGCCAAGCGTCTTGCAGGGAAGTCTGAAGCGTCATCCGATCGGATAGCCCATCACCACCTGAAAGCTGTTCCTTGATGGCCGATATAATCTGCACCTTCTCGTTCTTGCGCATACTCCGCCCTGGGAACCGATCAACAACACATTCTGGGTCTATTGAATTCTCTATCGACCACCCATGGGTGGATAACGCCTTAGGTGAAAAAGTCGAGTTCAGGTGGCCAAGCCCATGACCTGCCATGCCCGGCCGAAGCGGTGCAACCAGGTGTGCTCAGCAAGCGCCCGCTTCCGTGCGTGCTCGCGTATTTTTTGGCGTTGATGATCGCGCTCTGGAGCTAGATAGTATCTAGCTTTGTCGATCAGTTCCTCTAAATCCCCGTAAAAGAGCATTTCCTTATCCTCCTCAAAGTATTCCCCCAGTTCGGGCAAGCGATTGGCAAGATGCACCCCCCCGCACATTGGGACTTCGAACTCGCGCAGTCGGATAAACAGCAGCGGCTTTTTCAGGCTATAGGTACTTGATAACTCGATTGAGCCCAAACTAATAGCGAGCTGTGAAAAACGCATGCCGAGTTCTTGAAAGCTTGGGCCTGGAAGGTACTCGATACGGTTTGCAGGAATCGCCTTTTCAGGGGGGGTCGTGAAGGTTTCGACCACTGAACGCTTGAGGGAGCCCAGAAGGCAGCGCCTCCCCGAGGAAAAAAACAGGCTTTGGTATACGCGGGACCACGCGTCACCCACGTTATACAGCGCCCGCACGAGAGGATGGTTAACGGGGGCTGCTCCATAGATTCCAGTTGGTGGCTGCCCATAGACGCGAACAGGGAGTCCGGCATTGGCCAACACCGCCAGGTTACGCGCGCGCGCACCGTAACAGGATCCGACAAATCCGACTACGCTATCTTCTTTGACATCGGCGGGCTTGAACACGTGGGGGTTGGCACCCCACGGCATGGCAAATACATTTGCGCCATAGGAACGCAAAATGTGCTGATTCTCCCGCACGGTTGTCCAGGTGAGATCAAAACTCGATGAGATAGCGCGTACCCGAAAAGGATGCGATAGATCGTCGCAAGACAGATTCAGCGTTGCAATTCCTCTTCGACCTATTTCCTTAATTGCTCCGGGCCTGATGGTCTCATCGGTTGCGGTGGCAAAAAACAGATCACAGCCAGCTCTATCATAGATCTCGCGGACCTTATCCACAGTAATTTCAGAATACTCATCTGGCGAGCCGATTCTTCCTAAGATCTCTACTGGATTGATATCAATGACCTGATGGCCCGCCGCCTCCAATTCGCTGATCATGTGATATCGATGCCATTCATACACAAAGCCACCGGCGTGAGCGCAATAATGAATGATTTTCATAGCATTCCTCGATAAGACAACAATTCATTCTCGTATTTATGGCGAAACACAAACCAATACAGACAAGCCCATAGCAGCCCCCCGCCACAAAGATTTTCCACGAACAACTCGCTAGATCAAACAAGACACCGGCTAATACGCTGTTCCAGCCACTCCAATACCGAGATCACCTGACGCAATCGGGCGCAAAACCTTCAGGATGAGCATGCCCTCGATCAGACTGAGGCCAACGCCGGGTTGAATCGGTGCTCGCAACAAACAGGATCATCCAGCCTGTCCAACTTGCTCAAATACCTGTCGCTCGCACCACGCATAGGTGCGCTCCAATCCCGATTCAATACTCGTCGTTGGCGACCACTCTAGGATATCGCGAGCCTTACTCCAATCTGCAGCTCGATCGACATCCCCTTCCGGTTTGGTGGTATCGTACCGGATATCGATCTGCTTTCCGGAAATCGATCGGACACATTCCGCGATCTCCTTAATTGATGTGCTATAATCCGGCCCGATTTGAATGGCGCCTTGATTCATCCCCTTCAGCAGCACGGCTTCTAAAGCATCAACGACATCCTGGACGAACACGAAGGCTCGTCGTTGCTTGCCTGATCCCCAGACCACAAATTCCTCCTGAGGATGCCTCAAGGCTTTCCGTATCAGTGACGGAATGACCTGTGACTTTTCTGGCGACATTTCACAGTGCGGCCCATAGACGTTGTGAAAGCGAAGTACACCGATATCCAGCAGCTTTTCCTTCATGGCCAGCTCACAACTCATCTCACCCATCAACTTACTCCATCCATACGATGACTCTGGTGATGCTGGGTATACATCTGCTTCTTTGAATAGCGGTGGGTTTAACTTGCTTTGCCGTTCAGCAGGATAACTGCACGCGGTCCCGACATACACATAGGACCGAACCCCATTCGCAATAGACGCCTTGAGCATATTGGAGTCGATGAGTAGATTCGCATTGAACAACGAAAATTGATTACCGAAGACATAGTTGATCCCCGCCACAACATCGGCCAGATGGTACACCACATCCTGCCCTTCCGTAGCCCGCTGGCAGTTCACGGGATCGGTCAAATCCAGCTCAAAAAAGTTTCGGCTAAGGTCGATCACTGGTTTCCCGTCATCATCAAACAGATTACTTTTCTTCCCTCTCCAGAGATTATCGGCAACCGTGACGATCGCACCATACGAAGCAAGCCTGGCGACTAGGTGTGATCCAATCTGACCCGCGCCCCCTGTTACGAGCACTCGCGTTCCATTCCAGTTCATGAGACACTCCTTTCTTCCGCGGTATGTAGCCTCACTTCACTATACTGTTGTTATGTTTCTCTTCAGGTGATCTGCGAGCCGGATGGCCAGCGCGACAATTGTCAAAGTCGGATTCGCATGACTCGATGTAGGAAACACGGAACTACTGGCCACGAATAGATTGCTCAACCCGTGAACGCGACAATCTGGATTCACCACTCCCTGCGAACCCGCTTCTGACATCCGCGTGGTCCCAATATGATGACCCAACACGGCTTTCGCCTCCTGGACTTGATCCCGCGGGTCATCGCCAAGGTAGGCAAGCGACCCGCACCCTTGTCGGCGGAGTTCGTCGTCGATCAGCCGATGTACATGGAGCACACTATCGTGCTCCTGACTCGAGACACGAAAATCGAGACGAAGTCGTGGCATCCCGAATGCATCACGTGCGTCATCCAGCGTGACCCGACTGTTTCGATCTGGAATCTGTTCGCTCTGAAAATAGAGATAGTACTCGTTGGATCGCGAGCCTAGCAGCAGCGAGGGTACCCGACGACGCTGCAGCAGCCGTCCACGACCAAATTTGGGAAGAATTGAAAGCGCCTGAGGCGACCCTCGCAGAATGTTCTTCAGATGACGCCAGTACAAGGCGTATTTGCCCGTTCCAAGCTTTTCTTGTTGGCGACCACCGAACAGACGCTTTAATAAATAGGCTGCCGACAGTACGCCATCTTCATGCGCAGGGTCTCCCAATAGCGGACGATCTAAGACTAGATAATGATTCAACAGGCCATATTTCCGTTGCACATCTTCGGAAATTGCGATATGACGACGACAAAATACGCCCTGTGGATCGGTCTCATACCCAAATATGACCTCCCGGCCGGCAGTCAGACGGACACGGGCAATGGTCCCGTGGATATGAGACATATACCCCCGGCCGAGCCAGTCGGAATGATTGCCGATTCCTTGCGGGTGCACACGGTTTGATGAGAGGAGCAGTCGCGTCACCTCAAGACCGCCCCCAGCAAGAACCGTCTGCTTCGCTCGGATACTAAATTTGCCCCCGTACAGCGCAGCAACCTCAACCTGCTCGATCCGGTTCCCCGTGGGTGCGCAGATCAATTCCATGGCAACAGCGTGGAGAAACACGCGTACGTTCTCCGCGCGTGCAAGTGCTGGCTTATACTTTTTCCCGAATTGTGTTGGAGGGCTCCATCGCTCAAGTTTTGCAGTGCTGACCAGGCCGTCTTTGAATGCAGGCAACATTTCCACAGGTGTTCCCGGCAGCGCCGATGGCACCCGATAATCATACGCCCCGCATTCGCAATAGTCGTGTGCGCGTCGGTAGTAGGGGACAAGGTCAGTCTTGGTGATGGGCCACCCGCCATGAGAGACCCACTCCCGTTCGGCAAAATCAATCTCGTCAAACGGAATACACCGCCCTCCCCAAAGCGAGGTCGTCCCACCCAATTGTCGGTACCGAGCCTGATCGAGCGGTAAATGCCTGAATAGATCATTGACGTGACCTTCGTAGAGTTTCTGACTGGTCCCAGCACGAGACCGACCTCCAGCTTCCAAAAGAATGATGTTCAACCCAGTCCCCATCAACTCCATTGCCAGCGTAATACCGGCAGCTCCGGCCCCTACGATACAGACATCGGTCAGCAGTGTTTGTCCGTTGGGAATTGATCGTGTGTCAAGCAACATGGCCGCACCCTGTGGATGTATTGAAGGCCAGCAGATTTTCGTGCAAGTGGTGCCGAGACGTCATCCCAATCAGTACGACGCCAATCTCCGGACGTTGGAGGAGAGGGTTCAATGCGTCGTCCACCGAACCGTTGATCAATGCACCCTGTGCCAATACTTCCCGTGCGATCACCCCAACACCCCTTGCGTGTGCACGTTCAAGCAATGGGATTGCCGCCTCAATGTTGTTCCTGTCGACGGGAATCTGCAGACAGGCGATCTCCGGCTGGGTAATCCATCTATGAGCATCTTCGACCGTTCGACATGACACACCATAGTACCGGAGCTTGCCCTGCTTCCTAAGACGAGTAAGAACATTCAGCACATCTTCCCGTTGCGGCAAATCGACCGGTGGATTATGAAGGAGAAAGAGGTCAATCCAGTCCACATTGAGACGACGTAAGCTACCGTCAATGCGACGAGAGAGATACTCCGGGTCGAAGCACTGTCGTTCCTGATGCCCACGTGCCTGCCTCGTAGCAGCCCGTGCAGTTGACCAGTGCCGCATGACTGGATTGACAACCGGCTTCACAAACCGGATTAGACCTTCTACAGGACCAACGGTGAGACCCGCTTTGGTACAAATGATGACACCTCCGCGCTGATGGGAGAACAGCTTCCCCAACATCCGTTCACTGTCTCCCTGGCCATAGACATCGGCCGTATCAAAGAAGGTGACGCCGGAGGCCCTCGCTTCCAGGAGCGTGGATTCGACCTCAACAGAACTATGACGTGTCGCCAGGGATGCGATCGTCGAACAGCCAAACCCTAATACCGATGGCTCTAGATCCGTTTTACCGAGCCTGCGGTAGAACACAGTTCCCTCCAGGTTCTAACAGGCCCATATACCGTTCGTCCGTCATCCTCGCGATCGTATCCCAAGAGATTTTCCCTGCTGCCTGGTGGACGTTTTCGACCATACGGGTATATAACGCGTCATCTCTCAAGAGCCGAATGATTGCCTGCGCCAGTGCTGTGGGATCTTTTGGTGGTACGAGTAAGCCGGTTCGTTCATCATCCACCACTTCATCAAATCCTCCCACTCGTGTAGCGACCACCGGTTTACCAAAACCGAATGCGGAAGCGAGCACGCCACTGTTCCACCCGTTTTCATACGGCAGCACAAGTAGACGCGCAGTAGTGAAGTACCCCGCCATCTCCGCGAAACTCACATACTGCGGAACAAGCCGAACCCGTTCCTGCAAACCGAGCTCGGCCAACTGACGTTCTAATGGCGCGATGGCCATCAGGGGTTTTCCCACAATCAACAGCCATGCATTCGGGATTTGTCGAAGAACTTCAGGAGCGGCAGAAAGAAGCGTATGGATCCCTTTCCTGGGTTCAATCAAGCCAAAACACAAAACGACTCGTGCACCGGCAGGGATGTGCGGTAGTTCACTTGTCATCTGAGTCCTGACAAACGCCGTGAGATCCGCTATCGGGAGCACGGTGATTCGATTGCGAGGCACCCCGAAGTGTTCAATGACCAGAGGCTCGTTCTGTTTGGCGTTCAGAAAGACATGCCGCATGTGAGCGTACAGAAAACGCAACGCGCGAATGTGATATGGGCGCCATGAGTTCGGCAGGACATCCTGCGGGGTATACACGAAACAGTCATTGCCGAGCAGCCGTAGCATCGCCCACAAGAGAACATAGAGCGCAGGATGTTGTGCCCCTTGCAGATGGATGACTTGCGGCCGGAAGGTCAGGCAGTGCCAGAAGAACCGGCAAAGTTTCAGTGGTCTTGGGCGATAACGATCGAACACTTCGATCGCTTGGTAGCGTCTTGGATAATCCGCAAGCTCAAACCCCACACCTGTGATCAGCGTGACTCGGTGGCCACGCTCCGCTAAGGCATTGGCGAGATTGTGGGTATACTGCACGGTTCCGGCACGAGGAGCTGGTGCAATAAACAGAATGCGGAGCGCCTGGCTCAATGGCCTCATCTCGTCGGTCACCTTATATCGCATGGCATGCAACCTGACTCCACATCACTCCATGACGACACGGATATGCTTAAAATGTCGCGGTCATTCGTAGGCTGACCTTCTTTGCAAGCCGATCCGCTGACGTACCCAAGATATCTTCCCGCTGGTCAAACATGTCGTATCCCAGTCGTGCCATCAACCACGGCTTAGGCGCATACGAAATCCCGACGTTCCATTTCAACGTGTGCACGGTAAAATCGTTGGAACTCGTATCGGACAATATCCAGACCAACCCCGCATCAAAAAGAACATCGTTGACCAGACGAACCTTTGCCGAAGCACGCACAAAATCTCCGACGATCGGTTGGCCAAGGCCCCCGGAAGGTGGGAACGCATCACGCATGTAACCCAACTCATATATGGCATTTTCGAATGACTTCTTGATCGACACTTGAGCCAGCACATCAACGGTCAACGGGTTTGGCTCCACATGAACCGCGCCAATCGTCCCACTCACCACCAGTGTTTCAGATAAATCCATTTCTTGTCCCAGCAACACCGAATGTGACCGAAGATCGCGTCCCAGCTCGAAGTCAAAGAACCGAAATCGATATTTAGCTGTGATCCTCCCCCGCCGCGATTCCCGAACCCTGACGCCGACCTCGCCTTCATGGGTCGAACTATCGATCGCTCCCAGCCGATCCACAGAAAAACGAAAATTTGCATAACTTCCCATGAAATCGACCGAAGGCGTCATTTGATGTTTGACCCCTAGAGCGATTAAGTTTATCGAGGTTCGACCAAATGTGGACAACAACCCCGGCACATTCTGTTCCGTAGGATCCTGGAAGGACTCGAAGCGATCAAACAGGGTCAGTGTCGTCCGGTTTGAAACCGTCCACAGTCCAAACACCTCTCCGTTGTGACGGGAGGCTGCCGTGTTTTCATCGGCATTGCGTGCATAGATTCTAGACTCGACCGAATAGTCGGCCGACAATTGTCCTTTCCCTCCGCTCAAAAGATAGTTGAGCCCCGGAGAAATCTTAGTAATCCAGTCCGTGCCTCGCCGGTCGGCTGTCAGGAAGACATTGTCGGTATAGACCTCGGTTACACTCAGTCGAGGGGTAAACCCTTCGCGTCGAGGTGGAATTCCCAACAACAGCTTTTCCGATATCGGCACACGATCGTAACCTTGCCGACTCTGCCAAGAAGACAGTTCTCCAAATTCTCGAGTCACTCGTTGGAAGTCCTGAGTGTCGGGCTCTTGTCCGAAACAAACGGTAACCGAGAATAGGCACCAGACCACAAGCAGCCACATTCCGACGCCGGGGCCAACACCTGAGCGCAAGTCTCCTGTCCCGGTCCAACTCTCCGTCTCCACTGCATGGCCCACACTTTTGAGACCTTTTGTCCTCATTTCCTGGCCCATTTTGGTTCGTCATCACGGCACCCAACGAGGTTCTGTGCATGCTAAACGCTAAATCTTGTTACCCTATGGAACAATGATTGTATCGCCTGGGCGCAACACGATATTTTGCTCGACGGCTTCACCATTCAGATACTTGTCGTAATTAAAGGGCTGTCGAGATCCGGCCTTTCCAGCCGGAACCACAAATATTTTGCCCCTCGATGCAAAGGTCGTGAGACCGCGAGCGATAGCGAGCGCTTGTATGATCGTCACTGGTCCCTTCAATTCAAAGACGCCGGGTTGCAACACCTCACCAAGCACATAGATCCGAAAACTGTACGTAGCTTCCAGAATCACCGTGACCTGAGGATCCTGTATTTGGCGTTTGAGCAGTTTTGTCAGACGTTCCTCAACCTCCCCCACCGTCAGGCCGTTGACTTCGATCTCGCCGACCAGAGGATATGTAATCATCCCATCGGGACGGACGGTCACGCTGGTCGACAGTTCTTTGTTTTTCCAGATGGATACATTCAACACATCGCCAGCCCCCAACCGAAATAATCCACCCCCAGGATCTCGCGATACCAGTTCGGTCCTCTGAAAGTCCGCTGATCTTGCGCCGTCCGGCACAAAAGCCATGTAGATGAGCATCAAAATCAAACCACTGAAGATCCGTAACATGCCGGCTCCTCCATCATATTTGTACAGATGCTAGACCCATAAACTCCCCAGAAGCCTTGGCATGGCTCTCAGGAGTCCCGAAGCCATGACCGTCGCCCGACAAAGCAGTAAGAATGGTGAAACCAGCTTCAGCGCAACATCTTGCTTGGGGAGCTGCCACACAAATGGCAGCACCGTACCGGCAAAGATCACGGCTGCTACCATCATCGCGTAGCTCCCTCCAGTCGTCACCGGGAGTAGCAACGCTCCGGCCAATGCCAGATAGATCGTCGCGATCTGAATTTTCAGACTCTGTGGGGTATAGGAATCCCGTACCGCCTTGCCGGGAAACCGCTTGTACACCATCATTCTCCAGTAAGCCCGACTGTGTTTCTTCCGCAGATATTGTCCAAACGTAGCCGGATGCCGATGATAGATAATCGCTCCTGGGTTGAAGACGATCTTGTGTCCAGCGGCCGCAACTCGGTACGATAATTCGGTATCCTCATTGTCTGCAACTGGGAAGCTGGTGTCGAAGCCACCGATCCCGATGAAGAGGTCCCGTCGAAAGCCGGCGGAATATGAGAAGACGACATCGATATAACGCGCAGCTGCTAATAGCCGATAGCGCGCGTCAAACTCAGCCTGAGCAAAGCGGGCAACCAGGCTACGTTGACGTGTCTTGTATGCACCTTTGACCGCAGCGACTTCGTCCGATTGGAATGGCATAATCATCTGTTCCACCCAATCACGTTCTGCCACACAATCGGCGTCGGTGAACAATAGAAAGTCTCCGGTTGCGGCAGCCGCACCTCTATTACGAGCTGCAGCGGGGCCTTGATGCGCCTGCCGCAGCACCGTGACGCGAGGTTTGTTTTCCGCCCATAGACCGACCATCTGTTCAATGAATTCAGGCGTTCCGTCGGTTGATCCATCATCGATAATAAAGACTTCCAAGGCATGTACCGGGTACGTCTGTGCAGCAAACGAGTTGAGGCATTCGGTGATTGTGCCGGTTGCGTTGTAGGCGGGAACAACGATGGATACTCGAGCAGTCATGTCAGTTAAACCTCGTACCGGTAGATAACCAATGTGTGATCGGTCATTGGTCTGTTTTGTTCCCACCCATGTAGCCGAGTGCCATTGCCATAGGAAGCGTCAGCCAGATCTCTCTCACCATCGGCGTAATCATCAGGAAGGCCATCTGTCCAAGGAGAAGGGCGCACATCAAGACGGCATACGGACGGAGCACAGGGAGTCGCAATCCCCGCCTCACACACACAAACGCCCATACCCACAGACCGAGAAATGCCATAAGCGATACCACACCGAGCTCACTACCGACCTGCAGAAAGACGTTGTGAATAGTCGCCGGATGAAAGGGATGATTGGCCCATGAGGGCAGATACCTCATATAGTGCCAGATCGACTGGCCGAATCCGACCCCAAGCCAGGGATGCGCCCATAGAAGGTTCCAGCCACCGACAATAGATTCGATGCGGAATTGCCAACTGTCACTGGCGGAATTAACATCCGCCCTTTCAAACCACCTCAGCTTTCCAAACGCATCGACTCCTGCCCAGAAGGTATCTGAAATTGCGGAATAGCTGAGGAGTCCCATGAGGAGAAGCCCAATCCCTACATAGACTAGAGGACGGGCGGCCTTCGAGTAAAAACTCACGGCTACCACGATCATAATGGCGAACCCAATCATGGAGCTTCTCGCGAAGGTGTAGTACCAACCATAACTCATTAAGGCAACCATCCCGGCCAGCAAGAATCGGGGCCACTGACGCTCTTCGATCAACCATAAACATGCGGTGCAAGGAATAGTCAGCAGGTAGTAACTGGCTAGCAAGATGGGATGGTCAGTCGTACCTTCCGCCCGAATCTTGCCATCAAGGATAGCGGAAAAAGCCCCATCCCCCATCTCTTGATTCGTCTGTCCTAGATCGCTTCTCCAAGCACCGGGCATCACAAACCCATAATGGACTTGCGCCGCAGTGATAACTGCCTCCACGGTTCCAGCAATGGCGATCACCCACAGTAGACGACGGAATTGCTCTGGGGTTCGATTGAACGTAAGCGTGAGAAAAAACAAACTCCCATAGACCGCAACTGCGGCCACTTCGGCCAAGGATTGGAACGGTTTCTCCTGAATCATTGGCGATACGGCGGAGGCGATAAGAAACACGCCCGCGAGATAGCCTCCCGGACCACAGGTGAACGTAGGCCACGGCCCTCGACCGATCAGCGCATTGAAACCCACCACAGCCAGACAAAAAGGAATGATCATCTTTGTAACGGTCAATCCTCCTATAAAATCGACCTGAACAGGAATCGTGGTGACTAATGCATAGTAGGTTGCCACTGACGAGGCAGCTAGTGCCATCCCGATCATTGCCGCAACCAACAACAGAAGCGCCTTCGCGGAGAACGCAAGAACCGAAGTGCCCAGCGCCATCCCAACCAATGCCGGCATCATCCGTGTCGTGATGGGATTTGTCATACTCCTCCCGCTCCTGGCACGAGATCCCCCGAACCTTTATGCAATGTCGACGCAAGGGCATATCGCAGCACCACAACAAGAACGATGGACTGAAGCAGACGAGACCACAGTGTGGTTTCTGCGGCACCCAGCGCTCCATAAAGTGGGATAAGCCACCAGCCAGCGAGAATCCATCCCAGCAATGCAACGCCCTGAGTCAGGCTAAACAGGTAGGGACGATTCATTGTATAGAGCACTGGGTATAACGGATGAGTCATAAGAGTTCCTATCGTTCCCAAGAAAAGAAGTTGAACTACAGGGACGGTGCCTTCATAGGATGGTCCGAACAACCACAAGACTATCGGTCTCGCAACAAACACGAAGGGCAGGAGAACGAGAGCCATCCAGAGAAACAGCGGGAGGAATCTTCTGATGTAGGAGCGCCACTGCGCGTGATCAGTGAGAAATCCCACCTTCGGCAGCAACGTCGTGATCAAGCTGGCAGTCAGGAGGTCGACAACGAGCAGGAGACTGAGTCCGGCTGCGAATAGACCCGCCTCGGTTGCTCCAACGGTGTATGTCAGCACGGGAACAGCAAGGTTGTTTTGTAGCACGAAACACAGGCTGGCCATCGCAGGCCACTTTCCGAACCGGAGCAGCTCCTTCAACAACTCCTTGTCCAGTCGAAAGATAAGGTGGGGCCGAAGAATCCACAGACCAAGGACTGTGCAAAGATAGTAAGAAGCCACATGAAGCCCGATGATGGGCTCGAGTGCGACGGGCCCTACCAAAGCAAGACCCGCCAGGCTCACGAGACGCAACACATTGACCAACGGTGCCATCAGCGAATACGTCGAGAACTCTTGACGCGCTTGCCAGGCAGAGAGAGAAAAGCTTACCAGAGCGGCACCACACGACCCAATCAGTCCAAGGATGACGGGCCACGCATACCGAGAATCGTGAAACAGTTTGTTGGCACCGACGGCCAAAGCCGCACCCACCAAGATCACCGGAATTCCCAATGCCACTCGTAACAGAAGCGCATTGGATAGCACTGCAGAGGCCGTAGTAGGGTGTGAGCCACAATACATCGTGTAGTATCGCACTACGCCAGGATTGAGTCCTTCTCCCAACACGTCATTACCCAAGATCAAAATCACGATGAACAGAGAAAACAAGCCAAAGTCTTCAGGACCGAGCCACCTGGCCACAAGCAAACTGATAACAAAACTAAGACCAGCACCAACCATCTTCCCCGAGAAGACAAGTGCGGTCTGGCGTGACAACGTTGCGATGCTCCACCTTGAGATAGGAACGTTAGGCTCAACCTCCGCACCGTACGCTTGTTGAGATGTGGCGGCACTTGCATCTCGTTCCCGGCCCAGGGCGATGGACTGACACTGCGCCACAGGCGTATCGGAAGATTGATCTCGAACGTCAGTCACTACCCACCGCCTGCCCCGCTCACGATGCGGACATTCCCTGCTTGATTGTAGGGTTCCTCCCAAAGCCATCGCTCGACACAGGCCCCGATGGCTTCATGAATCGCCCAAGGTCGATGCGGAACCAGACTGTGCAGCAATGAGACATCCGCTTCCCAGGCTTTGGGATCTCCTGGTAGTTCCTTGTTGAGCGTCACGATCCGTCGTGTACTCCCCACGGACTTCAGAATGTGGGTTGCGACCTCGCACACCGATGTGGCAATTCCTGACCCGATATTGACCGCCAAGAAACCTTCAGATCGTTTCTCTGCGAGCCCAAGAAAGTATTCCGAGATATCTTCAATATGAAGAAAGTCTCGAGATTCGAGCCCTGACCCCTGGATCGTGATGGAGAAATCATCTTCGACGGCCTGTCGAAACAATTCCCAGACTAACAAACGATGCTGTCGTGGACCCACGGTAGAAAACAGTCGAGCGGCAATAATGTTGAAGCCGAAACACCGAACGTATTCCTGTGCCAATTGCTCACAGATGACCTTGTGAAAACCGTACGGAGAAATAGGCTGCAGATCGTCCTGTTCCGAAATAGGGAGTCGGCTCGGATTGCCGTACACTGCCGCGCTGGATGGGAATACCACAACGGGTCGGATCTCAGCTTTTCGGATCGCCTCCAAGACAGCACTCCACGTTTGCACCGCCATGGCAAAATCTTCGCCTGGATGCTGGAACGAATAGCCCACCGATGCCGATCCTGCCGCATGCACCACCATGTCCGGCCGGAATCGCTTCAGAGTCGCACTGAATTCGGCATCCTGAAGATTGCAACTCTGAAACTCCATCCAGTCAGTAGGGTTGGCCTGCTCCGAGCGAGCGACACCAAACACGTAATGACCTCTTTGAGCAGCATACCCAGCAAAGCTGCTTCCGATAAACCCCTGACATCCGGTAACAAGTATTTTCATCCCTTCCTCACTCCTGATCTTTACCCTTCATCAGCTCCATGCGCCTTCTACTGCTCACACTTGGAGAGCGATTACCTCACGATGAAGCAACTCCCCATAGGCGTTTCATAAAACATGGAACACTCAATGCCGCTGCGGAATTCATCGACGGCTTTTTTGGCACCTGGGAAAATGCTATATCCGTAATCGTCTACGACGATGATGCCGCCAGGGAGTAACCTGGGGAAAAAAAACTTCAGGCTGTCCATTATCGGCTGATAAAGATCGACATCGATGTGGACGAATGCGAATCGCCGCTCCTTCACCTCCGGAAACCGATCAGGAATCCAGCCTTTGTAGATCTTCACGAATGGGAAGCCCTTGAGGGCATGGTTCAGCTCTTCCACAGTCGAAGCAAACCAGTTCTTCTCGGCCTCCCTTTCTTCCATCGTTTGTTGAGCGTAGGTAGAAATATCTTCGCTCGTCTTGTCACTTAGTCCTCCTTCAAACGAATCAAAAATATGAAAGGATCTCGCAAAGCGATGCTTGGTGAGAAGACTCGAGATAATGTAGGCTGAATGACCTTTCCAGCATCCACACTCCACAAACTCCCCATCAGGATTCTTCTGCGCAGCGTGTTCTACTAATTGTTGAAGACTATACATCCGACATTGCAGGTGAAAATTATCCACCCATTCTGTGTTTGAGCGGGTAAGCCCTTCGCGGTGCAAGACCATGCGCTCATGATCTTGCAGGAAGTACTCCAGCGTATGTTTGTCAAAGAAGGCAACATCGGTATTGCGTCTCTTCTTATGAAATTCAGCTTGTACACCAAAGAGCGCAAACCCTCTGATCAGCGAAGTCTTGAGAAGCTGCTTCACGCGTACCTCCTACACTCTAAACAATTACTTGCAGCTGATTTTCTCGAGCCGGCTTCTCAGGTGGCCCTCAGCATCTCCTGTCCGGTGTGCCTCAACCAGTCGCTCGTAGACTTGCCACGTGCGCTCGGCCATGACATCCAAACTGAAGTCTTGCATAATCTTGGCACGTGCCCGCTCACCAACCTCTTTAACCATCAGAGGATCAGTAATGAGGCAGCAGAGCTTCTCTGTGAGGGTGGGCACGTCGTTGGGTGGCACCAAGTATCCTGACTCACCATCCACGATCATTTCCGATGCTCCGCCCACGTTCGACGCGACCACCGGTTTCCCCATCGCCATGCCTTCGAGCATCGTGAAACTGAAACTCTCTGCGAACGAAGGAGCGACCAAAACATCAAGGCTGGCAAACACGGATGGAATCTCCACAAGCGGGACATGAGACATCAGCACGGCATGGGTCATGCCGTGCTCGGCGATAAAATCTATAATCGACTGCCGATAGGCTTCGAAACCGGGGAGGACCGTTCCCACGATGACGAAGCGTGTATCGGGATAGCGGTCCAACACTGCGCGGGCCGCTTTCAGGAAATTCAGGTGCCCCTTCACCGGGTGAACACGGCCCACCATCCCAAACGTGAAATGACCACCCTTCGCAAATGTGGAAACGGCGGACGGTACAAGCGCTCGACTCGGATCAAACCAGCTCGTGTTGATGCCATTGCGAATAGCCACCACCGGAGGATCAGCAGCGCCCATCCGGAGCTCAGTCCCGATCGCCACGGAATCCGTAATGACCGCATCGAACCGCTTGAGGATCATGCGATCGATCCACGGATAGAGGGAGGCACGCCATGAGCCTTTCGCAAAGTTCACCCATCCCAGAAACGATGCAACAACTGGTCGCCCCGTCACGCGCGCACTGAGAACCGCAACAAGGTCGGAACGGTGGTCCAGGGCATGTACCACATCGGCATCGAACTCCCGGATGAGCGTGACGATCCGGACAATATCTCGAAAATCGAACGGATTGCGAATGGGAATTGTTTCGTACTCAAACCCCGTTGCCCTTAGTTCCTTCAACCACGACGTTTCGCCCAAGTCCGGATTCACAATGCACACCAGAAGGCATCTGCACCGGCTTGGATCAAAGCCTCTTAGAAGCGACAGAAGATACGTCTCCCCTCCCGTCATCCCGGTGATGCCACGGCAGTTACGTACGATTACTGTTCGAAGAGGGCGCATCATGTCGTTCCCTCACCGAGTGGTATCATCAGGTCACTCCGTTGCCTTTATAGTCACTCGCGCCACTCACTCTCACCGCCTTGCCATAGAACCGATGCTCAGTCCAGCACAGTGGAGTACTCGTCATCACACCCGAAATCGATTACTAGGGTAGAATAGCTGCCGCCGTTGCCATATCCCCCGCAATACGTACACCTTGTAGGGAAAAACTGGATACGGCGGCACGCATCAGAAGATCAGGCCTCCGTCTGGTTCGTTCATGAACCCATACCCGTTGAGCCCGTTGACGGCAGCGTCTGGATGGACGCCAGACTTCACTATCACCCTTAGAGTCACGGTGATTGCAATCAGCAACAAACCACCGCGACGATATGGCCCCTTCCCCACAGGCGCGAGAACAACATATCGACACCCCTGAACTGCTGGAACGATCCAGACATGATGAGTTATGCCGATTTCCCAATATGAATCACTTGGAGATAGCCGTATCGCCGTGCTGTCGGTATTTGCCCAATGACGCCGTCTAGCTTTGCCAAGAGCGCAGTGAGGAGCGGAGAACGTCTTTTAAAAACATAGAAATCGAGCAATCGAAACAGCAAGAGACTTGGAAAGTGAACATGGCAGGCATTCGGAAACGCCTCCCTGATCACCGCGATGTCGCTCGGAGTCAACGGATGTTCGTGGTCGTCGCCGTACCGCGCCACACCAAAACGGCCGCAAATATGGGTTCGGGCGGCCATGAGAAGAGGGTTCAAGGCTGAATTTTCGACGAACACGGCGCGTCCACCTGGTTTCAACACCCGTTTGATCTGTTGGCAGGCGCGGGCTAAATCAACATGATGCAGCACAAAAGTCCCAAACAGGAGATCAAAGCTCTCATCCTGAAGCGACAACTCTTCGAACGGCTCACAAATAAATTTTATCTGAACCCCGTTGGCGCGGGCTAACCCCTCCGCTGTCGCGAGCTCACCTTCCGAAGTGTCAAATGCGGTCACACGCGCCCCCCGTTTGGCCAACATGACGGACACATGCCCTCGCCCACAGCCACAATCCAAAACGTCTCGCCCGTACAGGTCGCCGAGCAGATCAAGCCCGTAGGCATACAGCTCGCGGAGACCCCACAGCGACATCCAGTACTCGTACGGAGCGTATGAACCATCATCGCGTACGAGAGACTCAGAGGCAGTGAGGGCGTTGTGCGTTTCCGTTGCGACGAGACTCGACTCAACCACGATCATTCCTTTCTTGCTGACGGAGCCATCGGTCGTAGAACCAATCCGGGATGACATACCGACACTTGTTTAACACGACGCCCAGCATCTGCCCTCCTGCATCGTCAATCATTTCCAATGTGCGACTCGCAGCAATACCCGTCGTGCGCTCCGCTTCGACGACCAACAGAATGCCATCGACGGAAGCAATGACAACTCGCATTTCTGGAAACAATGACAACGAAGGAGCATCGAGTACGACAAGATCAAATCGGTCACGCATCGTCTTGGTGACTTCGGTCAATCGCTCCGCAAAGTCCAGCGCAGTGCCTCCGACATACCGTACATTCAGGCGAGAGAGATGCGAGCGATCGGTCGACTCAGGGACCTCCTCGATATCTTGATTGAGAGTTGGTGGCACCCTCCCTGCGCCGGCTTGCGTCACCATCAACGTTGTGAGATCCCCTGCGGTCATGAGCAAGACATGAAACTTGAGATCACTCAACGCTCCCGCTATCTTTGCTGCCACATACGAGCGTCCCTCGCCTGACAAAGAACTCGTGACGAGGATCGTCCTCAACCCTCTTTGATGGTAATGTCGCAGAATTCGCTGGGCTGCATGGCGCAATTCAACGGCCACAATCTCCGCATCGGAAGTTTCGGGTCGGCTGAGCGGAAGCGCCGCCAGCACATCCCGCTTCAATCCGTTCACCGTTTCTTCACGGGTCGTGAAGGACCGGCGAAAGAATTCGGACACATACGCTGAGCCAACTCCTCCAATCACCCCGACCAGAAGGCCTAGCAGAAGATTCAAGAACTTGCGGGGGCGTATGGGTTTTTCAGGAACCGTAGCGTGCTCAACCGCCGTCACGTTCGAGATGCCTTTTTGATCCAAGACTTCGTTGACGCGCGACTCCTCCTTCTTCTTGAGATAGAGATCGAGTGCCTCTTGCTTGATCTTGACCTCTCGCGTCAACCCGTGGAATGCCATTTCCCGCTGATCGAGCGTATTCAGTGAGTCCCTGTATGATCTAAAATGTTTGTTCAACTCAGAAAGGCGAGGCCGTAAGCTTTCGCGGCGCCCTTCTTCTGCTAGGAGGTGTCGTTCTAAATCCTGATAGGTCTGATTGATGCCGGAAGTGGCTGCACCGCTAACCTTCACGTTTTCAGCTTGGAGCCGGGCACGCACCTCGGCAATTTCTCGTACAAGTTCGCTTGCAGCCGGGCTATGCGGCACATATTGAGAATACTCCAACTCCATCTCCATTAAACGATTCTTGAGCTGGTCCACCATTGGGTTCCGTTCAGACACGTTGGTCAAGGGGATGGCTTCCTGCTGTCCCGCCAGCCGTTCGCGCAATTTGGCGATCCGCACATCCAATTCCGCAACCGAGACCTCCGTTTCGCGAAGCGCCGCCTCCTTTTCTGTGAGTTGCTGGAGCAAGTGCCGCTTCTGGTCCTCGATCGAGACAATGTTCCATTTGTCCTTGAACGACTGCAATCGAAGCTCAGCTTCCGTTAATTCCGTGCGCATCCGCTCCGTCTGCTCGTCGAAGAACTCGTGCGCTCCTTTTCCCTTCCGGACTACGAGCTGATAGTCCAGATAGATATCGACCAACGCGTTGAGTGCTTCGGCCGCAAACTCAGGATGAGGGGATTCAAGCGTGGCCACGAAGACTTCCGTCTGCCGAACACCTTCCACATTCAAACTCGCCCGAAGTTTCTCGACAGCCTGGAACTGTGGACTCTCGGGTTTCAGTCCAAGAATCTTCGCAACCAGGTTCAGCGGCAACTCCTTCACCCAGTCCCAACGCCCATGCATGCCATCCAGAACCCGTTCCACTCCGAACCGCTCTACCAGCTTATCTAGCAAAATTCGGCTGGTGAAGATTTGCACTTCGGTGGCCACTTCATCTTTTTGAGAAATATCAGCAGGGGCATAAACTTGGCCAGTAAGAGGCGTACTGATTGTAAACGGCGCCCGCGAGCTCTGGATGAGCAGACGCACTTCTGCGCTGTATATGCCGCTTATGAGGAACGAGCCAGGGCCAGCCACCAGCATGGCTGTCAGCAGGATGATTTGAATTCTTCGTCTGTGACGGAATAATACCCTCAAATGTTCCCGCACACCGTAGGCTCGTGAGTCTCCTTCGCGGTCCCGAACGCCACCCGGCATGATCTCACCACTAGATGCCATGACCTGACTCACACTCCTTTCAGAAGCACCTTGATCGTACGGAAAAGAATCCACAGATCCATGAATAGTGATTGGGTTTGCACATACTCAATGTCATACTTAATCCAGTCCGAAAACCGATTATGATCTCTTGACTGAACCTGCCACAGTCCGGTTACCCCAGGCATGACGGTCAGCCGCAAGTCGCGCCAAGACGGGCAGAACTTCATCTCGGCATACGCCAGCGGCCGCGGTCCAACCAAACTCATCTCCCCTCGCAAGACGTTTACGAGTTGTGGAAGTTCGTCCAAGCTTGTTTTTCGAAGGAACTTCCCGACCCGAGTGATGCGGGGATCTTCATCCAGTTTGAACATTGGTCCGTCAACGAGATTGTGATCACGCAAATCGTCCTGCCGCTTTTCAGCGTCGGGGACCATCGTTCGAAATTTGAGCATTCGGAACTCTTTGCCACCTTTCCCGCAACGACGCTGGGCGAATAGGATAGGACCGGGAGCATCAAGTTTGATAGCCAAAGCAATCAAGAGGAGTAGAGGCACACTGGCAAGAAACAGAATCAAAGAGAGACCTACATCCATAGCGCGCTTGATCAAATGGTACGCAACCTTGACTCGCCGATATTTTGGAGCAGGTGTCCATGGGTTCGAAGCCCACGGAATCAACCGAGCAGAAGTACGAGAATGGCAGTTCATCATGCTGTGACTCGATCCCAGCCTCGCCTGATGCTCCCGCCGGAGTCGAATGCCTTCCGGAACGATTGCGTCTCCGGGAATAAAACTATGTTCGACGCGTGCATTGCTCAGCACGCGCGCCCTGGACCACACGATACTTTCACGAACCATGCTTCCCTTCTCCAATATCGTCGAGGCACCGAGGACGGCTGGTCCGATAAGCTGCACATGATCTTCCACAACACTATTAGGCCCAATCACGAGCGGGCCGAGCAAGTAAGACGTGGGGGAGATACGGGCATTCTCCCCGATTACAATATGATCGGTTTCCGTCGACCAACGATCGTGTTCCGTATGGTTCGTGTCATCGCCAAGGAGAATTCTTTTATTAAGCTCCAAGAGATCTTCCAGTTTCTTGATCGCATAGGCTGGCTGGTTCACCACGTGAGCCCGTACCGAAATACCTTTCGCACGGACTGCCGGTACGAGTTGCTCTTTAATATCGAAATACCCCCCCGACGGAATCATGTCCAACACCTCGCGGTTCATCACATACATGCCATATGGATTAATCCGTCGCCGACGATTACGTGAGCTATGCAAGGTGTTGATTTGCCTTATCAATCCACATTGATCGATTTCGATATTCTCAAGGTCTTCTCTGCCCTCGTCCCCATATGCGACAAAAGTCACCCCCGCACGGCTTTGACAATGATCGCGTATCACCTTCGCCAGATCCAACCCCATCAAGTACAGGTTGCAATGAACAACTACAAATTGCGGGCCGGACAAGAATTCATCCACGAGCCTCAAGCTGCCAGCAGTTCCGCAATAGAATGGTGCGATTTTCCATAACACTTTGATCTCTCGCTCAGGTCCACTGTGCATGTCGAGTTCAGCTACCCGAGCGTTATTTTCACCAGTAATTATGGCGGCCTCCCTGATGCCGTGACGACTCAGAGTCCTAAGGAGATGTTCAATAAGCAGTTCTCTCCCTACAGGGAGAGGAAGGAGATCACTCTCCCCAAGACCGCTTTCTACGATAACCGCTCTCTCAATGCCGTTATCCGCCATACCGTTGAGCTCCGACGGTTCCAATAGATACAACTGCTACAGATTTTCCACGCTCTTCACACCCGGCTGATGCCAAACATCTCCCTGATTGACGAGGGCTATATTGCACTACCTACAGGCTGAATAGCCCCGTACAGCAGTTTAGAAGCCCGGTGGTATCTGGGGGGGGCTAATCTACCCTACTGCGTCAAGCAACACAACGGAGCGTAGTAGTGCCTATGCCTCCAGAACTCAAACCAGGGGAGGTTTCAAGAGTTCCCAATTTCTATCAGGCACTGCGCAAAGGAGTGCAGAGGGGACTGGTTGAAGCCTGTCCAGAAATTCGTATGAGTCCGACGTACGAATAACCCAATCTCCTGGCATCACAGGATTACAGTAACCGATTGGAGGATACCCTTATGCCCCCGTACAGCTCATTTCCAATTCTTCCTCACCCCCTTATGCCCACATTAAACTAACGTGCATGCTGCGAGACCATCGGGAAAGTGGATGTGGATTTTCTCTAGATTCCTTCTACTTCTCCGGAGTGACGGCATCGCTACTCAAACCGACCATACATGACCAATATTTGCCACTCAGATCCTACCGAACGGTTGAGACTGCCCAGCTGGTCATGGGGGACTCTCCGTATGCCAGTGCAATCCAAATGCCGAATGCGGGAGGAGAGTCAGCAGATGGAACGGCGTTCCAAGGCGCGAATTTTGATCGTCATACAGACCACTCTCTTATCTTGTTGCTTTCGACTCACTCCCTTCTCCCAGATAGTTTTATCGAAAGAGATACAGGGGTGAATCCGATTCGATACTATGGCGGCGAACTCCAGACTTGATTGACGATGATAGATTCCCCCGCCCTTCCAGGAGCGGCTCCCAATTAATGACGAGCAAGGCTCACCCTGCTTCGCAGGCCCCTGCTCTCACTCCCGCTTTTTTCATGGACTGGGAACTCCCGCTGGAGTTCGACTTCTGACTTCGTATTGTGTAGCACCCCGATTACTGTTTCACTATCACGGCGTTACGAATGCGTAAATTCCGCTCATTGTTTAGGCAAATGTCTTCTCCGCAATAACACTGGTAAATGATGGTACATCTAGGGGCTGGAGATCCCAGGCGTCACGAGAGACGCTCAGCGAGTGGACTATACCGACTGGATCGATAGTGCCATCGCCGCCATTGGAAACATGATGGCGACTGTCATGATGGCGACTGTGAGGAGAAGCATACTGAAGTCACACCGCAACACTACCCTATTCCCTAATGAATGGAGACAGTCCATCGATTGGCTCAAACGCCGGCATCTTGAGCAGCGGATGCATGGACCACGGCCCGCCTGCGCGATCACAACTAGCTTAAGTTGGTCCAGTTCTGGTCAGGAAATAGGGGCAGATTTCTTTTCACATGAAGCGTATATGCTGCGTCATTCTAGTTTCTACACCTAAAACACTGCCGCAAGAGAACATGTTATCTCGTCCAATCGACCCGGAGCTGACAGTGACATTCGATGTGCATCACTTGCTCTTTGTCTGTCGTCATTCGTATCATATGAAGACTCCCGTTACCTATAGTGAGTGCTTCGCACCCGGTCGAACGCTATGACTACCGACGAACTTGAACGGCTCTTGGCTCAACAACCAGTGGCGGTGCTGCATCGCCTGGCCCGTGGCCGGGTCCAGCGCCACTTTCGTGCCGGGAAACGTCGCCTGATTGAGCTGCTGCTCCAACATTCGAGCCAAAATCGAGCCGGCTTCGAATCCGATCTACTGACGCTGATTGGCGAACGTCAATCCAGTCCGACCGCTGGATCGTCGAGAAGACCGGGAGCGCCACCGGTCGTGCAAAAGCATGTTGCGATGAGGTCTTCGGACACGGAGCCGTCTGATCCTCCCATCTCGCTCACAGAGTGGTTGCAGGGACTCGGCGTACCGGCGCCCCAACCATTCGTCCAGGATCCCTGGCAGATTGAAGCCCTGGCAGCAGTGAGTGAAACCGATGTGGTAATCAGCGTCCCGACCGGAAGTGGGAAGACCTATGTCGCGATTGAAGCGGCACGCCGGGCTATGGAAGACAATCGCAGCGTCATTTACACCTCGCCGCTCAAGGCCCTGTCGAACACCAAGTATGCGGAGTTTTCGAAGATCTTCGGACCGGACAAGGTCGGCATTCTCACCGGAGATCGCCAGGAAAACGGGCAGGCCCCGTTACTCGTCATGACCACGGAGATCCTCCGCAATCTGCTCTACGATGCGGCGAGTGGTGAGATCGATGTCAGATTGGACACGCTTGGCTTAGTCATCCTGGACGAATCACAGTACCTGGCTGATCCGGAACGCGGGGTCGTGTGGGAAGAAACAATTATTTTCTGCCCCTCCCAGGCGAGACTCTTGCTGCTCTCAGCTTCCATCGGGAATCCACAAGATATCGCCGACTGGTTGACGTCGATCCGGGCAACCCCCTGTCGACTCGTGCGACACAGCAAGCGCACCGTGCCTCTGAGAGCCGGGTATCTGCATCCCAATGGGAGACTGACCCCCTTGTTCCGTACGTTGGGCATTCCACAGGGGCATCCCGGTCATCTCCATCCCGAAGCCAAACACCTCTTCATTGAATACGAAGAAGAGACCCTCCCCTCCGGGCGTCCAAGGCGATAGTTGTTCCTGAATACCCTGCTCTTAGCAGGATCTTCAAAAATTCCCTCCAGTAAGGACTCACACTCGCGCCTCGTTGTTCGTATCTCGTATTTCACAAGCGAACCACGCCTCACGAGATACGCTTCACGCGCTTGAACGCGACGCATGAACACAGCTGACGGACTTTTTCAGCGTCCTGTTAGAAGGAGGCTGTAAGCCCAGCGGTCAGACCATGCCGGAGGGATTGAAACTCCGTGAGCGGAAAAGACGCCGACCGACCATCCGCGAGATGACTTTCCCAGGTGCCGTCGATCAGGCGATTCCACCAGACTCGATAGCCGACTTGTGCCGCAAGCCACCGCGTGAGATGCACCCTTGCGCCGATGTCAGCATCCGCTCCGAACCCAATGCCGCGCATAGTAAAGCTTGGGGCACTCAACTCACCGCCGGCCACCCGCAAATGATGGGTGTCCTCATTGGTCAAGAGGTTGATAGGCTTCAGCACGATCGAACCATAGAAGCTCAACCATCGCAGAAGATGATACTCGCTTGCAGCACCAACTCGCAGCGAATACCACGAACTGCTGTTGGAAATGACCTCCACCGTCTGACTGACGCCCGGATCGCCTGGAATACATAACGGATCCAATCCCGGTGTGCCCGGATCCAAATCCGTCGAGGCCCCGGCAGCCGAACAAGCGATCTGCCGAACCCCATTGGCCGTATGTTTCTGACGCCAATATTGAAAACCAAGAAAGCCATCCAGCTGACCACGACCATGGGGAAAGGTCATCACGGCTCCACCCAGATCGGCATTCAGGAACCACAGGCCGGATCCACTGATATCGCTATGGGTTCGCAGGGAGGGGCTCCCGCCATCGGCTGCGAGAAAATCGTCGTCGGTCAGGCGCCCTCCTCCGATATGAGCCCCTCCGACCTGAAGCCGCCCGAAGAAATGAGGTCGGAAATAGACCTTGGCGGTCAGTTCGGCAACATTCGTGGAATGATCGGCATAGGTCAGTCGCGAAGTCGGATTCCCCAATAGCCCTTGCGACGAGGCATTGTGGCTCCACCGAGTATCCCCCACCGAGACCCAGGTCCCGAGCGTAAGCTCGACTCGCTTCAGGGACGTAGGTGCTGACTCTTGGGCAAATCCGTTAGTCACTACGACACACAGCCCCGACAGAAGAACAACGATTGTGATCAACAACTTGGCAGATGAAAATTCGTTCACTGATGCATGCCTCTTAGTTGAATGACCGCGCGATCACACTCAGAACCTCAGTCCTCCGCGTGGTTCGACAGAACCCCGGGAAATCATACCTGAGATAGGACCAGCTGAATAGATGTTTCAACCTTGTGCAGCAGGGGTGAGAAGGAGACCAAGGACCGTGCATGCGACTGGTCGAACAATCCTTTGGGTACCGCAAGGCCTCACAGAAGGAAGACAATGACGATGACGGACATCCAAGGAGGGAATCGTGTTCGAAATAAGAAAGCCACCCCGACATTGATCGGGATGGCTTTCCTGACAGAACGCTGAGAGATGGAGAATGCTGATGAGCTACGCGCTCTTCCGCATCTTCCGTCCCCACAGCCCAAGACCCAAGAGTCCTGAACGCAGCAGAAGCATGGACGCAGGCTCCGGCACCGTCGAAATCTCTGCATCGAATGAACTGGATCGACCATTCCCCGATGTATGGGTGATAGTTACGACCTGGGTAATGGAGAATGGGCCAGCTCCTCCACCAACGCCACTGCTCGTGTTAGCAACGCCCCAGGCTCTAGAAGCTCAGAATTCGTCAAAGGTCAGTCTCTGATCTGGGTTGGGTTCTATTGCAGACCATTCTTGAGAGCACCCGCACCTTCCGGATCGTAGGCACATCCACTCTACGCCTCACCGCCTCTGGCGCCATCGCCGACTATCAGCCGGATGTCATCATTGTCGATACAGAAACTGAGCGAGATGCCATCGATGAAATAAACAGCTCCGGGACTCCACCCCATACAGCAAAGTCATACTGTTGAGCGGATTTGAACAAAAAGATCCCGTGCGCGAGGCACTCGAGTACGGTATCGACGGAGTGATCTTGAAAATCCACCCACCTGCGGTCATTATTGCTGCAGTCCAGGCGATTGCCCCACACTCACGTCACTCCCCTGGTGCTGGAGACCATACGACACCCCACCACTATCTCTCTCTGTCTTTTCAGGCACCGCGACAACCCATTCTACGGCAAACCGGTTGGCCCGATGTTCTGACCGAGCGCGAACGAGAGGTGATCAATCTGGTTCAGCAAGGACTATCTAACAAGGACATTGCCCACCAATTATCCATTTCTGGCAGTACGGTTCGACACCATCTGACGAGCATTTTCGACAAAGTCGGTGTCCCCAATCGTCAAAAACTCATGGTTCACGCTCATCAGCTTCACACCCCTATCTAATCGCCTGCCACTATAGGCATCAGTGCCACCGACAAGGTTTTCCCCTTAACAGCCGGTCGTGATCGAGCACAGAAATGCCATGGCAGCCTGAACATCACGACTTACAAAAGATGTGGAAGTCTTGGGTGCGACCTTGGTATGATGCGACCCGTTCGTCGTCCCCATTGTGCCGAGGTAGCTCAGTTGGCAGAGCACAGCCCTGAAAAGGCTGGTGTCGACAGTTCGATTCTGTCCCTCGGCACCACATTCCGCGTACTTAGAGATTCTGACCCACTGGCAAGTGGCACCCAAGTGGCAGTAACTGGCACCTGAACATCGTTTTCCCCGCTTAGAACTGCCTTCGTAAACGCTTCCAGCCGTGTCACGGCATCCCGCAATCGCGCGTTCCAATTGTGAATGTAATACTTCGCCGAACCAGGCAGCGGCTCACCTTTTAACGTCTGGATCACAGCGTAATCGACGCCACATTGTGTGAGCCAGGTCGTGAAGGTATGGCGAAGATCGTGGAAGTGCAGATCGTGCACCCCTGCCCGCTCACACGTTCGCATCCAGGTGTGCTTGAAAGAATTCCCGTCTTTCCAGTGATGGAAGAATCGACCACCGATTCTTGGAGTTTTTCCGAACAACGCCTCGTACGCCAGACTATTGAGAGGAACCATTTTAGGCACACCTTTGATTTTTGTCTGGCCGGGCGAGGGAACCACCCACCAGCCGTCTCCCCGTTGCATCAACCACTCTTCATGGATCTCAATCAGCTTGTTTTCTCGAAGGCCGATCTGCAGCGCGGCCATCGCAAGCCGCCACACGTTCGGTGAGGCGGCCTCTCGGATTTTGAGCAGCTCCCAGCCTTCGACAATCCGCTCGCGCTTCACATATTCGGGCACCGGCAAGCGCTTGAGCCGATTCTTATCCAGATGGTCCATATCAACGGCTAAATTCAGCACTGCCATCAGGGCCGCACACTCTCGCTCAATCGTCCCTGGAGCCACATGTCGTTTCTTTTCGTCCGGACCGATCAAGACAGAGCGACGCTTTTCCAGATAAGCCAATCCATCCTCAAGGCGGATATCAGAGAGCTTCTTGTTTCCAAAATGCGGAATAAGATGGTGCGTCAGAACGGTTTGATTCCGACCATCGTTCTTCGGCCGCTTGGCTTTGAGATATTGCAGGTAGATGGGGACAAACTCAGCAAACGTCAACGTTGAAGGCTGCCCAGTAAGAGGGATCGGCGCTTTCTTTATTTCCGGCTCCAATGAATTCGCATGAATCGCAGCCATGATTTCGAGAGCACTCTCTCGTTCACGATCGAGGGTCAAGTTATATCCAAGGACTGGTCGGTAGCGTTTCCCACGATACCAATAGGTCAGGATCGATCGTGTTCCCTTGAGAGTCTTGATACGCTGAATATTCATCGCAGGCCTTTATGACGAGGCAACACAAACAAAGGGTTCCGATGGTAGACCTTGCCAGGTCTGCCGTCAACGGGCTTCGGCAGCACTCCCTGCTCATCGATGTCTTTCACCACACCGCCCTCACATAAGCTTCTGACCCAACTTTCAAGATCTTCTCTTACAAACATGACACGATGCCCATAGCGAACCCGAGGGATATCGACTCGCTGATAGAGGGTCCGTTTTGTAAGCCTCAAAAATTTCGCCGCCTCACAAATTGTTAAGAGTGTCATGGATTCCCCTACTTCGTTCTCGCCCATTGAACATTCGTGCTTATTTATCCCGTTTCTGTGCGGCAGCCTTTCACGTGATGCTTTACACGTTCGGTCGAATAAGCCGACCGACACCTTCGCACACTTCTCGCGAGTGGCACTTATGCGAAGGTTCAGAATTTATAACCATACCGAAAAGGTAGGGGGAAGCCAGTTGACAGCTTTCCATAAGCCATGTAACATTTTGTTACATGCAGCCTCATGAGCTCAAACAGGTGCGGACTTCTCTCGGGTTGACCCAAGACACCCTTGCGCAGACCCTCAATGTGACGCGGCAGACCATCAATCGGTACGAGCAGAAGATCGTGCCGATCCCTACTACCGTCGAACTGGCCCTGATGCAGCTTAGCTCTTCCCAGATTCAGTTGGCTGGGGTTGTTGCGGCGGGGGCTCCGATTGAACCGATTCCTCAGATGGAGCGCGTCGACGTGCCGAAAAGCATGGTCGGTCGTGGAGAGACCTTCGCCCTTCGGGTGAAAGGCACGTCCATGCAGAATGAAGGTATCTTCCCAGGTGACATTGTCGTGGTGCAGAAGCAAGCGACGGCCCGCAATGGGCAGACCGTCATTGCCCTGGTGAACGGCGAGGCCACGATCAAGACGTATTATCGTAAGGCGGGCACGGTGGAACTTCATCCCGCCAATGACGCCATGCAGCCGATCATCATCAAGCCGTCCGACAGTTTCCAGATCGAAGGCATTGTCGTCGGCGTCATCCGTCATCTCCGAAAGTGAGGTCTCGGCTGTTGGCACCATGGACCGCCAGATTGTCTGCTTTGGGATTCCTGCCTTCGAAATCGCCGTCGCGCGGCTGCATGATCCCAGTTTCTCGACGCGACCAGTCGCGATCGCTCCATTAAATACCTCGCGTGCGTGCCTGCGTGAAGTCTCATCTGAAGCCGAACAAGCAGGACTTGCGATCGGCATGTCCGTCGAGCAAGCGCGACGCGTCTGTCCCTCCCTGCACATCCTCTCTCCGAATCCCTCTCGTGTCTGCAATGCGGAAAAGTCGTTGCTTCACATCGTGAGACGCTATGCTCCGGTCTGGGAGCCTGTTCAATCCGGCTCTCTTGTGATGGATCTGACAGGGACCGGACGCCTCTTCGGACCTGCGTACGACATCGCGGCGAAGGTCCAGCATGAAGTCCTCACTCAATATCGCCTCGACGGGGTCGCCGGTGTGGGGAGCAACAAACTGGTGGCTCAGACTGCAGCGACGTTGATTCAGCCGTCAGAACTGTATGATGTCCGCCCAGGGTCGGAGCCGATGTTCATGGCTCCGCTATCGGTGCGTACCCTGCCCGGCTTGCAGCGGCCGTGTATGCGGCAAATCTTGTTACGACTCGATGATCTGAACCTCGAGACGCTCGGCGATGTGGCAGAGAGTCCTCTCGATGCGTTGGAAGTAGTGTTGGGGGATTATGCCGGGCAGCTCTCCCGCTGGGCACAGGGGATTGATTCGTTGCCGGTGTTGCCACCGGCGAGTCAGCCCCAGCTCGAAGAGGCGGTCCTCTTGGACCCGGATGAGATTGATGATCACGTGCTGACGGGCCGATTGCTCGACATGCTGCAACGGCTCTGCCGGAGACTGCGGAGTCAACGTCGCGTCTGTGGCCGTCTGTTCCTCACGATCCGCTATAGCGATCACCTTGAGGTCACAAAACACGAGCGCGTAACGCCCGAGACCTGCTGGGAATGTGACCTATCTCACGTGGTGCTGTCACTCTTCCAGAAGTGTATGCGCCGGAGGATTCGACTCCGCGCGATGACGCTGAGCATGGCTGCCTTGACTAGCTTTACCGAGCAAGGCGTGCTGTTCGATGCTCGGCCCGTCGAGGAACAACGTCGGCAGGATCGGGCCAAGAAGCTCGCCGTCGCCCTTGATCTGCTCCATGCTCGATTCGGTAAGCAGATCATTCGATATGGCAGGAGTAGCTGAGGTGTCCTTCGTCAACCTCCACACGCATTCATCTTATTCGCCGATGTGGGGCGTGCCCACGCTGGAGGCCCTCTGTCGGACAGCTCAATCCCAAGGACAGGACTATCTCGCCCTCACTGATACCAATGGACTCTATGACGCGATCCGCTTTCTCGAAGTCGCGCGTGAGCATGGACTGAAGCCCATCCTCGGCGCAGAACTCGTCTTCGGTCAACACCGAGCCGTGTTGCTGGCGAAGGATCCCGCCGGGTACGCCAATCTTTGCCGGATTCTCTCGGCTCGCCACTGCGATGCGTCGTTTGATTTTATTCAGACCGTCGCCCAGCATCGCACCGGGCTGGTAATTCTGTCTGATGATCCCGTCGCACTGACCGCTTGGCAGGCGGAATCACAAGAAGATCTCTACGTCGAGCTGACCGTGGGTCCCACCCTACCAGACTCGGTCGCATTGAGCCGACGACTCACACTGCCACCTGCAGCCACTACTCGTGCTGCGTTCCTCCACCCAACCGACTATCAGGCCCATCGGCTACTGCGTGCAATTGCTGAGAACACGACGCTCTCACGACTCCGGGCCGATCACTGTGCGCTCCCCTCTCACTGGCTCATGCCGGAACCGGAGCTTGCGCGACATCTGCCTCACGTTCCAGAGGCCATCACCAACACGCGGCAGATTGCCGAACAGTGCCACACCGATTGGGACTTCAAACAGACCATCTTCCCCTCCTTCCGTCAGCTCTCCTCAGACGCCGCCTTTGAAACCCTGCACCGCAAGACCTACGAGGGCGCCATCTGGCGCTATGGGACTTTGTCTCCGATAGTCCGACAGCGGGTCGAGAAGGAACTCGCAGTAATCCGCGTTAAGGGCTATGCCGACTACTTTCTCGTGGTGGATGAGATCGTGCGGCAAGCGCCCAGGACCTGTGGTCGAGGGTCCGCTGCGGCGTCAATCGTCTCCTACTGTCTCGGCATCACGCATGTTGATCCGATCAAACATAATCTCTTCTTTGAACGGTTTCTCAATCCCGGTCGTCACGATCCGCCGGATATCGACATTGATTTCCCGTGGGATGAGCGACCAAAGATTCTCGACTGGGTGTTCGCGCACTATGGGCACCAACACGCGGCCATGGTCGCCAATCAGAACACCCTCGCCTCTCGTGCCGCCTTGCGGGAGATCTCGAAGGTCTATGGTCTGCCTGCTGGAGAGATTGGCAAGGTGCTGAACTTTCTCCAACGGCGGGCGGACTTTGTCGATGTGCAGCCAGGGATGACCGTACAAGACTGGGCTCGGGATGTTTGCAGAGCGTTGAACCTGAGAAACCCTTGGCCGGATATCCTCTACTGGTCGACGCAATTGGACGGGCACTTCAGGAACCTGGGACTCCACCCTGGCGGCGTCGTCTTAGTTCCTGATGAGATCCGGCGCTATGTGCCTGTGGAGATCTCTGCTTCCAATCTCCCGGTGATCCAATGGGAGAAGGATCAGACGGAAGAGGCTGGGTTGGTCAAAATCGATCTCTTGGGCAATCGGTCGCTGGCCGTGATCCGAGATGCGCTCGCGGCCATCAAACGCAACACCGGCCGAGTCATCGACTATGCCACCTGGGACCCGCTCAGTGATCCCGCCACGAACGAGTTGATTCGACGAGGAGACACCATGGGGTGTTTCTATGTCGAGTCTCCCGCGACGCGGCTCTTGCTCAAGAAGCTCTGGGTTGGCATGCCGCCGGTTCGACGTGCCGTGGCCGATGTCTTTGAGTATCTCGTGGCGGTGTCGTCGATCATCCGCCCTGCGGCGAACGTGTTCGCCGATGAATTCGTGCGGCGAGCCCATGGGCAGCGTTATCAGTCGCTGCATCCGCTGCTCGATGAGGTCCTCGCGGAGACACACGGCATTATGGTCTATCAGGAAGATGTCATGAAAGTGGCGGTCGCCTTGGGTGGATTTTCCGTTGAAGATGGCGATCAGCTTCGGAAGGTGTTGAGCAAGAAGCACAAGGAACGGCAACTGCGTGACTATCAACGCCAGTTCTATCAGGGAGCCATGACCTGTGGTGTGGAATGTCGCGTGATCGATGCGATCTGGACCATGATCATGAGCTTCGCGGGCTATAGCTTCTGTAAGCCGCATAGTGCCAGCTATGCACAAGTCAGCTTCAAGTCCGCGTATCTCCGAGCGCACTATCCAGCGGAGTTCATCGCGGCGGTCGTCAGCAATCAAGGCGGGTACTATTCGGCCTTCGCCTATCTGTCTGAAGGGAGACGCATGGGACTGACCATCCTGCCGCCTGACATCAACGCCAGTACCTGGGCCTATACTGGATCAGGCAAGACGGTTCGTGTCGGGTTCATGCAGATCAAAGGTTTTCAAAAAGACCTTGCCAAGCAGGTCATTGCGGAGCGAGAACAGCACGGTCTCTACCGATCGCCATCAGATTTCTTGAGTCGCGTGAAGCTGGACTACGCCCAAGCCATGTTGTTGATCAAAGCCGGATGCTTCGATTCCATTGCCGGAGAACTCACGAGACCGGCCCTCCTCTGGCGCGTCTTTGCCGCGCAGGCGAACAAGCCATCGGTCCCCATCCCAATTCCCACAGAGTATTCAGCACAGAAGAAGCTGCATCATGAACTAAGCCTTTGCGGCTTTCCCTTACAGTGCCATCCGCTTGACCAGTTCAAAGATTCACTGGCAGGCACCTCACATATTCTCGCCAATGACTTAACTCAGTATGTGGGGGAAGAAGTCACCCTCACTGGCTGGCTCCTCACGGAGAAAATTGTCTCCACAAAGAAAGGCGAGCCGATGGAGTTCATGACGCTAGAGGACCAGACCAGCATGTATGATGCCACGGTGTTTCCCACCACTTACCGGCGCTACTGTCATCTCCTAGCGACGAACCAAGCCTATGTAGTGACAGGCTTGGTCGAAGAGCATTTTTCGACCGTCTCGGTCACCGTGAAAACACTACAACTCTTGACCACCGGTGGAATCCCGGCATCGAGTGAGCCTCTTGAGGAGCTAAGTGTGTAGACAGTAAACTCTCGCTCCATGCCGCTCTCACCCCTGATTCGCTTCGGGACCTCCACATGGACCTACGAAGGCTGGCAAGGTCAGGTCTATCTCAAGAAGTACGCGAAGACAACCTTTGCGCGGGAATGTCTGGGTGAATATTGTCAGTATCTTTACAACGGTGAGCCCTGCTTTCGCACAGTCGGCAATGACTCGACGTTCTACCGACCCCCGACCGCCAATCAGCTTCGGCACTATCTGAACCAGATCCCTGAAGATTTTGAGATGTGCTTCAAGGTGTGGGAGGAGATCACGATTCCGACCTACGCGAACCAAGCTCGGTATGGCGTGAAGGCTGGACAACCCAATCCTCGGTTTCTTGATGCCAAGCTATTCAATGATCTGGTGCTTACTCCCTACCGCGAAGCGAAGTTCGAATCGCACACCGGCCCGTTTCTCTTCGAGTTTCAACGACACGGCATGTCGAGCGAGGACTTCTGCCTACTCCTGGATAGCTTCTTTAGCCAACTCCCCAAGGACTTTCGTTATGCGGTAGAGATCAGGAACGCAGGGTTGCTGGGTCCTGACTATCGCAAGGTGTTAGAGCAACACGGCGTTTCCCATGTCTACAATCACTGGTCCTACATGCCACCGTTACGGGAGCAGAATCAAAGGATGGAGGATTGCTTCACGGCTCCCTTCACAGTTGTGCGACTTCTAACGCCGCTCAAGATGTCCTATGAAGTGGCGAAGAAACGAGCGGAGCCGTACACAAAGATTGTGGAAGAACTTCCAGAGATGCGGCGAGACACCGTGGAACTGGTGAAGAAAGCGGTGGGAGAGAAGCGAAAGGCGTATGTCTTGGTGAATAATCGCAGCGAAGGGAATGCGCCCTTGACTATTCAAGCCCTACGGACTGCGCTGCAAGCCGCGAAGACATGAGTCTTGCCTCTTTCCATTTTGGCTTGTCCTGACGGCAGAAACGGAAGAACGCCGCGCGTTCTAGAATACCATGGCCCGTAGTCCCGATGGATGCCGTAGTCTTTGCCGCGCAGGCGGAAGCGGTGGAGGTGAACGTCAGTCCAGCCGAAGGTAAGCTGGATCAGCTTGGACAACAGTTCGATGAGAACTTTGTAACATTGGCCTTCCATTCGAGCCACCTTCTAATCGGAGTGGCCATTTCAGCCTTGTGATCCAGCTTACAGATTCCCCTGAACAGACCGGCCTATGCTGCGTCTCATGCGGCGAGTCGATTTCTACTTCCACAACAGTTGCCTATCACAGCAGTCGATCCTGCGACTCGCGAGAGAAGTGGAAACAGCATATCCAGAATGGACAGTGACCGTTCACCCCCTCTGGGAGGATGAAGTAAAGGCGATGGGCTTCAACACTCTGCCGGCTATCACGATCAACGGTGTGCCAACTGTTTTCGGCACACCGAGCAGGGAATGGCTCCTGGAGACCATTCGGATGTGCAACCTATGAATCAGACGGCAAGTACACAGAGGGTCGAGTACGTCAACTCCTCGTATTCCCCGACAGCAGTCGAGCAGTCGGAACGGTCCCATTACGATGCTGAATGCTCGCGCTATCTAGCCACACAGACAGTCTTCAAGGACATCACCGAGACATTAGGCACTACGTTCGTGCCCGACTTGTTCGCCGCTCTGGAGAGAAACCCGGCCTATCTCGAAGCCGCTTGGGAACTCTTCAAGGACGAGGTGGGTCTGGATGCCCTTGATGCTTGTACCAGACACATCGTGGCACTGGCCATCACCACGAATAGGAGAGGCACGTACCTGATCACTGCATTTCCGCATGCCTTCTATCTGAGTCCTGTGGGCCCTCGGAGATGCGAGTCGATTGTGTCGACGATTCGAATGTTTCAAGCATTTGATCGCTATCTGTCCGACCTTGAGCCTGCCCGGTGCCAGAAACCAGAAACACTGGGAACAACTTCCGTACCCCCTACTCAGACCCCGAGGCGATTGAAATGAGTTACATCTTCGGCTGACAAACCGTGGCGCACATATGACGTTCCCATCGTCGATCAGTACAACCTGGTGGTGCCGTCTCACCTCCCCGCAATGGCGCTGGGTCTTGCTTCTCGCCGGAGGCGCTGTGTTGATCCTCGCCGCTTGGCTGGGATTCAGAAAGATTCCGACCACCACCTTCGATCTGACGCGTCACAGCGTCCCGCTGGACCAGCTCGTGGATGGCGGGCCTGGGAAGGACGGCATTCCGGCCATTCTGATTCCGAAGTTCGCTTCTGCCGCAGATGCCACGTTCCTCCGCGACGACGATCGAGTCCTCGGGTTGACAGCCGGTACAGAAGCCAAAGCCTATCCGATCAAGATTCTCAATTGGCATGAAATTGTCAACGACGTGATCGGGGGAAAGGCCGTCGTCATCACCTATTGCCCTCTCTGCGGTACCGGCATGGCCTTCGAGGCCGACGTGCAGGGACAGCGCCATACCTTCGGTGTCTCCGGCCTGCTCTACCAAAGCGACCTGCTCATGTACGACCATCAGACCGAGAGCCTCTGGTCACAAGTCGGTATGCATGCCGTAGCTGGTCCGTTAATGGGAGAGAAGCTCACTCCGATATTTCTGGAACATACGAGCTGGCGGGAGTGGCACACCGCCCATCCCTCTACCGTCGTCCTCTCGACCAGAACCGGCTCATTCCGTAACTACGATCGCGATCCCTACGCGGGATACGACGAAAGCTCAGAGCTGTTTTTCGACACGACCCATGTCGATTCGCGTTACCACCCCAAGGAATGGGTGATCGGCCTCGAAATCCAGGGCGTCACCAAAGCCTATCCCTTTATGGAACTGAGAAAAGTCTCGTCACCCCTGGTCGACCACGTGAATGGACGGCGAGTGACCGTGTGCTTCAACGCAGCTTCTCGTAGTGGTTCGGTCGTTGACGACGACGGGAAGCCGTTTCCTTCCGTGACGGCCTTTTGGTTCGCTTGGTACGCGTTTCATCCGGACACGCAGGTGTTCACGGCTCCCTAAGAAGTGGGGACACTGATGAAACGACGGTCGAGACCGATACAAGACTTCGCGAGAGTGTAGAATCGAAAGGAGGCACCCGATGCCACCCGTACTCCTCGTCACCTTTTTCCTCATTGGCTCATCATTCTCCGGTTGTGTCGATACGAGTCCCTACACCAGCCAGCCACTGCCCGTGGCACAGGCTGAACGGTATATCGAAACAGAGGGGGTGGGCCAACTGCCCAATCGAAGGCTCGCCATCACCTCGTTCGGGATTGAATTCGACACGAAACTGCTCTTGCCCTTACCCGCAGATCAACGCCGTCAAGTGCCCGGAGAGATCCGTACCGTCCCCCACGGTCACAAGGCGGTTGTTTTGAGTCTCTCTGAAGACCGGATGCAATCTCTGGCCGATCAAGCCTATACACAGCTCGTGGAAGATCTACAGACCGCCGGCTATGACATCATTCCCTACGAGACCTATAACAATCTCCCAACCTATCGAACGCTGATTAACCTTGGTGGTCATGAGTCGCCGACCTCCATGACATTCAGATTGGGGTGCCCGGATAATGTGGTCCAAGGTGAAGCATTGGTGTTTGCTCCTACCGGTTTGAAATGGTATTCCCCACCTGTGGAAGAAATTGGATCGCGCCTTGGCAATACCCTCGCGAGTCTCGGCTCAGAACTCCATCTCATGGGGCGCGGACTCCTGGGCGAAGAAGCCATCGGCCAAGTCGAGGTCGACCTGGCTAACATACTGAATGCCACGCTGGTGAAAGCGTACTACGTGGTGAGTCCTGTGCAGAGACTCGTGGAGACTGAGGTGCTCAACGGGACTTTTCCGATCGAAGGCAGCTCGGTTATCGGCGGCGGAGAGACTCGCCTGGCCTTCCGAACCCTAGATGCCCCGATAAGCCATCACCTTCTCGGAAGAAACACACCGCCTCGGGACGGGAATGCCTTCGTGCGTCTTCTCAGAGATGTGCGAGTAAGGGACGATCACACATCCAGCCGGGATCTTGAAACTTACCTGGATGTCATCGGCAAGCTGTTCGTCTTGGCCATGATGGCGGAGAGGTAAGCCCTGCTACATCTTTTTTCTGGCCGCCCAGGTGGAAGAGCCAAGATCAGCAAATGGAGTGGCATGGTGCTCTAGCTGAATCAAGTACTAGGAATGATCATTGCGTTGCTTCGAATGATGTTCAAGCTCATTCTGATCGGATCAGTAATCGGCGTGAGTGTTGTCGTCGCATTCTGGGACGACTTTGGCCGACTACTCGATACGGAACGGCTGAGCGGACAACTCCAGGCAGCCGGTCCGTTCGGCCCATTCGTGTTCATGTTGTTGATGGCGATGGCGGTGGTGATCAGTCCGATTCCCAGTTTACCTCTTGATCTTGCCGCAGGGGCGACCTTCGGTGTGACTCTGGGCACGATGTATGCGGTCATTGGAGCGGAGATTGGGGCCATTCTGAGCTTCCTGATCGGGCGGTCCTTGGGACGAGAGGCATTGACGAGACTCCTTCGAATCGACATCACGTTTTGTGAACGTTGTTCAGATCGACATCTTGCCCTCTTTGTTTTCCTATCCCGATTGCTTCCGATATTTTCATTCGACCTTATCAGTTATGGAGCAGGACTGACCAACATGTCCCTGCGGGCGTTCGCAGTGGCGACATTGCTGGGAATGATCGGTCCAACATTTCTGCTGACCTATGCGGGTGAGCAAGTGGTCTCGGGAGAATGGGTGCTGATCGTGTTAGGCCTCGCCATGGTCGCCCTGCTGCTGCTCATCCCGAAATTGATGGTCCGATATCGGACCAGACGGTGGGTAGAATTCATACGAGGCGGAACTCCGGTCGCCGACCCGGAGAGAGCCGTTGAGCCGACTCCAGCAAGCCCCTGTTCCTCGTGCGGGGGATCGTTGAGCTGAAATTATCGTACCCCGACACTCCTATTTCAAGCGACAGACCTGACTGCGCGCACCTTAATCCCCATCGTGGGCACCTCCTAGCGCTGCCGGTCTTTGTTAACGACCTGCTGCCATCGATTCGGAAGTTCCTCTACCATCCGCCTCGCCTCTGACGGTAGACCATACCCTTGGTGAAATCTCTTGGTGGTTGTAAGGCACCTTACAGCCGGCAGGCGGAGAAGTCAGGTAGAAAGACTCCTAATAGGGAAGGTCCTGGCCATCTGACACAAAGGGGGAGGGATTATGAGCAAAGAGAAAAACAACATTAAGAGAGGAAACTCATCCGGGATAGACCGTGAGATCGCTCAAGAAGAAATCCGCGCTCTCGCCTATCAGCTCTTCTGTGAGTGCGGATGTGCACATGGGCACGATGTGGAGCATTGGCTGGAAGCAGAACGACGGGTGCTCACACGACATCAAGGGCATTGAGGAGGAATCTCTTAAATCATCGTTCCTGCACGACAATACCAGGACCAATACCTGACAGTTGTTTAGCGGGTGTGCAACTAGGTTGCGGCTGGTCCACAACTGTAATCCATCTTACAGTTCTTTTCTTGTATCTCTCATAGAACGGCGACAGACACGATAAGAAGCCGATGGATTCTCTTATCGTGGATGCGGCTCTGTTGACTGAGGAAAACTCTCCGTCTATGCGTGCTCAATTCCGATTGCCTCTCGTAATCGTGCTGGCAGGGATGCTGTTCGCCTCGATCGTCGTGGTCAGTCCCCACCTGATCGTGCATGAGGTCGATCACGGGAACCATCGCTCGAACAGCCATTCGAGTCCGCTCTGTGCCTGGTTCTGTGCCGTCGGTCAGGCCATGAATACCTCCCTCCCGCTTACTGCCGCTCAGCATGCGGAGGAAGAGGCTCTCGACTCAAGTCATCCGTCCCCTAGGCGGAACGTCCCGCCGACCCACTTGTTCACCCGAGGGCCGCCCTCCGAGGGCTGATCGGTTTCAGCCACATCTGTTCATCAGCCCGCTTGCAACCTCGCATGGACTGGTATCCGTGCCCACGGCACGTCCACCCAGAGAGGATCGTGAGGAAGCGTTTTCGTCATTCTCTCGGTGCGTCTTCTTTTTGGCGGAAGACGTGAACCGATCATCGAAGGAGCTCGTATCATGCGATTTGCTCAGCATGTGTCATTTCTCTTCTTTCTGGCACTTTCCACTATGTTGATGAGATCGGAGGCGCCTGCCTCGTGTGGCGCCGTCAGCTGCTTTGTGGTCATCGGAGCGCAGCAACAGATCCCACAACAAGGCCTGCTGACGGTGAGTGGTATCTACAACTATACTCCGATGCGATTGCTCAGCGGCGCCACCGGGATTATTCCAGCGGCAGATCAGGCTCAGCAACGGTTGATTTTAGATCACCACCAGGAAGTGCGAACCATCACACAGACCTATACGCTCGACTTGAACTATGGCGTCACGGACCGGCTTGCCCTTCAATTGACCGTGCCGTATCTCAAGCGTAAGCACCTGCACATCGATGGGCTCGGCGAGTCGGCAACCGAGGCCGGCGAGCCGGTCAATTTTTCAGATAATGGGTTCGGCGACGTCCGGATGACGGCCAAGTACAACGTGTTGCCGGCGCTTCGCCACACTGTCGTCATGGGGTTCGGCGTTGAATTGCCGACCGGGGATACCCAGGCACGGGATAGCTCAGGGCAGATCTTGGAATCCTCTGGGACAACTGGGGCGTGGCCAGGTTGGTCTCATCGGCTCGATTTATCAGACCTATGAGTTAATCCCTCATCGGTTGAGCCAGTTTGCCTTCGCTAGCTATCGCCATACCTTCCGCAATCGGGATGGGTATCAATTCGGAGACGAATACCA